>NZ_RXNQ01000011.1 GCF_004138205.1 Pedobacter sp. SYP-B3415
GTTAGGATTATTAAACCAATTGGTATCCAACTCAGGGGCAATAATCAAAGAGACCGTAGTTTCGATATATCACAAAGCTATAAAAAACTTACAGCTCTTTTCGGCATAGACTATGCAGTTCAACGTACAAAAAAACGGAAAGTCGAAACCTTAATTTATCTTCGTCTGTTTTTGCTCATGGTGGATCTGAAAGAATATTATTAAGCCTTTGTAGTCGCTCGGTAATACCTTTCAGGTTAAAAAGTAAACTATTAGGTTTTTCACTATCTGATTGATGTATTATTGAATCAACTAGGGAATTGTCCAGTAGAAGATACCGTAAATAAGATAACTCAAAACGGAACATTGGCAACAACCCCAGCGTATTTGCCAATTTGAACACTATGTTAAATAGTGACGGGTTATTCTCAATCCTGAATTTCGGCAGAGCTACCTCCCCGAAGATTTCGAAGATCGATATTTCAAGCTTATCGAAAACGTCTATTCTCACCTACGTATGGTGTTGTACGCACAAACGAACCCTCAGAAATCAAACCCCTGTCTCCATGATGATAATCGCGAGCGCAATGTCAACACCGCGACCGATTCGAGGATGTATGGCTATTATTGGCATCTGCAACCGCCTGCAAATGATTGCATTGACCCATTTGAAAATATGACGGTTCATGAGTAGGAGATGGTTTATTATACATAGTGAGGCGTTGAAGCTCTATCCAGTATGTTTTTGTCGAGGACTTTGTCTAAATGAACAGTTTGAGAACAGCGCTGATCAAACTCTGTCAAGATAGGGGAGTCTCTTCTTACTCGCAAAGGTCGATTCGAATTATCGGGTATGAAATTATTTGATGATCCAAATAGTCCTTGCCTGAAAACGTTGCCTTCAAATCTTCCCGAAGCTCTTTGTCTATAGTCGCCAAATCTTCGATAGTAACTACTGCAAATTTGTCGCTTACTGAGTAAATAATTGATGCCACACGGCCGTCTTGTTCAAATTTGATGTTTACTGCTATGATTACCATGGAATGTCCTACATTTTTGATCTTTGACCGGAAGGTTTTAGCAACGATTTCTCTCACCTGTTCCTCACTAAAATGAATATCTTCTTTTCTAACACGGAAAGCATCTACTTTTGACTTTGGGAATCCCTTGTCGTACTTATCTGGAAATCTTACGCCAAAAAGACCTTTTTTGTCCGGTGAGCTGCTTTCTGTGATGATTACAGATCTTGTCGAAACGCTAAACGATCCCGGTTTAAGAGGTCGTTGAGCAGCACAGCCTATCGACAAGAACACAAAATATGTAATAAAAAAAACTCTCATTGACAGTTTGGATTCCTATTGTTGAAAAGATTTAAGAGTGCTTTCGTGATAAATGTCTAATTACGATAACGCCGCCTTTTTTAAGCATACAGCGAGATGCTTGGATTGCTTCTACTTATAAGTCCATGCTATCTCCGCCGGTGACAAGGTGGAACCGAATCAAGCCCAAACGGTGAAACCAACGGTTGATAAGATTGAGACCGGATTGAACATAATGGGATGCGTGTCATAGGACAGGATTTTCATTTTATGCAGAGATAGTGGCGGGCGATAAGATCGAATTCCAGTTATCGCTTGTGCAATTAATGCTGGTAATATACGGTTGTACTGCTGAAATCACATAAGCAACTTCACTTAAACAGACTTCACATCGACCGTCGCATGTTAACGGTCTTTTTATGCATAAGTGCCGTATTTCTAGATGTTGTATAATTCAAATCATGAAATGTATAACGCCAATTCACACCACGAGGCCAAGTGAGTTCGACATGGTGCGGACCGACTTGTGTTTCACCATTAGAGGTCCAACCGAAGATAGCTATATTTCTCGTCACCTAACCTGTTTGAACCTGATGATAATATAAATTAGCGGGGTGCGCAGTCGGCTTGTTGTTCGGGCCAACTTCAATTTATAAAGTGGCGTTTTATGCGAAGTATATACATCGTAAGTGTAATTGAACAGATAATCTTGGCTAAATCAATGCCCAGGATTTGGACTATCATCAATTGTTCCTACGCCACCTCCAGTGTCGCCACCACTTCCAAGCCCCTCAAGGGATCCAAAATCGTCGTCTGTGAAATCCGTTCCTTCTTCACTGAACGAACCCTGGATATGTATTTCTATTTCTGGCTCATCCGGCTCTTCAGCATTTCCGCCGCCAGATCCGCCGCCGTCACCGGCGTCTTCATCATCGCAGATGGTTGCAAGATATTCAACTTCTGTTATCGTTGTACCATCAGTCCATAGTGTAGTTGTGACAAGGTAATACTCCGTACACGCGGCGACTTTATTGTCCTGCCCTTTTATCCTACCCTTTTTTATTTTTTTAGCCTTCGCAAGTAATTCCTCATCTTGACTAATTTCATCACTTCGCCAAACATGTGCGCGCATTGTCATTTTGGAATCTTTGAAACCGAGTTTGCAAGACAACCTGCCTTTCAGATTAAAGATGCTGTACACCCCAGAAGCTTCCACAGGTCCGGCATACATTACGTTATGAATGCTAGCCTCATTAATTTTCGCTGACCCCTCGGGGAGATATGTTATTATCGCTGCTGACTTTGTTTTGTCTTCCGTAGTTTCTACGATGAACAAATACGCCTGAGCCTTTTTATCAGTGATTAGCAAAGAGTTTATTTCGCTACTGATAGGTATTGCAATTGTTCGTTCACCATATTTATTCGTTCTGATAGATATTTTGTCGTAAGCAGCATACTTTTCTATTGAACGGACGAGATGTTCTCTAAGAGTATTTCCATGAGAACTGTCAGAAAGCCAATTCCGAATTTTAGATTCAGTTTGGTTTGCGTCTTTTGGTGACATAGTGTGCTTAGAATTAAGCTTGACACATCCTTGTAAGCAAAGAAACACAAATACTATAAAAAGAGAAAGCCACCATCGGGAATTAGTACCTCACGGAATGCACGTCTTCATTGAGAACCATAAAATCGTTCGCTTTTGAAGTTGGGTATCTTTGTCTTCACTTATCCGGAAATCTCACGCTGAATAAGCCTTGATTTTTCTTGGGGCGACAACAACATATTTAAAAGCCAAAGGATCCTTTTTGTGATGGGAGCTGGGCGACACGTATGAATTAAAAGTAAGTTATGAATGTTAGAAATGGGTTTTCATGGACAATTTGGAAACAAGAGCTTATTTGATTGAATCAGTCCAGTTTACCAAACCGCTATATCCATTTTGTGTGACGATTTGCGAGGCGCCTAAAGTGTGCAGATTTTATGTGATAATAATATTCATTTGCTCAAATGTTAGAAGTTTTCCACAAGCGTTACTCATTAATCTATATTGTAAAATCAATAATTTATGAGCTTCACTTGTTTCTTTTGATTTGTAACTATTTTGTAATCAAAGATTGTATTTTTTGTATTGGCAAATAGACCGACAAAACAACACAAACTCATATCAAACAAAATTAAAGTAATCCACTTAGCAGAATAGGTGTGTTTAATACCCTCGAGGTTGAGCCTAGCTTTACATTTGATAATCTTAGCCAAATTCTTTGACTTATCCCAAAAGAGATCTTGCATGCCTGTCTATTGATGATAGAGGATAGTTGCAGCGGGAGGGCCAATGGTTTATGTGATCATGCAAAAACGCTGCTATCTAACAAAGATGCTCGGAGAATTAGCGGAAGGTGGAGAGTGACCTAAAGGTGTTGATCTTTTTGAAGGGCAATGAAAGGAGTTCACCTTAACCGCGGATAACTATGTACGGGCCCATCGGGGAGCAGTGGCAGAAGAAGGCCTTTGATGTGTGAAGGTACTTCAAGTATGGAAAATACGCTGGTATCTCAGATTGGTTTGGATGCAAATGGCAATCCTAGATCTAAGTAAGGATCAACTTGAATCAATTGTCGGGGAACATATCATTGGAACTAAAGAAATTATGCCATGTCCATAAGAAAAACAGTAAGATCGTTGGTTATTTTAATTGTTAGTGTTGTGTCCCTAACATTAGATTCTCGCGTTTTCTCACAAAGTCCTGCAAAATTAGATTCGATTATAGATTCACTCTTGTTAAAGTCTTTAAATCACGGCTTGAAGAAATTTAAAGATTCAGTGAACATATATTCTTTAGCCCTGGAGATTAACTATAACAATGCTCCTGGGGCCAGAAAGTCTATTACTATCTCTTTTAGCGACAAGGAGTTAGGAAAATCGCTTTTTTCAAGTGGACTAGACTCTGTATTGATCACGGCCAGACTGAAGCATGACTTTGCAGAAAGTTCTGTTAGGATTATTAAACCAATTGGTATCCAACTCAGGGGCAATAATCAAAGAGACCGTAGTTTCGATATATCACAAAGCTATAAAAAACTTACAGCTCTTTTCGGCATAGACTATGCAGTTCAACGTATAAAGAAAAAGAAAGTCGAAAGCTTAATTTATCTTCGTCCATTTTTGCTCATGGTGGATCTGAAAAAATATTATTAAGCCTTTGTACTCGCTCGGTAATACCTTTCAGGTTAAAAAGTGTACTAATTTTTTAAAGAATACAGGTTTTTCTCATGCAAGTGACAGGGACCAGATCATTAAATTGATAAAAATATCATATAAGGAAAGCGATGTCAATGATGTGGTGCTATGCATTGTCTCCTTCCCTGGATCTCGACATAAGCATTTTCGCCAATCAAGTTTTTGATTTGAAGTACTGCCCTCTTATCCGGCTGAGACTTGCAGGGGCTATGCCCAGGTAAGATGCTATCTGATGATTGGAAACACGCCGGTCAATGTCAGGATATCGCTCGATAAATTCAACATAACGTTCGGTTGCTGAATTGCAAAGCCAAGAAGCGACCCTCTTGTTATAAGCAATTACGGAATTACGGTACAGTATCTGGTAATAATCGTTTAATCCCGGAATGTCCTTCTTTAGCATTTCGAGATCATCCCGGGTGATTTGTAAAACTTCAGTGTCTTCCAGGCAATCTATATTGTAACTGGTCGGTTTTTCCATATGTAAACTATACAAATCCCCGGCCCACCAGTCCTCCGGGCTGAATTTCATGACATGCTCCAAGCCCTTTCTATCAACCAGATAAGTACGAAGCATGCCTTTTAAAACGTAAGTTTCATACCGGGCCATATCGCCTTGCTGTAACAGATACTGGTTTTTGCGGTATTTCCGGTATCTGAATGTCTGCGACAGACTTTGAATATCGGCGTCTGTGAGCACGACACCTCGACATTGTAAATGATTGATGAGTGGATGTAACAAGCCAGTTTCCATAATAGCATTGCAAACCTAAAATTAACATAGGTTAATGAATTTTCATAACCTATGTGTTCGTTGACGCAAATGCACCGGTTTATTTTTGCGGTATGGAAATAAAAATTGTTAATGCCTTTACCAGCAATGGGGCAGGTGGTAATCCCGCCGGAATTGTTTTAAATGCGGACGACCTATCATTGCAACACAAACAACGAATTGCCAGCCAGGCCGGCGTATCAGAAACTGTATTCATAAGCTCTTCGGAAATTGCAGACTTTAAACTGGACTTCTTTACGCCTTCCAGGCAGATAGCACATTGCGGACATGCAACGATAGCAGCTTTTTCATTCCTGCAACAGCTTGGAAAAATTGATGAAAAGGATAAATACACTAAGGAAACAATTGACGGCTGTCGTGACATTCTTCTTGTTGGAGACAAGGTATTTATGCAGCAAAATGCGCCAAAATTTATCGATTTGGAAGACAGTGATCTCCCTGTTGTTGCCAAATCCTTGCAATTGGTGAATACTTTTGAAGAAAGCCGGCCATTGATAGTTGATACAGGCAATTCCTTCTTGATTATCAGGGTTCCTGATGAAAATGTGTTACGTGATTTACGTCCGGATTACGAGGTAATCGCTACTATCTCTGAAAAGTATGGCCTTATTGGTTATTACGTTTTCAGCACAGCAGCACCGTCGCATTTTGATGCTACAACGCGCATGTTTGCCCCGGCCTATGGCATCCTGGAAGAAGCAGCAACTGGTATGGCAGCCGGTCCTCTGGCCTGTTACCTGTTTGCATTCGACAAACCGCAATCTGCCTATCTAATTGAACAGGGCAAGTTTATGGAAACGCCATCAAAAAGTTTAATCCAAGTTGATCTCCACCTTGAAAACGGCAAAATATCCAAACTTTTCGCCGGTGGAAATGCAAATTTGGTTGGTGATGTCCAAGTTGATGTTTAAGAATTTAAATATGAAAGTTTAAGCAATGCTACCTTATAGATTATATAAACCATTAAAAATCATGTAATAAAGAACTCTCAGGTATATCTTAAAAAATTAGTGGGCCGTAACGCCCTTTAAATTATTTAATACAAAATGTATCATAAGTTCATACTGTACTTAAGTTAATCGCCACCCAAAGGTTTTCTTAATGTACTTTATCTCCATCTTCGGGAATATCGCATTGCCGGGATAGACCATTGGTTTGCAAAACATGTTTCAATTTTTTTTGTTTTGGTGCGGCGACTTAATGCATCCAGGTGTACAATATATAGCTTTGCGTTTAGCGCAAGCTTGCGGGTCGCCACAATATTGTTTCCTCTCAATTTCCAAAAGTAGGGTTGCCGGAGTAGGCGCCACGGATGCTTGCCATGACAAAACTACCAGACGATTACTATCGAATACAAATGCATTATGAAAATTTCTAATACGATTTTTCTTACAACTATCCTTTCTATGACAAGTTTACTTGCTTGTTCTCAAACGAAAACTATAAGAAACCTTAAAGCTGCAGACTTCCAATCTGGAAAGGCATTTGCAAATACTTCAACATCAAAGACTGTCGGAAAATGGAGTGATGTCAGTAAAAGCGTTGAACTCAATATACAATCTGGCAAGAAACGTATAAAAACAGCCGTAATTGATGTATTGTCGGACGCGATAAGAATCACATTTACCAGATTGATAATAGATGGCAAGGATGTAGCCAAGGAAATAGTTGAGTCAATCGAGTTGCTCTCTATGGGGAATAAAAGTCCGTTTGGCGGAACAATGCTGGATCCGATAACCAAAAACACGATAAATGTAGAGGCCTTGTATTCAGAAGATGGCAAGTTCACTTTTCGGTTTACTCAACCTATGATTCGACCAGAGGGAGACAACGACCGTGGACAAAAGTTGCCGAGCAAAGTCATTATGGAAAAACAATAGCGCAGTGTGACAATGGTACGGACAAGCGCGAACCCGCCGTTGTTAAAATTTTGACGAAGGTTTGCTATCTTTCTCAGTAATTATTATCCAAGAAATGACCCTAGCATGTTCTTTAGAAGAATGGTTTTGCTCATGGCGTTTTTGCTGACCTCATGTGTAATGGATCGAAGGTTACCCATTGTAGTTATTTACAACAATAGTCAATCCGCACTAGCAATACATGTGCAGCCCGACCCTCATATTCCTAACAGTATCGCTTACCTGATAAATTAGTTGACCCTATACAAGCGTTTTCTTCAAGTTTGATAGTGATCGATATTATTATTTTCGATTCCATCAACTTTTCCACTTTATCTTAGGGTTTGATTCACAATTGGCCTGACCTGCTCCTCACTGAGATGCACATCTTACTTTAGAACAGGGAAAGCGTTCGCTTTTGGACTTGGAAATCCGCTTACGTACTTATCTAAAAATCTCACTTCGAATAAGCCTCATGACCCTCTGACAAAATATCGGCAATGTTACTTCTTGCTGATGTTAACTTTCATGAAGGTATAGATATATTTGAAAATGGAAAACTGGGTTAATAGGTGAGGCAACGGATGAAAAGCACCCGAGGACAACAGCCTCGTTGCTTAGTTAATAAAGCAAAATGCCTGCTTGTTGATGGGCCAGGCTACAATGACACCGCAGGGAGGTTTAGACTGTGAATGTTGCTAATATAAATTGATCTGTTACTGGCACTAATTGAAATAGGGCAGAAAGGAGAGCGATAAAGATGAATAGGCTTTTGCAAAAAGAAAGGGAAGCAAATGGTATATTGGCGCCATGACAAACGGAACCCTCGCACATCGCGACATCAAAATCGACCTCAGTTTCCTTAAAGAAAAACGAGCCTACCACATGACCTCATTCGAGGACGGACCTAATGCAAATTATGTAGCAATGGATTATAGAAAAAGAAAAAGCGAGGTCAGCAAAGACCAGACTTTAACTATTGGACTTGCCAGGAATGGTGGCTGGGCAGCCGTTATAGAATAACATAACATAAGATATGAGAACCAAACGATCTATATATACAATACTGATAATCCTCTGTATGGGATTTACAGTAAAAGCAGCAACGCTTGTATCGCCGGATGGCAAAATCAAAGTCGAAATTCAATTGACTGATAAGATTTATTATTCGCTATACCAGAACGACCGGCTTTTGTTAGCTAAGTGCCAACTGGGGATGACCGTAGACCAAGTATCGCTGGGAACAAATCCAAAATTGATCAGCCAACGAACGTCAAAGATCACCGAGCAGATACGGCCTGCCGTGCCTTTAAAGTTCTCCAGCGTACAAAGTACATGCAATGTACTTGTAATGAAATTCCGGAACGGTTTTACTGTAGAGTTCAGGGCATTTAATGATGGTGTCGCTTACCGGATCCTCACAGAACTTAAGGGCGATAAAACTGGTAAAGTGAAGATCAAAAATGAAAATATTACGTTGAACGTGGCCGATAATCATTTGCTTCATTTGCAGCCCGCAAAGGATTTTACATCCAATTATGAGACCAATTACACTCATGAGCTGGCAAAAGACTGGATTCAAAGCAAAGCAATGGCAACATTACCTGCATTGATCGATACGAAAAACGGCAACAAGATACTTTTCGCTGAGACCGACCTGTCGGATTATCCTTGTCTGTTCCTTAAAGGTGCAGATCAGGGCCTTGTCTCAGCTTTTTCCGGCGTCGCACTTGAAGAAAAGCAGCAGGGTGACCGTTTCATGCGTATTACCAAAGAGGCCGACTACATTGCGTTAACCAACGGAAAACGTAGCTTCCCATGGCGGTATTTCATTATAACAACAGACGATCGGCAACTCATAGAAACAACCATTCCTGTAAAACTTGCGCCCAAACCTGCCATACAGAATACCGGCTGGATTCGTCCCGGTCAAGTCAGCTGGGAATGGTGGAACGCCGCTTCACCTTATGGACAGGACGTAAATTTCGTATCAGGATTTAACCTGGATACCTATAAATATTACATTGATTTTGCTGCAAAAAATGGCGTACCCTATATCATTATGGATGAAGGCTGGGCCGAAACGGTGCATGACCCATTCACACCTAACAAAAAGGTAGACTTACATGAGCTTATCAGATACGGGAAAACCAAAAAAGTCGATATAATTCTTTGGTTGACCTGGCTTAGCGTAGAAAAAAACATGGGTTTATTCAAAACTTTCTCGGAATGGGGAATTAAGGGCGTTAAGATCGATTTTATGGACAGAAACGACCAATGGATGGTTAATTATTACGAACGTGTAGCAAAAGAGGCCGCAAAGTATGGTCTGCTGGTCGACTTTCATGGCTCCTTTACCCCCAAAGGCTTGGAACATAAATATCCTAACCTCATTTCTTACGAAGGTGTACGTGGTCTGGAACAAATGGAAGGCTGTCAGCCCAAAAACACGATTTATTTACCATTCATCCGGAACGTGGTCGGTCCCATGGATTTTACCCCGGGTGCGATGATAAATATGCAGCCCGAAGTGTTCGGCGGTAAACGCCCAAATTCTGCAAGTGTTGGAACGCGCGCTTACCAGTTAGCCCTTTTTGTGATCTTTGAGAGCGGTGTGCAAATGTTATGTGATAATCCGACGCAATACTATAAAAATCAGGATTGCACGGACTTCATCACTCAGGTTCCCGTGACCTGGGATGAGACTAAAGCGCTGGTTGCAGAAGCAGGTGAAGTTGTCGTTGTAGCTAAAAGAAAAGGTGCAAAGTGGTTCATTGGTGGCATTACTAATGGTCAGTCCAGAGATTTATCTATCGATCTGAACTTCTTAGATAAAAATAAGTCATATAAGATCATCTCTTATTCTGACGGTATTAATGCCAACAGGCAAGCTATGGACTATAAAGTTGATTCGTTACGGGTTAATTCAGAATCTCATATTCCGGTCAAGCTTAGCCGAAACGGCGGCTTTGCTGCAATCATCAGTTTATAAATGATAATAATATATAGGTACTCTCATCATCTGACCCGATCAGACCGGTTTTAATTGGCTAGCTCCAGGGTGGTTCCTGGAGCTTATTTTTTTTTACGTTGCAAACATTGCCAACCGCGATGAAGGCACCATTAAAGCAATTTTTGAACAATATCAGTTGCCAAATATTGCCGTACGCAACCGTACCAGATGGTTGCCTGGATTTCCCAAACGGCGAAGACCATAAAATTCACGAACGTGCAAAACAGTCGCGCAATCTACCCGCTTTATTTTCCCTGATACACTGTCAGCTTTGCAAACTGGTGAAAGAACCGCTCTATGAGCCTCAGATCCTGCGTTACAATTTCTGCGTTGCCCTTTAGCTCCTTATCAAGCACCAACGTTTTTTTGTAGGAAGTGGTCAGGCCTTTGGGCAAGGTAACATCCACGTAATAGTTCCCTGTGTCGTCTGGTGTAAAAGAGATGTTTTGCACCCGACCTTCTACTATTCCATATTCCTGGTACCGGTAATTGTCTAATTTGATCAGCACTTTTTCCCCTTTCTCAATTTTTCCGGAGTTCACCGCAGGCACCAGCATTCTGCCGATCAAACCTTTTTGATGATCAGGCAAAATAGTAAGAATGGCGTTGCCACGTTTTAGAAACTGATTTTCAGCCCAGAACTGCTGAAAACTTGTGGTGCCATCTGTAGATGATACAATTAAATAATTTTGTTCCCACTCGCGCAAGGATTTTCGCAATTGCTCAAAGAGCTGCAGGGTTTGCGAGGCCAGGTTTATCTTGTCTTTCTCCGTGTTGATGTTCGTGCCGCTTTTGGTTTTATGCAGATTGGCAATGGCTTCCTGCGTTTGCGAGATTGAAATATTCGTCGACTCGATACTTTGCCGCGCCTGAAGCATTTTCATTTTTTCGGTTTCATATTCCGCCAGGGAGATAACTTTCGCATTGAAGAGCTGCTGAGCGCGTTGGAAATTTTTCTTCACCAGGTCAAACTTTTCCAGTTCCAACCCGCGTTGCTCTTTGAGCATCGCCATTCTGCCTTTATAGGCTGCTATATTCTGATCGGCAGCGATATTTTCCGGAGCATAGGGCTTTAGTTTATTAAATAATTTTTCATCCTGAAATGCTTTTGCAAAACTGTTGTAATCGCTCTGTAACTCACCCAAATTGAAGGTGGCCAAACGGGCAACCGGTAAAGCGTTGAGTTGACCGGGGGAAATGGAGTCGACCATTCGTTTCAATTGCAGGATATCACGGTAATTTGCCGTCGATTGCAAGACCATAAGGATATCACCTTTGCGAACCCTTTGATGGTCTTTAATAAAAATCTTTTCGATACGGGAGTCTATTCTGGCCTCCAGTTTTTCCGGCGAGTTCTGCGCAGTCACGACGATCGTTGCGGGTACAAATTCGGGATACCGGATGAAATAACTCATGAGCAGGATCATGAAAATGATGCCCAATATGACGGCATTTCCCCAGCGAAACATCCAATGGGGTGGTTGTGCCAATACATCCTGAACGGCTTCCGAACGCAGTTCAATGCGCTCTAATAAGTCTGCTTTAGTTTCCAAGTTCAAGCTGATTTTTGATTAACCTGTAATATTCTCCCTTGCTGGCTACCAGTTCCTGGTGATTACCTTCTTCAACAACCCGGCCCTTGTCAAGCACGACAATCTTATCAGCATGTTTAACGGTTGATAGCCGGTGGGCAATAATCACGGCAGTTTTGCCTTTAAAGAACTGCGCAAGGTTTTCGATAATGACGCGTTCGTTGTTGGCATCAAGGGCACTCGTTGCCTCGTCAAAAAAGATATAGTCCGGCGATTTGTATACTGCCCGTGCAATAAACAAACGCTGCTTCTGGCCGCCGCTGAGACCAATCCCCTCATTGCCGATTTTCGTGTTGTAACTCAGGGGTAAGTCTTCTATGAAGTCTTTGATGTTGGCAATTTCAACTGCCTTTCGCAGTTTTTCTTTGTCAATGGCATCTTCACCAACGGCAATGTTGTTGGCAATGGTGTCGTTGAAAATATAGCTTTCCTGCATAACGGTGCCGCAATGCTCACGCCAGTAGCTGGCGGCAATATGACCCAGATCTGTGTTGCCTAACTTTACATCACCCTGATCAGGATCGTAAAACTTTGTCAGCAATTTTAAAAGTGTGGTTTTCCCGCTGCCGCTGGCACCTACAATGGCTGTAGTTTTTTGATAGGGAATGACCAGGTTTAGATCCTGAAATACGAATGAATCAGCACCCGTATACCTGAAAGAAACCTGGTTCAATAAGATGTCTTTCGGGGGAATTTCGTTCACATACTGCCGGTGTGCGGTTTCTTCATCTTCCTTATCGTGAATCTCGCCCAAACGTTCCATGGCAATTTTTGCATCCTGCGACTGTTTAATAAACTCGATCAGTTGCAGCAACGGCGAGTTCAACTGCCCGATGATGTATTGTACCGAAAGCATCATGCCCAATGTCAGGTTGCCGGTTAGTACCAGTTTTGCGGCAAGAAAACTCACGAGAATATCTTTGATTTGGTTAATAAAGCCTCCGCCAACAGACTGCCACTGCTCAAGCGAGAGCGATTTAATCTTAATTTTGAAAAGTTTGACTTGCAGAAACTCCCAATTCCAGCGTTTTTGCTTTTCGGCATTGTGCATTTTAATTTCCTGCATGCCATTGATCAGTTCGATGACCATGCTCTGCTCCTGCGAAACATTAGAGAACATCCTATAGTCAAGTTCTTTTCTTTTTTTAAGAAAAAAGCTGATCCATGCTACATATAAGATTGCGCCCACCAGATAAACTCCAAATAACCTGTAGTCGTACAGCAGCAGCACGATACTGAAAATTACAAGGTTAACTAATGAAAAAAGCGTATTTAATGACGAGGTGGTGAGCAGCTGCTCGATCCTGTGATGGTCGTTGATGCGCTGCATGATATCGCCGGTCATCCGCGTATCAAAGAAACTGATGGGCAGACGCATCAGTTTGATAAAGAAGTCTGAGATGATGGATATGTTTATCCTGGCCGAGAGGTGGAGTAATATCCAGCTTCTGACGATCTCTATACCTGTTTTACCAATAAAAAGCATCACCTGTGCCAGCAGCACCAGGTATATAAAATTAATATCCTGATTTTGAATGCCAACATCGACAATGCTTTGAGTAAGGAAAGGAAAAATCAGCGATAGGATACTGCCGGCAAGAAGCCCTAACGCCAGCTGAATGATCAGTGATTTGTACTTAAACAGATATTTCGAGAGAAAAGCAAAGCTTGTTTTTTTGTCTTCCTCCTCAAAATCGTTTCTGAAGAAATCCGGCGTGGTTTCAAGAACCAACGCAATTCCTTCCTCGGTGTGGTCGGTAGCGTTTTCACCGATCCAATGTGTTATAAATTCGTCTTTTTTGTACCTGATTAAACCGTAGCCTGGATCTGACACATAGACGTTGCCTGCTTTATCAATACGGTATACAACAACATAATGATTTTTGTTCCAGTGGACGATGCAGGGCAGGGGGACATCTTCTCTTAGTAACCGGAAGTCTATCTTCACCCCAAGGGTTTTAAAACCGATGGTTTCGGCGGCTGTGCTCAGCGCATAAAGGCCACTGCCTTCCCTGGTAGTTTCAGAGAGGCTTCTGAGCTGCTGGAGCGGGATACTTTTTTTGTAATGTTTGGCAATGATGCGCAGGCAGGTAGGGCCGCAGTCTTTTGCATCAGGCTGTTTATAAAAAGGAAAATCTTTCACGCTATTCGCCCCATATTTCGTTAAACTTTCTGTCGAGCAATGCTTTATCAATGGTACAGCCGGTTACCGATACGGTAACGCCAGACGCTTTCAGGCCTGCATAATTATCGTCGTGCTGCCAGACCGACAGGTATGGATTGTACTGGCATTCGGTAGGGTGATACCAGTGCTGATCGCCTTTTTCGGGTACGCGCGGATCCGTGCACATGTATCTGAATTCGCAATCTTTGCAAACGAGCATGTCGTCTTTGTTGATGTTGCCCAGGGCTAAGAACGCTTCACTGTTTATGATTTGGTGAAATTCACGGGCTGTGATGGCATTGATATCGCCAAAGCTTTGCGTATTGTTAAGACCGTTTTTTATTTGCCCGCTTTGATCTATATAAACTTTGCCGTGATAATAGGCATGTTTGCTGTAAGCTTCGAAAAAGAGGTCATGATTAACAAACAACTTATCCAAGGTTGTTTTTTGCCGGTACTCTTCCAGCTTCTCAGTAAAGAAATTGTAGTAGATATTGTCGCGAAGATGGGTGTTTGCAGCTTCTGCCCCAAAAAAGTTTACTGAAAACAGCGTAAAGCGACGGCCCAGTTCCGTGTAATGTTTTTCAAGATTTTCGGCTTCAAAGTTTTCGATGTACAGGTAGATCCCGTCAATTTCCAGGTGTTTAAGCGAGTCTATGAGCTTAAACACATCTTCATTTATTTGCGGTGCCAGAATACTCAGGTTTTGCAGGTGGCTGTCGCCAATGAAATCAATAAAAGCAGGGGAGATGTCGGCATGTATTACCGCGTGTGTAAGTTGATCCGGATAATCTACACTGCGTGTGATGGGAGGGAAGTTTTCTTCTTCCTGCGGGGATGCCACCTCGAAAATAATCTCCAAATTTAGCAGAAAATCAATCAGTTCGCTGCGTTCGGACTGATCGGCGATCTGATCAAAATTGATCAATTTGTCGGTGTTTAAAAGTGCATAATGAGCTTTGGAGATAAAGTGGTAATCTTTACGCCCCAAATCGTAAATCATGGCCCTGTTATAGCCATCTACCGGAATGCATAACTGGTTTCTTAAATACAATTTACTCATATAGGCGATTTATAATACATGTCGAGCTGGAAACCTTTGGTTTGGTAGCGTTTTGAAATCCGGGTCTTAACCAGGTAGGTGGGTTTAGGCTTTTTTACCAGTGACTTTAAATGCACCGGTACCTGTCCGCAGCCGATATGATCTGTTATATTTTTCATTTTTCAGGGTAGACTTTGTTTGTTTTCTGCGCCGGTTTGTATTTTTTATAGTGGCCAAAATCTGGCAAACTAAAGCGCCAGCGCAATTTCTTTCTCCAGGTTGTAATTGCAGGGCGCAGACACCATTCCGAACTGGCCAACCGGATTCAGGTCTAAGAAATAATATTGTGCATCGTCGCTTGAGTAGATGATATCAAACGAGGCACAGTTTAGGCCATATGCCTCAAGCATTTTTTGCAGCTTGCTTTCGTACGCTTTCTCCAGGCGGTATGGCGCAAGCCTGTTTGGCTTATCCCGGTCATAATTGCGAAAATCTATATTCGTGTTGGCGTTGTTTTGCGAAAATATGGCCATCGAATAAAATTTGCCATTGAGGTAAAATACCCTGATTTCGTAAGCTTTGGCTACGGCCTGCTGAAAAAAAGTTGGTATGAACCGCTCTGGCAGGGCCTCAATATCGGTCTGATCGATCATCGAGGTATAGGCCATGTGCGAGAAATCTTCTTCATCCTGAACAGAAAAAGGTGAATTGAATGGCTTGGAAATGATGCTCTTTTCCTCCTCGAAAAAACGCATCACTTCATTTTTGCAACCTGTTACCAGGTATCTTGGTGCCAGCACGCCATGTTTTTCACACAGATCCATCAGATAAAGTTTGTTGATATCACTGTTTCTGAACTTGTTTACAGAAGGTATCTGATCGAGTCTGTGATAAAAATAATCGATCAGGGCAGTATGCTCCGAACGCAGATAATCTTTGATCAATTCGCTCTTGAACCAGGCAAAAAGATTCAGGCCGCCTCTGCGGTACCACATTTTGGTGATCTGGCTGCTTAAAATCGTTTCCCCATCAATGCTGATTGCGAAATCTGCTGATGTTAGCCAAAGCAGTTCGACAGCCGTATCTTCATTAATTCTGATAAACGGCTTTTGCAGACGGATAAGCCAGCTGATGACGGAACTTGTTGAATAATCGCTGTTAATGGAGAAAATTAGTATCACTTAACTTTTTCTTTAGAAGTAGCTGGTTAAGCACTCTGCTTTTTTTAAGTTTTGTACCTAAGGCATCGTGCTTAAATGCTGATTGTTTTTTCCAGGGCAACTGAACTTAGGCCAGGCGGCACATTTTGGGTTTGTCTGGTTTCGGAGCGGATTATTTTACCCCCCCTCTTTACAAAAAGTTCTATGCTTCTTTTAATGCGGCGTGAAGAAAAGACCACCGGGCTTTTGCGGCCCGATGGGTCTTTGGAGCGTATTAATCAGTTTGCCACGATGAACTTACCGGAAAGCCGATTGTGTTGCCCTGGTCGTTGTACATGGTTGTGGTCTTATCTGCGCAATGATCGCCGTAGGTATATTTAGTGCATAGAGCTGTGGTGCCCATGGCACGACCGCCATTTACCTGGCTGTTCTCCAGCGCAATTCTTTTTTGAAATAATTTACTGTTGTTTTTCATGTCTTTTAAATAAGGTGAGATAAGGAAATTTACGATGGGCAGTTGGTGAACCAGCACTCTTCGATCATTTGTTTCTGGTCTGTTTGTACGGTCTGGTAAATTACAGTACATCCATGCTCGTTCACGTAGGTGTTCTGTGTGTTTTTGTAGGTTGTCGTATCAGAAGCACGGCCACCGCTAATTTTACTGCTTTTGAGTTCGATCTGCTTTTCGAACAATTTGTTGTTGTTTTTCATTTTCTTAGATTTTAAGGTTTTCATTTACAGAACTGTAACTTTTAGAGATTGAGAGGCAAAAGAACTGGTTCTCTTTCAACCTCTGAAAGCCGTTGAAATGTTGGGGTCTATATTCTTCCAAGTGAAGAATCATAACCGACCGGAGTGGCGGGCGCAGGCTGGTCAAAACCAATGTCTGTGCAGCTGTCTGGATTTTCCGGACTGCCTGTTTGCGCTACAGATTGTTGGTGGCTGGGTCTGAGTCTGCCGCCATTAATTTTGCTTTCCTGCAGCTCAATCTTCTTTTCCAGTAATTTTTTTTCAAGTTTCATAGTTGAATAGATTTAAAGTGATCAGGTCTTTGCCAACCTACCCTGGCAACTGGGTTTTGTTCAATTAAAATTCATGATTAAACCCAGGCCCTACAAGGCACAGTTGACATGTGCCGGCTTTGCGTCTGTTTTCGTTGTATTTTGCCCGATATTCGTAGAACGGCCTTTGGCGGTTGATTGCCAACCAGCCCTACGCTGTGGTTTGAGTGGCATGTGCTCAGTCAGTCGGCGTCCCGTTATCCTGACATCGCATTCAAATAAATGCGCAATCGGTACAGATATCGCTCAGAGTGCCGCAAATATGTATTCATTGCTGGAGGGTACAGCCAGGATGCTTAATTTTAAAGACTAATTTATCTGTACTTCTGCCGATGAGTATTTTATTCGCAGCACGCAATTCATCTTAAATGAACATGACTAAAAACATAACACTGAGCCTATGTCTTGGTCTGCTATTCATATTTTCCTGCAACCCTAAAGAAAGCGCCCGCCATGATGCGCAGCCGACAGGTCATCCTTCCGCCCAAAAGGATTACCTGTCGTTTATTATTGCTTTAGACACACTGCCATCTGCATCGGTAAAAAAGATGATTCACAAAGAAGTCAGCGTGCTGGGCAGGATGGCAAACAAGACTTCAAATCCTTATTACTTCTTTTTTAAGGCTAAAAGATATGTTTATGCCGGAAAAACTGACAGCGCATTGTTGACTTACCAGCAAATGCATGGCCTGGAACCTACAGACGATGTGGAGCGGCTAAAAACCATTGAAATGCTGACCCAGAAAATAAAGGGAGGCGGTACAGTTGAGGCTGTCCTGATGAAACAAATCTATGCCAGCTTAAAAGCAGCTGAAAAGACCGGCAGCCGGCTAACCTATCGATTTTACGACTTGCTCGCACAGGCCTATTTTCAGAACCGTAACGAAAAAAAATCGCTGACGTATGTCGCCGTTTATTTTGAAAATCATCCGTTTAAAACTCATGCGATTGTTAAGCAACGCTATTTTGATATCTCATTTCTCCTGGCTTCAAGGGTCGGGGATCTGAAAAAAATGACCGCCTGCAACTTAAGTGCGAGGAATCTGGCTAAAGAGGTAAAAGATAGCCTTGCCATTGCCAGGACATACGACAACGAAGCGCAGATTTTCGGCCGGCAAGGCAAAACCAAGGAAGCACTTGTGTGCAGTAAAATTTATTTTGATTACCTGACGAAAACGAATACGGTCAACGCCATTGCCTGCAACAACCTCGGAACGGCGTTTTCAGAAAACAATCAGCCCGATTCTGCGATCAAATATTACAGAATGGGGATTGAAATGGAAAAGGCGCTGGCAAACAGTAAAAGAAACAGCATTTATTACAAAGGTTTAACAGAGGCCTATAAAACCAAGGGCGAATTTTCAAATGCCCTCGCAGCAATAGATTCAGCCTATCAGATTGATTTAGAGAACAGCGCGGCGATGGAGGTCATGAAAGTGGCCGAACTGCATGAAAAATACGAAACTGAAAAAAAGGATGAAAATATTGCGGAATTGAATGACCGGAACAAGCTGAACGAGACCATTATTCAACAGCAACGTTGGACACTCTTTCTAATGGCGGTCATTTTCCTGGCGGCGGTTTCCATGTTTTACATCATCTATCGCCAACAGCGTTTAAGGGAAAAGAATAAACTGCTTAAATCGCAGAACGAGAAGCTGGTTCTGGAACAAAAGGTCTTACAGGTTCAGTTAAACCCGCATTTTATTTTCAATGCCATCGCCAACCTACAAAGCCTGATCGCTTCGGCACAAACAGAAAAATCGGTTTGTTACCTCAGTTCGTTCTCCGGTTTGCTGCGCGGCGTGCTAGAGCAAAGCAGGAAAGATTTTATCGAAATCGGAGAGGAAGTTGCATCTTTAACCAACTACCTCCGCTTGCAGCAGTTGCGCTACACAGATGCCTTTGATTACCAGATTACGGTAGATGAAAGACTAAATCTCAGCGAAACACTCATCCCGCCCATGCTGATCCAGCCATTTGTTGAAAATTCGATAGAACACGGTTTCAGAAACATCAATTATAAGGGCCTGGTGAAAATCTCATTCAAAAGGAGGGAAGATACGCTGGTCATTGAAATTGATGATAACGGCAGCGGACTGGCGAAATTTCGGGAAGAAGAACAGAAAAAGCAGTCGCTTGCCCAGCTGATTTTGAAAGAAAGAATAGACAGACTATTTACCATGAACGGTCAGCAGGCACGATTTGAAGTGCATGAAAAAGGAACGGATGGTGCAACCGGGGTCAGGGTCGAAATACTGATCCCGATCATTACAGATTAAATTTGATCAACATGAAACTCTATATTTTAGAAGATGAGACCCTGATTGCGCAGCACATTCTACAAATTGTAAACAAGCTTGATTATCTTACAGTAGTAGGTGTGGCGGCTGAAATTCAGACTGCTAAAAAAGAGATTGCATTGCTGAAGCCCGATCTGGTGTTGGCAGACATTCGCCTGAAAGACGGAGACAGCTTCCAGTTGTTAGACGAAATGGATGGCCTGGATTTCCAGGTTATCTTCTTAACTGCCTATGATCAGTACGCCATCCGGGCGCTTAACCTGGGTGCCTTTGCCTACCTGCTTAAACCTGTTGACGAGCTTTCGTTAACTACCTGGCTGAATAAATGTTACCACCACCGCGAGCAGGAGACTGTGGCCATGCAGCAACTGGCCGTGGCCAGGGAACATTATCTCGCCCAGGGCTTAACAGCGACAAAAAGAATTGCCCTGAAAAGCCTGGAATGCATAGAAGTGGTATCTATTGATGACATTCTTTATTGCAAAAGCGATAAAGGTTACACGACGTTTTACCTGATTGGCGGTCGGGAAATCCTGGTTTCAAAAGGACTCAAGGACTATGAAAGTCTCCTTACGCCATTTGGCTATATCAGGTGTCATCAATCGTATCTCGTTAATTTTAAATTCGTTAAAAAATATTACCGGGAAGGTTACCTCGAAATGGAGAATAAGGAAAAGATCCTTGTATCAAGCAGAAAAAAAGAAGAAGTGCTCAGGTATCTGGAGAACATTTCCTAAGTATATATGACTGACCGCTCCTAAACAAATCAAAAAATCCTTTACATGCTATTGATCATCGCTGTACACGCTTGTGAGATGAATTTCTATTGAGCTTATTGTGACCAGGGGTGCCCCTTGCCTGACGACTGCAGCCGAGCAAATACGATTCTGAGTACACTAACGTATTATATTTCTATATAATTGCTTAAAATTACCCAGTATGAACAGCATTCTCCTTCTGGAAGACGATCTGAAACTGGCTTCAGAACTTACATTGTTTCTGGAGGGGGAAGGTTTCCGGTGTACAACAATTCACACAGGCACCGATGTTCTCGGTCATCCCGAAAAGTTTGACTTATACATTCTCGATATCAATGTGCCTGTGCTTGATGGCATGGAGGTTTGCAGGCAAATTCGCAAACGCAATCAGCATAGTGCAATCCTGATGCTCACGGCTTACAGCACAATGGCATATAAACTTCAGTCATTCGATGCCGGCGCCGACGACTACCTCATTAAGCCATTCCATACAGGCGAGTTACTGGTCCGGATAAAAGCCCTGTTAAGAAGGGCTTCGCCGGTTCATTTACAGGAGGAAACAGAAGATACAGGCTTTAAGGTTGGTGACCTGGTGGTGAATACGACAGAAATGAGCGTAACACGGGCCGGCCGGGAAATCATCCTGACCCCAAAAGAATACCGTTTGCTGGAACTTTTGGCTGCAGCAAATGGCAGGATTGTATCCAAGCAGGTCATAGCCGAAAAAGTCTGGGATATCAACTTCGAAACCGGTACAAACACAATTGAAGTTTACATCAATTTCCTGCGCAGTAAAATAGACAAAGACTTTGAAACCAAGCTAATTCATACCCGTCCGGGCTATGGTTATTACCTTAAAGCCAACTCATGACCCTCAAAAAGCGCTTTTCTATTCTGTTCAGTTCGCTGTTCTCGGTACTGGTGGGACTGGTTATGCTGGTAATCTATTATCTGTTTTCTGAATACAGGCAACAGGAGTTTAAAGAGCGGCTGCTGCACCAGGCAGAGAATACCGTAAAATTACTCCTGGAAGTTAAAGAGGTAGATTACCAGACCTTAAAGATAATTGACCGAAATAGTATTAATAAGCTTTTCAATGAAAAGACGCTTGTATTCGATGCCAGCCGTAAGCTCATTTATAGCAGTCTGGACGATGCGGTAATTAACTGGAGCAACCGGGATCTGGATCAAATCAAGGCAAGAGGGGTAACCTATCAGCGCAGCAGGGAATACGATGTACTGGGACTTTACTATCAGTATGCGGGCAAAGATTATTACGTCCTGGTTTCGGCCGAAGATACATATGGCCATACTAAAATTGTCTATCTGCGCTATCTTTTAGTTATTGCTTTTCTGGCCAGCACCTCGCTGATCTGGATACTGTCGTTTTACGTTAGTAAAAAAAGTCTGGCGCCCTTAGACCACTTTAAAGACGAGATACAGGAAATTACTGACAGAAACCTCAATAAACGGTTACCTGCTTATCGCTCAAATGACGAGATCAACGGATTATCCCATTCATTTAACCAGATGATGGACCGGATTGACAAGGCATACCAGAAACAAAAGGCATTTACAGGTAATGCCTCCCATGAGCTTCGCACGCCCCTGGCCCGCGTGCTGATTCAATTGGAAAACATCGGAAAAAGCAGTGCGCTTCCGCCAACAATAAAGCAGAGTCTTTTTGATGCGATTGGTGATCTTTCTGATCTCTCTGAGATCGTCACTTCGCTGTTGCTGCTTTCTGAGATTGAAAACCGGGATACCGGGCTGAAAAAAGTGCGGCTGGACGAGATTATTTTTAACGCCGCTGCAGCCGTATATCGCAACCAGGCCGGTTTAAAGTTTCAGTTTGAAATTGAGCCTGGCAGGGGGGAAAACATAGACCTGGACATTGATGCCGACGAAACACTTTTGCAGATCGCCTTTTACAACCTGATTCGAAACGCCTTTACTTATTCTGATGACGGAACCGTCATATGCACCGTACGTCAGGATGATGCTGCAAAAATTGTCAGCATTATAAACCGGGGCCCTGCACCATCGCCGGATGAGATCGAATCATTGTTCAATACTTTTACAAGAGGAAGCAATGCAGTGAGCAAAACCGGAAGCGGCATCGGTTTAAGTATAGTAAAGCGGATCATGCAGTATCACCATGCAGGCATCCGGTTTGAAGTTCCGGAAAGTAATGTTAACCGGGTTATCGTATCCCTGCCGGGAGTTTAATGATATCTTAAGTCGTTTTTAAGCCTTTTTTAAGCTTGATGCCGAAGCTTTGTGCATGATTTTAAAACTCATGTATAAACGCTGTTATATTTTAATTTCGGCAATATTGCTCTGTTTAACTGCTTCGGCGCAGGAGCGTCTTTCGCTTGCCGCAGCGGAAAGCCTTTTTCAGGCAAAAAGCCTTGTTCTGGTTGCTGAACGGTACAACATTGACATCTACAGGGCACAGGCATTGCAGGCCCGGCTTTGGGAAAACCCATACTTTTCGGCAGAATTCAATGCACTCAATCCCGAGGGAAAAAAGTTGTTTGATGTGGGATCGCAGGGACAGAAAGCGGCAAGTATTCAGCAACTGATCCTGTTAGGCGGCAAACGCTCAAGCCAGGTTAATATGGCGAATGTGAGTACAGCCATGTCGCAGCTGGAATTCGCCGATGTGGTTCGCACGCTCAGATTTCAGCTGCGGACCAGTTTTTTTGCAGTTTATTATGACCGTCTTACGGTAGCGGCTATAGACAAACAACTTGCCAATGTGGATACGCTGATCAGTTCCTATGAAAGGCAAGTAGACAAAGGGAACCTTCCTTTGAGAGACCTGGTCAGGTTACAGTCTCTATACCTCACACTAAAAAACAGCCGTGCAGAACTTGTTGATAATATTGCAGAAGAACAATCGAAGCTGAACACGTTGCTGGCCACCAGCGAAGACATCATTCCGCAGCCTACAGATGCCGAGTCGGCCATCTACCGGGCAGTGCCGGCCTTAACCTTACCGGAACTGCAGGAACTTGCGATCCGCAACCGTCCGGATGTGCAGCTCACCGAAAAGGGCAGCGAGATGGCAGCCTGGAACCTTAAATATCAGCGTGCACAGAACGTACCCGATTTGACAGTTGGTGCCTCTTATGACCAGCGTAGCGGCGCTTTTTCCAATGAGATAAATATAACGGTCGGCATTCCGCTTCCGCTCTGGAACCGTAACCGGGGCAATATAAAGGCAGCAGCTATACAGCGGGTCCAGGCAGAAACTCTGCAGGAGGCAAAAGCTCTGGAGGTTAGAAATGAAGTTGGCCTTGCCTACCGGAAATACCGTGAAGCGCAGCAGAACTTCGAGTTGATCAATTCAGCCAGAACGGCAGATGCAGACACCGTGCTCAATGGCGTTATCAGCAACTTCAGAAAAGCCAACCTCTCCCTTATCGAATTCACCGATTTCATGGAAAGTTATAACCAGCGCCTCACTGAGATAAACCGTATACGCAAATCGGTAGCAAGTACTGCTGAAGAAATTAATTACGCCACGACTTCCAACTTATTCAAATGAAAAAATATACTACCAGTTTTGCTGCGCTGGCAATAGCCGCCGCCGCTTGTACACACCCCAAACTCCAGGAAGAAAAAAAGGAAACATTTGTCCTGAGCGATACCATGCTGAAATCAACGAAGACTGCCCCCGTTGTGCAACAGGTCCTGAAAAACGAATTGCGTTTTTTCGGAAAGATCACGGCAGACAACAATAAGCTCATAGAGATATTTCCTGTGGTTGGCGGGAATGTGGTGAAGGTGCTGGTCGAACTCGGAGATTTTGTACAGAAGGGCCAGCTTCTGGCAACCGTGCGGAGCACCGAAGTGGCCGGATTCGAAAAGGAATTACAGGACGCGGGCAATGATGTACTGATCGGTGAAAAAAACCTCAAGGCTGCACAGGAGCTGTTTGAAGGCCGGCTGAATACAGACCGTGATGTGGCTGAAGCAAAAAGTCAGTTAGAAAAGGCCCGTTCGCAGCTAAACCGGGTTAAAGAGACATACTCGATCTACCACCTGAAACAAGGTTCTACCTACGAAGTGCGCTCGCCGATCAGCGGTTTTATCGTCCAGAAAAATATTAATCAGGATATGCAGTTGCGAAGCGACCGGACTGACAACATATTTGATATTGCCCAGATCGATGACGTTTGGGCACTCGCCAACGTTAGCGAAAGTGATATCAATAAAGTGAAGCTGGGTGTCGATGCGCAGGTCACAACAATCAGTTATGGCGACCGGGCTTTCAGGGGGAAAGTAGACAAAATATTCAATGTTATTGATCCTGATACCAAGTCGATGAAAGTGCGGATCAAACTGGAAAACCCGGGTTATCTGCTCAAGCCTGAAATGCGGGCATCCATCCTGTTAAGCTTTCCTGAAGATCAGAAGATGTTGTCTGTGCCAGCCGGCGCACTCATCTTCGAGAGATCCAGGTATTTCGTCATGGTATTCAAAAGCCGCTACCGTATTGAAACACGCGAGGTAAAGGTTTTCCGGCAGGTTGGGGAAACAGCTTACATCAGCGATGGCCTGAAGGAGGGTGACCAGGTAATCACACAAAACCAATTATTGATTTACGATGCGCTAAATGACTGATCACGATGAATAAGTTTATAAAAAATATTATCGCGTTTTCGCTTAAAAACAGGGTTTTTACTTTCTTCTGGGTGGGTATCCTGGTCATTGCCGGTTTCATCAGCTTTAAAAATATGCCCATTGAAGCATTTCCTGATGTAACGAATACGCAAATTGTTATTGTAACCGAGTGGAATGGAAGAAGCGCGGAAGAAATCGAGCGCTTTGTCACAGCGCCTATAGAGATCGCCATGAATGCCGTCCAGAAGAAGACCAGTGTTCGCAGTGTGACGATGTTCGGCTTGTCTGTAATTAAGATCATATTTGAAGATAACGTAGAAGACTTTTTTGCGCGTCAGCAGGTAAACAACCAACTGCGGAATGTCTCGCTGCCGGATGATGTCGACCCTGAAGTACAGCCGCCATACGGGCCTACGGGCGAAGTTTTTAGGTACGTACTTAAAAGTAAATCGCGCGATACGCGGGAACTTCTTACGCTGCAAAACTGGGTGATTGACCGGAACCTGCGGGCCGTGCCGGGCGTGGCCGATGTGGTCGCTTTTGGCGGCCAGGAAAAAGTTTATGAGATCAATGTTGATCCGAATCGTCTCTCACAATATAACATTACACCCCTTGAGGTATATGAAGCGGTTAACAAAAGTAACCTCAACGTTGGCGGAGATGTGATTGAAAAGAATGGTCAGGCTTATGTGGTGCGTGGAATCGGGCTACTGCAGAGCATAGCAGATCTCGAGAATATCATCGTTGATGAGGCCAACGGCAATCCTATTCTTGTAAAGCAATTGGCGAAGGTTGAGGAAGGCTCCTTAACCCGCGTTGGCCAGGTGGGGCTGAACGATAATGACGATGTTGTGGAGGGAATCGTTGTGATGAGGAAAGATGAAAATCCGAAAGAAGTACTCGAAAGGATCAAATCCAAAATTGAGGAGCTGAACAGCCGTATTCTGCCATCGGATGTGAAGATGGAGACATTTTATGATCGCGATGATCTGATGAATTATACCACAAATACCGTTATGCATAACCTTGTAGAAGGGATCGTGCTGGTAACGGTGATTGTTTTTCTTTTCATGGCCGACTGGCGTACAACACTCATTGTTTCGCTGGTTATCCCGCTGTCGCTGTTGTTTGCATTTCTGTGCCTTAAGTTGAAGGGCATGAGCGCAAACCTGCTTTCTTTGGGTGCTGTCGATTTCGGGATTATCATTGATGGCGCTGTAGTGATGGTAGAAGGGATTTTCGTATCGCTCGATCATTTTGCGCATCGCCATGGTATGGCAAGATTTAACCGGCTCTCAAAAGGCGGACTAATCAAAAAAACAGGCCTTGAAATGGGAAAATCCATTTTCTTTTCGAAGCTGATCATCATCATTGCGCTGCTGCCCATTTTTGCGTTTCAGAAAGTGGAGGGCAAGATGTTTTCGCCCCTAGCCTATACACTTGGTTTTGCTTTGCTGGGCGCGCTGTTATTTACCCTCACGCTGGTGCCGGTACTTTCCCACATGCTGTTGAACAAGAACATCAGGGAGAAAAATAATCCTTTTGTTAATTTCTGGAACCGGATCGTTGAAAGGGGTTTTGCTTTTACCTTCCGGCATAAAAAGGAAAGCATTGCCGTGGCGCTCGCGGTACTGGCCGTTACCCTGTTCTCGTCAAGATTCCTGGGAACGGAATTTCTGCCACAATTAAATGAGGGGGCGCTTTGGGTAGGTGCCGAACTTCCGATGAGCAGCAGCCTGAACGAGACGACAAAAACTGTGACCATGTTACGCAGGGAGCTCAGGGCTTTTGAAGAGGTAAACGATGTGCTGTCGCAGATCGGGCGGAGTAATGACGGAACAGACCCGAACGGCTTTTACTTTGTCCAGATGCAGGTTAACCTGAAACCCAGGGAAGAATGGAAAAGGAAGATCAGTATGGATAGCCTGATTAGCGAAATGGATGTGAGATTGAGTAAGTATCAGGGCATCGTCTTCAATTACTCGCAGCCTATTATAGATAACGTTGCAGAATCAGTTGCGGGAATAAAAGCCGCCAATGCAGTAAAAATTTACGGGGATGACCTTGCAAAACTCGATGTGCTCGCCGATCAGGTCATCGAAAAGATAAAAAACATTGAAGGTGTGAAGGATGTAGGCATTTTACGAAATATCGGTCAGCCTGAAGTGAGTGTTATTCTTGATAAAGAAAAAATGGCTGCTTACGGCGTAACAATTTCAGACGCCCAGGCCGTGCTGGAAATGGCGTTTGGCGGTAAAACAGCAACCATGAAATACGAAGGTGAGCGGAAATTTGAGGTCCGGGTAAGGTATGATCAGGAATACCGCAAAGACGAAAATGATATTGGCGACCTTAAAGTCCCTTCACTCAGCAAAATTAAAATCCCGCTTAAGGAACTCTGCACCATCAGGAAAGTTACCGGCCCGGCTTTTGTCTACCGCGACGACACGAAACGCCTGATTGGGGTTAAATTTTCTGTACGCGGAAGGGATCTTGGAAGCACTATTGCCGAGGCACAGGCAAAAGTAAAAGATATTGCACTGCCTTCGGGATATACCGTGGGGTGGACAGGGGAGTTTGAAAACCAGGTGCGGGCAACGGGCCGTCTGGGTGAAGTCATTCCTGTAAGCCTGATCGGCATATTCGTAGTTCTGTTTATTATGTTCGGTAACATCAAAGATGCCCTGCTCGTGCTGGCCAATGTTCCTTTTGCCCTTATTGGTGGGATCCTGGCGCTGCATCTGACCGGGATGAACTTCGGTATATCTGCGGGCGTAGGGTTTATTGCCTTGCTGGGAATATGCATTCAAAATGGCGTGATATTAATTTCGGAGTTCCATAAAAACCTGCGTAAACACGTTTCGCTTGATGAGGCCATTGTGCTGGCAGTACGAGTCAGGACAAGGCCGGTTGTCATGACCGCCTTAATGGCTTCTATCGGCCTTCTGCCTGCGGCTATTTCTTCAGGTATTGGCTCTGAGTCTCAAAAGCCTCTGGCAATCGTGATCATCGGCGGACTGATCACCGCAACCCTGCTCACGCTGCTGGTATTTCCGGTTATCTTCTGGTTTTTTAACCGGCGGGCTCACGGTCAGATCGTAATGCCAGAGGCTAGTTGATAAAAAGGTATATGTAGTATATACATCGGCACTGGCACGTACCACGCCCAAAATCAACATATATAACGTAAAGCGCCGCAGGTTTGACCGGGCGCTTTAATTATTTGTCATGCAACCTCAGATTGGTGGCCTAACCCCCGGCAGAATTAAGCAATTGCCAGAAGCGGGCATGGAAAAATTCGCTAGTTGGGGGTTGTGAAGGGTTAAATCGCTCATGATGGCAACCGGTTCCCGGCCGGAAGCCCTGGGTCTTGCCAACCGAAGATTGTACGTGCTTTTACTGTTGCGTCGTCGATACAAAATTAGCATCAGGATGTCACCATTCAGCGGGTTTGCTGGTCTGGTTGGTATACATTAAAATTTTAACACATGAAAAAAGTACTATTATCATTGTTTACAACCGCGGCGCTGGCCCTTTCTGCCGCCGCACAAACTGATGCTCCGGTAAGGCTAAGCGTGGGAGCGGATCTGGCAGTGCCCACCGGCAATTTTGCAATATTAAGCGGTGTCGGTTATGGAGGATCCCTCAAAGGTGAATTTAAATTAGCTGAAAAGTTCAACCTGACAGCTTCTGCCGGTTATCTATCCTTTCCTTATAAAGACGTCTGGTCAGACATGGAAGAGGCTTTTGATATTGATTTGGGAAGTATGAACGCGGTACCGGTTAAAGGCGGCGCTAAATACTTTTTTACCAACATGATCTACGGCTCGGCCGAACTGGGAGCAGCCTTTACATCCGGTGCCACGGCCTTTATATATGTGCCTTCTGTGGGTGTTTCGATACCGCTGAAGAAGAACGCGCTGGATGTTGATGCCCGTTACGAATCCTGGTCAAGCGGCGGAACGACCTCCTTTCTTGGCATCCGGGCTGCGTATTCCTTTAGATTATAGTTGTAAAATATTATTGTCCGGTTGAAGCACAAGGCGGGAACTTTAAACTCTTAGACGGTAATGCCGCGTTCAAAACTATAGCCGGTGCTTCAGATCCCACTTCCCGGACTATCGTTCGTGTTATAGAAAAATTACGATTGATTGAAACTAAAAGAGCAATTTCCACATCGGAGATTGCTCTTTTTATGATTGTTAGCTCACTGTTATCCGGTAAAAATTGGCTGAATGAAATAGGATCCTTCTAAGCAGTCTCAAAACAGTATTTGCCTGAGTCTTCTGAATCAAGCCCCCCTGTATTCTATGTGTGCGGGTTTTATGTACAGGCGGTGGTTTTGATGAAGTTTTTGCCTGCTTACTGCCACTGATAGGTGCGAACCGGCCTTGTATCTTCTCGCCGCAGAAAAGTATTAAAAGTCTTGCACTGTTTTAAGGAGGTCGCGAAGAACCAAGGAGGGGAACCAGCCCGGAACGGAATGGCGCAGGGGTAATCCGGGCCTTTTCCCGCCGCCGTCGGACTTTTGATGCTTTTATGCAAGAAGAGATACACAGCCGGAGCGGTTTGCTTCTTTTCCAAGAAAAAGAAGGAGCCCCCGCGGCGATGAGCGGTTCGATACCATAGCCTCACATCTATTGGAAACCAAAGAACTATAGGCTTTCGTAAAACTTTCCCCGGACAACACTGATTGTTAGCTTATGAAGGCGGATAAATCTGAACCTCCATATAGCTTGTTCCTGAAGACTTTAGGTGCTAACCAGAAGTTCAGATAACTGCGGCGATTTGAAACGGCAGTCCGGTTGGCCGACCAGAAAGCGCTGCGCAGGGGGGTGACTCGCTGTAGGGTGTGCTCAGACCGGCTATGCAGTTTCAGTTTCGCAGATATCTGCCAGCGCCCTGAAAAGGTTCATCGGGTATTCTGCGAGCCTGTTACAAAGATAGAGGTACCATTCCTGGCCGTATACATAGTACAACTTTGTACTATATCCTTCCTCATGCAAATCCAGAAGCTGTTGCTGACAGATGCCATACAAGCTTTCAAACTCGTAGTGCGTAGTTAAAGGACGATAGAAATTAACCAGGTTTTTTGCTTCCTGCTGAAGTTGATAGTCATGAGTGGCTATCGAACATTTGTGCTGTGTTTCCAGCAGTTCAGCAATATAATCCAGATATGCATCGTTCAGGGCCTCCCCGCGGGCCATACTCAGGCCGGGCGCTGTGGCGTAAGCGCCTTTGACAATCCGGATCCGGCCTGGAAGATTTTTCAGTTCATCAAAATCATCTCGGGTTCTGTACAGGTAAGCCTGTAAAGTAACGGCCAGTACACCCGTGAGTTTTGCAGCCTCCTGATAGAGGGAAATGATCTTATCGGTTTGCCCGGTTCCCTCGGCACTGAGATTCACCTCGATGCCGTAGCGCTCAGCCTGCCTGCAAATAGCGAGCAGGTTATTGAGACAAAGTTCTGCAGACTGGTTCAGGCCGATGTGGGAAAGATCTAATGATACGGTGGTATGCAGCCCTTCGGCACCAATATGGCCGCAAATGTGCTGAAACTCCCGGGTTGCCAAAGCGGCTTCCTTTTCCGAACCTGCATTTTCGCCGATATATTCAAGAGATGACTTCATTCCGCCGGCCTGCGTTTCGCGGACTTTAACAAGCGCCTGCGCGAGAGTATCGCCGGCAACGTACCGTTGCGCCGCTTTCCATACCACCCGGTATAAAAGCGGATTAGTTAACAGGTAGGCTTTGGCCCTGCTGTCTGTTGCTGCGGCTTTGAGCGCAGCGCTTCCAAGATTTAATAATTCGTTCATTGATAAGATCAGGTATGGGAGTCTCGTGTTAGCGGTTTTGAAGTTGGAAAAATGTTGGTTAGGCTTTGAGTTTTATCAGAGCTGGATGACCCGCTCTCTGACTCTTAAGGTAGCCCTGATATTTTTTCTTGCTCTGCATACCCGTGTCTTCGAAACGCTTTCTGAAATGCCCAGTGTATCAGAAATTTCTTTGTGGGTCAGTCCTTCAATTGCGTAAAGTTCAAAAGGGGTTTTAAGGGTGCCGGGCAGGGTCTTAAGCGCACTGATCAGATGATCCACGTCAGGTGCGCTGTCAATCTGGTGTTTAAATTTCAGCGTCGCTTCTTCAATGGGGGCCGTCACCACCTGCCGTTTGTGCTGATCAACAATGGTAAGCGCAGAATTGATTATGATCCGTTTCATCCAGCCTTCAAAAGAACCGGCACCCGAATAAGTGGCCAGCCTGGCAAAGATTTTTCTGAAACCTATCATGACAATATCCTCTGCTTCCATGTCATCTTTTGCATACCTTAATGCAAGGGCATGCATGACAGGAAAATATCTTGTGAACAATTTTCGTTGTGCGCCGGGCAGCTCCGCCTTACAGCCGGAGATCAGAAAATCCAGCTCCTTGTTATGTCTCTCCACTTTAATAATTGTTTGGTCCTTGCCCGGGTAATTCAGGCGCCACGAAAGTAGGTCTGCCACTGGCCCCCGGCAATCACATATAGATGGGGTTTCTCCTGTTTATTCCCATGAACATGTGATTGTGATCCCCTTGCTGTGAGGATACTTTTGCGGCATAAAAACAATCAAAATGAAATCAAGAATCCTTGTGCTGGCCCTGCTTTTAGCCAGTGCCGCTATTTCCTGTAAGAAAGATCATGCTCCGGATGAGGCCGATTTAAGAAAGTCCAGCTTCGCGTACAGCGGATATAACATTTCGAAAGCCGAAGGCACTCTTGTTATGCGGGAAGGCTATTGCGATTTTACACTGGCCAAACCAGGGGCTGAGCCAGACCAGCCACGAATACAGGTTATCATCCACAGTTTTTCGGGGGTAGGGGAATATGATGTCGCAGATACCGATATCGTTGTCTACGCGAGCGAAGGCACTGAAGAATTGTATTGGAAAAACTTCTCTCCTTATGAAGACAGGCCTGTGGCTGCAGGCAAGATCAAGGTAATAAAATGTGATGAACGGTTTGTAGCCGAAATAGATTGTACGTTGACCAACATTTCAGGCGATCAGGCCCGTACGGTTAAACAAACTGCACTGAAAGCGCGGACTGATCAACGCGTTGTCATGCAAAAGGTAGACTGAGTGCGCGTTGCGCACAAGCAGGGATTCTTTTAAAGTCCGTATTTGATTTGTAATCCAGACTTAAAGACACTCAACAGATTGGGTTTTTTCCAAAGCGCTTCACCAATAAGCTGCGCGTCCGGCCCTGGCAGCTACAGGCTGCAAAAACCGGTATTTATCCGCGATTATATGTATCAACCGGAGAATTACGGAATCCTTGATTTCCTGTGCCAGGCCCGCGAAGATCGCCTCCGGTTCCTGACTTCCTGAAATGCTGCCGTTGTTCTTTTTGGCTTTTAGATTCGATAGGTTTCAGGGCCGGAGGCGATTTTTATAAATAAGCAACGCATGGTACTGCTTTGAATATTGATGTACAAACCTAAACGGTTCTGAAATTGGCCGGTCAGGTGACCTGAAATAGCGGCAGGGCGCCACATGTATCGGGAACCTCGAACGTTTATGCGGTCCTCGCGCGTAGGCGGATTCGAAATAGCCAGAAATTCGAGCTCGCCTGAATGTTCGTTAGCAATCCGGTGTGGCTGACCGGGCGTAATGCCGATGCCCTGCCAGGGATGAAGCTGGGTTTCTGCTTCGTTCACGTAAACGGTAGCGATGCCACGCAGTACATAAAAGAACTGTGCAGCTTCCCTGCGCAGGTGAAGCTGTTCGGTTGCGCCTCCGGGCATAAGCTCTTGTTTACGGACATTTGCCCGGACTCCATCAGCACCCAGGCTTTGCATGCTGCGCCCCAGGTGTAGTGAAAACTATTTTCTTTAGTTACCATGGTCCTTTTTCAGACCAAAAACAGGCGAATCTATTGGTGCTGATTATCACATTTTCCGGGGATTTACTCGCTGCAGGAGCAGCGGCTGGCTGCAGGCTCTTCATTAAATCCCACTTACATGTGATTTATGAGCATTTACCAGGCATCTAATTTTGCGGCCATCAAACAAACACAAATTTCACGTCGTGTGAATCGCAGCATTGCCCTTTCGATATTATCCGTTTCCCTCAGCAAGCTTAGCCAGTTGCAATTGCTGAACGTTTTCAGCAAAAAGGCGCGGAACCGCCGGGCCGGGTTTGTCGAAGAACAACAGTTTTCGCTTTTCGATGACATGACTATTAAATCAAATCTATCATATGTTGACTACACAAGAAGTGACCACGGTACCGGCGCAGGAGGCCGTTAGGGATATCGTGTTAAGGGGCGGGCCGGAGCCTGAAGAATATATTCTCTTTGAAGAATGTCTTGCCGAATTATTTACCGCCGGGCATGGCGAAAGGCCGGCCCAAGTCCTGATGGAAGAATTTATGCCCCATTGTGGTTTTCTGCAGGATAAGTTATCGCTCATGGGGCATATTCGCTGTAAACCCTATGGTTATGCAGGCGATTTTGAGGTGATTGACCGGATTTATCAAAACCAGATCCTGGATCAGAAGTATCAGACCTGGGATCGCTACAGTTTGCAGCACCCGGCAGCGCAGGCGGTCAGAAACAGAAAATCGTACTTTAAAAGCCGGTTAGGGGCGGCGCTTAAAACCGGTGCACCGCATCGACTGCTCAACCTGGCGTCAGGCCCGGCGAGGGATCTGATGGAATTGTATAACGAATTGATCCGCCCTGAGCAGCTCCACACCACCTGTGTAGAAATGGATCCGCAGGCCATCGCCTATGCGCAGCAGCTGAACGCAGGTAACCTGGAACAGATTGAGTTTATCCGGAAAAACGTGTTCAGATACCAGACCGCCGCCAGGTTTGATACCATTTGGTCGGCCGGACTGTTTGATTATTTTAACGACAAGACATTTGTTTTGCTGCTTAGCCGGTTTGGCGACTGGCTGGAACCAGGCGGCGAGATCATTATCGGCAATTTTAACAGTGCATTTAATCCAAGCCGCCTGTTTATGGAAGTATTTGGCGACTGGCACCTGAACCACCGGACTGCGGAAGAACTGATCAGCCTGGCAGAACAGGCGGGGTATGCCCGGGAAAATATTCATATCGGGCGGGAGCCGGAAAATATAAACCTGTTTTTGCATATCAGAAGTTGAGTAAAAACGGTCTGAGTGATCCAGTCATTCTTATCGTGTTAAAGAACCTGTAGCTCACTTAGGTTGGAGCGAGCAGGTAGCAGAAAACCCGCATAACTTCGTTTTGTTATGCGGGTTTTTCAATGGCATTAATGCCTGCCTGTCAGGTGGCGCAGCACGCTGCGTATTTTGAATTTCTATGCGCAGGATGCATCTCGACTCGGGGGAAACGGCACCTGCGGTTGACAGTAGTTAACCAATCGACTAAGCCAGAAACGAAATACAGGGACAAGGTCAGCCATATCCAGGGACGCGTAGCCTTTAGGGATCAAAACAAATGCGTATCGTTAACGAATATCGAAAGCAATCCCGCTTCAATTTCATCCGGCTCAGTTCGCCTGGAACTCGCCGTCAGCATTGATCGTTATTGCATCGCTGAGTAAGGGTGCAGGGAATTGTTCACCGATCTTAAAAGCCTTACGGCTGATGGTACCAGTCACCTTGTAGCCGGCGCTTTGTTTTTTGTTAACAGGATTCTGCGCCGTCCCAATGTACAGCAGATCGAGCGTTACCGGTCGGGTCAGCCCGTGCAGTGTCAGATTGCCTCTGAGCTTGTACCTGTTTTTGCCGGCCGGCTTTAGGCCTGTACTTTCGAAAGTTATCTCCGGAAACTTCTCAGCATCCAGGAAATCCGCAGATTTCAGGTGAAGATCTCGCTGCTCGACCCGGGTATCGATGGATGCTACTTTAGCCGTTAGCTTGATGCTGGCATCACTGAGATCTGTTTTAACAGTTCTGATGGTCGCATGAAAATCGTTGAACGTTCCAGAAACATCCGAAATACCCATGTGGGTCACTGTAAAAACAAGCTGCGAATGTGCGGGGTCATTTGTCCATATTTTTTCGGTAAAGGTAAAAGCGGTCAGCGCGATGAATGCCGCTGCTGTCAAGATTAGTCTTTTCATAATGAAGTAAGTTTTCAGAATTCCGAATATCTGTTTTCAGTGCCTGAATAAAGATGACATTTATTGCAAAACGAGGTAGATATAAGTCGACTGAAGCTGGCGGTGGCCCGGAAGGCCGCGAAGATTGCCGATCTGTTCTTCAAATAGCCGTTTTGCCCGAACAAGTCGCCGGGCAGTCCGGCCCCATCGTCTCCTTGTCGCACCGCTATCCCGGTCTTATAAATGCATTCCTGTTTTCATGAAGCTGATCACTGACGGCAGCAGCCCTGCCATTAGCAACAGCCAACTCAAATCTTGAATGCCAGCAGCGAGGCGAGAAAAAAGCCGTCTCTTGGCTGCGAAACAATACTTTCCAGGTACGCGCCCGTACTGAAATATTGAGCACCGAAAATGTATTTGAGATGAGGACTGATGTTCCAGGTCAGCATCGTCATGTAACTGGTTCCGATATACCTTTTGTCAGACCCCGAGGAAGACAGGTTGAAGATGCCTGAAGGCCGGTAGATCCCGTCTTCCAATGATTGTCGCCAGTTATAAACTATTCCTGCACTTACGTTCACTTTCTCGGCAGGGTTCCAGGCCAGGCTCGGATGCAGGGAGATCAGGTTGGCAGGGCCTGCCTGTGGAATCACACCAAAATAGCCGCCGTTGGGATACAATGGGTTCATTGTGTTCAATATGCCGTCATCTTTCTTCCTGTCGCCCGATACGAGGTCGCTTCTCAGGTTCAGCGCCGGTATGCCTTTTAGTCCGCCGAAACGGTAACCGATATCCGCTGAGCCGCCCCAGGCGCGAATCTTTCCGTTGCCGAAGGAGCCAAACTGGTAACTTGTCTCCAGATTGTACCTGAATGCGCTGGCGGTATTCCAAAACCGGGCGGCGAGGGTATGCCGGCGTTCGCCTGCGGTACCATCATCAAAGACAGCGTTGGTTCGGCTGATACCGAGATAAGACAGGTCGATATGGATCTGCCGGGATGCGAACCAGGTGCTGTAAAGGCCCCATAACTTGGCCTTCCGTCCGGAGGGGTTATCAAAAATTCCGGTCTTTATACCTCCGTTGCCCATGATAAAACCGTCAGCATTGAATTTAACCGAGCTGTACGCCACTTTAGCTCCGTCAAAGTACAGACGCAGGTTTGGGCCTTCCTGCACATCAATGAGGCGTCCGCTGCCGTATTGCAGTTCCTGCCTGCCCAGCCTTATTGTGACCCTTCTTTCTGATGATCTGTAAGGGATCACATCCACGAACAGATTTTGCACATTCAGCTGATCTTCATCGATGGGGCGCGGTCCGGTTCTGCGGCCGTTTTCCAGAGCACTTCGCAGCTGCCCAAAAATACGTACCCGCCCACCGAGGTGCAGATCGGCGTGTAGCTGATAACGCTGCAAAACGAACAACTGGGTGCCAAAGCTTCTGCTGCCCCAATCTTCGTTCTGCGAGCGGTCGGTCTCGAAACGCGCCTCGCCGCCAAATGACAGATACGTAGGTCCGTTCTGTGAGAGCGGCAAATATTTGATGCTATGATAGAACGTTCGGGTGCTGTCTTTCAGGCCCGAATAATCTTCGTCATAACGCATCAGCCTGATGTTTTGGGCCTTCGACAGCTTTGCCGGTATCAGCAGGCAGAACAGAACTGCGATCTTCAATTTCATCATCTCATGTTTTCTCTAACCGGTCTTGCGGTCTGTTTCCTTTTGCGGCGATACGGTGTTAGCGATGACCGTTCGCAGTTTTGAATTGATCCGGATGGTGCCTTTCAGGATCTTCGATACCGGGCAGTTCTCTGCTACGCGGATCAGCCGCTGCTGCAGCTCCGCGTCGGAAACCTCCGGAACGAAGATTCGCCTTTCAATATGTGCAACCAAACCTTCGTTCCCGATCACCTGGTGGATGTTTGCTTCCACTTCAATTTTCGGGATGTTCAGTCCCTTAAGATCAGCATACATCCTGAGCGACGCCAGCGTACAGGCCACCAGCGATGACAGCAGCAACGTAAAAGGGTCCGGTCCAAGGTCCCCGCCGCCCATATTTTCGGGCTCATCGGTGAGCAGAACGCCGTTTCGCCAGTGGACAGAGGTCAGGAACTTTTCGGTACCTATGACGCCTCGAACGGGGTTTTTAAGTATGTATTTCATCGATGCCAGTCCTTATTCCATACATCTTCATATTGGGCAGGATGCCGGCGGAACTGCGCATTCACATAGGGGCAAAGCGGGATGATCGTTAGACTTTGTTCCCTGGCATAACGTACCAGTTCTTCCAGCAGCAGTTTTGCGAAACCGCGGCCTTCGAATTCCGGATTCACCTCGGTATGAAATACCGCCAGCCTGCCGCCGGTAATCGCCAGGTCCATCTTTCCGGCCTGTACGCCGTCAGAAATGAGCTGGACTTCTCCGTGTATGTGATCCCTAAAAACAACTTTCGTATTTTCCATATGATGACTGATCTGTTTTAGCTTGCTGTACCTGGATGCTCCATGCAGCAGCAGGTATACAGCGCCGCGGAATCATTTGTCTCCGGCAGCATTCGTATATACACGGCTGAATGGTCACTCGGTCGTGCCTGCCGGCGGATGCTGACGTCCCCCGGTTCGCATATCCAGGTCTATTAGTATTGATCGTTTCACCAACTGCCCGACGAACAGACAGGAAGTCAGCGGCGGCCTCGCATGAAGGTCGCCTCACAACCGGCAGACAAAAGTCAGTAACTGTGGCGAACCGGAAAGATGACAATTGTTCAAAAAAATAGTAGACAAAAATCTACCGCTTTCAATGAAGCGTGACGAAGGAGGAGTTATTTCAGATCAATCTGCCGCTTGATGCGACTCAGCGTGTCTTTGTTGATACCCAGATAAGATGCGATCACATGCTGGGGAAAACGTTGAGCGAATTCAGGATAACATGCCAGCAGATCGGCGTAACGTTTGTTGGCGGGGTCACTTATGGCGGAGGTCACGCGGCGGTTATTGGCCATTTCGTTTCGCTCGTCGAGTTTAAATTTCATCTCAACGAACGCCGGAACATTTTTCTGCAGCGCAAGGCTGCCTTCTAAAGTGAGGCAAAGCAGTTCGCAATGCTCAAGAGCGTCGATGTTATACCGGCTGGGGGTCTGGTTTATGAAACTTTCACGGTCGCCCATCCACCAGTTCTCGATGCCCAGCCTGACGATATGTTCCATCTCTTTGTCATCGACGGTATACATCCGCATCGCGCCTTTTACAATGAAACCGTAGTTATGGCAAATTTCTCCGGCCTGCAGCAGATATTGTTTTTTTCTCAACCGGTATGGTCTGAAGTGCTGCCTGATCAAAGCCCTTTCATCGCTTGTAAGTGGCTTAGCGGTAAACTTTTTCAGATAATCAAAATAAGCATCATGCATAGACGCACTCCGGTATGTTTTAGAATTTAAGTATAGAGATCTTTCTGTAAATATAAGTATAAATGCGTCGTATCATCAATTCGGGCCGGATATAGGAAACAGTATGCCTGAAAATCAACGTATTGGCAAATCGCGCCCGAAGCCACGTCAGCGACATTTTGGATGTTTGTAGATAAATGTCGATGATATTAATAAACATAGATCATCTTGTTAATATGACCGATTTTACAAAATTTGTCGCGCCGGCGTCACCGTGCCATGATGAAAGGGGGATGAAAGGCCGCTGCTGAATTATGCCCTGATGTACAGGGACCAACCTCTGGTCTGATCCCTGTGGCGCGGACGTCTACCGGCTATATTCGGTGATGTAGGTGTTTCAGATCTTTCAAGGCAATTTTAATTTGTTTATTTAGGATACAACAGGAGAACCATGTCAGACATTCAAAAAACACGCCCGATGCTATGCCGCATCAACAGCGGGCTCACCAGCCAATCTGTTTTACCGGCAAACATGATTACCAAACTTCGATTATGCTTGATATCGTAATTTCATCACGTCAGGCCGAGATCATTCCCGGCTTTGCCGTTAAACGGCTGTTGCCGTACCAGCTGAGACGTATGGTCGGACCTTTTATTTTTCTTGACCACGGCGGGCCAATCAGCATGCCGGTCGCTATGCATAGTAACCTCGATGTGCTGCCGCATCCACATATCGGACTGTCCACGGTCAGTTACCTCTTCAGCGGAGAGATCATGCACCGGGATTCCCTGGGTGTTGAGCAGGCCATTAAACCCGGCGAAGTAAACTGGATGAACGCTGGGAGAGGCATAGCGCACAGTGAACGTTTCGAGGACCCGGCGATCAGGGCGGGCGGAAGTCTTGAAATGATCCAGACCTGGGTCGCATTACCTGAACAGGATGAGGAAGGGGAGCCTACATTCACAAACTACAAGCCGGAACAACTACCTGTGTTTACAGACACGGGGATCTGGATGCGCCTGATTGCCGGCGAAGCGTTCGGACTAAAAAGCGCGGTGAAGACCACATCACCGCTTTTCTATCTGCACGTTGAACTGGAAAAGGGCGCCCGCTTCAGCATTCCCCCGGGGCACAGCGAAAGGGGTGTTTATATTGTACATGGTAATTTAGCGGTTAATGGAGTGACCTATCCGGAAGGTCAAATGCTGGTATTCAGCAAGGGTGTAGATCCTGTTATTGTTGCCGAAACGACTGCTACTTTAATGATGCTGGGCGGCGAACACCTCGGCGACCGCTATATCTGGTGGAATTTCGTTTCGAGCCGGAAGGAAAGGATCGAACAGGCCAAGGAGGACTGGAAGCAGGGACGGATACTTTTGCCCCCTACAGATAACGCGGATTACATTCCCTTGCCGGTAACTACATCAAAACCAGCAGGCGGGCCGCCCCCTAATACCCTGTCATGAGAGCGCTGGGGTCGCACCTGCCGGGCTGACAGGTCATCCGATTAAATATTAACAAACAACAACAAAATTACATGGAAATAGGAATAGACAGTTTCGCCTCGGCGATGTACGGTGACGATGAATTGAACAGTATTGATGCGATGGAGCAGCTGATTGAAAGGATCGTAGCCGCTGATAAGGCCGGACTTGATGTGTTCGGCATCGGCGAACATCACAAAAAAGAATTTCTGGACTCGGTGCCCGCCGTGATCCTGGCAGCTGCAGCGGCGCGGACCAAAAACATCCGGCTTATGAGCGCGGTAACGGTCCTGAGCACATCCGATCCTGTGCGTGTATTTCAGCAGTTTGCGACGCTTGATATTATTTCGAAGGGACGTGCAGAGATTATCGCCGGCCGCGGTTCTGCTACAGAAGCGTTCCCACTGTTCGGTTACGATCTGAATGATTATGACGCGCTGTTCAAAGAAAAATTAAAGTTGCTGATCCAGATCAGGGATGAGGAGTTCGTCACCTGGTCGGGCAAATTCCGACCGGCATTACATAACCAGCCGGTCTATCCGCGCCCGGTGCAAAAGAAATTACCTGTCTGGGTGGGCGTAGGCGGGACAGCTCAATCATTTGTTCGGGCTGGCATGCTTGGGCTACCGCTGATGGTGGCCGTAATCGGCGGCGAGACGGAACGGTTCAGGCCGCTGGTCGATCTTTACAGGAGGTCGGGCGCGGAAGCCGGTTTCAAACCCGAAGAGCTGAAAGTCGGACTTCATTCTCCGGGATATGTAGGGGACACCGACGAGTCGGCCATAGCAGATTATTATCCGGGTTATATCAAGTCATGGAATAAAGTAGGTCGCGAACGCGGCTGGCCGCCAATTACCAAGGCGCAATTTGATGCGGGCGTAGCACCGCAGGGCGTCCTGGTGGTGGGTGGCCCGGAGACTGTTGCCAAAAAGCTTAAAAGACATAGCGAAGCGCTGGGCGGAATAGACCTGTTTACTTTCCAGATGGATATCGCCGGCCTTAGTCACGAGCAGTTGCTGAAGTCCATCGGTCTTATCGGCAGTGAGGTCATCCCCCGGCTCAGGGAACAGGCAGGGTAGAACATCGTTGCCTCATTGCCTGCGGCATGTATAAAAATAACTATCACGAATTTTTATGATGAAAAAGAAAAGCAGTTTCTCAACCCAGGGTCAGAGGGGCGATATCGGCGACCTGGAGATATACCGCATGCTTCCTAACCGGTATGCGGATGCAGTAGGGCCTTTTGTGTTTCTGGATCATATCGTACCGACAATCAGGACCACTATTAATAAAGGAGGTACCGGCGCACATCCGCACCGCGGTATTGCCACTTTGACTTACATTCTAGACGGAGAGGACGAACACTTTGACAGTGCCGGAAATTACGCCCTCGTACATTCGGGAGGCGTACAATGGATGAATGCAGGCAACGGTATCATTCATGATGAGACCCTGAACTACGATTCGCTAACGGATTCCAGACTTGTACATGCTTTACAGTTCTGGATCAATCTGCCTTCAGTCATCAAAGCGGGAAAACCGGCATATTTAGCCGTTGAAGGCGATGCGGTACCACGCAAAGAACTTCCGGACAGGAAAGGCTGGATCAAGGTTATCGCTGGTGAATTTGAAGAACTGCGCTCGGCGATCCCTGATTATTCAGAACAGTTCCTTTACCATATCCATCTGGAGGCGGATGCCGTCTTTGAGATCGTCTTTGAGAGCGAAACGGAAGTAGCTGTATACTTGCCCGAGTTACCGGGCGTCATTAATGATGAAAAATTTAATGCCGGCGACTTTATCGAATTCGACAGAAAGGCGGGGATCATGGAACTGCATAATAACAACCAGAAAGCCTGCGACGTTATCGTGTTTGGCGGCGCCCCTTATCGGGAGCCGATCTTTGCAGAGGGGCCTTTCGTGATGAACTCCAAAGTCGACACAGCCATTGCATACCGGGATTTTTACAACGGAGATTACGGCACAATCGATTATGAAAAACAACGGGCGGCTGCCCGCGGATAACCGGAACGCGAGGAATCATGGATAAACGCGATTATGCAATACCGGCACAGACCCGCATTGGGCATGTGCATTTGAAGGTGAGTGATCTTGAGCGGGCACTCGTATTTTACAGGGATCTGCTGGGTTTCGACGTGGTGGCTACGTACGGCGATCAGGCCGCGTTCCTTTCAGCAGGCGGTTACCACCATCATATCGGACTAAACACCTGGCATAGCCGCGGTAGCGGTAAAGCGCCGATAAACGCGCCGGGTCTGTACCATACAGCGATCTTATATCCGGAAAGGAAAGACCTGGCCGCTATTTTAAAAAGGCTGATCGATGAGGGCCAACCCATTACAGGCGCCTCAGATCATGGCGTGTCTGAAGCTATATATCTGGATGACCCTGACGGCAACGGGGTTGAGCTTTATTGGGACCGGCCGCGTGCACAATGGCCGGTAGGCCCCGATGGCAACATAATAATGTACAATAAACGATTGGATATCGAAGACTTACTTGGGCTTGCCCGCTGAAGCAATCCGCGTACTCATTCATGTAAGTACGACAGTAAGATCCTGACTGATCAAAGTCTTTTTGCCGGAATACACAGGATGACGCCGAGTACCGGCCCGTTATGCGCCGGCCGGCCTGTTGTGCGGATATGAGATCAGCTCTTTCAGACTAATACAGTGAACCGGCCAGGAGCCTTATGCCTTGCAGAAATTGGCAGCAGATGGCCTTGTTTGTCTGTGGCGAACGCCGGACTGAGCGGTATCGCCATCGTGGCTGCAGTGTCGGGTTCGCGGCTGCGGTTGTCCTGGAAAGAGCTTGACAGATCAGCTGCGATAGGGGGAGATCGCCCTGAGGCATCAGCTGTTTAACTATATTATTATTCGTAAATTGGCACGAGATAGGGGTTGTTAATAATGTATCAGAAATTGATCAATTACATAAAAGATTACTCAGGTTCAGAGATAAATGCATTGGAAACAGAATTAATAAAAAATGCTTTTGAACCTAAAAAACTGCGTAAAAGACAATTTTTTTTGAGAGCGGGCGATATATCAAAGCATACGGCTTTCATTACAAAAGGCGCTATGCGTCAATATTGCATAGACGATAAAGGCAACGAAAAGGTTGTACAGCTTTTTATTGAAAATTACTGGGCAGACGACCGCGGCAGCATGATCGCCATGGAACCGTCAATCTACAATATTGAAGCTTGGGAAAGCACAGATGTCCTGATCATTACGCCAAGAGGTATACTGGAACTCGCCGATGAGGTTCCGGCTATCGGGCGGATGCTTCGTGTAATGGACGACAGACATGCTGTCGCTTTAAACAAAAGGATAAATTCAATGATCTGCGGTACGGCCGAAGCCCGCTATCAGGAATTTGCCGCTAAACATCCGCAATTTATACAGCGTTTTCCTCAGCACCACATTGCTTCCTATCTGGGAATTACAAAGGAAACGCTGAGCAGGGTGAAAAGGCAGGCCGTAAGGTGATTTTTGTGCTGCAGGTTTTCAATTTGAAATGCAATGTGTCATGTTCAGCAGGTATGGTTCTGGTCGCTGAACGACTGTCTTCCTGATGTGATCTACATTGTTGCATCATCGATTCCTGATTGTTCACGGTCACTCTGTCTACTTTGCCGTTGGCATAGAATCAAACATTGAAACAGTGCCAGTTCTAACTGACACTGTCTGATACAAAGCTGACAAGGAGAGAGCTTGTTAATTGTCAGGGTGTGATCCCGGGATGACAGGTGTTAATCTTTTTTATTATGAAACCCACCATAATATTTGAATGGAGACCATACAGGGAGTGTTTCAGGTAATTTCGGAGACAGGTGTTTAAATTCTTCTGCACCGAAAACCACCCTTCCATTTACGACGGTTAATGAGGCAGAGATCGTTTTTATTTCGTCATCCGGGATGGTAAAAAAGTCTTTGTCAAGCAGGACAAAATCTGCGAGGTTGCCCGGAATAATCTTCCCCATCTCGCGCTCCTGATCTTCAAACCAGGTCGGGGCTACCGTAAACAATTTTAACGCTTCTTCCCTTGTTAACCGGTTATTTTTTGCGAGTATTTCGGCGCCCGACACCGATTTGCCAGTGATCATCCAGCTGATGCCTATCCATGGATTAAAGGAAGCGACCCTGAACGCATCCGTTGTCATGGTCAGCGGAACTCCGCTATCATACAACTCACGCAGTCTCGGCGTTTTAGACGCTTTCTCCGCTCCATACGTTTTTACAAAGGCTTCGCCATGCATGGCCAGTTTGGTGTCCAGCGCAATGCCACCGCCTAATTTTTTTACCCGTGAAGCATTCTCAAGCGATATTGTTTCGGCATGTTCGATACTCCAGCGTAAACCGTCTAAAGGTGTCTTTTTGTTTATCTCCTCGAGTTCGTCAAGAAAGGGTGTGATATTTTCGTCGTAGCTGATGTGCATGCGAAAAGGAATCCCTCGCTCAACGAGTTTCGTAATGTCTTCGCGGATATGCCGACGCATTACTTCTTTATCGATAATTACAGCTGGTCTGTCGAAGTTTTCGTGATCGTGAAGTTCTACCCTAAGCAATTCGCCGGCACCTTCATATTCATGACCATGTGCCATTGCCGGATGCAGATTCTCTCCCGGACTAATGGGAGCTATCTTCGTTACTGCGTTGATTTCTGCGTCTACTAAACTACCGCTGTTCACATCTCCGAATTGAAGGTCAATGAAAGGCATCCTGACATTTAAACGATTCTCCTTTGCCAGCTGCTGTATTTGTGTATGTCCGTTCGGATGGCCGATCAAAGCGGCCCCGTCGACAGCCGAAGTGACTCCAAAGCGGTTCAGGCTATTAATTACATTTATTATCGAACTAAGCTGCTCTTCATTCGATGGCTGTGGCACCATAGATTCCAATGATATGAAGGTAAACGTATATCCGTCTACGATCCCGGTATAGTTTCCCTTCTTATCCTTTTCGAATACCGTACCCGGCAACGCCGGAAACCGGCTGGTACCCACTCCGAAAGCTTTCATAGCCATGTCATTTAAAAATGCGCGGTTGTAAGCATACTGAACAATCACAGGTCGGTTCGGAACCGCTTTCCTGATTTCTTCGATAGTTGGCAGCCGGTTTTCCTTGAACTGGTATGGCGACCAGCCGCCGATCACCTTCACCCAGTGCCCTTCAGGCGTCCGTTTTGCCTGCTCACTTAACATTTCCAACGCACGTTTTAATGTCGGTACGCCTTCCCATCTTACATTGTAATTGTAACTCCTCTCATTTAAGATATGGAGGTGTGCATCGTTGATACCGGGAATCAAACGTTTACTACCTGCATCAATCAGCCTGGTGCTGCCGCCTTTCAGTAATAATATCTCAGCATCTGTTCCTACAGCATAAATTTTGCCGCGTTTTACTGCAAGCGCAGACGCTTCGGGTTTGGTCAGGCTGCCGGTAGCGATTTTCGCGTTGAAGACGATCATATCGGCGCCGGCCAGTTGTTCAGCAGATTGCGCCATACTCTGTACAACACCGATGATTGCAAATGCCAGGAGGATTAGTTTTTTCATAATGACTATTGGGCTTGTTTAATTTTTGTCGTTGTGATCAGGGGAAAGGAACTCTGATCGCTGGGTCAAAATTAATTAGCCCCGAAGTGTTGCAAGATGATAATTGCTTTGAAATTCTATCGATAAATATCTATGTCTGCGAGCGACAGCGTAATACTTTTATATGAATGATGATTCCAGAGTCATTCGCTGCATTGTTATTTCTTTATTGAAGACAGGTTAAGATCTATAGACTGGCACGATGAGTAGCGTATGAGCCGGTTAAACTCTTAATTGGCTCAAAAATTGACTATATTTGAGCCGATTAATTTACCCAATCGACTCATGATGTACCATTGGCAATTACCAGGCTGGCCTGATTTTGTTTATGAGGTCGAAGAAATTCAGCCCCTGATCCTGGCATTTGCACAGGAAATGGGAGAGGTGCGTGGTGTCGTGCAGGGCTTATCTGACCATTTAAAGCAGGAAACATTGCTGCAGCTTATGTTGGCTGAAGCACTGAAGACATCGGCAATAGAAGGCGAATATATAAGCCGGGAAGACGTCATGTCTTCAATTAAAAATAATCTCGGGTTGAACGAAACGCTCATTCATGTAAAAGACAGACGGGCGGACAGTGTAGCTCAGTTAATGCTGGAGGTTAGAAAATCATTTGATCAGCCCTTAAACCTGAACATGCTTCGGGCCTGGCACAAAATATTAATGACCGGCGCACGCAAAGTGAAGCCCGGGCAATGGCGAACAGGGGCTGATCCGATGCAGATTGTTTCAGGCGCATATGGCCGCGAGGTTATACATTATGAGGCGCCGCCATCTTCGGAAGTGCCCAAGGAAATGGAGAAATTTGTTCAATGGTACAATAAAGCGACTTTTCCGTTAAAGGGGGAGGTTGCCGAAGCAGTACTCAAGTCGGCCGTTGCGCACCTCTATTTTGAATCGATACACCCGTTTGAAGACGGTAATGGCCGCATAGGCCGTGCCATTGCAGAAAAGGCGTTATCACAGTCGATTGGGTACCCAGTTATGCTTAGCCTTTCCAAAATCATTGAACATAACAAAACTGCCTATTATGCCGCTTTAAAGGAGGCGCAGCGCTCTTTGAAAATAACCGAATGGGTTAATTATTTTGGGTCCGTTATTATGGAGGCTCAACGTGATGCAAAGGTCATGGTGCAGCATGCCCTGAAAAAAGCCCGGTTTTTCGACCGGTTTGGCCATCAGCTTAACGAGCGGCAATTAAAAGCGATAAATAAGATGCTCGATAAAGGTACCGATGGCTTTGAAGGGGGAATGACTGCCAGGAAATATACTGCTATCACCAAAACTTCTAAAGCGACAGCGACCCGCGATTTAAATGAGCTCAGGCTTCAGGGCGTTTTAGTGCAGAAGGGAGCGGGCAGGTCTGTAACATACGAGCTGAATCTGGGGTAGGTTTGAAAAGGGATGCAGAAATAAGCGAGAATACCTCTTCAAAAACGTGGCGGATGATATGTTACCGAAAAAAATGGATCCTAAAATTAAAGAACCCGGTGTTTGGCTTTCTTATCTTATCGGTGCTGTTTTTATTGTACCTATACTAGCTTATTATCTCTCCATACCAGATGTGTTTCCAAAACAGGTCTATATTCAGGTTTATTTAAGTGGCCCTATATTGGTGAGTTTGGGATTAATTTTGTTTTTCCGCTAAAGGAAAAAAATTACTGGTTTTAGTTTTTCTTACAGCAGGATTGTGGTGGGTATATGAGTTATTATCTAAATAGTTCCGTATATATACGAATCTAGTAATTAAAATCGGACTCTATCGGGAATTTCTGGGGGGAATGTTTGCCGGTCGACTCGAGGCCTTTCAAAACAATTAAAAGCAGACCATACCGGCCTGCTTTTGCTCATTTTGTGTGTAAATTATTAAACTTAACTGCGTCTATTCGCCCACAGGTATCGGCGTATCTACGCCCGTCGGGGCGGCCACACCAAAGTTTGGCGAGCCGTCTGCATTCCAGGTTAGTTTCTGCATACGTGGCGTGCGGGCGCCGCCGGTTGTGCTGGCTACGCTGCGGGCATGGTAAATAAACCAGTGTTCTTTCTGGGTTACCCCGTTCGGATTGGTGTAACTGCTGGTAAAGAAACCGTTGTGACCAGGTCCATACACACCGTTGGCATCGTTCCGCGTAAAGACCTGCTTTTTGTTGATCCAGTCTGCCGGTACGGTGGGATTGCCGCCCGCCTTTAGCTGGATTTGCGCCAGGCAGTAGTTGTCGCTGCTGTACCTGCTGGCCGAATAAATGATAAAGACCGGGCTGCTGGCATCTTTCTGCAGCATAATCGGTCCTTCATTTACACCGGCACCGATCGAGTTTGGTTCGTGTTTTTCCCAGTTGTTGGTGGGTGAGGAGATCTTAACCCGCGAGCCGCTAACGGTCCACGGATTGGTCATGGGCGCCAGGTACAGATACTGTTTGTAGCGGCTGGCCGTACTCTCCCAACCAGACCAGACAAAATAGTTAGCAGAACCAACGGTAAGGATGGTCCCGTCAATGGCCCATTGGTCGGTGTCATCGCTGATTTTTCCTTTGAAGGTCCAGCTGCCGGTCATCGGGTCGGCATTTGCATTTTCCAGCACGTACATGCGGTGGGTATCGCCGGTGCCGTCATTGGCGGCAAAATAGATGTACCATTTTCCCGCCAGGAAATGCATTTCGGGCGCCCAGAGGTTTGAAGAATAGGCGGTTCCGGCAGGCGGGGTCCAGACCACTTTTTCCGTCGCAGACGATAAGAGCGACATCGATCTTGTCTTGCGCAGGCCGATGTTGTTGCCGCGGGTGTACATGAAATAATAATAGCCATCTTTTTCTGCTACGTAGGGGTCGGCACGGCTCACATCAATCAGCGGGTTTTTGAAGTTCAGGTTATGGAAATTGAACAGGTCCTGCGTGCCTGTAACGCTGGTCTTTTGCCTGATCTTGGTGCCGGGCGTGCTGTTGTTCGGATCAAGCACCATATTCATGCCGGTGCCTTTGTTGATCAGCGAATACATGTTGTTGCTGCCTGAATAAACGACAGACCAACGCTGGTTGTCGCTGTTGTCACTGGTGCCCTGTACCAGGACATCGCCCGTGGCAGAACTGTTCGATTTGAGGCATTTGTTGCTGGTTACATTGACCAGCTTGCAGTATACCGAATCGATCTTGACCAGTTTCCATTTCTGGCCGCCATTGGGAAACCAGGACCATTGCTGGATTTGTTGGTTTTCTGCGCTCGAGTTGCCGGTTACCTCGACCACCGGACCTGCCGGCCAGGAAACAGCGGCGGTAATGCGGTAGGTCGCGCCGTCAATAAGCCGGCTAAGGGAGGAGGCAGCGCTGCTGCTTAAGCTGGATTTGGCAGGAGCCTGCGGCTCTGGGTTTGTTGTTTCTTCCGTTGCGGCTTTTTTACAGGCTGTAAAAGCGAACAGAACGGCGATAACCACCGGAATAAATGGTTTTCTCATGTAGGAAATGATTTGTGCCGCGGCGTTAGCGGTCGCTGCGCAGGCGGCTGGTTTACATTGGGTTAGCTGAAATCAAATAAAAGCACTGTCCGGCAAACCATCTGTTCAAAGTATTGTCGATCTGTCTCAATTTGTAACCTTTATCTTGCAGCCTGCCGGATGATTGATACAAAACGACAAAGAATTGAACTGATTTTCTTTAGCGCATTGGTTTATTTTGAACCGAAATAACCAAATAGACAAATGCATTTGCCGCCCGGGTCAAGTTGGCATACGCCGGCTGCAAACCGCTTCAAAAAACGCCAATTCTTATGCTTAAAAAAGTAATTCTGTTCGCGCTGCTGCTGCCGTTTCAAATGGCTTATGCACAAACCAGGCTGCTCACAAATTTCCCTGCTGGCTACACGCCTCAGGAAGTGGGAAAACGGTTGGCCACCCGGTTTCTTAGCGGTAAACATGCGCTTCATGCGGGCAAATGGATCAGTTATCCCGAAACCTTTAACTGGAATGGTGCATTACGTTTTGCGGCTCTAACCGGCGATACCGCGCTGGTCAGGAAACTAGAGGCGAGGTTCGAGCCGCTCTTTACGACCGAAAAACAATTGCTTCCTATAAAAAATCATGTAGACCTGAACATGTTCGGCAGCCTGCCGCTCGAGTTATACCTGCAGACAAAAAATACGCGATACCTTGAACTTGGTCTTCCATACGCCGATACCCAATGGCAGGTGCCTGACGATGCGAAACCTGCCGAAAAAGAATGGGCAGATAAAGGTTATTCCTGGCAAACCCGCTTGTGGATTGACGATATGTACATGATCACCATTGTGCAAACCCAGGCTTTCAGGGTAACCGGCGAACAGAAATACCTGGACCGGGCGGCAAAAGAGATGGTGATGTACCTGGACGAGCTGCAGCGCGAAAACGGACTGTTTTACCACGCCCCCGATGTTCCCTTCTACTGGGGAAGGGGCAATGGCTGGATGGCGGCCGGCATGGCCGAACTGCTGCGGTCCTTGCCGCGCAACCATCAGGACCGTCCGCGGATTCTTAAGGGCTACCGCACCATGATGAAAAGCCTGAAGGCCTACCAGACCCCGGGCGGCATGTGGAACCAGTTGATTGACGAACCGACCTGGTGGGCCGAAACTTCGGGCTCTGCCATGTTTACGTTTGCCCTCATTACCGGTGTAAAACACGGCTGGCTCAATGCAAAAGAGTATGCACCGGTGGCGCGCAAGGCCTGGATGGCGCTGGTTCCCTATATTGACAAGAACGGGGCCGTGTCTGAAGTTTGCGTGGGCACCAACAAGAAGAATGACAAACAATACTACTACGACCGTCCACGGCGCACGGGCGATTACCACGGGCAGGCACCTTACTTGTGGTGTACGGCCGCCTTGCTGGAAAAGGTACCTCAATAATATAAACTATCAGCTCTGAACGAAATGGCCGGCCCAACAGCTGGTCATTCGTTTTTTACCTCTTTCTGCAGCGATCCTGCATACTCATTGGGCGTCATCTTAAAATACCTCAGAAAGTTTTTGTTGAACAGGCTTTGTGAGCTGTAACCAACCATTTTGGCAATCTCAAACATGGTAAATTCATTTCTCGCGATCAGTCTGGTTGAAGTTTTCAGCCGCGTTACATCAATCAGTTCTTTGGGCGAAAGGGTAGACAGTGATTTGATCTTCCGGTACAATGTAGGCCTGCTCATGTGCATGTGGTGCGCCAGCTGATCGATGTTCAGCTGGGTATCTTTGATGTTGCTCCTGATGTAATCGTCCAGCTTTTTCAGAAAAGTCTCATCTGTTTTTGAATGAGCCATAACACGCACATCTTCAAACGGGGAACTGGCAAAATGCGCTTTGATCTTCGACCGGTTTTCAAGCAAGTTAGCAACCTGCACCTGCAGCAGCCGCGCAGAAAATGGCTTGTGTATATACAGGTCTGCACCGAGTTCGAGACCCTGTATCTGCGACTGATGGGTGTTTTTCACCGTGAGCAGCACCACAGGTATGTGGCAGTATTCAATGCTCGATTTGACGATGTGGCAAAGCTCGAAGCCATCCATTCCCGGCATCATGATGTCTGAAATGATCAGGTCTATGTATTCATCTTTCAGAATGGCCAGTGCCTGCTCACCGTTTCCGGCAAGTTTCAGCGTGTAGTTGCCTTTAAACACGCCGCAAAGCAGTTCGAGAATGTCTTCGTTGTCGTCTACAATTAAAATCTGGTAGTTCATTTTTCGGGGCGTTTTTTCCAGTTGCTCAGTTTAAATTCAAATCGCTGTCTGACCGGCAGGGTCAGTTTGAATGTCACGTTGTCGGCTTCGCCGGATGTAAGAATCAGGGTGCCATTATGCAGCTCTGCGAGCGATTTAGCCAGCGATAAACCAATACCAGTACCCGGCTTTTCCTTGCTTCGCAGCCTGAAAAAAGGCTCAAATACCCGTTCAGCATATTCTGCCGGTATACCTTTCCCATCATTCAGGAAACAGATGGTAAAAGTTCCTTCAGGCTCAACCGGGCTGAAAAGTTGGATGGACACCGCGCGGGCCGCATATTTTATGGCGTTTGAGATCAGGTTCAGACAGATCTTAACCAGCGCTTCCCGGTCGGCAAAGGCAATGACAGGCTGTTCCGGAAGCTGCAGATTCAGCGTAATGTTGTTCTTTCGTGCCTCTTCGCTGAAAGACAGCGCCTGTTCCTGCAGCAGTTCATTGATGTTCGTTTCTACAAAGTTCAGCCCGAACTGGTCAATTTCAGTCTGGCGGAAATCGAGCAGCTGCGTGGTCAGCTCTGACAGCCTTCTGGCGTTCCGCTCCACCATCTGCAGGCGTTTTCGCGTTTCTTCTTCATGCGCTTCTTCAGCCATCAGCTCGACCGGTGCAAGGATCAGGGTCATGGGCGTCTGGATTTCATGGGCGATATTGGTGAAGAATTCAATTTTTGCCTGGTAGATCTCTTTTTCTTTTTCTATCTCAAAAAGCCTGAGCTTACCCAGGTTTTTCCTTTCCTGATACCGGTGATAATACCTCGTTAAAAAGTAAACCGCCAGTATGGCAGCGATCAGATAAATCAGATAAGCGACATTGGTTTGCCAGAAAGGTGGTAAAACGCGGATAGATAACCGACGCTCCTTACTGGTCCAGTAACCGGCGTTGCTCCTGGCGCGGACCGAAAAAGTATAGTTTCCCGGTGAGAGATCTGTAAAAAAGGCTTTCCTGTTGCGGGTCAGGTAGGTCCGGTTTTTATCGAGCCCCTGCATAATGTATTCGTAGCGCGTGGCCTCGGCCGCGTTATAATCGAGCGCTGAAAATTCAACGCTGAAATTATTCTGATTGTGCTGCAAAACGATGCTGTCGGTGTTCATAACCGACCGGTACAGCGGTCCCTTTTCCTGCTGCGGCATCAGCTCCTGGTTATCCAGCTGAAAGCCGGTAATATACAAAGGCGGTCCCGCTTTAACGCTCAGCAATTCAGTTGGGTGAAACGCGACCAGGCCCTTAACGCAGCCAAAATACATCATACCATCTGGTGCCTTGTAAGCCGAACCAAAATTAAACTGATCGGTTATCAACCCGTTCGACCGGTTGAAGGTGCGTATTTTTTCGGTCCTCAGGTCGAAACAAACCAGGCCTTTCAGTGAACTAATCCATAAATGCCCCGACGCATCTTCGAGTATGCGATAGAGGATATTGGTGGGCAGGCCGTCTTTAACAGTAAACTTTTTTATGGTTTTGCGGTCGGGGCTCAGCCTGATCAATCCGCCTCCCTCTGTAGCAAACCACAGCGCTTTCCGGCTGTCTTCCAGGATGCCGCATACGGCAAATTCATTCAGCGGTTTGCCTTGGTGCTCTCCCGCGAAGCGGATGTTACCCGACTTTCCGGTGTTTGGATGATAGAAATATGTACCCTGGCCAAGACTTCCGGCCCATACATAACCACGGTGATCTTCCCTGATATCTAAAATGTGCGTATTAACTGGTACATTGGCGAAGCGTTTAAATGATTTATTGCGCGGATTGTAAGCAAAGAGGCCTGAGCCGTCAAGACCGGTGCCGAGCAAAACCGTACTGTCGCGGGTCATGTAGATAGACAATACAAAATAACTTTTGTTGTCATTTGCGGGCCCGACAAACCTGAACCGTTCACGTATATGGCCAGTACGGGTATCCATAACTTCCAGGCCGTGGAAAAAGGGACCAATATAGAGCTGCCTGCCCACTGCCAGCAGGCCATGAATGTTCGGATAGGAAATACTGTTCTTTCCCCCGGGGAGGTATTTTGTGAACTTTCCGGTTTTTAAATCAAATTTGTTGAGCCCCGCATCTTCCGTTCCGATCCATAAATTGCCTTCATTGTCAGGCGATATCTCCCGCACCGCATGTCCCGAAATCGTGTTTTTGCCCAGAAGGGGATAATATTTTCTGAACCGCGCGTTTTCCCCCGAGTAATAGTTCAGGCCGCCAAAAAAGGTAGCTACCCAGATGCCGCCACGGTCATCTTTTACGACCTTGTACACCGCATTATCGGCAATAGAATAGGGATCGTCTGCCCTTGTTCTGAGGTTGGTGCATGCCCTGGTTACGGGGTTGTAAACGTAAATGCCCGATTCGCTGGCCACCCAGTATTCGTTGGCGCTGATCCTGTTGATGTCGCGCACATAGATAAGTGCCCGGCCGTCGCTGTATAAAGGCAGGGTTTCGACTTTTCCGGTACGCATGTTCAGGCTTTTGAGTCCTTGTTTGTAACACCCGACCAGTACCGTACTGTCTTCGCGAAGTGACAAGCTGCTGATGGAGCGCAGGTTAGGCGCAAACTGGCTGCCGACAATCGTGTAGGATTTTCTCGAGTGTTTCGTAAAGTCAAAATACGTAAGCTGCCCGATATTGTCGCCGACCCAGAGGTTGTTGCGTTCGTCTATAGCTATGCACTGGGCACGGGTATGCATATCAGTGACCTTACGGCTGCGCTGGTCATATTTGAAGAGATAACCCCCGCTGGCAAACCACAGGTTATTCTGCCGGTCTGCCAGCAGGCTGTTCACGTTGTTCAGTCCGGCTTCGGCCAGGCGGGTAAATACTTCCCGGTCGGGATCATAACTGAAAACGCCTCTGCCGGTGCCAATCCACAGAATGCCGTTCCGGTCTTCTGCAAGCGCAGAAACGGCCGTATTGCCTACATGGCCGTAAGGGTTTTCATGGTCGCGATAGGTTTTGAATGAGTATCCGTCAAAACGGTTCAGGCCGCCGCGGGTACCGATCCACATAAAACCTTTTTTGTCCTGCAGGATGGACGTCACAGAATTGTGCGCCAGGCCGTCATCAGCGCCGTAGCGCTTAAAATAATAAGATTGCGCAAAACACCCGGGCCCCGCAAAGGGCGCGAACAGGTAAACGAGCAAACATAGAAGCAGACCCCTCATAAGACAAGACATCTCAAAGATATAGGAATTGGCCTTATTCCGATAGTGATGATATCAGCGTCAACATCTCTCATCATATCCCGGCAGGTCTGAAGTGGCCTGGGGCGGGGTTTAGGCTGACAGGCTGTTCCAAATGAGATAAATCGACAAAAAGATGAACAGAATAAAAGCTGGTGTTTAGTTTATTTTGAATAACAGTGTGGCGTTCGCACCGGGCGAAACCGGCAGCGCGCAGACTGAAACCAAATAATAAACCAATTGTACACACGCGCCCCGCTAGTCATATCCGGCAGGAAAACGTGAGAGACAAACTATGATGGAGCCAAAATATTCCGGAACTACCGATTGCCCAGACGTGAGATCATGCTGTAACCACGTTTGGGAAATACCATAATTCCCTGATCATTCTCAAAACCCGGAAAATCGAAATGCACATCTGTGCACCTGATAAAAATTGGGTTTACAAGATTCCTTGAGTAAATAACGAAAACCAAATATTATGACCAATAATTACGCTTTTTTACTGAATGGCATAACAACTAAACGGCTGAGCCTGGCCCTTTTGTTATGCGTATTCATGTTGCCGCTGGCTATTCGGGCGCAAACCAGACCTCTAAAGGGAATCGTGACTGATGCGCGAACGGGCGAGGCCCTGCCCGGTGTGACTATCCGGGTTCAGAATACGAGTACCGGTACCAGCACCGATGATAACGGTGCTTTTAGCCTGCAGGTTAGTTCCACGGCGATCTTAACCGTCTCTTTTGCCGGCTATGAATCACAAACCATTACGGTAGGCAACCGGACCGAGATCAATATCAAACTGGCTGGTACCACTGAAACGTTGGAAGACATCGTAGTAATCGGTTACGGTGCCATGAAGAAGAAGGATCTTACGGGCTCGATCTCGCAGATCAGGCCTGACAAGATTGCTGCTGAGAACCCCAATACCACGCAGGACATCCTTCGCGGAACGCCGGGGGTAACCGTCGGGCTCGACCCTTCAGCCAAAGGCGGTGGAACGATCCGCATCCGCGGTCAGCGTTCAGTCTACACCGATGGTGGTCACAACGACCCGCTGATCGTATTGGATGGAACCATTTTTTACGGCGAACTTTCTGAGATTAATCCTGATGATATCGAACAGATCGATGTACTTAAAGATGCCTCTGCTGCTGCGGTCTTTGGAGCGAAGTCGGCAAACGGCGTTTTGATCATTACAACGAAACGGGGCAAAACCGGAAAACCGCGCATCAGTATCACCTCGAACCTGGGCGTGACAACCATGGGGGCAGACCGCCCCGTGTTTGGGCCTGAGGGTTATCTGAAATACCGCCAGGACTGGTTTACTGCTGGTACATACGGGCTGAATACCGCAACGGGGAATTATGAAGCTTATCAAAACACCTCGCAGCCCAACCGCGCTTTTTATGAATCGCCAACAGCGGCGAATCTGGCGCGGTATGGCGTCTCACTGGATCAATGGCGTGCCTATACAACCAATACACCGGGCCTGTCTGACCAGGAAATCTGGGCAAAACGCCTGTTGCTTGATGGCGTAACACTGCGGAATTTTGCCAACGGACAAAGTTTTGACTGGTATGACCACAGTTTCCGTACCGGCCTTAACAATGACCACAACATGAGCGTTTCGGGTGCAAGCGACCGCATGACCTATTATATGTCGCTTGGCTACCTGTCAAATCAGGGCGTTGCCGTAGGGAACAATTATACTGCGATCCGGTCTAACCTAAAGGTTGAAGGTAAAATAACCAACTGGCTCGAAATCGGTGCCAACGTTAACTTTCAGCAGCGTACCGATGGTGATTTGGCTGTGGACTGGGATCGTCAGATCCGCTCCAACTCGCCCTTTGCCAGCTACCAGGATGAAAACGGCATTCTGCAGGTAAACCCCATGGGCGATACCTTCGTGCCTAACCGGGGCTTCAACTACGATTTTGACCGCCAGTACCGTGATCTTGATAAAGGGTATACCGTATTAAACACCATTCTTACGGCAAAGGTGAAATTGCCTTTCAATATCACCTATTCATTTAACGGTGCACCACGCTACCAGTTTTTTCATGACCGGTACTGGGAATCTGCCAGCCATCCCAACTGGAAGGGAACAAACGGTCTTGTAAACCGCGAAGCCTCACAGCGTTTTGACTGGTCGCTGAACAATACACTGAACTGGGACCATACTTTTGCGCAGAAACACCGGGTTAACATTACCCTGGTACAGGAAGCTGAACAAAGACAACGGTGGACAGACAGAATTGAAGCCAGAAATATTCTGCCAAGTGACGTGCTGGGTTACCACGAAACTTATTATGGCGACAAAAACCGGAGCAGTTATGATACCGACGACGTGAAAGAAACCGCAGACGGCATGCTTGCCCGCTTGTTTTATTCATTTGACGACCGGTACATGCTGACCACTTCGGTACGCCGCGATGGTTACTCCGCTTTCGGATCGTCCAATCCGCGGGCAAACTTTTTCTCTACTGCTTTTGCATGGACCTTTACCAATGAGAAGTTCTTCAAATGGAAACCAATGAGCAGCGGTAAATTGCGCGTGTCGTGGGGACAAAACGGAAACAGGTCTTTGGCGAACCCATACCTCGCACTTGCCAATCTTGGTGCCGGTGCCGGTGCTACTATGGGTTATATCGATGCCAGCGGCAACCTGATCCAATACCGTTACCTGATGATGGACCGCCTTGCAAATCCACAGCTAAGCTGGGAAAAAACGGAAGCTTTCAATGCCGCCGTTGATTTCGGATTTCTTGACAACCGGATCACAGGTAGTTTCGATTACTATATTACGCCGACGGTTGATATGATCATGAACCGCTCACTGCCCGATTTTGCGGGAGTAGGAAACATCACTACCAACCTCGGTAAGGTAGAAAACAGGGGGTTTGAACTGGCGCTTAACTCGCAGAACGTGCGCAATAAGACGTTCTCGTGGAACTCAGCGTTCAGTATTTCAAAATTCAAAAACACGATCAAAAACCTTTACTACATCTATGACAATGTGCTTGACGCATCGGGCAACATGATAGGCGTAAAAGAGCGCGATGATATTTCTAACCGGTGGTTTATCGGTCAGCCTATAGACGCCATCTGGGATTACCGGGTAACAGGAATCTGGCAGGCAAATGAAGCCCAGGAGGCTCAGCGCTTTGGCCAGCGCCCCGGCGACCCTAAAGTTGCGAATAACTATACCGCCGATGACCGTGTGAATGCCGATGGCAGCATTACACCGGTTTATAACAATAACGACAGGGAATTTCTGGGCAGAAGTAATGCACCGATCATGATGTCGCTCAGGAATGACTTCAGTTACAAAAACTTAAGTTTTTCTTTCAACCTCTACTCGTACTGGGGGCACAAAAGCATGAACGGCGCATACCTGAATCAGACAAACGGCGGCTCTGAATTTACCTACCTCTGGAATGCTTACGAGCGCGAATACTGGAGTCTTGAAAATCCGTCGACACAGTTTGCACGACTGGACTCGAAAGGCCCGGCAGGCGTCAATGCTCCGGGTCAGCTGTACGACAGGTCATTCATCCGTCTGGAAAATGTTACTGTAGGTTATGATCTGAATGCCCAACTGCTTAAACAATTCGGCGTGGAAAAATTCAAGATCTATGGCGCCGTTCGTAACGTGGCCGTCTGGAAAAAAGATAAAAACTGGGATTACTGGGATATTGAAACAGGTACCATTGCCCCGCGCATATTTACATTCGGACTAAACGTAATCTTCTAAAAAAAAAACATGAAACTGAACTTTAATAAATTTAAATACAATACAGCCCGGCTGCTGGTGGCCGGGGCAGCCGTGCTGGCAACAGTAGCAGGTTGTAAAAAAGCTTTCCTGCAGCCAGAGCCGCTATCGTTTTTTGAGCCGGATGCGACCTTCTCAACCCAAAGCGGGCTGGACGCGGCTATGGCCATCTGCGACCGGCATTTGCGGGCCTATTGGACCTATACTTCTGCTGTAGATTTGGGCAGACCGATCAGTACCGACTACATGTTCTCAGATGTGGCTGTAGCGGGAAAAACCGATGATGGAAACATTTTCGCAGATATAGCTACCCGTTTAACGCCTACAGATCTCCCTGAACGTACTTCGTATTTCTGGGGAGAAACCTATAACGGCGTAAAGTATGCCAATACTATTCTGACTTATGTCGATCAGGTTCAGGGTTTGAGCGAGACGGCTAAAAACGAGTACCGCGGCCGGGCGCTTTTTCACCGGTCGTTCCGTTACCTGGCGCTTTGTTTCCAGTTCAAAGACGTGCCGTTGATTACCAAACTGCTTCGCGCGCCAAAAATCGATTACAAGTCTACAAGGAGGGAGGCAATTCTCGAAATGCTGACACTTGATATGGAAAAAGCGGTGCGCTGGGTGCCCAACCAGGCGCAGATGGGACTAACCGGGATGATTAACAAAGGTGCGTGCCGCCAGCTGCTTATTAAATGTTACCTGGCTACCGGCAAGTGGGATAAAGCCATTGCGCAGGCTGATACGCTGATCAACAATTCGGGCTACTCTTTAATGAATGCAAACTTTGGCAGTTTTATCAGCCCGTATGCAAACGTATGGCCGGTAACACGTAATGTAATCTGGGACCTGCACCGCCCCGAAAACAAAGCGATCGGCGGCAACAGGGAGACCATTCTGGTGATGATCAACCGGAACGAGACAGACATGGGCATCAAACTGAATGCAGTCAGAAACTGGGGCCCGATGCTTGACAACAGCGCTACCACCACACCAGACGGTAAACAGGCCGTTCGTTTCTACGCACCCTCTAACGGAAGTTACCGTGCACAGTACGATTACAACCGCGCCCTGGGACGTGGGATCGGTGTAATACGTCCGACGTACTACGCGCAGAAAGGCGTCTGGTATGTAAACGGTGTAAACGATCAGGGAGACCTTCGCCACAATACAGCGGTGGGCAACTGGGTTACCATGGAGTCCATCAAATATAACGATCCGACAAGTGCCAACTTTGGCCAGAACCTGCGTCTTCGTAATGCAGCCGGAACGCTTCTCTGCCGGGATACGATCAGAAACTGGTTTGATTACCCCCATTACAAGTATTACATCGAAGATCCGCTTGCTACACAAAATATAAACAGCGCCGACCACCGCGGCGGTGCTGGCGACTGGTACTGCTACAGACTGGCTGAAACCTATCTGCTGCGCGCCGAAGCTAAGTTTTACAAAGGTGATATAGCCGGCGCTACGCAGGATGTCAATGCCATAAGAAGACGCGCGCAGTGTACGCAACTTTACACCACCGTGAACATTCATGATATTATGAGTGAACGTGCACGCGAGCTGAATATGGAAGAATGGAGGTTTACCGAGTTGAGCCGGGTGTCTTATTGCCTGGCCCTGAGCGGCAGACCTGACGAACAGGGAACGGTTTACAACGTAGACAACCTTGCGCAAAACAGTTACTGGTATCAACGTCTTCAGCGTTATAACGACTTCTTCAACAAAGGGAAGGTGATGGTGAGGAACCGCTCGTATACAATTGCTCCGCACAACATCAACTGGCCGATACCGCAGAATGAAATTGACGCCAATGGCGGCGCCCGTTTACGTCAGAACCCGGGTTACAGCGGGCATAACATGGCCGAGCCGGTTTGGCAAACCTGGCAGGAGGCCGTGGCTGATGAGGATGTGTTTTAGGCTTATTAAAAGCTAAGTAATTTACAAATACCGTGCGGCCTTTAACCGGCCGCATAGTCATATGGTCTGCCGGAGTTGATTCCGGCAGACCTTATAAGTTGGTTAGGGGCGGTGCGTTTAATGATGCCCGCTCATCCCGGTTCGGTCCGCCTGCGGACAACTGAGCGCTCATTCAGTCAGAGGCATCTCCGGTTTGGTGGGAGATGCCTGGACCGGGGGAAACCTGCACTGCCCGCGGCCAGCGTCCTGCTCGCGCTTGTCAGCCATTTAAATTTGACCACCTATCGTGGTGGTTAGCCTTAGCCGTTACAGTTTATCTGCCAGGCGGAAAATCCGAACATTTCTGAAGTTTTGTTTGTTTGTATCTGGCACACGCAGAAATGCGTATCCGGCATCATGCTGCCCAGTTACCCCAGGTACAACTGCAGCGCTAGCCGGAAACCGCCTGCTGTGTTCCCTGAAAGTTACCGCATGAAACATGAGCGAATACTGATCATCAATGGTCACCCCGATCCACAAAGTTTTAACGAGGCTATAGCGAATGCCTATACAGACGCACTTGAGGCGCATAATGTGGAGTTTCGTTATCTCCCATTGCACCGGCTTAATTTTGATCCGAACCTGCGGTATGGTTTCCGGGATACCCTGCAGCCTGAGCCTGACCTGCTGGCGGCAATAGACGACCTGAAGTGGTGCAGCCACCTGGTCTGGATTCACCCCATCTGGTGGTATGGGTTCCCGGCGCTGATGAAGGGATTTATTGATCGTGCGTTTCTTCCCGGTATCACGTTTCACCTCAATGCCGATGGCAGTGTGTCTGGCCACCTGGAGGGCCGATCTGCGCGTATTATTGCTACTGGCGATACCCCGCAGAATCTGTACACAGAAACGTATGCAGAATCGGCAAGAATACAGCTGCAGAACGGCGTGCTTGCTTACTGCGGCGTTTCGCCCATTGCATATACATACCTGCATCCTGTATATGCGTCTACCCCTGAGATCAGACAGGAATGGCTTGATCAGGTCAAACAGCTGGCTTTAGATGATGCAGGTCTGGGCGCAGGTTAAGCTGCAGGAAAGCAGAAATTTGGAAGGTTTACCTGGGGGAAGGTCTATCCAGCGCAGCTGCGGAAAACAATGTAATATAAATGAGAAGACATGGCGGTTAAAAACAACGGCATGAAGACACCGATCAAATACATCATCATAATTGCAGTCTGTACTTTGCTGGCGTCGGCCATCAATATTGCAGGTGTATTTGTGCTGCAGCGGTTTGGTGTCATCGCAACAGCAGAGACCGACATGAAAAATCTGCCCTACGGCTTCGCCGTGGCCATCAACCTGGTTCTTGCCCTGCTGTCTTTTCCGGTTTTTTTTAACCTGACGCCCCGGGTAAGGGCAAATGTATTTTACAGCGCAGCTAGTTTTTTTGTTCTCCCGCTGCTGGCCACTATTTCATTTACGCTGGCGTTTGCGGAAGAAGGGTGGTTTGCTGCGTTGTTGGGGTTGCCTTATCTTATCATACTCACAATATTTTTCATCGGTTCGCGCAGGTCGCATGGAAAGATTTAAGATGCAGGATAGTCGTTTTAAGACAGCCCGTTCCTCGCCCGAAGGCGCGTACTGCGGGTATCGGCATGCCTGTTGCCGCCAGGAAACTTCTCGCAAAAGATGTGTTTGCAAAGAATTCAGGTGGGAAGAATGACTATCGAAGAATGTAAAGCAAAATTATATTATGGGCGTTTAGATAATAAGAAGGCTCCTGTTATGCCGGCTTGTCTTGAAAGTATGCCGTCGGTTTCTTTTCCATTTATTACCAAACGATCGTTATCCAGGCGGCAGTCATAAGTGCCCAGGTATCCCATCATGCCATAATGCAGATAGACGTAATGACGGAAACCCGAGATAAAATAATGCCTTTTTATTCTGCCCTGTGTCTCCAAAACGATGGTATCTGTTTTTAGAAAACTGCTGAAAGGAAGCTGGGTAAATACAGGAATATTGGCAGATGGAAAGTTAATGTGCACGGTCGTGTCTGTTGTTACCTTACCCGCACTGAGGAGGTAAAATTTCAACCTGCTGATTTCGCTCTTATTGAAGTTCTGCAACTGGATTGTCGGCTTTTCGCTAATCAGACTAACTGAGTCACAGACCCCGGAAAATTTGATGAGGTCTGTCTCAGCCTGCTGCTGATTACGATCCTTTCTCCAGTTATACCAACCGACAATGCCGGCCAGAACCAGAACAAGAATCAGTATAAGAACAAGGCACCCCTTCATATATGTTTTCATACCTGAACTTTTGATAAATATGGTTATAGCAGAGATGTTTTAATAATTTGCACTGTTACTGAATCGATTGCACTGCATGTCAGCAGAATTAATGGACCCCCGTACCCGAAAATTCCAGCTCTGATATGGCAGCATCATCATATTTATCGCCCTTGTAAACACCGGCAATTTCGAATTTAAGGTATAAATCTTTGTCCTTTCCCTGAAGTGCATCTATTTTGAATATTTGTTTTGAGGTTATATCTTTCAGATTTAACAGAGCGACGGGTTTGTCATTTACATACATTTTGAGCTGTTTGACCCTTGCGTTTTCTCTCCAAACCCGCTCTGATTTCATGTAGCCATTGTAAACCTCAATCGCGGTTACCGGGGGCGACTGCTTCAGAAAGCGGTAGGTAATGTGCTGGCCAATGCCGTTGCCTGAATGGCCTTCCACCCATGCCGTTCTCAGTGAAAAATCATGCGCGTTTTCAGCTTTGTAATCCAGTTGTTTGTTTGGAACCAGAACGGAACTGGCTGTTATCTCATCTGGTCCGCCGCCGCAGTACCAGCTACAACCCCATATGCTTACGTCAAGGTGGTCTTCTTTGCTATAATCTTCTTCGTTTTCATAAATTTCGATCTGCCGTTCGCTTAAGTGCTGTCTGGCGGTTTCATAATCAGGATAGGAACCGATCATACTGTCAATCCTGGCATACAGCGCTCTCCGCCGTTCAAGTTTCTTTTTAGCGTCGTTGCTGATATCAGGGGTGGAACCGATTTCGGGTTCGACGACTTTCAGGGATGGAGCTTCGGCAACGGCGAACGCGGTCTTAGCTGGTTTTGCTGCCGGCTTACAGGCCTGTGAAAATATAATGGCCAGTACAACAACCGCGACGGAGTATGTATTTCTCATGATCTGTTTGTAAAAACGGCCATCGGATACCGTCAGACAGATAGCTGGTATGGAATGAGCCGTTAACTGACTAAATACCTCAAAATGTGGGTTTTTGTTTAAGTTCTTTAATAACGAATGGCTGAGACAGTCTGGATTACTACCGGCTGGATGGCGTCTAAAGATCCGTGTGCGTACCTGTGCGCTTCGATTCAATTGCTGATGTCGCCAACAATAAGATCATAGTAGTTGTTACATCAGCACGTATTAATTCAAAATCGGCATGATGCAGGAATCGCCGGTCAGCAATGACCTTGAAAAACTTTCGGTGCTTGTGGTAGAGGACGACAGCAGTTTACGGGACGTGTATGAATCCGTATTTCTTATAAAAAACATACAGGCAAATATTTACGAGTCGGTTTCAGACATCTGTCAGACTGCACAGATGCATCAGCCTTCTGTAGTGATCCTTGATTTTGCCATGCGAACGGGGCATGGCGGACTTCTATGCGGGCAGCTAAAATCAAATCCACTGACCGCGCACCTCCCCGTTATCGTCATTTCTGCTTTTGATGCTGAGCAGGTAAAGAAGTACGCTCCAGATGCAGATTTGATATTAAACAAACCGATTGATTTTGAAGATTTGACTTCCTCTATCTTGCAATTGGTGCGTCAGAACCAGCTGCCTTAAATAATCTTATCTACACACCGGCGTTGTACGGACGGTTTGTGTCTTTGATATGATATGCAAACGGTTTGTTTAAAGTAAATTTGCCGCGAAAATTTGTTGAGCATGGTGGAAAAACGCAATCGTGTATTGCTGGTTGATGATGATGAAGGTCTGCGAGAGATGTTTGACCTTTTATTTAAAGTTGAGGATGTCGATGCGCTTATTCTGGCCCAGGGTGGGGACATTTGCAGTATAGCAATTGGATTTAAACCCGATGTAATCATACTCGACTACCTCCTTGCACGGCAGTCGGGAGTGGACCTTGCGAAAGCTTTGAGAGCAAACGTAAAAACAGCGCATATTCCGCTGATCCTGCTAACCGGCCTCCCGGATTTTCTGACCTCGCAAATGGGCAATTCATTTGATCTGTTGCTTGGCAAGCCGTTTGAAGTCGATGACTTGTTTGCAGCTATCAGAGACCTGGCGCAGAAAAAATCAAGCCTGCCGGCAGATGAAGCATCCCGGATATTGTGAGTTAACCGGAAATGATCCAACCTGGCCGTATAGTTGCTGTAGCATGTTCCATGGCCCATCATGCAGAACAGCTCAAAGTGGAAATAAGCAAAGTAGTTATTTCTGATTTAATTCCCATATGACCTTAACTGATCAGGAACAACAACGCATACAGTTGATCCGCAGATTGCTAGATCTGGACTTAAAGAGTGAGGGGGAATTACAAACCATTTCAAATCTTGCAGCCCGGCTCACCGGCAGACCAACAGCCCTGATTACGTTTTTAGACGAGGAAATACAGCATATCAGGTTCAAAACAGCCTTTAAGTATAATACAACCAAAAGGTGTGACGCTTTTTGTGATTATGTTGTACGCTCAGGAGAAAGGCTTATCGTCAATGACGCAGAACATGATGATCGGTTTTTAAATAATCCGCTTGTGCTCGGCGATCCGGCGATCCGGTTTTATGCCGGCGTACCTTTAACTACCGGAGACGGGCTTCATCTTGGTAGCTTGTGTGTAATCGGTTATGAGCCGGGGGCAATAAAAGAAGACGAGCTGGAAATCCTGAAGTTTCTCGCAAACCAGGTTGTAAGGCTCCTTGAATTTGAATTTACGCTTGACATGCTGCGTATTGAATCGGAGATTTCGGCCCGGAAAGAGTTGGAGCTGCGTTCGTTTTTTGAAAGTTCGATCGACCATCATCTTTTGCTGGACACTAATTTTTGCGTACTGGCTTTCAACAAAGCCTGGAATATACATGTAAATTCGGTTTACGGTGTTTATTTCGAGCGCGGTGTATCAATGGTCCATTATGTTCATCCGGATAACCTTCGTCAATTCTTTAAAGATTACAATACTGCTTTGCGGGGCACCGCTGTCTTTGACCGGCGGAACCTTCGCGTTAATAACCAGGATGTCTGGCGTATGGTTAAGTTCGAGCCGGCAATTGATGCTTCCGGCAACATCATCGGGGTCTGCATTAATTCGTCAAACATTACCGAAGAGGTTAAACAAAGCGAAATTGTTAAGGCCCAGACTCAATTGCTGGATCAGATCGCGTTCCTGCAGTCGCACGAAGTGCGCCGGCCGCTGGCCTCCATACTGGGGTTGGTCGATTTGTTGAAGGGTGCTCAGACTTCGGAAATATCTACCGAAGTTGAAATGCTTGGAAGGGCGGCCGAAGAATTGGACGAAAAGATCAGGCTGGCAATCCTGTATGCTTCAGATATATCAAATAAGTTAGGCGAATAGCGATTAGAATTTATAGTTTCTGCAAACTCCACAGGCTGTTGCTAACTATTGCTCTCAAATCATTTTAAAATCTTTTTACCAGCCCGGAAATGCCCGCCTAGTATTTATCTTTGCAGCCCATGATCAATGTCAATAACATTTCGGTTTCGTTCGGCGGAACCACCCTATTCAGCGACGTCACATTTTCGATCAACGAGAACGACAAGATAGCCCTGATGGGCAAGAACGGTGCGGGTAAATCCACCATACTCAAAATTATTGCCGGTGCAACCAAACCTACAAGCGGTAACGTAACCGGTCCAAAAGAGGCGGTTATTGCGTATCTGCCCCAGCACCTGCTGACTGAAGACAAGGTCACCGTTTTTGAGGAAACTATGAAGGCCTTCGCTGAAGTCAACCAGTTGTCGAAAGAGCTGGATGAACTGAATGAGCAGCTAACCATTCGTACCGATTATGAAAGCGATGATTACATGAAGCTCATCGAGCGGGTATCTGAACTGAGCGAAAAAGTATATAGCGTTGAAGATACCAATTATGATGCTGAAGCTGAAAAGGTGCTCAAAGGACTTGGTTTCGAACGACAGGATTTTAACCGGCTCACGGCTGAATTTTCCGGTGGCTGGCGCATGCGTATCGAGCTGGCTAAGATCTTATTAAAGAAGCCCGACCTGATCTTACTCGACGAGCCGACCAACCATATGGATATTGAAAGTATCCAGTGGCTCGAGTCATTTTTAATCAATTCGGCGAAAGCGGTCATGGTTATTTCGCACGACCGGGCTTTTGTTGACAATATCACTAACCGGACCATCGAAGTGACCATGGGCCGCATTTACGATTACAAAGCGAAGTACAGCCACTATCTGCAGTTACGTGCGGACCGCAGACAGCATCAGATCAAGGCATACGAAGAACAGCAACGTTTTATTGCCGATAACCAGGAATTCATTGACCGTTTCAAAGGTACCTACTCGAAAACGCTGCAGGTACAGTCGCGGGTGAAGATGCTGGAAAAACTGGAGATCATCGAGATTGACGAGGTAGATACATCGGCACTTAGGCTGAAGTTTCCCCCCTCACCGCGCTCGGGGCAATATCCAGTCGTTGTCGAAGACCTGAGCAAAAGTTATGGTGACCATGTGGTGTTTGAAAAAGCCTCAATGGTTATTGAGCGGGGCGAAAAGGTGGCCTTCGTGGGTAAGAACGGCGAAGGTAAGTCGACCATGATCAAAGCCATCATGAATGAAATTGATGTTGAGGGCAACTTAAAGATCGGCCACAATGCGAAGATTGGCTATTTTGCGCAGAATCAGGCGGCCTTACTCGATGAGAACATCACTGTATTCGATACCATCGACCAGATTCCTTTAACCGACGGAACGCTCAAAATCAGAGATTTACTGGGCGCATTCATGTTTAGCGGAGATGATACGACGAAAAAGGTGAAGGTGCTTTCGGGCGGGGAGAAAACCCGTCTGGCTATGATCAAACTTCTGTTGGAACCGGTAAACCTGCTGATCCTCGATGAGCCGACCAACCACCTGGATATGAAGACGAAAGATATCATTAAAGACGCGCTGAAAGACTTTGACGGGACTTTGATTCTGGTATCACACGACCGGGACTTCCTCGACGGACTGGTTACCAAAGTGTTCGAATTTGGTAATAAGCGGGTGCGCGAGCATTTTACCGATATCAAGGGCTTCCTGGAGTACAAGAAGATGGACAGTCTGAAACAGATCGAACAAAGTTAAATACATACAAGCCTGAATAGAGGATGGGGCGGAAGCTTTTAATTTTTCGGGCTGATCCTTCAGTTTTTGTTTTCGAGTATGAACTTTATCACGCTGTCGTCGTGAACCGGAAGGCGTTTGAAATTTAACTTCTCAAGGAGCCAAACTGAGCGTTGATTTTTACTGTGGGTAAAAGCCTCAATCAGTTTGAAGTTAAGATTTTGAACGCAAACTCAAGAACGCTTAAGATCGCTTCTTTCATTATCCCTTTGCTATGAAAACCAGGCAATAATTCATATCCGATTTCTGCCCGGGCATCGTTGTCGGAAAATTGAATAAACAGACTGTTCCAATGAGCGCGTTTGTGTGGTGCAATGTAATTGCCCAATAAATCGATTCGTTTTTCCGGATATTTTCATTGACGACTTGTATGAAATTTCGGGCCTCATCCATTGAACGGCACGGCTCGCGGTTAAGATATTTATTTACGCTGTCGTCTGTGCGTAAAACATAAATCTGTTTATAATCGCCGTTTTCAGGTTGTCTCAACGTTAGCCGCTCTGTTGTCAGAACCGGAAAAGGTGTGAAGGTTTTGCTCATCATCTATTATCAGAAGGAAACCGTTGTTTCGGAGTTTTTAATCAATATATGGCATTTTGTGCATTTGGCAAATTGGTAGCGGCACCTGTGTTTACCGGCTCGTCCATTTAAACTATTAAAATAAGTGCTTAAAATTGCGCCTTCCAAACAACTCTAATTACATGTTGTTGATAGCCTTATGAAAATATTGAGAGCCATGAGCCTGCTGAATCATACTGGTGGCAGCTCATTTAGCACTGAAAGCGCAGTCTGGTGAGCAGCGCATCAAAATCCAGCTGACGATTGACCATGGGGGCAAAAAAATTGTAGCCAATTTGAACTCATTTAGTTCGGCACTGACCCGGACAGAAGCTGAGGCACCTTTAAAAGCTGATACCGCAAAAAACAAGGTGATTTATGGTTCCGGCATCTATTTAAATATGGACCTTTCTATTCTAAACGACGACTTATTGCGTGTGCTGGCTAAAAAAGATGCGAAGTTTAATGCCACCGTGACTATTAATGATACGTACGGAAAGCTTCCCGGCAAAACCATTCTGATTAAAAATGCCAGCCTGTACAGCCTTTCTGACCAGCATTCCACAAGCGTCTATGGCGATGGATACGGCTCTACGATGATCGCTATCAATTGTGATCAATTAATCGTGAACGGGATTAGCCTGGAACGCTAATCCGGTCAGAACGGGGGAGGACGACCGGTTGTTTTGCTGAATTGCGGGTTTTTATCTTGCGCAGTCCTGTCGGTAAAGCCCTTCTATTGAGTATCTGTTCAATTTATCTTCCTGCTAATTCGTGCAGCTTATGGATAAGCCGGTGAATCTCGAAAGGTTTTTCCATTGCAAAATCACTGCCGAAGGAGGGCATTAAAGGCATGATGTCAGGATCGGCCGTAAAAATCATCACAGGGATGTGGGATGTTGCCGGATTGTTTTTGAGCTCGGCGCACAGTTCACCGCCAGACTTGCCAGGCATGTGATAATCAATTAAAGCAACGTGGGGATCGAAGTCCAGTGCCTCTGCGCAAATATCATTTGTAAGTTCCAGGATACGTCCTTCTATGTCTTCACTCTCAAAAAGAAGGTCATAAAACTCCCGCAAATCGTAATCATCATCAATCAGTAACACTCTCAGTTTTCGGCTATGCATGCAGATCAGGTTAGGTTTCACAAAGATAACAATCCTGAGGGGCTAACCGGGCAGGGCTATCAAAAAGCTTACAACCAATTGAAATTGTGATCGTTATCGGTGTATGTGAAGGAAAATTTTGCAGCTTAACTGACCGCACCATTTATAGTCTGTAATCAGGCTCAGGATGCTAGTTAGTGGAGGAAGAGATAGGCAGCATGCCTGATGCTCGCCAACGGCTTCATTTGCAATATTTGTCAATCAGTTCCTTTTCAATCCCTTTTTTTCTTCCCAGGCGGGCAAAGAACCTGATCAGGGGTGTTGTAACGAGGCCTGCCAGCCCCGTAAGGCGCATGTCGCTCATTTCGGCGCAGATTCCCATATGATAAACGTTTTGAGGGATATCTCTTTTGCTGTATTTCCCATCCTGAGCAAGACCGCAAAGAATGCGAAGGGTGTTTTCGAGGCCGGGAGAACCGGGCACGACTTTATTCGTGAAGGTGATCTGCTGATTGCTCTGGTTAAAGAAACGGTGTGACTCCCCGCGTTTTACCAGGTATGACTCTCCTGGTTCCAGCAACACTTTTCTGCCCGATTTTAATTCCAGCCCAAGCTGCCCGTCGATCGCGGTAAAGAGTTCAGTGTACGACTTGTGATAGTGCATTGGATTTCCGCCGCCAGGTTCAAGAGATATTTCAAGTTCTGAATACTCCCCGTTTGTATCCTTTGCGGTTTTGCGAAAAATAATCGTTTCCTTTAGTGCGGGGTTATAAATGCTGCGTTTCATGATGAGTGTAACATAAGGATTTTTAGGTTCCCCGCAATGGATAGCGATAAAACATACTTGTCGTACAAATTATGCGACACGTCACTTTTACTAATTCTCTTCAAACTAGAATCTATGAATGTGTGCTTGTATTCGTTCAATTATTTGATCAAAATCAGGTTGCCCTCTATAGTAAAGTGCTCGAGTAGCAGCGTATCGCCGGATGAAAGAATCCCTGGTTTTTCTTTTGTCCAGGATAAATGCCTGATTATCCTGTATAGGTATCTTCTTATCCGCGTCTGAAAAGCGCTTCTCTTTATGCGTGTAATATTCAGATGTACCAATAAAATCCAATACTTTTTGGTTTTCAAGCAGGCTGTAAACATCGTAATATTGACGCATGAAGTTGATGCCAGAATCTGGATTCTCTTGTTCTTTTCTGAACTTGGTTACGATAGTCTGCAACTTTTCAACGAAGGTATAACCGGGGTGATAGCAGGCAATATCTACCGCACGGTTGTCAATTATTTCTACTTTGCTTTCTATCGCACGATTGACAGCCCATGATGATATAGTAATGAGTTCGTTCGGCGCTACATTGTCAAAGCCAGCTTCAAGCAAGATGCCATTCTTCAGTCCATTGATCGCTTCCGTACTGCTTTCATAAATAAGCCTTATACCGCCGCTGGTGTAGGTTCTCACATTATCAAAGTCTGTATCGCGTTGATTGGCGATAATGCCATCAATTTCGATGTTCTCACATAGCCAGTCATAAAAATCTCTTCTGCTATTGACAGCCTTCGGCTTTGAACCCGTTTCATTAACGCCAAGATGCACGGGGGGAGAGATATGTATGTCGATGTCTTCGGAAAACCGATCGATAATTTCAAACCCTTTTGAAAGTGATGTGCCACCCTTCAATTCGAATTGAAAATTTTGTTTTTTGAGCCCGTAGAGAACGTGCATAATCCAATAGTCCTTTTCGACCAAGGCAGGTTGTATGGCCATTTCTTCTGCTATAATGTTAAGAAGATCCGGGAACTGCCGGTGGTTATGTAGATAATTTGCACTCATCACCTGTCTAGCTGATCATTGGAGATAACAGGCGTTTTGTTCTGAGATTTCCATATGCCTCAAGCGATTTTTTTAGCTTATATTTATCCATCTCCCGAATCTTAGTTTGCACTTTTTTAAGAACTTCAGCAGTATCCTCAGCAAGTTTATCAAGGTTGTTTATGAGGTCTATGATCAAAAATTCTGCATTTGCCCGGGCAGGGAAGTGATGGCGTATTTGAAAATCGAATTTTTTGTTGCCTAGCTTGAACTCGCCATGACGCTTGTGATTGTATACGATTTTCTTGTTGTAGAGTTGCGTCGTACCAACGCCTAGCGTATTATAGCTATTAGGTGAAGTTAAAAGAAATCTGCTATCTTTTAGAAACGTTCGTACCAGTTCTTTCTCATCAGCAGGTGTGGGGCCAAATACTGATTCCTTTGGAAAATAATATACGCCGGTGGAAAGTTTTTGAAGCGTCCCTTCTTCCACAAGAATGGCAAGTAGCCTGTCAACAGACCCTGTCCATTTCTCAAGGTCTGCTCTGCGATAAACCTTTCCCTTCTTTAATCTCTTCCTTAACTCTCTTAATCCGGACATTTCTGTTTGTCAAATAGCTCTGAATACAAATATATATAAATAAATTAATTAAATATTCATTTATTTATGGTTGTTACTTCCTCATAATCAAGTCTTTGATTATTTTTATAACTAAGCTTCGATGAGAGCCATTTCACCGATCGGAGGTTCAGTTTACCCAGTTAGTTTTCAGCCATGCGTTTCAACGCATGAGCCCTGTAGGTGTCACCCCAAACTTCTTTTTGAAAGCGTGAGAAAAGTGTGATAAGCTTTCAAACCCCAGGTCGAGGTAAATAGCTGAGGGCTTCCGGTGTTTTGTTTCAATCAGGTATTTTGCGGCGGTCAGCCGCTTATCCTGCAGCCATTGTCGGGGCGGGCCGCCAAATATTCTTTGAAAATCGCGTTTAAAACCGGCCAGACTACGACCGGTAAGTTGTGCGAATTTTTCGACCGGCACATTGAACTGGTAATTGAGCAACATAAACCTTTCAAGGTCTATTTTATGTGGTTCGGAAAAGTCAAACAGAAAGTTTCGAAGCGCCGGCATGGCTAACAGAAGTAACTTAACGCCTTCCTTTACTTTAATGATTCCCATTTCGTCTGTCATGGTCGCGCCTGCGCTTCGGGCATAAGGGATAATTGATTGGAAATAGCCTTGCAGGTATTCATTAGTCGGAATCAGCATATTGGGCGGACCGACATATTTCCGGTCCGCCTCAATTTTCTCTTCAAGTACAATCTTGCGTAGCAGATCATCCTGCAGCGATATAACAATCGTCTCATAACTTGCACCGGGAAGGGGTGTTTTAGTCAACGTACCCATCTGATTTTTACCGATCAGCAACACCTCACCACCACTCATGGAAAGCGTTTGTTCAGATGTTTCAATTTTGAACTGACCCGAAACCTGTAGAATCAGGGTGTGATAATTCCAAAAGCATACCTTTTCCCTTCGCTCTGCCGAGAGGTAGGAATAAAAGATTACTCCGGGTAATATTTCAGCGGGGCTGTCCATTTAACGTTGTAAATAAGTGCCGCCAGCAATAGCCCCAATAGCAAAAGTAGTGTTTAATGTTTCCATTTCAGTTGGGGTAAACACAATCTCCATTGCCGCCAGGTTTTCGGGCAAACGTGATCTCCGGCTCATGCTTACCAGTGGCATAATATGGTCTCCCTGACGGTTAACCCAGGCAATCGCAATCTGCGTGGGCGTATAACCCTTTTCAGTGGCCATTCGCTTGAGTATGTCGACTTTTTCAAGGTTTCTTACCAGGTTGTCGCCCTTAAACCGTGTGAAATGATTGCGGTAGTCATCGTCAGCTAGAGGAGCCTGCAGCTCGCCGGTTAGCAAGCCTTCTGCGGTATTCGCGAAAGCGACCACAGCGATACCTAATTCTTTTGCTGCAGGCAGCAACCTAGCCTCGATCTGCCGCTCTGCCAGAGAATAGCCAATTTCAAGTGCGCTGATGGGGTAAACGCTGTTTGCCGTACGCAACTGTTCGGCTGTGATTTCAGATACACCGATATGACGCACTTTGCCTTCCTTGACAAGGTCTGCAACGGTTCCGATAATGTCTTCGACAGGGACGCTTTCGTCCATGCGGCTCGGCTGGTAAAGGTCAATGGTTTCTACGCCCAAACGGGTTAGCGAATAATTGATGAAATTTTTTATTGCAACAGGGCGCAGGTCTAAGCCAAGCCACTGTCCGTTGTGAAAGATGGCGCCAAATTTCACGCTGATAAAGGCACTGTCCCGTTTTCCCTTAAGCGCCTTCCCGATCAGCAGTTCATTATGTCCCGCGCCGTAAAAGTCGCCGGTATTCAAGAAATTAATGCCTTGATCTAAGGCCTCATGAATGGTAGCAATGCTTTCCTTTTCGTCGGGCGTTGGTCCGCCCCAGACAGACGACATACGCATGCATCCCAAACCCAGTTTTGATACTTCCGGGCCATTGTTGCCGAGTTGAATTTTTTCGATCTTTTTCATGCTTCAAAGATCATCATTCCTGGTAGTGCATGTTTGTTCAAGAAGCTCATTTTTGTTGTTTGTATGGCTCACGGACTTGCGAAGATTTATTTGCAAAATACCCTAAATTTTTATTATCTTTGTGACTAAGATACTTACTAAATAAGTTATATGAACAAGCAGGAAAAGGTCACTTCCGTCAGAAAGCAAAGCCAGCAATATGCATACACTTCCATACAGATGCATGAGGCTATTGGCAGAAAAGCGGGCATGTCTGGTACTGATCATAAATATCTGGGCTTTTTGCTGCAGCGCGGACCAATGACTGCCGGCGAGCTTTCCGTACTAACCGGTCTTACCACAGGTGCGGTGACGGGATTGATCGACCGCTTTGAAACGCAAGGTCTGGTAAAAAGACAGGCAGATAAAACAGACCGCCGAAAAGTTGTTATTGTGCCTGAAACCGAAAAAATCAAGGCACTGATCATGCCCCTTTACACGGACTTTCAAACCGGTACCGATGCGCTGCTGGCTAGCTTCTCTGCTGATGAGCTGGACGTTCTGTACCGCTACTTTTCAGAGGCGCTTTTACTTATGAATGCAAAAATTGCATCTGTTAACCTAAAATAAATACGACGAATGGCTAATCCCTCCACCACAAACCAGAAACGTTCCACACCGGATCCTTTTAAGCAAACTTACTTTCATGGCACCAAAGCCGATTTGAACATAGGTGATCTGATCGAAACGGGTTATGTGTCGAACTTTGTAAACAGAAAACTAAAGCATATCTACCTTGCTTCAACACTCAGCGCTGCAATATGGGGTGCCGAACTCGCTTCAGGCAGCGGCCGCCAAAGAATTTACCTGGTAGAAGCAACCGGACCGCTTGAAGATGACCCAAACGTAACAGATAAAAAGTTCCCCGGCAACCCAACCATGTCTTACAGGTCAGAGTCCCCATTCCGTGTTATTGGCGAGGTAACGGTCTGGCAGGGGCATACGCCCGAACAAATTCAGCTGATGAAAGAGGGAGTTGCACAGCTGAGGCAGAGCGGTGCCGAATTAATCGAAGAGTAGAGCGGCTTCACTACGATCGGCATTCATAGTAAAGCGGGACCCTGCAAAAGGTGAACCCGCCTGGCAATGCCCCGGTTATACCTGCGCTAACACGGAAACCACCAGTGTAATGAGTAGAGTTTTCCGTCTTTGATAAATACTTCTACATGGCCGTCTGAGATATGACTTTCGTCTTCAATCAGTTGAAACACCCGCAGCATGCCTTCACCCGATACGTGTATAGGCGCAATCTTCCGCGTGGCATTAGGGAAAATTGTTGCCAGCGTGACGAGCGTGGTATGCTTGTCTAACCTGACGTTTTTGAATATAATGAAATCGCCTTTTTCAAAGCTTACATGATCAATAGCTACCTTTCCACGCGACGTTTCAAATCTCGAACCGTTTTTATAGAGATATCTGGCCTTTGGATGAACCGAACCATCGGGCTCCTGGAAAATGGTAACACAGGGCTCTTCGTCGCTCAGCAACCGTGTGCTGTCCGGCGCTCCCAATACGGATTTGAACTCGCGGGAAGAAAAATAACGACCCAGCTTCCCGTTAAAACGGATGTCTTTCACATCCATGACTTCGGGTACGGTGTCAGTTTGCTGTTTGGACGGGTTCTCATCACGCGAGTTGGTACCGGGGACTGCCGTCTGTGCTGATTTTTGAGAAGCGGCAGACTCAGACTTTCCAGCAGGCCTGCATCCTAAGAACAGCAGCAACGCAGCGATAAATAAAGTACTGGCTTGTTTGTAAGGTAAATAGAACTGTTTTTTCATAGATTTTGGAAGCCTGGTAAGGACTTATTGTTACTTCGCGGTTTTAACATTACATCAAAGTACACATACATCTCACAAATCTAAAGGATTTAAACAGATAGCGGAAAGCAGCATAGAGCCAATTTGGGCGAAGGTAACCTATGAAGAGAGACGACAAACTTCTTGACAGTACAAATCATAGACGTAAATTGCCATATGGATGTTAACTATATAAGGGAGTTACGGGAAAACCCTCCATCGGGACCAATGGTTCAGCGTACGGATGATTTGCATATCTCTGTTGTATACCATGGTGAGGGACTGTTCTATCTTGAGCTGAAAAACAGCAGGGCATTGATTATAGAAATTCAACTGAGAAACGGGAGCATATTTGAAAAATCTATTTCTCGCTGGGACAATGGACAGCCGGTAGATCCATATGAGAAGACGCTGATCCTGGAGCATGTACGCAGGTATCTGGAAATGCATCAGGGGATTGAGGCCTTCATCCGCTAGCCTGCAGGGCTAGCTGATTTGAAATTTCAGCGGGTAAGGGAAACATCCGAAAAAGTATAATTTCGAAGGTTGAATGTGCACTTCACATCGTACTGATCAGAGTTTGAAGTTGAGAGAACGATCGTCTGTTCGTCTTCCGCTGCAACATACCAGATACTGTACACGCCAAGTATCTCCGCATTAAAACTTGGCATCTCCGGCTTACTGACAAGCTCTCCGCAAATGTTGTAGACAAACAGATTTTGCGGCCCCGTTTCGCGGTAATCAGCTATAATGATGACTTGTGCGGTATGCGGAACATATTGTGCCTGAAAGATCCTTTGACGGAACTTAATATCAATACTTTTTCCTTCAAGTTCCCAAAATACCTGGTGATCTGAAACTTCAATCGTCATAACATTTCTATTTATAATGAATTCACATGTATCTGGCGTGGTGAGCACATTTGTTCGTTGACCAATCCGCGCAAGCTAAATTACCGTTTTTTACGCCCCGGTATTTGGTTTCAGACGATGTCGGGTCTTTGGCTTTAATTTGCAAGGGTTTGATTATTAGCTTAACCAGGAAGCTGCTGATAGGGAGCAGGTGCCACTTAAAACTTAAAACTTACAACCTGGAACTTTCTACTCCGATCGCAAACAAACCTTTGCCACTCATCTATGTTTATAAACCATATTTCTGAAACGCTCCAATGGCAAAAGAACTCAAGGCAATCGAATGCCCGAAATGCGGGTCTACCAGGAAGGTCGAACTCAAGCCCGACTATTTTAAATGCGGCAATTGCGACACCGAGTATTTTTTAGATAATGATGATATTACCATCAACCACAATATCAACTACCGGGATACCACGCCGGTTTCGCATAACCTTACACCCAAAGCCATGAGAATCATCTTCGCGGTGGTGATTTTTTTCATCATAGCAGGGTATGCGCTCTCGTTATTATTTAGTCGCCATACACAAACATCAGAACTGCCACTGGTTCAGAATACCGAAACCTTCCGATGGGTTAGCAAAGATGCCATTCCTTTTGAAAACAGCGCAGGTTCACTTGTCATCGCTATTCTGGGTCGCCGGGAATATGATGATGACGAGCAGAAACAAAGGACCGGCATGTACGCGGCCTTTTATGATGCATTAAGCGAAAAACTATTGATTGAGCAGCGCCTCGATCAGCCGTCTGAAGATCATATGGACAGCTTCCAGTTCAGTATCTTTCAGAATGGAGATATCTACGCAATCGCAAACAAGAGCACGCTCTACAAGATCGATAAGGTAAATACAAAACTGAACAAAGTTCAGGGAGACTTCTTTTCCCGGCACGAAGATCTGGCTGCCGGAATTGCACAAGTTGAGTTCATTAGCCGGGACTGGGGAGACGGCCTTAAAGTCATGACAAATGACGGCAAAAGCAGGTCTTTTTTTCCTATTGAGGATAGGGTCTATACAGAGAAACAGCGGTATGCGGCTGAAGACGCCCTTGAGACCAGGAATCCTTCGGCAAAGACCAGAACATATGCATTATTCAGCGAACGGAGCGACGATTTTCCTGATGAAAAAGTGAAACTTTTCGTGTACAGGCAAAAGGATAACCGGGGTGGTCCGAATGACCGGCCTTTTTTTCAGAAGAGAGAATACAACGATTTTTATGGAAAAACAATCATTTCAGACATCAGACAGGGCCAGGATTTGGTAATCAGTTATAAGGACCTTACGCCAGACAGACTCTATTTCTCGCCCGATGTCTTATATACCGACAGCCAGTACGTGGTTATCATGTATAGTGCCACTGCTGCGCAGGATGCCAACCTAAGTGTGCAGTGTCTCGATATCAACAACGGACGCATCATCTTCACCTTGCCGGTCGGCAAGGAAAAAGGGCTGAATGACGTAGCCTATCGTTTTAAAGACGGGTTTGTACTGGAGAACTACAACACCATGTTCATTACTGACATGAAAGGTAAAATCACGAAAGAATTCAAATTAACACAATAACACATGGGTATCGGCGATTTTTTTAGGAACCAGTTTTCTGAGGTTATAGAATGGAAAAACCAGCAGCCTGATTTGCAGGTCTGGAAATTCCCGTCAGATCATGATGAGATCAAGAATGCAGGTAAACTGATTCTTTCTCCCGGCCAGGGGGCTATCCTTGTGTATGAAGGAAAAGTAACCGATCACCTGGCTGAGGAAGGTATATTTGACATCGAGACAGACAATCATCCATTTATTACAACCCTGCTTAAGCTGCGCACAGGTTTTGAAAGCGAGCATAAACTGAAGATATGGTTTTACCGCACTTCTGAGACGGTAAACCAGGGCTGGGGTACCGCGCAGATGATCAAGTATATAGATCCGGTTTACAAGATTCCTGTTGAGCTCGGGGCCAATGGAACTTTTTCATTCAAAATATCGAACCCACTGTATCTGTTTTCGAATGTAGTCGGATCAAAGGATACCTATTCGACGGCTGAAGCCCGCGAACTGCTGCAAAACCGCTTTCCGGAAAGCCTCTCGGCAGAATTGGCGCAGAGCGGTCTGTCGTATCAACAAATCGACTCGCGTCTGCCCGAACTTTCTGCGCGGATAAAATCTCACCTCAACACGGAATTTAGCAGGCTGGGTTTCGAACTGACGGATTTTAAACTGAACGGCACCGTATTCGATGGTGAAACGAAAAAACGCATCGGTAAAATTGCCGACATCACTGCTGAGGCCATGGCGGCAGGCGAGGGCGGATTGACGTATGTAGAAATGGAAAAACTGAAAGCATTGCGCGACGCAGCCAGGAATGAAGGCGGACTGGCCGGTGCCGGTCTGCAACTGGGAATCGGGATGGAAATCGGAAAAACCTTCGACGCCGCAAAACAGGAGCACCTTAATTCCGGCGCAGCCGACCCTGTGACGAAGTTAAAACAGCTCAAATTGCTGCTGGATGAAGACATCATAACCCAGGAAGAATTTGCGGCAAAGAAAAAGGAATGGCTGGATAAACTCTAGGTAAAATTTATATGAAAAAAATTATAGGCATACTGGCTGTATTCATCGCGGTGGCATTCATCGGCGTACTTGCGCTGCGCATTTGGGATGTGGAAATTGTTAGTCTCCGGACATTGGTCAGAAGCAGCGCGACCCTGATTATACTGGGTGTACTGGCCGTTGTGCTCGTTGTAATTTATGGTGCCTTTTTTCGAAACAACGAACGTTCTTATGATCGCAGTAAGGGTAACCGCGCCCATCCGAAAATGTAGCTTCAGACATGGCTAAAAGCATAAAGGTTGTCAGGTGTCCGCATTGCGGCAGCGTTGCTAAAACGAATGTGAAAACCGATCACTTCAGGTGCGCGAGTTGCAATACCGAATATTACCTGGATAACGATGATATAAACATCAATATTACCGGTAGTATGCGTCCGCCGAGCAATCCTGTTGCTCCCAGGACTAAAAATGTAGCCTACCTGGCTATACTTATAGTTGTCGTTCTTGGCGTTTTATTAATTACCGGTATTATTTTTACCAATAAACCAGACACCCGACCTGATCCCGGTACCGCAACGCCAACGCTTGATTTTTCAGGAGCAGGCAGTATGTTATATCAGAATACCGTTACAGGTAAGGCTGTTTTAATGCGTCTGGCGCGTGAGCATCTCCAGCAAGCCGATGGAGAAATGAAATATGTTAATACTCATGTCGTTTTCATAGACCCTGCGAGCAGGAAACGAATAAAGAGCCAGATATTGTTTCGTAACATCAGGCGGTTAGATCCCTACTTTCCGCTTTTTTATGTAATGCCGGATGAAAGCGTTTATATGCACTATCCAGGTGAAAAACTATTTGCGATTGACCGCCAGACCAACCAGCTTAATAATGCCAGTGAAAGTCTCTTTGAGTCTCATCCTGAATTGGGTTCAGGCATTGCAAAGGTCAGGGTGGATGATGATGGCTATATGGAGCTGCTGATCAATACGGGTAAAGAATACTATTATGTTCCAAAAACAGATTCACTGTTCAGCAAAGAAAAGGGGCTTTACCAACTTTTAAAGAAGCTTGAAAGAGACGTCTATTTTCAGTTCAACACCGGTAAGCTGATAAAACTGACGCGAACAGGTGCGTATAGCAGACATCGCGCTGATACGCTGGTGGCAGAGAGAACCTTTTTCGATCCTTCTATTTTATTTACTGACAGCGGAAACCTGATTATCGCATCGCGGGTAAACGCTGCAGATGATGCTCCAGTATTGCTGCAAAGCCTCAATGTTACGAACGGGACCATCCGGTGGACCTTGCCCGTCAGAGACATGAACTATGAGCATATGATCAGATGTAAGGAAGGTTTTGCCGTGCAATACAGCGCAAATTCGAAACTGGATTACATTTCGGGTGTATTGTTTTTATCGGCATCAGGTAAGATTACTGGCGATTACCTTATCAAGAGAAATGAGTAGATCGGCGGGGGTACTACATTAATCGATGTATATGAGACAGATCTTGTTCGTTGTAATCAGTTCACTGCTGTTTGGGGGAAGTCAGGTATTGGCGCAAAAGGCCTATGACACTATCCATTACCTGGGCCGTGTTGAAGGATATAGAGCGCAGCTTGAACTTGCGGATGGTTATCTGCTGGCAAGCCGGATAACCTTTAACACCAAACGCGGGATACGGGTATTTAAAGCCATGGCTCATGAAGCCGACAAACAAGGTAAACTCCGTTTTGTAGAAACGAAGCCCAGACAGGGGGGCGGGGAGAAAACAGCGTTATGGGTGGAATTGAGGAACCTGGATGCTGACAGGTATTCGCCAAAGATCAGCGCAGTTTATTGGAATGGTACAAAGCTGATCCCGCTTGTATTTTCGGCTTATAACTGACAAAATAAATGTCTCGCCATACTGGTCTTACCTACAGGCACTACCTGAATTCTTAAACATGGTTTGAACCACAGGCAGAACAATGCGCCGGAGACGCGTGTTATGAGGTCTTAACGTTGTTGCTGTAGCTCATGGATAAGAATAAATTTGCCGGTTTTGTAAGCATAAAAGGCGCCAGAGAACATAACTTAAAAAATGTCAGCCTGCAGATACCACGCGATGCCCTGGTGGTCTTTACCGGTGTCTCCGGTTCAGGAAAATCTTCGCTTGCCTTCGGAACACTTTATGCTGAGGCCCAACGCCGTTACCTCGAATCGGTATCTCCCTACGCAAGACGGCTGTTTAACCAGATGGCCATACCAGAGGTGGACGAAATTGACGGGTTGCCGCCCGCGGTCGCCCTTCAGCAGCAGCGGGGCGGTACGAGTACCCGGTCAACGGTAGGCAGCGTAACCACGTTATCAAATTTGCTGCGCATGCTCTACTCCAGGGCGGGTGATTATCCGCCCGGGCAAAGTATCATTTATGCCGAAGGTTTTTCTGCAAACACACCTGAAGGTGCCTGTCCGGAATGTCATGGATTGGGAAGAATTTATGAAATTACCGAGCAGAGCATGGTGCCCGATGATACACTCAGCATCAGGCAAAAAGCAATAGCAGCCTGGCCGTCGGCCTGGCAGGGACAAAATCAGCGGGATATCCTTACAACGCTTGGTTATGACCTTGATATACCGTGGAAAGACCTTCCGAAGAAAGACAGGGACTGGATTTTATTTACGGAAGACCAGCCGGTTGTTCCTGTTTATTCGGGATATACGCATGAAGAGATACAGCGTTTTATAAAAGATAAGCGCCAGCCCGACTACATGGGTACATTTACCGGCGCGCGAAGGTACGTCAGGCATACCTTCGCCAACACGCAGAGCGCGCTGATGAAAAAACGGGTAAGTCAGTATATGCTGAGCAGCGAATGTCCGTTATGCCAGGGGAAGCGTCTCAGACCTGAGTCGCTGGGCGTAAAGTTTGCCGGCTGCGACATTGCTGAACTTTCTGCGCTGCCGCTTAAAAAACTCAAGAGAATTTTTGCGCCTTATGCTGCAGGTTCTGCGACTGGTCTGAAAAAGATGGAGCACGATCATCCGGAGAAGGTTGTTGTCGCAAAACGTATTGCCAGTGATCTGATCTCCCGGCTCGACGTCATACTGGACCTCGGACTTGGTTACCTGACCATTGAACGAAGCACGCCTACCTTATCGCCCGGCGAGCTGCAACGTCTTCGCCTGGCTACACAGGTACGCTCGAACCTGTTTGGTGTGGTGTATGTTCTTGATGAGCCTTCGGCGGGACTGCATCCGGCTGATACTGCGGCCTTGCTGAAGGCGCTTGACAGGCTGAAAGCATCGGGAAACTCGCTTTTTGTTGTGGAGCACGAAATTGATGTCATCCGTCATGCCGACTGGATTGTGGATGTCGGGCCCGCCGCCGGTGAGAAAGGAGGTGAGGTGCTGTACAGCGGTGCGCCTGAAGGCCTCAGGAACATCCGGCAGTCGCTGACCAGGCGGTATCTGTATGGTGAAACTGATAGGGCGGTTCCAAAGCCCCGTCAAGCTTCGGGCGTGCTCAGGCTTGTCTCTGTGTCACGCAATAACCTTGTGGACCTCGATGTCAATTTTCCGCTTGGTGTTTTGACCAGCGTAACGGGGGTTTCAGGCTCGGGAAAGAGCAGCCTGGTTAGTCAGGTGCTTGTGGATCTCGTTTCAGAACGCCTCGGTATATCTGCAGAAACTGCCGAAGAGACAGATAGCGACCCCTTAACATCCGGCGAAGTGCAGACAACGAGTGGCCGGATAAACGGCGAGCTGAAAAATATAAGACGTCTGGTCGTAGTCGATCAGAAGCCGATCGGGCGTACACCCAGGTCAAATCTGGCCACCTATACCGGGTTATTTGATCATGTGCGGAAGTTATTCGCCACTACGCCACTTGCGAGAAGCCGTAAATATGATGCCGGCCGCTTTTCGTTCAACGTGGTTAAAGGACGCTGTCCGCATTGCCAGGGCGAAGGTTTGGTCATGGTAGAACTGCTGTTTTTGCCCAGCGTGTATTCTCCCTGCCCGACCTGCAAAGGTTCCCGCTATAATCCGAAAACGCTTGAGGTGCTGTACAAGGGAAAAAATATTGCGGAGGTTCTCGCATTGACCGTCGATGAAGCAGCCGTTTTTTTTGGCGGCGAGGATGCCATCAGCCGCGCACTCGCCGTTGTTCAGGAGGTCGGCCTTGGTTACCTGAGACTCGGGCAGCCCGCAACAGAACTCTCGGGCGGTGAGGCGCAGCGCATCAAGCTGGCCACCGAACTCCAGCGTGCGCAACACGGGCAAACGCTTTATGTACTTGACGAGCCTACCACCGGCCTGCATCCTGCTGATGTGGAACGCCTCCTGCTACAGTTGAACCGCCTGGTTGATGCCGGTAATACGGTAATTCTTGTTGAGCATGATATGCAGGTTATTGCCGGCAGCGACTGGGTGATCGACATCGGCCCCGGAGCGGGCGACGAAGGCGGCCGGATCGTGGCACAGGGCCCGCCGCAGGAAATAGCCGAAGCAGAGGAGAGCCGCACGGCGCCCTATCTGAAAAAGCTGTTTGCATAAAGCGATCTGCTTTCGTATCTGTAATCAGATGAATCTCTAAAAGAATGGCATCGGCGGCAGAAGATTCGCATAAACATTGCAATACAAAAGACCTGCTTGTTGGCTGCAAGACTTAGCAAAGAAGTAAGTCTTGCAGCCTGTTTAAACATCCATATCATCTTATTTCATAAAACTCCAAGAACAGCATCATTTATTATTTATCTATTATGTGTTTAAACACCTGTAAATCAGTTGGTTTAATGCTGTTTGTAGTGGCTTTGTAGTGCGATATGTGCTGCCTGACTGATCTTGCAAGCAATTCTGTAGTGTTCAAATAGGGATCATTTCTGCGCTCCTGACTTCCCCCGCCTTTACATTTGAGTATACAGCGCAGGGGCTGATGACAGGTCTTTATTGTATTTCTGAGCCCCGTGCTGCCCGACCCCGAATTATCCAATATCTAACCAATAAAAACCTAAAAGAATGAAATCCTTATCAAACTTTGTCATGTTATTGCTTTCGGCAAAACGGAAGCCTGCATTGAGAGCAGTCCTGGCTTACAATCGGCCAGATAGACCCGGCCATTACAAACATGGTTTCCGAAAACTAATGTTTTCCGCAGCTGTACTTGTATCTGCCTCAATCTTTTTGGCTGGCTGTAAACAGGAGCCGGTGCTGCCTGAAGCGGAAGCATCAGGAAAGTCACCTTCAGCCAACCAGGCCGGTGCAGTTTGCTGGCTTGAAGTAAAGGGCAAACAAATTGTAAACGCCAGCACGCAGCGGCCGCTTATCCTCAGAACCATGAATCTTGGTGCCTGGCTTGTACAGGAGGGTTACCTGCTCAATCCGCAGGGATGTTCAGGATGCCCAAGCACCCAGTGGCAGATGAAACGCCAATACCGTAACCAGGGTAAAACCGAAGCAGAAATTGAGGCATTCTATCAGTCTTGGCGCGACAACTTCATTACCAAAGCAGACATTGACTACATTGCCTCGCTTGGCTTCAACAGCGTGCGCCTTCCAATGCATTATGAACTGTTTTTAACCGCAAGTCAGCGCGCGGTGCGCAACAGCGTGGCCTACGCGGCAAATGATACCGACCGCGGCAATAAACACGATGCATATAAACAGTCGCTTCAAAACTGGTACAACAGCAATCAGCTTTTCAATGGCGGTGATCTTGAAGGCTTTAAGATTATAGACCGGCTGCTGTCCTGGTGTAATGCAAATAACCTGTATGTTATTCTTGATCTGCATGCAGCACCCGGCGGACAGGGAAGTGATGGCAACATTTCGGATATGTTTTATGCAAATAACCTCTGGCAGTTTCCTGTATTTCAGAATGTGACCAACCGGCTTTGGGAAAGAATATCAACGCGTTACAAAGCCGAACCACGTATTGCATTTTATGATCTGATCAACGAGCCGAATAATGTAACCGGCGGTGGGCCGGCTATCCATAGCCTGATGCAGAGACTCATTACGACCCTTCGCAACAATGGCGATAACCACATGCTCATGATCGAGGGCAATGGCTGGGGCAATAACTACGATTACCTGGAACCTTACACGCTTTCTCCGAACTGGGGGCTGATCTACAACGCACACCGGTACTGGATCAATCCGTCGGATGACTATGTAAGGGATGGTAATCCAAACCAGATCAACAGGCTGATCAACCTGACGGAGTTCAGAGACAGGCACAATGTTCCGGTGTGGGTAGGGGAAACCGGCGAGAACACGAACGACTGGCTGCGCCAGAACATCACGAAACTGAATCAGAATGGCATTGGCTGGGCGCATTGGACCTACAAACGTTATGATGTGTATGAGAATTCCGCGCTGATGCGTATCGGCGGAAACTATCCGACAGACGGCGCGGCGGTTATGTCTACAGTGCTGAACCAAATCAAATTTCAAAATTGTATAAAGAATAACAACACCATTGCTGCGGTTACCTCGACCTTACCTTCGCCTGGCTCGACAATTTGTAAGTAGCTGATTGGGAGGATTAAAGAAGAAGGACCAAAGAAAGAAAGACGCGGCGAGTTATGAGTCCTGAGACTTTGATAGTATTTAGGTATTCGTAGTTCGTATTTAGAAGTGGCGCATTTCTGTAGATTTGAGATGTGAGAATTGAGTCCTGAGACTTTGATAGTATATAGATATTCGTATTTCGTATTTAGACGTGGCGCAAAACCCCTCGGCCGCCATTCAAGAAGAGCCTCCCTCACAGGTCATCCAGACAGAGCGGAGCGGCGGAAGGATCTGACTCGGGATCACAAGTCAGATTCTTCGCTGCTCTGACCTGTGGGGAATCGCGGGCTAAAATGAAGCCAAAGGATTTCTTTAGATTCGAGATGAGATTTGAGTCCGACTTTGGTAGTATTTAGATATTCGTAGTTCGTATTTAGACATGGCGCATTTTCAGGAGATTTGAGATGTGAGATTTGAGTCTTGAGACTTTGATAGTATATAGATATTCGTATTCGTATTTAGACGTGGCGCAAAACCCCTCGGCCGCCATTCAAGCAGAGCCCCCCTCACAGGTCATCCAGACAGAGCGGAGCGGCGGAAGGATCTGACTCGGGATCACAAGTCAGATTCTTCGCTGCTCTGACCCGTGGGGAATCGCGGTCTAAAATGAAGCCAAAGGATTTCTTTAGATTCGAGATGATATTTGAGTCTTGAGACTTTGATAGTATATAGATATTCGTATTTAGACATGGCGCATTTTCAGGAGATTTGAGATGTGAGATTTGAGTCTTGAGACGTGGCGCAAACCCCTCGGCCGGGTAGAGCGATTGAGGGGTTAGGCGCCTAACGCTTTTGAACTTTCCACTTTTCACTTTCAACTCAATGGGTTCTTTTTTCTTTAATCTCATTGAGGGGTTCTGCGCCCAGGCCCCGACTCATGATTCATGGTTCGTGGCTCGGTCTTCTCCTTTTTATTTAGTTTCATTGAGGGGTAACACCCTGGTCTTTCCTCCTTTTTCTTTTTTCTTTAATCTCATTGAGGGGTTCTGCGGCCTCTCTTAATACTTACTTCTCAATACGAAATACTTCTCCACCCTATTCCTTTTTGTGCTGCATTAATTACCCTTCGACTCGCGTATTTGTACGATTTGCATTAACTTGCACAAAAATCTTCTATGTTCACTTCATTCAACAAAAAAGCGTTCGATTATTCTGATGAGGCGGTGAAGCGTGATTTCGAGCTGTTAATTAAAGCATTAGATTCGTCTGTATCAGGCATTATCATTACCGATCATAAGCAGCCGGATAACCCGATTATCTATTGCAATGCTGCATTTGAGAAGATCACGGGCTACGCCAGGGCAGAAATTATTGGCCACAACTGCCGTTTTCTGCAGGGAAAAGACCGTGCTCAGCAGGCCCGGCAGCGGATCGCAACGGCTGTCGAACAGGAGAAGGAGTGCAGGGTTGAAATTCGTAATTACCGGAAGAATGGCGACTTGTTCTGGAATGAACTGTATATGTCGCCAGTTCGCGATGCCTCTGGTACAGTGACGCACTTTATTGGTGTACAAAACGACGTTACATTACGAAAGAACGCCGAAAGGGAACTGATTGAACAAAAAGCGCTGATGGAAAAGCGCGTTGAAGAACGTACAGCGGAACTTCGCGACAGCGAGGCCTTTTTATCCAGTATCATTCAAACTGTAAGAGAAAGTCTCCTGGTACTTGATCCTGATTTCAGGGTGTTAAGTGCCAATAATCATTTTCTCAGGACCTTCAAAGTGAACAGCCAGGAAACGGTCGGTATGCCGTTGTATGAATTGGGAAACCATCAGTGGGACATTGCGCGGCTGAAGGAATTACTGATTAAGATCCTGCCGACCAACAACCCCGTCATAGACTTCGAAGTCGAGCATGACTTTCCTCACATCGGGCGCAAACTGATGCTGCTGAATGCTTATCGCGTAGAGCTGGAAGGTCAGTACAAAGACCAGATCCTGCTGGCCATCGAAGACATCACAGAAAAGCGGGATATCGAACGGCGGAAGGATGATTTTCTGAGCATAGCCAGTCACGAGCTAAAGACTCCGCTCACTACTGTGAAGGGCTTCATGCAAATGCTTGGTCAGCTGCGCCCTGCAGATGCAAGCGAGCGCTACGATATGATATTTGGCAAAGTCACCCTGTCAATCGACAGGCTGAACGCTTTAATTTCTGAACTGCTGGACGTATCGCGCATACAAAGTGGCAACATTGAGATTCACCATGACTTTTTTGATTTTGGCAAAGCCGTTTTGGAAGCGGTTGAGTCGATTCAAAATACATCATCCTCTCATCAGATCGAAGTAAGCGGGACTGTTGAGGTTGAGGTAATGGGCGACGAAACCCATATTGTACAGGTCATTACGAATCTGCTTTCGAATGCAATCAAATATAGTCCGGACGCAGATAAAGTTTCCGTTCACATGTCGCGCGTGAGCGATTTTGTAAAAGTGTCTGTAACGGATTATGGTCTGGGCATTGCGCCTGAAGATCAAAGTAAGGTCTTTGATCGTTTTTTTCGCGGCCAGGAACTCCAAAAACGGTTCTCGGGGATGGGCATAGGATTATACATTTGTGACCAGATCGTTAAAAGCCACGGCGGAACGCTTTGGGTAGACAGTGTTCTGGGTAAGGGGTCGACATTTAGTTTTACCATACCGGTTAACGGGCAGCAGAGCAATGAGCAGTAAAATGATCCTGGTTTGTGATGACGATCCCGGAATACTCGAGATGCTTGAGTTTGTGCTTTCTGATGCAGGATTCGAGGTTATATCCACGGTTGATAGCCTGCAGGTGATGTCGATGGCTTCAAGACGCCAGCCTGATTTGTTCCTGATCGACCTTTGGATGCCCGTCTTATCCGGCGATGCACTGATAAAAAATATACGGGAAAACGCTGATCTGGCCGATGTGCCTGTTATCGCAATTTCGGCCAGCCAGGAGAGCGCGGCGCTGGCGCAACGGGCAGGTGCCACACTATTTATCGCTAAGCCATTTGACATCTTTCAACTTTCAGAGCAGGTCAGCGCACTGATTGCCGACGCCGGGAGCAGGTAATTGATTTCATAGCCTCTCAGATCAGGTTCAAAATGCATGGATATATGCGCTGAGCCTGCGAAAATGGTTGAAAGAACTTTTTTTGAAAACTTTTTCATCTTCTAATCCTTTGCTAATAAAATTACCGATTGATGAAGAAGATAATGATTGTCGAAGATGATGAGCATGTGCTTGACGCGCTCACCCTATTGTTCCAGTACGACGGTTATGAAGTAAAACCCGTAAATAGCGGTGAACGGTTCTTCGCCAGTCTGGATTTCCAGCCTGATGTGATCCTGATGGACGTCTGCCTGGGCCAATATGATGTTCGTGATTCAAGTTTTCAGCTTCGCTACAAGTCGCATTCTATGGCCGTGCCGATCGTTATGATGTCTACCATCGCAGACGTGAATAAAAACACGCTGAAAGATTGCGAGCACGCCGCTTTTATTGCTAAACCTTTTGCTCTTGACTCGCTGTTGTCTGTCGTAAATGGTACATTGCAGCAACGGTTAAATTAGACGCGCTGGTGCTGATGGCGTCCGAAAAACGATTTTAAAATAGATTCCGAGTCAGATTCTTCGCTACGCTCTGAATGAACTGCGGAAGGGATTACCAGGAATGAAGCCAATGGATTTCTTAAGATTTGAGATATGAGATTTGAGTCTTGAGACGTGTATGTACATAGGTATTCGTATTTCGTATTTGGACGTGGCGCAAAACCCCTCAGCCGCCATTCAGACAGAGTCGCCCCCTCACGGGTCATCCAGACAGAGCGGAGCGGCGGAAGGATCTGAGTCGGGATCATAAGTTAGATTCTTCGCTGTCGCTCTGAATGAACCGTGGGGGAATCGCCTGGAATGAAGCCAATGGGTTTGTTCAGATTTGAGATGTGAGACTTGAGTCCTGACCCGTCTTTCATCTTTTTTCCATTTTCTTTGGTCTTATTGAGGGGGCGTTGTCAGCCTCTGCTACAGCCTACTTATACAGGCGAGGCCCTTAAAACATTCATCAGGTCAGAAACTCGAATTTATGCGGTTCGACATAAATGGTAATCTTCTGGCTCTCAGTAGGCTCCAGGAGTTCGTCATCAAGATGCGCAGCGTTTCCTTTAAAACTCATTTTGATGTTTTTCGCTTTGCAGGTATCAAAATACTGTGATTTTTTTTCGCCCGTAAGCAACGACCTGTTATAATCCAGCAACTTTTCTTTTTGTGCCTCAGGTATCAATACCACCTCAAATTCTCCATCACCGGGATCCGCTAGCGGGTTGATGGCCAGATTCGGACCTATCGAGCGGATGTTCATGATCTCTACCATGAAAAATTTGCCCGAGTGCACCGAGCCGTCAATATCAAACTCACAGTAGACCGGTTCAAAGTCGGCAATAATTTCTTCAAGCAGTTCATGTGCCCGCCTGATTTTCTCATCGGGATCGCTGATTTCCTCATGCTCGCCTTCGCTCATCTTTTTCATCAGGGCAGGGAAGACACCGATGCCAAAGCTTTCAAGAAAAAAAGACTGATCACTCACGCCTGTAATCCGGCCGAGGTCGAAGGGCTGGCACGACGAGAAGCGGGCAGGATCTTCTTCCATGGAATCGGGCGCGCCAAGCGTTTTTGCAATGTTGTTGGCTGTGCCTGCAGGGACAACAGCGAACTTCAAAACACGTCCGGCATTAGCTTCCAGTAATTCAGTCACTACCGAACGGACCGTTCCGTCTCCGCCTGCAATGACAATCAACTTATCCTCATCAGCCGAGCTTACCCAGCTGTCGTCTTCCAAAGATTCGTAGCTCGCCTCGTAACCAGCGGCCCTCATCATTTTCTTTAGATTTTCCTCAGAATGTTTATCATCTCCGGCATTCGGATTATGAAGGATTATCGCTTTTCTCATACCTGAGCAATAAACATAACGCGAAAGCATTTGTTAGGTACTGAATAAAAAAAAGAAAGTTATGAGAATCCTGATCACAAATGATGATGGCATATATAGTCCGGGTATTTTTGCGCTCGCGAAAATAGCTTCGCGGTTTGGCGAAGTCAGGGTTGTGGCGCCCGATGTGGAACAGTCTTCTATGGGCCACGCAGTTACGCATTCCCGCCCGCTTACCTACAAAAAGTCGCCGATCGAGTTTCCCGGTATGGAAGCGTACCGGGTAAACGGAACGCCGGCAGATTGTGTAGCCCTGGGTACGCATTTGTGGGCAGATGCGGACGTCGTACTTTCAGGCATCAACATGGGTCCGAACCTTGGTAATTCGATGTGGCATTCGGGTACACTCGCCGCAGCAAAACAGGCGGCCCTGCTCGGCATTCGGGGTATTGCATTGAGCACACCGGTCGGTGATACCGAGCCCGATTTCGAAAGGCTTGAGCCTTTCGTGGCCGAGACACTTTCAGAACTATTAAAAAGTAAGGATCTTGGCCTCTATAATGTGAATTTTCCGCAGCAGCCCGAAGGAATTAAATGGACAAGGCAATCCGTCCGGTTGTACGACGGGACAATTATACCCGGAACCGACCCAATGGGGAGAAAACATTACTGGTTCACAGTAACGCCACTTGAGCCTGCCGAAGAGGGGACCGATCGCTGGGCTGTGGAACAAAACTTTGTCTCGATCACCCCGCTCAGGCTGGATTTGACTGATGAAGCAGAGCTACAGCGATGGCTGGAACGATAAGAACCGATTGGCTGGCAGGAAATAAGCAGCATGCGGACGCGCAGCTTTTATTCGGCGTTGCTGCCAGCCTTTCATGCAATAAAATCGGTACTTTGCTTCCAGTTTACAACTAATCAATGGCGCTAAAATTTCCTTCGTTTAACCATATCTTCCGGCAGCTGTTTGCAACGGCAAAACGCTTTCCTTTTGAATCTTTGATTGCGCTGGCCGGCACCCTGGCGGCGATGATCTATACAACTGACGGCTATGGTTACCGGATCCAGGAACTGGCCTTGCGTGTTTTAATGACGGCACTTGTCGGCGGACCGCTAATGCTTGCTGTTACTTTGTTTTGTGGAAGTTCAGCGCCGCTGCTGCGCCGGGTCTGGATTTTGAAAAGCTTCGCCGCTGTTGCGGCCTCTTGTCTTTTTTTCGCTTTCAGGCCTGAGGAATACCCTCAGCACGCCGTTCAGTGCGCCCTGCTGATCCTCGCCGTACACCTGCTCGTGTCTTTTGCCCCCTTCATTAAATCAAACGATACCAGCGCCTTTTGGTATTTTAACAAGGTGCTTTGCATCAGGTTATTAACGGGCGGCCTGTACAGCGCGGTACTTGCCGCCGGACTATCGGCAGCATTTGCAGTGGTCGACAAGATTTTCTTTCATATGGACTGGCATTATCTGAGTTATATCTGGATAGCGAGCTTTGGAATCTTTAATACCCTGTATTTTTTATCCGGCGTGCCTGACAATCCAGGTCAGGAAGCAATTTCTTCGGATTATCCCCTGGCGATTAAATTCTTCAGCCAGTATATCCTGGTGCCGTTGACTACCGTTTACCTGTTTATTCTGTTAGCTTATGAAATAAAAATCCTGATCGAGTGGCGTCTTCCTAATGGGATGGTTTCAGGGCTTGTACTTGGTTATGCGACACTTGGTATTCTGGCCCTATTGCTTGTTTACCCTATCAGGGAAGCTTCTGGGAATAAGTGGATCAGAATTTACAGCCGCTATTTTTATCTCTTTCTCATTCCGCTCGTTGCCCTGCTGATTGCCGCTGTAGCCAGACGTGTTGACAATTATGGGATCACACACTACCGGTATTTTCTGCTGGTCATAGCCGTATGGCTGGTATTTATTATCATCTACTTTCTGCGAAACAAGTCGGCCTCTATCAAAACGATCCCTGTTTCACTTTTCCTGATAACACTGCTTACCATTTACGGGCCGCAAAGCGCGACCTCCCTGACGCTTTATGCGCAGCGTCATATTCTTGCTGAGCTGTTTACGCAGGAAAATAGTATAAAAGACGGCAAACTGATTCCAATCAACGAAAATACGGTAAAGGTTGAGAGGGCACTGCGGATGGCCAATACGCTGAATTATATTTTAAGAAATTACCATTTCAATGCACTCCAACCCCTTATACATGCTGACATGGCTCAGGTCGGGGATTCTTTGCTGCGCGCGATAAAGCATAAAGATAACCACACCCCTGACACCTATACATACGCCGCAGCCAGGACAGGCTGGGTGTTTAAATATCTGAACCTGACATCGTTTCAATACCCTCATATCTCGGATAGCCAGGTAGCACAGGAATTGGTCAATACTTACCGCTACGAAACTAAACAAGATGTAAAACCGCTGCAGGGCTTTGATTATATGCTTCCCGTCGATCTCGCTGAGATAAAGAGCCAGACAGATACATTGGCTGGGTTTGCGGTAAAAAGAGAGATTGCAACCCTGCACGGTGACCAGGCAGCGCTCTACATAGGCAAAACAAAGTTCGATTTTAACCTGACTGACATGGCCAACGCGTTTATAAAACATTCAAGCCAGATGGACAAGTATTTTGATGTTCATCCGGACCATGGACCTGTCAAACAATACGTAATTCCACAACAGTTGTTGACACTGCAGCAAACAAAAGGCAACATAACCGTCCGTTTTATGCTCGAGTACCTGCAATTCGATCACGCAAAAAGAGCAGGCGTTAGCAGTCTTGGCTGGAGCGGGTGCTACCTGATTAAGATTGACAGAAATTAACCTCCAGCAACCTTGCTATCAGCACCGTTCATCAACAATCAGATGCACTTTTAAACTGCTACCGTCATTTATGTACTGGTTGATTGTTAGCTGCCCGGACCGCCTGATGACGGCCCGGGCTGCAGATGAATTTATTTCTGCTGATCCAGGCCGCGCCCGGTTTTCTGCTGCAGTTCTTCAATTTTTTCCGAGGCTTCGGCTTTCGTCAGTTCGTTATCTGCAGTTTCACCAGCTTCAGCAGATAATGTTTCCAGATAAGATTGCTGCGCACCTGTCATCGGCTCATCACCGGTCTTCCAGTCTTTCGGATCTTTAATTGCATTAGAACCCATTCCGTTCTTATTTGTATCGCCATCATTTATCTGACTTTTATCCCCATTTTTCATAACTGTCATTTTTGCTAATATTATTAGTATAACGTGCTATAGATAAATTTGTTTTTGAATGTCGTCCAACATTTTTTTTTACCTGGCCGGTGAAACCGGATTGCTGGCAAGCGATTAAAATCCGGTGCTTACCTGAAGCTGAAAAACGTGCCGGTTCGATATGCCATCGGCCTCTTTCTGGTGCCAGAACTGATAGCCAATTTCTGTGTCGACCATTTTGCTCCAGCGATAGCCGATGCTGCCGAAGCTCCTGTTCTGGTCAAACAGGTTTGCATTGACGGCATCCCGGTTTGTTACGTTCAGAAATATTTCATTTTGCAGGCCTGTATATAAGCCCCTGGAGAAATCTGCATTTGCCGATAGCGGAATCTGTAAACCGGCAAAAAATCTGATGCGCTGAGAAAACCGGGTTTCCGGTGCACTAACCCACCTTTGTTCCAGCCTGCACCGGAAGGTTAGCTCAGTTCTGCGGAGCGGTCTTTCATAAAGATATTGTTCAAAAACCCGGTTCTCATGCGCAAATGAGGGTTCTGCTTCATCAAGTTCCCAGTCCGCCTTGTACGCATAACCGATCGCTATACTATGCGTTTTAGTAATGGAATAGGAGAGTCCGCTGCGCAGCAGTAATGTTTGAAAACGCGCCAGAAAGTCTTCGCTGCGCGTCTGGATGTCTGCCAGGAGCCGGTATCGTTCTCCGAGTTTCTGCTGATGCGAAAGAAACAGCCAGCTCTGGCTGGAAACCGACTGTGCGCATGCTCCTGCGCACAGGAAGAAGCAAAAAATGCCTGTTAGGAAAATGCCCATTAGCCACCTTCCGCTGGCGGCGGGAAACCTGCTTTCCGGGAAGCCGTTCCGTGAATAGCGCAGCATCTCAAATGGAAACATGCCGGGGCTTTCCATCACGGACGGATCACCGGCGGTATGGTGCAGCCGGCGCCGTCCGAAATGCCCTGATGGTAACATTACATCGCTTCTTTAAGCATATTTCTCCTGACCAGCACCTTTTGGATCATGCTTTTCAGCCGTGTTTTGTAATCTTCTTTCAGCCAGCGTGTGTAGTTAGCCGTAACATTGCCCAGGCATTTGGCGTATTGTTTTACACGATAGTCGATTTCCTTGTCCAGTTCAGTTGAAAGTGCCAGGGCCGCAACAACCGAATCGCTGTTGTCAACGCACATGGCGGCATGCTGTCTGATCGAATCGCGGATAACATTTTTCGTTTTCTGATTGGTCGCAAGCGCGTGCTGGTAGGCCGCAAAAACATCAAACGATACTTCGAGTGTATTTGGAAATTTGCTTTTCAGTTCTGGAGATATGTAATGAATCTCAGTTGTCGACTTGCTGATCTGGTCGTGATAGTTCTGTGGGTTTGCAAAGATTTCATTCCAATCGGTTGGCGCATGCCAGTCGCCGAACCGCTCCACATTGTTTCCCAGGTCAATGATTTGAAAAGTCTTTTTATTGCGGTAGGTCCGCGATCCGCGGCCAACCATCTGGTGGTACAAGGTCAGGGAAGTCGTTGCCCGGTTTAAAATAACAGATTGAATGCTGGGCTCATCAAAGCCCGTCGTCAGAATAGAAATTGAAGTTAAAATGGCACCCCTGGTTTTTTTGTACCAGTTTAATATTTCCTGACGCTCGGTAGCTGATGCCTTATTGTCAAGGTGTCGGATAGGATAGCCTGCTGCATGAAAGCTCTCAAATACTATCCGGGACGCTACGATGCCGTTATTAAAGATCAGGGTCTTTTTGTTAAGAGAATGTGCCCGGTAAGCTTTCATCAACAGATCGAGCATGCCTTCAGAGCTATACAGCTGGTCAGAACTGCTTTGGGTAAAGTCTCCATTTAAACCCGGTTTCAAGGTATTCAGCTCTACGTCGTAAGCGTAGACCTTTGGACTCGCCAGAAATCCCTGTTCAATCAGTGAAGCAATCGGTTCGCCAACGAGTAACTCTTCGTAAAATTTGTTCATCGGCAGATTTACGTCGGCCGAAAGCGGTGTCGCTGTTACCCCGATCACAGATGCGTTTTCAAATTTGCCGAGCAATTTGTGGAAAGAGTTGTGATGCGCTTCGTCTACAATCACCAGCCCCACATCAGATGTAGGGATCAAGCCGTCTTTGATGCGGTTTTTTAGCGTCTCAACCATGGCGACATAACACTTAAACACGTCTTTCCTGCGAACCGTCTTTACCTGGCTGTCTATGACTTTATTGATAACGCCGGCATTTTTCAGCGCCTGTGTAGTCTGTCTGCAAAGTTCCGTTCGGTGTGTCAACACGATCACCTTGCGTTGGTATTGCTCAATGTACCGCCGTGCAATCTCTGAGAAGACCATTGTTTTTCCGCCGCCTGTAGGCAACTGGTAAAGCAGCCGCTTCTGCCTCGTGTTGTCGGCCTTTAGTTTTGAAAATAACGAATCAATATCCTGTTGCTGATAGTAGTGTGGCTTACTCTTTTTCACCCTCGAATGCAGCGGCGATTTGCACCGGCCTGCACCTAAAGCAAACTGCATTCAGGCTGGAATGTTTTGACCAGCGCCAAATTGGTTGCAAATGAGCTGTCGTAGAAGAAGTCTCTTATCTTTTTTATTAACTCATTGTTTGAGAGGGTCAGATTTCGCATACCTTGTATCGTTATAGAAAGATGCCTGAACATTTGCAGACGGCAAACCAGGTTGTTCCCGCATCTCTTAAATGCCGGCACTTGTGCCGTTCAGTGGCAAAATGAATAAGCTCAAACACTGAGGGAGTATTTACATTGACCAGAGATGTTATATGCCTGTTCTTAAATAATTATGGTTATCTTCAGACTTTCCTGCCGCTCAAACATAGGCCCGCTGAGGCAAATAATAAGTATCTTTGTCTACGCCCATTCAAAACTGCATGATTAATTCTCCGATCATCCCAATCAGCAATGACAGCTTGCTCGAGGTTCTTTCCCTGACAAAAAATGCCGTCGCCGTTTATAACAGCGAAGACCTCCATATACGTTTTGCAAGCGAATCAATGCTTGCCATGTGGGGAAAGGACCGCGGCGTGATCGGACAAACGCTGGAAGAGGCAGTTCCGGATTTGTCAGGGCAGTCATTTGGAGGCCTGCTCAGGGAAGTGTGGCGTAGCGGCGAGCCATACATTGCCCAGAATATACCTGCAAATCTCACCATAGCGGGAAAACTGCAGACATTTTTCTTTGATGTCGAATGCCTGGCAATAGGTAATAGCAGGGACGGGACAGAATGTATATTGCATACTTCAACTGATGTAACAGCCAGGTATGCCGCTTCGCAGGAAGGGGCGGATCACGAAAAGGTTATTGCCGATAGCAATGAAGAGCTGCAACAACTCATCGAAGAGCTGACGGCAAGCAATGAAGAGATCCTTGCCGGGCAGGAAAGCCTCAGTACCGCCTATGAAGCACTTGTTATTGCAGAGGAGAAGTCAAAAGTTCTCCTCGAGACAGCTCCTGTTGCCATTGGGGTAATCAATATGAATGATCTAACGGTCGAGCTGGCGAATAAGAGACTTCAGGAGTTATGGAATCAGCCAGATTCGCCGTTAACAGGTAAAAGCCTCCGTTCCATTCTTCCGGATGGATATTACAATGAGCTAAAGACTATTCTGGCCACCGTACAAGCCAGCAGGACAAGCGTTTTTGGCAGCGACATTGAGGTGCTTCAGCGCGGTGCGCAAATGGGTGGTCACTTCTTCAATTTCGTTTACCAACCCGTAAAAGACAGTTCAGGAAATGTGCACAGCGTCATTATCATAGCGAATGACGTGACTCAGCAGCGGAACGAAAAGATAGATGCAGATGCCGCCTTACTTCAGTCTTTGCTTGCCAGACAGGCAGCAGACCTCGGCATGTTTGACCTGGATGTGGTGAATGATCTGCTGACCTGGGACCGCCGCTGCAGACAGTTATTTGGCATAGAAGGGGATAAGCCTGTTTCTTACAGCCGGGACTTTATCAATGGCCTGCATCCCGAAGACCGTGATCGTGTTATTGCTGCGGTTAACAGGGCCTATCGGAAAAGCGAGAGTAACGGGCTGTATGACATTGAATACCGGACCCTAAGCGCCGACGGCCAGACCATGCATTGGATAAAGGCAGTGGGACAGGTGCATTTCAATGCAGAAGAGGAGCCTGTGCGCTTCATCGGAATGGTCATGGATATCACGGAAACCGTAGCGGCGCGGGAAAATTTGCAGACACTCAACCATACGCTTATTGATCGTAATGAAGCTTTCCGGCTCAGCCTTGATCAGCTACAAACGGCAAACGCAGCGTTGAAGACCTCCAATGCAAATGTCAACAGCCTTAATGAGCTCCTCGTTGAATCAGAAACGCATTTCCGGCGCCTGGTCGAACAGGCACCTGTAGCGATCATGGTACTTCGCGGCGAAGATCTTCTTATTGAAATAGCCAATGGTCCGATGCTGGCCATTCTGCACCGGGACGACTCCATAGTAGGCCGCCCGATTCTGGAAGGTATGCCTGAGCTACGCGGCGAACCTGCTGTCGAACTTTTATTCGAGGTGTTCCGTACCGGAAAGGAATCAAATGGCAGCGAAGTGCCTGTGCGGATGCTGACAAACGGTGAATCGAAAACACGCTATTTTAACTTCAGTTACCGTGCGCTCCTTGACGGTGGTAAGATTATCGGCGTCATGGATATAGCGGTGGAGGTGACCGACCAGGTTGAGGCCCGCATAAAGATCGAATCAATACTCGAAGATAAGGTCGTTTTGGAAAAATCGCTCCGTGCCAACGAACAAAGGCTTCAGGGGATACTGGATACCATGGCGGAAGGTGTTGGCATAACGGATGCCTCGGGAAAGATGATTTATGCCAACGCGATGGCACAGAAAATTCTCGGTATTCCCGAAAGCGAGATCCGTCAGCGAACATTTGACGATGAGCGCTGGCAAAACCTACGATTGGACGGGTCCCCTTTACCGCCGGATGAACACCCGATGGCCATGATGATGAAAACAGGTGTGCCCATCTATGACCAGGAAATTGCCATACAACCTTCGGTCGGTGAGCGGATTTATATTTCTATAAACGCGGCTCCCCTGTTTGATGATGATGGCAGATTAAGTGGTGGCATTGGTACCTTTATGGACGTTACCAAACGCCGCAAAATTATGATGGTCAAAGATGATTTCATAAGCATAGCGAGCCACGAGTTAAAGACACCCGTCACTTCCCTGAAAGCTTCTTTGCAGCTGCTTACCAGTATGCATCATCGGGGAAAGCCGGAGACAGTTGAAAAATTAATCGCACAGTCTAATAAAAGCCTGAACAGGCTGACCAATATGATCGATCAGTTGTTGAACGCCAACCGCATTAACCAGGGGCAATTGCAGATCTATAAAGAACCATTTACGGTTTCAGAACTTATTGACGAATGTTGTGATCATTTAAGACTGCAGGGTGGATACGAAATCGTAACAGAAGGAACAACAGATTTTACCATCCTTGCCGACGAGCATCAGTTAAACCAGGTTTTGGTTAATCTGATTAACAATGCGCAGAAGTACGCACCTGAATCCAGGAGAATCGTGGTGCGTGTTGACAAGATCAATGACATGGTGAAAATCAGCGTGACTGATTTTGGCCCCGGCATTCCAGCAGACAGGGTGCCTCATTTGTTTGACCGGTACTACCGTGCCGACCATGGTGGCTCGAAATTTTCGGGACTCGGACTTGGGCTGTATATCTGCGCTGAAATCATCCGCAAACATAACGGTGAAATTGGGGTCGAAACTGAACCCGGCAAGGGAAGTACCTTCTGGTTTGCGATCCCTGCTGAGGGATAACTGTTGCAGCCGAAAAATTGAACTGAGCGCCGGGCACGCGGGAAAAACCGCTGATTGCCTTATTCCAAGGATAAAACCACATTAAAATGTGATTGCCCTACCCGGCAAAGGCATCTACTTTTGCAGAAAAAAAATCATGTTAACGAAATTTAACGCCAGCCGCATGTTCACGCTGCTTGGCATGGCTCTCTCCATCAGCTCGTACGATAAAGACCCGGTAGGAATCCCACCGGCCGATAATGCCGGGCCTGGTGCACCTGACAGCCCTCGCAGACCGTCAATGCCCCGTAAATCGAGAACCTACGTACCTGCATTCATGGAAATAACAACTGCCTATACAGAACCCTTGCCGGATCTAACGCCAGTCGGGTTCCCCCTTTAACTCTTTTTGCAGATAAAGCCGAAGAGATTTCCTGGTTTTCCGCAAAACCTCAAGGTAAATACAGTTCGATGAGCACATTTAGAGGTAAACTCCCCGTCATTTTTTTATCGCCCTCTTTGTCGCGACTGCCTGTAAGAGAACCATACGTGCAAACGAAGATGGTCAAAGCCCATCCCGGTTTTCTTACGGTGCGCACAAAGTAAACCGGAATATCCGGAGTACACTGGTACTCGAAGCCTCCCGCTGTTACCTCATGCTTAAACAAGGCAACCAGCCCGAAGGCGCTCCTGCTGTAGAGATCACAATCCGCAACTTTCATGGTGCGGGCCAATACGATTTCCGGGACGCGGAGGTTATTGTGAACGCCGGCCAGGGCAGCGACAAATCTTACTGGAAAAACCTCGGGTCGTATGCCGGCCGGGGGCAATCTTTCGGTACGATCAAAGTAAAGCGCTGCGATGACCGGTTTGTTGCTGAAATCTCCGGAACACTGAATCACATCGGTCACGACCAGCAGCGCCCGCCTGAACAGACTAACTTTATCGCTGCAACCGATCAATTTATCGAAAGGCAGGACAGACCCAATCTGACCGCGTTTGTCCCCATTCTGCAACTGCTTATAAAAATCCTGAAATGATGTCAATTCGTGTTCGGCGGCTCAGCTACGGTGCGTTATTGAAAACTGCGGTATTGGTGCTGCCGCTTTTTTTTGGCGGCTGCGCGAAGAAAGTTTTTGAAGACCTGCTTCCTGATACGCTCCATCACGTTCCAGCAGATGCGCTTTTTAAAGGGCTTCAGCCGGACCGCTCGTGTAACCCGTTTTACGTAAAGATTTCAGCAGGAAAGCAAAAGGATGATTGTTATCTGCTTCTTGCACGCAACCGGCGTCATGAGCAGATTTTGTTCTTAAGCCGGAACGGACAGCTCGAAAAGCGCAGCCTTACTCAGCTTGGATTTGGCGGCCGGGAAAGAATAGCGTATGTGAAAGAAACAAGCCGCTTTCCGGCTGGTGCAGGTATACCGCAGGGCGGTGGCGGCGCAGTCATTGTGAGCAGCCTCGGCCATGTGCGCTGGGTGTACTACGGCCGGGGCTGGCAGATCGTCTCACCTGACTAAGATATGAGCGAATTTCTGCAGGGTGTCCGGGTTCGGTTTGCTGTTGTGAGCTTAAACATGCATTTTTAACTTATCTTTCTAAAATATGCTCCGTTTCCTGCGCGCTGTTTTGTGTCAAATTGTGGCAATTGCCCTTGCCGGTTGTTCCGTCTTCGGACAGGAAATAGCATTCACCAGAGTTTCTGATGGCTTATCCAGTAACCTTGTAAACTGTATTGCGCAATCGCGCGATGGTTATATCTGGGTAGGTACGGCAAACGGACTTCAGCGGTACGATGGTTACCGGTTCAAAAAACTGTTTAAAAGTACACGGCGAAATCAGCTTCCCGTTCTGCCTGTAGACCAAATATTTGCGTTGCGCGATCCGTCCATGCTGCTGTTGCGCATGGGCCGGAAAATCGGCCTTCTGGACACGCGTACTTTTGCATTCAGGGAAACAAAGATTCGCGCCGATGTTCCCGAACTGGATAAATACCTGATCAAAATTGCTGAATCCGGAAAGAACTTTTACCTTATTATTCAGGGAAAGCAGCTGCTTATTTACGATTCCAAACTTAATGTCTTTGATAAAAACAAAGCGGTGTTGGATTACCCTTCTGACTGGCATCCGACCTCCGTTACCGAAGACGGGTCCGGGCGTGTATGGATAGGAGGCCAACGCGGAATAGGCTATTTTGATCGCCTGAACGGATCGTTTAAATATGGAGCTGCAAACAAAGAAGATCCGGTTCTGGCCGCAATGAAGTCCATCAGGGATGTCACTCATTTCACCATTGACAGCCGGGGGCGATTTTTTATCTGCCGCTGGCCAAAAGACGATGGCTACTCACTACATATATTGAACCCGCAGGCAGGCAGGCTATCGAGGGTGCATGATGATGCGCACAAGGGATTCAATTATCACGAGTTGTCAAACTTCAAGGAAGACAAGGGCTTTATCTGGGGCTTTGGTCTGAATATTTTCAACTATTTTGATGAGGAAACGCAGCAATTCGCATCTTTTTTTAACCCGGAGAGTACAGAACACGGCATCAAAGCTGGCCAGGTTTACCAGTTATTTCACGACCGGGATAAAAACCTCTGGGTATGCACCGATAACGGACTTTACCTGATGTCTGTAATAGGAAATCACCTGCGAAACGGTGAGATGTCTGCTCAATTTGGCGGCGCACCTATTACCGGCATCCTATCGCTTTCGCCAGAACGGCTGTTGCTCAGCTCCTGGGGAAGTGGTCTTGCAGCTTTAACATATGATAAAACCATCCGGATCAGAATCGATGATGAGTTGCCGCAAGAGATATTCAAGAAAGCACCGAACGATCCCTTTTACAAGTTTGTATGGGCCTGCGAGCGGGAGCAGGCCCAACGGGCAATCTGGATGGCCTGCCAGGCCGGGCGGTTGATCAGGTATGATGTACGCCGGCAGCGCTCTGCATTTCTTAAACCGGGTGTATTCGGAGAAAAAACCATCACAACCATAGCCCGCGACCGGGAAGGAAACATGTGGTTCGGTACCCAGCATGGTCTGCTTGTTAAGAAGAACGAAACCGGCTTTAGCGTAACCGCTGATTTGAAAAGCGGTATCTCAAAGATTTTCGCTTCGACTGATGGTTCCATCTGGGCTGGCACTGCGGGGAACGGGCTGTTCCAGCTGGAAGCAGGCTCAGGCAAAATCAGAAAACATCTGCTGAACAGTCCGTCAAAGCAGGTTTTGAGTACCAACCGGATCCAGGATCTGGCCATGATCAACGACTCTTTACTGGCCATTGCCTGTTCTTCGGGACTTGACATTCTGAACCTCGCAAGCCTTAAAGTGTCAAGGTTAGATGTTCAGAATGGTTTGCCGCATGGCATCGTCACATCGCTGGTGGCAGACAGGCAGGGTATGCTTTGGCTTGCTACCACCGGCGGTATCTATCGTTATCATCACCAGACACGCGAGTTCAGAAATTTTGATAAGACATCGGGAATACCGGGAAATTCAGCTTCAGCACTGATGAACAAGTCAGTTATTCTTGACGATGGCCGGATCGCATTCAGCGGAAAGACCAGGTTTGTCATCTTCGATCCGCGTAAGCTTTCTGATGACGTTCCACCCAGAAAACTGACCATCACTGATTTTCGGCTTTCGGACCGGTATATTCCAATGGATTCAATTGCCGGTCTTGATGCGCTGCGCCTGCGACATGACCAGAATAATTTCAGTATCTATTTTGCGCCGCTTACCTATGGGCTGGGCGGGCAGCTTAGGTATTTTTATAAACTTGAAGGGGCAGGAGAGGAGTGGATCAGGGCAGAACAGGGCATGACTGCGAGCTTTGCCTACCTTAGTCCGGGCAAATACCGGTTCATGGCGCGGTCGCAAAACCTGGCCGGCAGGTACTCAGATACTGTATCGCTCGACATCGTTATCCGGCCGCCCTTTTATCAGTCCTGGTGGTTTATAAGCCTTGGTGTGCTCAGCGTCGCTGTGCTTGCTTACCTGGCCTACCGCGCTAAGCTTAAACGCCTGCTGGCAGTACAGCGCCTGAGGGAAAAAGTGGCAAGAGACCTGCATGATGATGTCGGTTCAACGTTAACGGCCATCAATATTCTTAGTTCTGTTGCGCTTTTTAAAGCGGATGATCCTGTTACTACCAGAGAGTATCTTGACAAGATCGGCAAAAACAGTGCACAGATGATGGAGTCGATGGACGATATTGTATGGAGCATTAAACCTGACAACGACCAGCTTGGCAAAATTACGGCCAGGATGCGGGAGTATACATCGACTGTGCTCGAACCGAAATTTATCAGTTATAGTTTTAAAGCAGATGATCAGCTCAGTGCGGTCAGGCTGCCGATGGACCGTGCACGGCACCTCTATCTGATTTACAAAGAGGCAATTAACAACACGGCAAAATATGCGCAGGCAGCTGCGGTTGCGATCACATTAAACTGCGTTGACGGGAAAATAGTTCTTCGGGTGGCCGATAACGGCCTTGGCTTTGATTTGTCCACTTCGCATGATGGCAATGGTTTGCGCAATATGCAGCAACGGGCCGAATTTCTCAACGGAGTGCTGGAGATCTCATCAGCGCCGGGAAAAGGAACAACCATAACGTTAACCGTCCCGTTGTAAATCGCACCAATATGTGGTTGCATGGGCAGATTTATATTGTCAACTTCAACTTATGAAAAGAATACTTATCTATGAGGATAATGCTCAGCTGCGCGAAGTGCTCTCCATCCTTATCTCCGCGACGCCCGGCTTCGAGGTGGTCGGGGCTAAGGCAGATTGCAGAAATATTCTGGCAGAAACAAGGACCTTTGATCCCGAGCTTATCTTAATGGATATAGATATGCCGGGTTTAAGCGGGATCGATGGCTTAAAGATGCTGCGGGCGAACGGGATAACCGTAAAAGTGGTCATGCTTACCGTCTTTGAAGACAACCGGAATATTTTCGAAGCCATCCGGTCGGGCGCTAATGGATATATATTGAAAAAATCATCGCCCGTAAAAATCATTGCGGCGATCGAAGATGCGCTTGATGGAGGTGCGCCAATGACCTCTTCCATTGCCACACAGGTATTGCAGATGTTTGCCGAGCGGCATCGGGAAAAGCGGGAAACGCCCGAATTTAATCTTTCTGCACGGGAGCAGGACGTACTTAACCTCCTGGTTAAAGGCTTCAGCTACAAACTGATTGCTGAGGAACTTTTTATCTCGATGGATACAGTCAGATCGCACATCAAAAAGATCTACGAAAAACTGCAGGTCAATTCGAAAAGTGAGGCCGTTATCAAAACACTGAAATACCGGGATCAGATCTGACCCGTAGCCACAGCCGAATATTGCGGCAAAACCACACGAACATGCGATTGTAGTCCCTTTTCTTTCCGGTTACTTTTGCCCCAAAAAAAAACATGGTTCAAAACGCTCACAGATCTTTTACAAAGTATCCCGGCGGGCTAACACGTGCCTCGCTGGAAAAGCAATTAAGGGTTTCTTGCCAGCCATAGTACATGCTGCCGAAAATCCGCTCTGCTGACGCTGTCAGTCAGTATGGATGAAAGCTGCCACTGCAGACCGATCAGACTTGCGCAGGTTGATCGGAAAAAATAAACTCTACACACAAATAAAACCCTTATAAATAACAAAAAGAACACATGAAAAGATTGATCGGCTACCTGTTTGCACTGATTGCAGTGCTGGGATGTAAGAAAGATAATTCGCCCGCCGGACCGGATTCGCAGCCTGAAAAAAAATCAAAGTTGAAATCTACCAGAACCCTGAATCACAATAAACATTTCATTCAGGAAGAGTTCTTTTACAATGCCGAAGGTTTGCTGCAAAAGGAGGTTAACACCGATGAAAGTGGCGCCGGCGGCGGACCAATCATCCAGGAATATTTTTATAAGAATGGATTACCCGATTACTCGCTGGTGACTATAAATAATAAAACTTCATCACGGATGGACTATCATCACACTGACGGCTTTTTAACCAGTGTAGACTATGCTCAGCGCAATGAAGAGCAGGCAATGGAATATGCTTACACGCATGAATATGATTACCTTGTAGGTAAACTCTTGAAAATGGGTTATGCAAAGCAGTCGACGGTGTACCGTTACACACTGGTGGCTTACCGCGGTAAAAACTTTGCCGAAATCCGGGATTATTCGGGCGAGGGAAAGGTCCTTAACAGCACGAAATTTGAGTATGATAACAATCCCAACCCATATTTCGGTAATCCCGGGCGGCTTTACCAGCCTGAAGGATTTAACGCAAACAATATCGTTAAGGTTACTTTTACAGATTTTGCCCAGGCCGCAAATAACTATGAACAGGTTTATGCCTACGATTATAATCCGCAGGGTATGCCTGTTAACAGATATATTGTTTACAATGGAACAAAAACACTCAGCCAGGTTTACAGCTACTATCCATAATGGTAGATAGCTGTTAGTAGTTCGTTTTTAGACAGTATTTAGGTATTCGTACTTCGTATTTAGACGTGGCGCATTTCCTGGATATTTGAGGCCTTGATAGTATTTAGGCGTTCGTAATTTGTATTTAGACGTGGTGCAAAACCCCGCAGCCGGTCGGGGCGTATTGAGGGGGTACGCGCTGTGGTCCTTTATCCTGGTTCTTTTTTCTTTAATCTTTAGGGGCTGACTTTAAACTTTCCACTTTCCACTTTTAACTCAAAGCGGTCTTTCCTCATTTTTCCCTTGTCTTTGGTCTCGTTGAGAGGCTCTGCCCAGTGTGTTTCAGAACAAAAATGGACCATAAACCAAAACACCATGGTCTATGGCCCATCCCAGACGAGCGCTACCTTACCGCGGTGGCCTCAAGCTCGATGCTTAAAGTGGCAAACAGCGCTTTTACTTCCAGCAATGTTGCGGCCTGTTCGATGCCATGCTTTTTGATGAACGGTACATAGACATCCATACAGGTTGAGAAAAACTCCTGAACGGATGTCGTAAAAACGTTTAGCCTGACAATGTTTTTGCATTCATAACCGGCTTCGCTGATAAGTTGCTCGAGGTTTGCAATAGTCTGAATGAGTTGGGAACGCATATCGGCAGCGCTTGGAATGCCGGCAGCGTCTATTGCAACCTGTCCGGAACAGTAAAGGGTCCCGCTTACATTTGTGACCTCTACAGCCTGTACAGAATTTGTGTTCTTACCCCATGCCCAGGGATCGGTAATTTTCTTTTCCATGATTAATTTGCTTTTATGATCAGCAAAAATGCATGGGTCTCGCGACAGCATATTGTCAGGGGTATACCGGTCTAATGATATTTATCAAAAAATTCCTGCAGACTGAAATTGTGCTGCTCAAATTTCTCAGCAAGCAATTCAAGGTTTGTGATTCTGTCGAGACGAAAATAGCGGAAGTCGCCCCGCATGCGGCACCATGCAACGAGCAGCCAATTTTCATTGGTGCTGATCACGGCAAAGGGCTCGATTGTTCTTTCTGTAACGAGATCCTGCTCATTCTTGTAGCCGATTTTCACAGCAATCAGATTGGTTAATGCATGCTGCAACTGAGAGATATTACTGCTGGTCCGCTCCCTGCCGATGTTTTGCTGGAAACGCGTCCGGTCGGCAAGCAGATTTGCTTTGTCCTTTTCGGGCTGTCTTAAAACTGCTTTGATCTTGTCGATGGCTTCGGTATAATCCCGGATAAACGAAGAATCTTTGTTTTTCAGCACCAGCTGTTCGGCCAGTATGAGTGCGTTCGCCTGGCTTTCGGTAAACATGACCGGCGGAATTTTATAGCCTTCCATGAGTGAATACCCGCGGCCTTCTTCAAGAAGCACAGGCACGCCCGCCTGTTCAAGTGCCCGGACGTCGCGGTAAATGGTGCGCACACTCACCTGGAATTTTTCTGCAAGATACGGTGCCGTGACCAGCCGCCTGGTTTGCAGCTGCGTAAGAATCGCAGTAAGACGTGAAAGACGTTTGATGTCCGGTGTTGGCATGGATCAGGGTCAAATTTAAGCGTACACGGTTAAGCTCCAAACATAGAAAAAAGATGTAACGAATGAGAATCAGGAGCGCAGGGACGAAAGAAAAAATACCAGGACGAAGGGCCTTTTTTTAACTTGAAAGTTGAAAGAAAAAGTTGAAAGTGCGGTCGAGCGACCAGTCACGGATAACACGTCTCGTTTTTTTGATTTTTGGGATCGTTCTTGCGGGCATTCACCGCGGGCGCAAGACTTTGCATGCTTTACTTCAGTAAGGACGATAATTCTTTAAAATTTCCCGGTAACAATGGCTATGCACAACATTATTTAACATTTGTAAAATTTGCCACGGACAGGTCTCCCTAACTTGCGGACAACTTATTTTTACAGATATGAACTGGATACTTTTAATAATTGGCGGCCTGTTCGAGGTAGGGTTTACGTTCTGCCTTGGCAAAGCCAAAGACGCTGATGGAACAACCGCCTATGCCTGGTATGCTGCCTTTGGTGTCTGTCTCGTAATGAGTATGTACATGCTCATGAAAGCCACCCAGACGCTGCCGCTGGGTACCGCGTACGCCGTATGGACGGGGATAGGCGCGGTTGGCACTGTGCTCGTCGGGATTATCGTGTTTAAGGAACCGGCAACCTTTCTGCGCCTTTTATTTATTGTTACACTGATCGGATCTATCATTGGGCTTAAAGCCGTTTCGTCGCATTAACTTACATCAGACTTTTTAGGCCGGAGGGTCTGTTTTGCAATTCTTAAAGCTTGTTTAAACGGCCGGGCAATTAAGTATTGCCCGGCTGTTTCTTTTATGGAAGCTCGCCGCCGCCGTGAGCACTGAAAATTGAGCCTGTTGTATAACTGCCGTCATTGTCGGCAAGCTGAACAAAGATTGAAGCCAGCTCCGCCGGCTGGCCGGGTCGGCCCAACGCAGTTTGTTTGCCAAAAGCCACAAGCATTTCCTGCGGTACGCCGCCACTGGCCTGAAGCGGTGTCCAGATTGGTCCTGGCGATACGCCGTTTACGCGGATCCCTTTTTCTGCGAGCTGCAGACTAAGGCTGCGTACAAAGTTTGTCGTCGCTGCCTTTGTTTGCGCATAATCGTACAATTCAGCCGAAGGCGTGGTAGCCTGCACAGATGTTGTAGCGATAATGCTTGACCCTTCTTTCAGGTGCGGAACTGCAGCCTTGATGATCCAGAAAGGTGCATAAATATTTGTTTTAATGGTCCAGTCGAAATCTTCATCAGATATTTCGGTGATCGACTTGGTCGCCTGCTGCCTTGCAGCGTTACTAACGAGGATATCAAGTCCGCCGAGTTCCTTTACCGCAGTTTCGACCAGGTCGCGACAAAAATCAGCTGAGCGGAGGTCGCCCGGAATGGCGATTCCCTTCACACCGGCCGCCTGGATATGACTGATTACCTCATCTGCATCGGCCTGCTCTTCCGGCAAGTAATTGATTATAACATCGGCACCTTCACGGGCATAGGCAATGGCTGCTGCACGGCCAATACCTGAGTCGCCCCCGGTAATTAACGCTTTCCGGCCTTTCAGGCGGCCGCTGCCCTTGTAAGACTCTTCGCCATGGTCTGGTATAGGCTGCATATCTTTCGCCAGGCCCGGCCATTCCTGTTTCTGCGTCTTAAATGGCGGACGCGGGTATTTGTCTAATGGATTTTTCATAGGTGTTATCAGCTAAATGAATAAGGGGCCATGTACTTATGGCTCCTGTCACTTAACAGATGAATCATCTGAGAGTTCTGGTTTTTTGAAATTGGAATTAAAGGCCTCTTTGCCCGATCCCGATAGAGCCGGATGCCAGCAGGACTTGTAAATTAAAAAGGGTATGTCAAATGGAGATGTGCAAAACTGCTGAGGGTAAATTTTGTTTAAAAGGTAAATCTTTCCAGCTGATGCAACATCAAAAAACGCTCATCTGCCGTCAGTTCTGGCTGATCGCCTTCTTTATTCTGTCAGTAGCTTCAGTGCACGCCCAACAGGCCGCAAGACAACCGCTTGTCAACGTGCAAAATGAAGCGGCCATTCAAAATATCAGACGGACCTATCAGCAGATTAACGCGCTCAACCTGACGGCGGAACGGTTTAAATATGAAAGTTCTGGCTGTGTCCAAGACGGCGTGGTTACCTATTTTTTCAGTGGAAAAAAGATATTAAAAATTGTAGAGTCTGGCTCCATCGGCGACGGAAGCTGGGTGCATGAATTTTATTATGATGCCGGTAAACTTATTTTTTGTCTTGAAAGCCTTGTTGGCGGACCGGCAAACGGGCCGGTGACCAAAACACAATACCGGGTATACCTGAAACAGGGTTCCGTTATTCGCGCTTTGCACGATAGCAACAAAATTTCTGCAACAGACAGCAAGGCGACCGAACTCATGCAGGCCGGGACCAGAATTTATGCTGCTTACACAACCAAAGATTTTGTCTCAGCTTTATGTAACTAGCTTTTCCGTGCGGTCTTGTTGAAAATCAGGTTCGCGGTCGGCCATCTGTAAGTTACGGATGTGATCTGATGCCTGCATCAATTTATTTTGCACCGGCACCATCACCCACCGGCTGAAGCAGTGACGCATATACGCTGCCCATGGCCATTTCCTTTTCAAAAAGGCCTTCAACAACAATGTTCATGATGCCCAGAATGGCAGCATTCGGCCCCAGGTTAGATAACATCACGCTTGATGTCTGGCTGATCTGTGTCATACTGTATGTATGAATCGCCTGGGTGATCGGTATGGTGATGTAATGTTGCGCATCGGCCATTTTTCCGCCCAGAATAATAACAGCGGGGTTAAACAGCTGAATCAGCGTCGCAATGCCCTTACCAAGGTTATGCCCAATATCGCTCAGCAGGTTGATGGCGAACTGATCGCCGTTATTGGCAGCCTGGATAATCAGAGCGGGCTGGATTTTTTCAGGATCACCATCGCACAGTTCGTTAAGCAGACTATCCTGTCCGGCCTCAATGCCCTGCCTGGCAAATTTAGTCAGTGCTATTCCCGAAGCTACAGTTTCCAGGCAGCCACGCTTGCCGCAGTAACATAATGTCCCGTTCTCTGCAAAGGGAATGTGACCGATCTCACCAGAAAAGCCGTGACTGCCCTTTCGCATTTTGCCATCCATCACAATTCCAAGCCCGATTCCCCAATCCATCAACACCACCAGCGCATCATTCACACCACGGGCCAGACCATAGTTGAGTTCTGCTGTTGCTGAGCACTTGACATCATTCTGGATAAAAACGGGCCGCCCGAACCGGCCTTCCAGATAACTTTGAAGGCTTAGCTCATTGCCTGTTGCAAGATAAGTCTGGTTGTTTCCTGTTTGCCAGTTAATCAGACCTGGCATAGAAAAGCCGACACCCAGCACCTTTTTATTGTCGATTCCGGTTTTTCGAAGCAATTCAAACCCCAGATCGTACAGTTGTTCGATTGCTGAAAGATCTTTGCTTATTGCAACATCAGCCAGTTCAATTGCAGAAACGGTTCCGTTATTATCTATTACAGCAATTTGGGTCACAAATAATTCAAGATTGAAGCACATTACGTAAAATGACCCATCTATCAGAGCGAATAACTCCGGGCGGCGCCCCCCGATCGAAGTTCCTTTCCCTTTCCGTTCGAGCAGGCCTTCTGCCAGCAGCTCATTGATCAGCACCTGGCAGGTAGGCATACTGATGTTGAGCGCAAGCGTGAGTTCAGAAAGAGCCGCAGGTCCGTTCCTGAAAATAAATTGCGCGAGCCTGAGTTTCTGCAGCTGCTTTTTTCGGTCGGCAGCATTTATAGCCCTGCCGGCATCTGACTTTTTATCTGGTGTAGTGCGTGTGTCCTGCATAATTAAGGGGATGAAAATTCATGTCTGGATGGTAACTTTCATAAAATATTAACAAAAGTGCTATAAGTTATTTGAAATAATGTGGAATTAACATTAGCTTAATCGAATAATTACAACTTGCGGCGTTTAATACAGTCGCAGTAGAGGGCCGCGAATTAACAAACGAACACGATAAAAGTAATACACAATCTCTCAAACTTCATTTTTAGCACATGAAAAAAGTTTTACACGAGTGTTTCTCTAAGAGGAACGTGAAGGTGTGGTTCCTGGGGCTTCTGCTTATAGGCATCAACCTGACAAATGCCTGGGCACAAAATACGGTCACCGTTACGGGTACCGTTCGTGATCAGCAAAACAGTGAACCGCTGCCGGGGGTGATCGTTTCGGCCGACAAATCACGCAGAGAGATTGCCACCGGTGCCGATGGCAAATTCAGTATCCAGGCTCAGCCAAATGAGACGCTGACATTCCGGTCGCTGGGATACAATAACCAGACGGTAACGATCGGCACTAACCTGGTGTTTAACATCAGCCTGGTTGCTTCTGAAACAAACCTCAATGATGTGGTGGTAGTTGGTTACGGTACGCAGAAAAAAGCGAACCTTACCGGTGCGGTAAGCCAGGTAGCGGGTTCTGAATTGAGCCGCCGTCCGGTTACCTCAGTTGGTTCTGCGCTGCAGGGGCAAATGGCCGGTGTTACGGTAAACGTTCAGCGCGGTCTGCCGGGCAACAATGGCGGGGTAATCCGCGTGCGCGGGGTAGGGACCCTGAACGATGCCAATCCGCTGCTGGTTATAGACGGCATTCCATCAGGCGATATCAATATTCTAAACCCTGAAGACATCGAAAATATCTCTGTATTGAAAGATGCTGCAGCTTCTTCAATATATGGTGTACGCGGCGCCAACGGTGTAATCCTGATTACAACCAAAAAGGGCAAATCGACTGCGCCGGCGCTGGCCTACAACAACTATTTCGGTTTTCAAAAGCCTACCGCGCTTCCAAAATACCTCGGCTCGCCGCAGTATATGGAACTGCTTAACGAGGCACGGGTCAACGCAGGTCTGAACCCGACTTATACGCCCGCCCAGATTGAGGTAGCGCGAAACGGGTCTGATCCGAACTTTTTTGCCAATACCGACTGGATCAGCGAGATTTATAAAGACAACGCGCCACAGCAAAACCATAACTTCAACCTGTCTGGCGGAGCCGATAAAACAAACTATTACCTTTCTTACGGTTACCTGAAGGAAGGTGGTTTCATAACGGGCGATGTGTATGGAGCCAAGCGTCATACTGTACGTGCCCGCGTGTCAACAACGGTTTTTGACCGTTTAAATATTGACGCAACGATTGGTTACATTGACCGTGCGTATTCAGAATCCAATGAATCGACCAACTCAACTGGCGGCCCGCTGTCGGTTGCCCAATACATTTCGCCACTTGTACCAGTGCGTTTTACAAACGGCAGCTGGGGTTATGGCGGTGGTGCACGGAATCCGCTTGCGGTTGTAACAGATGGCGGCTACAACGATTTCAGCTCGCAGGAGATTACGGCTAACTTACAGGCTACTCTCAATATTACAAACAGTTTCAGACTGCGTTCGCAATATGGCCTGGTTCGAAGCAATTCGCTGCGCGAGATCTTTACAAAGACAATCGATTACGTGAGCCCGGTAACCAACCAGGTGATCTATCAGACAAATTTCCCGAACCGTCTTTCGAATGCTGACTATACCAGCCGTTATCAGATGGTTAATGCTATTGCCGAGTATGAAAAGACTTTTGCGCAGAAACATTACCTGAAAGCCTTTGTGGCCGCACAGCGTGAAGAAACGATTGCAAAAGATTTTGATGCCTACCGGACTTATTTTCCGACACAGGATGTGGCAAGTTTACCCCTGGGAAGTGCTGATAATCAGTTCAACGGTGCATCTGCCGGCCAAAACGCATTACAGTCATTATTTGGCCGGGTAAATTATTCCTTTAGTCAGCGTTACCTGCTTGAGGCAAACTTCAGGCATGACGGATCGTCGAGGTTTGCCAGTAATGTTCGCTGGAACACCTTTTTGTCGGGATCTGCGGGCTGGCTTTTTTCAGAAGAAAAATTCTTCGCTCCGCTTAAAAACATCATTGATGTTGGTAAGATCCGGGTTTCTTATGGCGATCAGGGCAACGACCGCGTAGGCAGCGATTTTGCGTACCTGCGTACACTTGGCTCTGTAGGCTCGATGCCGATCGGAAATACCATCACCTCAGGATATCGCGAAACAGGCATTCCGAACGCCCTTCTTACCTGGGAATCCGTTACGAAACAAAACATTGGCCTTGATCTGAGCATGCTGAACGGGCACCTTGGCCTGACTGCCGATTATTACATCAATAACACAAATAATATCCTGCTTAGTGTGCCGCTGCCCGATGTTCTGGGTACAGGTTACCCGCGCCAGAATGCCGGCAAGGTGCAAAATAAAGGGTGGGAACTTTCATTGACTTATCAGAATAAGATCAATGACTTTAGTTACAACCTTTCTGCAAACCTGTCTGATGTGCGAAACAAAGTTGTAAGCCTTGGCGACGTACCGCCGACTTATGGCGACCAGGTACGTTTTGTCGGTGAACCGATTGATGCCTTTTATGGTTTTGTCGCCGAGCGACTTGCCCAGGAGTCTGATTTCACAATTAATCCAAATAACCCCGAAGCTACCCGTTATACACCAAACTTCCCATATGATTCCAGTTTTCCGATGCGCCCGGGAGATTTGATTTACCGGGACCTGAATGGAGATGGCAAAATTACTGCTGATGCAGACAGGCAAGTGATCGGCAGTCCGATTCCACGCTACACCTATGGTTTTAACAGCTCTTTTGCTTACAAGGGCTTCGATCTTGCCATCTTTCTGCAGGGCGTCGGTAAGGCCGATGGTTACGTGACAGGTGCTGCACGGTATGCATTTATCAATGATGGTTCAAGTCCGCAGGAATTTCATCTTGACCGCTGGACGCCCACCAATCCCAATGCAAGTTACCCAAGATTGGCTTATGGTTATTCGTACAACCAGCGCCTTTCTACCATGTGGCTTGAAGACGCTTCCTATTTCCGCGTGAAAAATATTCAGCTCGGTTACACCGTTCCAAACAGGCTGATTGAAAAATGGCGGGTAAGCCGCCTGCGGGTTTACGCATCGGCAGATAACCTGTTCACAGCAACGAACTTTTTCTACGGTTACGATCCTGAAACGCCGGTCACCGCGGGTGGATTTTACCCGGTTCCAAAAACAATTGTATTTGGTCTGAACCTGAGCTTCAAATAATAAACAGCAAGATAAACGACATTTCAAAATGAAAAAATATACCTATATCTGTTTGGCCTTTCTGCTTGCATCGGCATCATGTAAGAAAGATTTTCTGGACCGTACACCATTAAGCGCGATATCTGATGAGACGTTCTGGACAACGCAGGAACAGCTTCAACTTGGTCTGAACGGCCTTTATGCAAACGTTAAAGCATCAAATACGGTTGCGATGGATCAATTGGGCGATAACAGCATCAATTCAACAACGACCGATAATTACAGGATATTAAGCAGCGGGAATTTCAATGTGGAACTGGGAACAGTGAATACAGAATGGGGTTCGCAATTTGCGGGCATCCGTCAGTGTAATGTGTTTCTGGCCAACTATCAAAGAGCTACATCCGTGCCCGAACAGGTTAAAAACCAGATGGCCGGTGAAGCCAAAACCATTCGTGCCTACATGTACATGCACCTGGTATCGTTCTTTGGCGATGTGCCGCTTGTTACACGGCCGCTGAATATCGACGAACTTTATGAACCGCGCAACCCGAGGAAAGAGGTTGTCGACTTCATTCTGCAGGAGCTGCAGGAGGCGGCAGACCTGATGCAGCCTGCTATTCAAACCGGTGCAGCACTAGGCAGACTGAGCAAGGGTGCTGCATTGGGCCTGCGCGCGCGCATGGCACTTTATGATGGCCGCTGGGCTGAAGCTGAGAAATCTGCTAAAGCGGTGATGGATTTGGGTGTGTACTCGCTTTATTCTACCGGTAAACCAAATGAAGATTACTACAACTTGTTCACGTATGCAGGTAAACTTTCAGCCGGCGCCAATAAGGAAACGATCATGGCCAGGACGCATCTTCTGGATGTGAGCATGCACAACATCAGCCGTGAATCGCAGGTGCCCGATCAGAGTTCACGCTATAACCCGACAAAGTCGCTGGTCGATTCTTACCTGTGTACAGACGGGCTGCCTATCGAGCGCTCGCCGCTTTACAGTGAGGCTACGTACGCCAGTCTATGGCAGAACCGCGATCCGCGGATGCGCATGACTATCCTGGCTCCAAACTCGCCATGGGGAGGTCGTCGTGACGGCAATGCAGCCAACACAAATCCAAATATTTATACGGCACCGAAATTTCTGATGGACCGCCAGGGATCGGTAACAATTACCGGCTACTATTTCAATAAATATGTGCAGATAAGCGCTGTGGGCCAGGTATCGCGCGATGAAAATGATATACATATTTTACGCCTGGCAGAAATGCTCTTAACCTATGCTGAAGCAAAACTGGAGCAGGGCACACTTACACAGGCCGATATTGATCTGACAATCAATAAACTTCGCGACCGTGTGGGCATGAAACGTATGGTATTAAGCGAACTTACAGCGAACGGACTTGACATTCGTACCGAGATACGCCGTGAGCGCCGTGTTGAGCTTGCACGCGAAGGACAGCGCTGGTTTGACCTGATGCGCTGGAAACAGGGTGCATTGTTAGGCGCCGATGTTAAGGGAGTGAAAAAATCGCTTGCGCCGGCTGCGCAGGTGAGTAACATCAATGCCGATGCAAATGGTTATATCATTGTGCAAACCGGCAGGCAGTTTGTAGATCCGAAACACTACCTGTGGCCTGTACCACTTATCCAGCTGCAACGTAATCCTAAGCTTGGGCAGAACCCCGGATGGTAATTATTGAGGTAATAAATGCAATGAGAAAATACAGTCTTTTTTTAATGATCGGGTGCATGCTGCTAACTGCGGCATGTTCCACCCGAAGGTCTGCGCCCGGTAGCGGCGTACAGCTCAAAGTGATGTCTTACAATATTCATCATGCAAATCCGCCGTCAAAGCCAGATCAGATTGATCTGAAAGCGATTGCGGCTGTTATTGCAGCAGAAAATCCGGATGTGGTGGCCCTGCAGGAAGTCGATGTACATACAAACCGGAGCGGGAAGATTGACCAGGCGGCAGAGCTTGCAAAAATGCTGAAGATGGAGGTCTTTTTTGCCCGCGCAATTGACTATGATGAGGGACAGTATGGTGTGGCTATTCTTTCAAGGCTGCCCATGAAAAATAACGAGGTTACGCGGCTTACAACGCGCGAAGGGACCAAAGGCGAGCCGCGCATACTGGCAACGACAGTGCTCCGGCTGCCCGGCGGCCGGCAGGTAAGGTTCGGCAGCACACATCTGGATGCACAGCGCGACGAAACGAACCGCCTCTTGCAAGCCAAAGAACTTGCTGATGCGGGCAGTGCGGAAAAACTGCCGTTCATACTGGCTGGCGACTGGAATGCCAGGCCCGGGAGTGAACCTGTCAGGATTATTGACCAGGTATTCACCCGGACCTGTTCGGACTGTGACTTGACTGTGCCGGCTGTAAACCCGCGAAGTACCATCGACTTTATTGCATACACAAAGAGTTCGCCCTGGGAAGTCGTTTCGCATAAAGTGATTCCTGAACGGTATGCTTCAGACCACCTCCCGGTTGTATCCGTACTTAGACTCCCGGCGAAATAACGACTGCAGCGAATCACGTTCTACAGTTACAAAAGATCCGGCCCCTGCCGGATCTTTTTTTTGAAACCTACGGTGCCGCCCGAAGATCGCTGTGCAGCGGATGGGGACGGGCGGACAGGTTAAACAGCCTTCAAGGCCGTTGCAGTTCTCCCGGCAACAGCCTGAAAATACCACACCGCCACCGCACTCTTATCAATTTCACCTGATCAGATTTCTGTTTGCCTGCCTGATATGCCGTTCGTTATGCATCACTATAAATTGCAGGGTATCGCCGAGTTTCATCCTGATGAGCGGGCTTATCGATGTAGAAACGCGCGTTGTATCCAGATTTTTTTCTTTTGCCTGCTGCAGGTAGCTAAGCAGCTCGCTTTGCCAGGCAATAAACTGGTCAAGGATCTGTCCGGCCGGTAAGTTTACCGGCGGCACGTGTTTTTTCATAGCTGAATAACGTGCCTTATTTACATCGGGATCCATCATATTGATAAAATAGTTGCCCAGCCATCCTCTGGTAAAAGTAGCAGATATAGGGGGTTGTGCCTTGCGAAGTGCCCTTTCTGTACGCGGCAGGTAATGTGCTGAGTACGAGTTCAGGTGCGAAAGGCACTGGGCTATGCTCCAGCCGCCCACTGCTGAGGGCTTGTTCAGTAATTCTGCACTTAAGTAACGGTAGACGGTTTCTGCCTGTTTCAGGTGCTGCGCGGTCTGGCGTTCCAAATTCTCCAGCAGCTGTCCGGTATCGAATGTTTTCATTTTCCTGTTTTCGGCGCAAATTGCTTTTAAACAAAGGTATAAATGTTGGTATTTGCCAGCATTTCAGAATACTTTCCGGTTCATCAGTTTGCTGAAATTAGTCGGATCAATACCAAGATAGTTTGCGAGATATTTGTGCGGTACATGCTGCAGAATCTGCGGACTTCTGGAAAGTAATGCCCGGAACTTTTCTTCAGAGCTGAACGACTGCAATTCTGCAAGTCTATGCAGCAGACCGCTTAGTGCTGCGGTAAGCGAGACCTGGATAAAGGCTGAAATACCGGGGTTCGTTTGGGCCAGCATCTCGATATCGGTATAACGCGCGCGGATGATGGTCGAAGCAGAGAGGGTTTCATACGTATAGCGTGAGGGATTCTTATCCAGCATGGCATCCAGCACACCGCCGAACGAACCCGGGAAGGTGAATACCAGCGTAGCTTCATGGCCATCGGCATCGCTGTAAAACACACGCTGCGCGCCTTCAAGCACAAAATACAGATAACGTTCGGGCGCCCCGACAGGGGTAATCACAGTCTTTCGTTTCGCGGTATACGGTTCCCATATTGCCGACCATAACTGCCATTCAGCCTCTGGTAATCTGACAACCGGATCCATTGTTTCCCTGAGTTTCCTGAGCGCAGCTTGCATACACAAAACAACATATTCCGTTCCTTTCACGCAAGCGTAATAGATAACAGTCGACTATTTACAGGTAAGACAATCTGCAGGGTCGCAGGAAAAAAACAGTTCGCCGCAAAGGGGCATTTGATAATCGTACAACGCAGCGCTCTCGTTTTTAGCCAAAATATAGAAACCAGTGTAAACCAGCGATGTTAACTGATGCAGGAAGAAGATGTAATTACACTGTATTCCCGATTTTTATCAAAGAAAACATCATGGCTAAATCAAAAGAAAAAGACCCCTGTTGGTCGGGGTACCACAAGGAAGGTACAAAAAAGAAAAACGGAAAGACGGTAAACAATTGTGTAAAAGACGAGAAAAAGTCATCCAAGTAATTTACACCGGGCCGAATTTGTCTGGCAACCAGGCGGATGCAGATTGTAAATAACAGGCTTTGTTAAACAAAAGCAAAGCCCTATTGTTGCATGCTGGCAGGCACTCCTGGTTCCTGCACGCCAAACAATTTATAATCTGCCGCCCAAATGGAAAACTTCAATGGTATCAATCGTTTTTTAGAAACTTCGGATTTCTTTTATACCATAGCAGTGGCGATGGACAGCACATATTCTTATGTGAGTCCGAATTATGACCGCAATTTTGCTTTTCAGCGTGGAACATTGCTTGGAAAGGACTTCTTTGTAACGCTGCATCCTGACGATATCAAGATCTGTGCAGAAGTAGGACAGCAATGTTTCAGTGATCCCAGCAGGCTGTTTCCCGCTACGCTTAGAAAACATGACGGCCAGGGCGGTTATGTTGTGACCCAGTGGGAGATGCAGGCGTGTTTCGATAGGGACAATCAGCCAGCCGGCATTTTTTGTATCGGCTATAATATCACCGAATTCGTCGAGGTGCAGCACCGGCTTGACAAAGCATCTTCACAGTTAGACGAAATCGGATTTATTCAGTCGCACAAAGTGCGTAAGCCCCTGGCTAACATCTTGGCGTTAAGTGATTTGTTGTCAGAAAATAGCAGCAGTTCTGAACAAGCCGAATTTCTAAAACTTCTGAGGCAAAGTGCAGGCGAACTGGATCAGGTGATCCGGGAGATTTCGGGAAAAAGTGCTTGAGACTTGTTCCTGCGCGGATCTTGCTTTTTCATCCAACCAAACCGGAAGTTTACTATACTGATCAAACCAGAATGTACAATCCATCCGGCAGCTTATCGTGCTAAATTTACAGAAGCCATCTCAGAGAAGCTATTTCGTTACAGATTAATTCTTTTTTGCATTTTGCAGTTTGTAAAACCACCGGAGAAATGGCTTCAATGCATATGGTTGGACTTGGAATCTGCATCATCACCGTGATCGGACTTATGCTGTCCCCGTTACCTATATGATAGAAATTAAACGAAACGGTGGCTAAAGTGACCGAGCCGATCAAAGCAATGGTGAATTTTTTCGCTGCTGCATTTGTTGCACGTGAGCAGGCAAGGAATATGAGATCGTTTGTCATGGAGGAAGCTGACCATCGGCCGGGAAATCAGGCGATAGTGCGGAACTTTCTTTATCTGCGGGGAAACACTAAGCAGTCCGTATAAATTCGCCCTTACAAAGATTGATACCAATCTTCTTAGTTATGATCATCCTGATAGCTGCAGCAGTGCTGATCAAAACATCACTGACAGCAGTAATTGAAATACTTGAGCTACATGGACATTAGAATTTTAGAACATCTGGACATTGAAAGCGACCTCAATTGGGGAAGAAATGGCTACACAACAGACAAAATTCTTCAGGTTAGCTCAGCGGGCCTTCACGATTCTTTACAAATCACTTTAGAAGTTGTCGAAAAAAGCTACCAAAAAACCTGGACTTCTACTGCGGCCGAAGTTGAATCTCTGAATGCTCTAATAACCCAGGGCCACTCTTTTGGCGCCTATACGAATAATACGCTTGCCGGCCGGATTATTTGTGATTACAGAGCATGGAACAATAGCCTGTATATCGAAAGCATACTGATTTCAGAGCAGCAGCGCGGACAGGGGATTGGCACCGCTTTGATCGAAGCGGCTGTTCAGGAGGCCAGAAGAATCAATTGCAGGATTATTGAGTTGGAAACGCAGAATACCAATTATCCGGCAATCGTGTTTTATGAAAAGCAGGGTTTCCGCATCACCGGACTGAACCTGAGGTTATATAACGAGCCCGGCGAAATAGCAATCTACATGACGTTTGACCTCGCAGACAACATTTAGCATAAAAAATTATTTTCCTTCGGCTAACGACTTGATCTGATCGAGTGTTTCTTCCCAATTTTTGTCTGAATGTTCATACATCTGTGCAGTTGCGAGATTGCTGTGCCGTAAAATCAGCACTGTGCCATTACTTTCAGGACTTAGCTCAAACTCTATCTTTGAATAGTTCGATTGTTGATCAGGCAGTCCGGAAAACATGCTCCAGTATAAATACGCCAACTTTTTCTCAGGCTGAAACGCTAAAACCACACCCTTGTCCCTGATCAGTTTGCCGTTGTAGGTAAATGAGAACCTGATCGTGCTGTCTGGCTTCCAGTCACTTTCCACGTCGGCTCCAAGCCATTTTTTCTGGCTTTCTGGTTGCGTAAGCACTCGCCAGACAACGCCCGGCGCTGCAGAAATCATCCTGCTTTTTTTTATCACCCGGGTACTGTCGCCGGCTGTGGATTGAGCAGGCTGGCAATTTTGGCTGGCAGGACTGACAGGCAATGAAGTCTGATGATTCACGCCGGTCGCTGATCTGGCGCTGCGGCTGGCCTGTGTCCGCGCGTTCACATTTTTAAGGCCATCATGAAGCAATAAGCGTCCAGCATTGCCGCTTAACTGCGAGAGTCCGTTTAACGCGAGTTGGATTCCCATCCGGCTTTGAAAAAAAGGCAGCGCAGTCAGGGTAAAAAACAGGAGTGACAGGTGTTTCATAATACTTTTCGTTGATTAAATTTAGCAAATTCAGCAGGGTCATGGTAGCCAAAAATAACCAGCGCAGGATTTTCATAAATCAGCTTGCTGATCTTTCCAAGTGAATCAAGCCTCAAATTGTCATTCTCTGCACGCATGCGTGCGAGGTTCGTTACCGGATGCCGGGGATTCCGGAGCTCCTCCCGCAGATAGTACGCGTCTCCGACATAAAAAATGGATATTCCCGGCGTGCTTATCACCACACCGCAATGCCCGGCTGTATGGCCGAACAAGGGGACCAGGAACAGGTCCGGTTCCAGTGAAATGTCAAGTCGTCGCGCTTCCAGCCCCAACCAGGTATCCGGCACGGCTGCATATGTTCTGATAGGGGGCTGATGGGAAAGATGTGCCGGAAGGTAACGCAGATTCCCATGCTTAAAAGCCTCATATTCTTCCTCAGAGACATGCACAGTTGCCTGCGGAAAATCTGCAAGCCCGCCGGTGTGATCGGGATCGAGGTGCGACAAAACGATGTCTGTTACTTTTCCGGGATCCAGGCCGAGTGCCTCGATCTGCCGCTTCGCCGTCTGCTGCTCATCAAACCTGAAGCCAGTCAGCTCGATGAGTTGCCGGCCCATTCGCTCGTCAGGCCGCGCAGCATCCAGCAGGCCGGTCCCGGTATCGATCAATACAAGCCGGTCTGTATGTTCCAGGAGCATGCAATGGCCGACAGCAGCGCCGTAACCCGGCGACTGTATGTCTACGCAGTTGAGATGATGAATGGTAGTTGCCATAGCTATTCAGACAAATTACCGGAAGCATCTCATGAAAAAATAGGACGCGAGCGACTTTAATTAAGGCATTTAAAGATCCGGAGGGAATCTGCTGCGGTATGGTGGTCGGCCGGGGCTGCCAGCTGCGCAGATTTAGCAAATGCTTTCGGACTTAGTCCGGTAAACTGCCTGAACTCTTTCCCAAAGTGCGACTGATCCGTATAGTTCATAGACAGCGCTACATCATTGAGTTTTCGAAACTGGCGGTTTTTGATACGCAGCAGCGACTGCTGAAACTTGACAATGCGGATGTAGTGCTCCGGAGATACGCCCACATGTTGCCTGAACCTTCGCTGCAGCTGTCTTGTGCAGATATTTGCTTTATCTGCAAGAAAACCGGAACTGATTTCTGCGGGTTTGGCGCCGATCAGCCTGACACTGTGTTCTATAGTTTTGTCAAAGCCGCTTCGCTGCTGCAAGTGAAGCAGGCGGGCCGTGAAAATGTCGATAATTTCATAAGGGTCATGAGTGTTTATTAACTGTTCTTCCAGGCTTCGTGTAAAGAAGACTTCGGTACTAACCAATTTGTCGGTCAATTCGAATGAGTCTATAGAAAAGACACCTTTCAGCGCAGCCGGCTGCAGGTTCACACCAACAACGAAAGGTTTACCGATAATTTCATTCAGGCAAAACCCCGTACCTTGTCCGTATACGAACGAAACGGGAAGGGGAGATCCGGCCGGACCCAGAACAGCAGAATGTCCGTTATCATGCTGAAAAATCATGCCCGGAGCACCATCGGCAATGATGCGATAGGTTCCGGCCAGCTTTTCAGAATCACCGGTGCTGGAAAACCAAAAATTTTTTACAACAGCGTTGAGGCGTTGATCCGGCTGTACCGTTATAATCTTCATTTATTATCAGTTTTACAGGCCCCTCTGTAGAGCGCTAATATAGTTGTATTGCTTGTGCTTGCCAAGTGTACTTGATGCAATGATACCAGGCAGTGCGAAGTATGTGCGTTTTTGCGGGTCGGGGGTTTATTGCCCTGAATATTACCGGTTTTAATCAACCAATTGCGGGGTATGGCGTACCTGCGCCCCTTTCGCAAAGCGATTTCAGGCTTCCTAAAAACAGCGCCCAGGCATAACTGCAGGACGCAAATTCATTTGTATAAGCCTTCCACCCGCTATGCCGGAAAATCAGAATGGCTCCTTTTGCATGCGGTTCGATTTCGAAAGTAATGGTAGTGCCGATCCATTCTTCAAAAGCTTTGATACAAAGCCATTTTACCCTGCTATAAGCACGCAGCTCCAGGACCTGCATTTCCTTGTGATAATCGGGGCCAAATTCAAATTTTAAAATCGAGCCCGCTTCGGCCTTCGCGGTGGTATCCGGCGTCCACCAGCCCGCCAGGCCTTCCTGAGTGGTAACAGCCGCAAAAACCTTCTCAACAGGTACCCCGATAAGCAGCCGGTGGCAAATACTTTTGTTATCTGAGGTTTCAGTTGCCTGGTCTGTTGACTGCTGCGATTCTTTTTCTTCTGCCGGTGTAGGGCTGCCTTTTCCTTTGGTGATCAGGTCTTTCAGGCTGCTCTGAATATAATGTGTCCAGGCATCATGACAGATCTGGAAACATTCGTATGCGGGTACAAGGCCCTGGTGTGTAAACTTGAGGCGGGTCGATCCGTCCTGTTCGCTCAGCTCAAATATGATATGGGTGCCTGTCCACTCGGTTTCGTCCCTGGTAAATTTGAAATAATTGTCTTCCACATGCCATACCATGCGTTTGCCCGGGATCAGCTCTGCGATTTTCATTGTGGCGCGGTGAACATCCTGGTAGTGATAGGTAAAGCGGCTGCCTTGCTGGTTGGTCGCTCCTTCAATATTCTCTGACCACCAGCCACGTACATTGGTTACCGCATCAAAAACCGCCGATGCAGGTGCATTCACTTCAAATGTGGTTGTAAAATCCTGGTTATTCATATCCTTTATTTAGTTAACTGGTCAGTTCAGTATGACCGGAAGCAAAACTACATACACCTTAAGACCACGAAAGGGTGTTAAATAGACAACATAATGGGTTGATATGGACATTAACGATCATTAACTTTGGTTTTAAATAATTGATCACCTATAAGTTACGGCTTTGAAACACTTAACCATCCTGGTTCCTGATGCACATACATCCCTCAACACCTTTGCCTGCATTGTAGGGGCTTATGATATTTTTAAACGCGCCAATGAACTTTGGGCCAGTAAGGGCAGACAACAGGTTTTTAAAGTAAATCTGGCCGGCGTCTCTCCACAACCGGAGGTCGATAAAGGTATCGTAGCTATCAAACCTGAGACCCATATATCAGCAGTCCGCAAAACGAACCTGATCGTTATCCCTGCGATCAATCCGAATTTTATAGATCCGCATAATGAGAATGCTGAGCTGGTACAATGGATCCGCCAGCAATACAAAGGTGGTGCCGAGGTGGCCAGCATGTGTTCAGGCGCGCTGATCCTGGCATCGACAGGCCTGCTCGATGGGCAAAGCTGTTCGATCCACTGGAACACCGCCGACCGTTTGCGGGAACTGTTTCCGAAGGTTATCGTTAAATCAGAACAACTGATTACTGATGCGAACGGCATCTATACCAATGGCGGCGGGTATTCATTTCTTAACCTCATTCTTTACCTGATCGAGAAATATTATGACCGCGAAACTGCTATCTATTGTTCAAAGGTCTATCAGATCGAGATAGACAGGCAAAGGCAGTCGGCGTTTACCATTTTTACTGGGCAAAAATCCCATGGTGATGAGCTGGTCATGAAGGCACAGCATTTCATTGAGCAGAACTTTCAGGAAAAGATCACCGTACAGAACCTTTCTGAAAAATTCGCCGTAGGGAGGCGGAATTTTGACCGGCGGTTTATAAAAGCGACGGGCAATACACCTGTTGAATACCTGCAGCGCGTCAAGATCGAGTCTGCGAAAAAATCTCTTGAAACAACCAGGAAAACAATCAATGAGGTCATGTACGAAGTGGGCTATTCTGACGTGAAGGCCTTTCGTGAAGTATTCAGGAAAATTACCGGCATGTCTCCGCTTGAATACAAAGGGAAGTACAATAAAGAAGCGCAGAAGGCCTATTACCAGGACAATTGACTTCCACGCTAACAGATTTTGGAAAGACAGCAGGTTAACCCATTTCAGGTCAACCTGCTGCCTTCCGGTGTCAAAGCCTCAGTTTGATGCCGCCGTTCATAACAAAACCGTCAACAGGGGCATAGATGTCTCTGAAAACCGGGTTATTTAGCGGACCCGTATAAATGGTATCAAAGCGGGTCTGGCTGGTATTAGTGAAATTTTCGAAGTTGAGGAAAATGGAGAAACGCTCCCAGAGTTTTTCGATCATAAAACCAGTGGTCCAGTAGCTGCGCCCAGTCAGTCCGTCGTTCAGTTGCTGTTTACTAAAGTAATATGCTTCAGCACCAATTTTCCATTTGTCTTCCAGTTCATACATCAGCACGTTATTCAGGCGGTGCCGCGATACCAGTGGATAGGTGTTATTTACGCTACCCGCGTGATATTTGACATCCGCAAACGTATACCCTACAAAAAGTTTGAAATCACTAAAGGTAATTTTAACATTGCTCTCCATCCCGCGCGTATCGATGTGTGCGTTTGGCTGGACGTACTGCAGGTTGCCATCCGCCGCAGGCGAAAGTAAGATGGGTTTGTTAATACGGGTGTAGAAAAATAATTGGTTGATGCTGAGACCCACGGCTCCGTTAAAAAAGCTGGTGCGGTAATTCAGGTCGTAATTAAGCCCCGCTGAACGTTCGGCCGCTGTGGCAGATACATCGATTGGCTGGACGTTTCTAAACTGGATGCGCTCAGCATCTTCTGTAAATACGGTTGGCGCCTTGTAACCGAGACCGCCGCCAAGCCTTGTCGATACGTGTTCGCTGATCTTCCAGAGCGCAGACAGCCGGGGCAGCACGAACACACCATACGCATTATGGTAGTCAGCGCGGATACCCGATTCAATGCTTACCGGAGGTACCACAGTCCATGTATTCTGGACAAAGGCGCCTACCGTGCTGTAGCTGTAACTTCTAACGGCGGCGCTGCTGTTATGGTCTTCTTTGAAGTCTTCGGTAACGAAATTAAGGCCGGTAACCCAGTCAGCCTTTTCACCATTGCGGTTATATGTGGCCTCACTGAAAGTCGAAATCTGAACGCCTGAAAAAAGATAGTCGCGCAGGCCGATGCTCCTGTCAAAATAGCCCGCTGAGTTACGCAGCACAAACGTTTCACGCTCAGAAAGTCGGTGACGCAGCTCAAGCTGTGAGTTATACCGTCCCGTAATGTTTTTTTCAAAATAGGCATCCGGCTGGCTTGCTTTACCTTGCACATAACTTATATTTCCGCCGGTTCTTTTTTCGGTTGTTGCGGTAATGCCGGCAACAAGATCGGTAGAGGGACTGAGCGCAAGGAATAGTTTCGGATTGAGCGTGAACCGGTCAAACTCAGGTATAGCGGTAAGGCCGGTATGGAAGGGATCGTAGGCAGTACCCTTGTTGTATGCGCCATAAACAGTAAGCCCTGCCTTTTTAAACTGTTCTGCATAAAACATACTTGCATCCAGTCCCAGGGCCGAGGTGCCGTTGAGCATGACGTTAAGCTGCCGTTCGGCGGCCGGCTTTTTTGATACGAGGTTAACAAGTCCGGCAATGGCCCCGCCGCCGTAAAGTGTCGAAGCGGAACCCTTAACAACTTCGACCTGCTGGAGGTCAAGCGGAGCAATCTGAAGCAGACCGAGCCCACCTGAGAAGCCTGAGTACAGCGGGAACCCATCCCGGATAATTTGCGTATAACGGCCGTCAAGCCCCTGAATTCTGATGCTCGAATTTGCGCTTGTGGCAGAAGTCTGCTGGGTTTGTATACCCGTGCTTTCAGCGAGCACCATACGGATATCGCCGGGTTTCATATTGCTTTTTTCGTCAAGCTCTTCGCCGGCAATCACCTCAACGCGGGTTGGAATGTTGTCTATAGTACGGCTGCTGCGTGTAGCAGATACCACCACCTCATCAAGGTCCTCGTGTGATTCTGCTGGCAGGAGGTAAACAATGCGGATCGAGTCGACGGGCAGCGGCATGGTCACCGTGTCGACTTTTGTTTCATAGCCCAGATACGTGTAGCGAAACATGCGGATACCAGGGGGTACATTGCTGATCGTGATCCGGCCAAGGCTGTCTGCCTGCGTACCGATGCGGGCCGGGATGAGCATAACGGAGGCACCAGCCAGCGGCTGGTCTGTTTTTGCGTCTTTAACGACGGCTTTGTATGTGTTCTGGGCAAATGCGCCTGCTGCAAATAAAAGCAGTACGGCGGCCCCGATCAATTTTTTCATGTGGTTGTGCAATCATGTAATTTTAAATAAATAATGGTCTGAAGACCAGGTCTGAAAATTACACCAACTGCGGCGGCTGCCAGATTGCCAGCGAGACCAGGGGCAGGGTAGAGGGAATATAACCAGCGCCATGTTGCATGAGTTCGGGCTGGAAAAGCGGATGAAGATTTAATGTAGCGGAAAACAGTAAACCGGCACCCGAACAACATACATAAAATGGTGAGCAGGTACTGCAGCAATCTGCGCTTTGCTCGTTACAGCCATTCGTCTTGCTGATCCGGGTTTCATGCACATGATAGTCAGGCTCTTCCAGGGCACAGCAGGGTGTTACGGTCAGCACCACAACGATCAACGAAAGGAAAAGCGCCAGGAATTTCACAAGGCAAAGATATAAAATTGGCGGTATACCGTTTTGCAGACAGCTCAATAGAAATAAGGATTTATTTCTGGACCGGACATATGGCCGAAGCAAATGCAGCCAAAAGCGATATCATTATCAAAATTAACGCAGTACTTGCATTCCATGGCATAGCGATTCCCTTTCCAAAGCGCGACATTCAGGTTACCCGTTCCGCTAAACCGTTATGAGGGAATAATTGCAAGGCTATTTTTTACTGAGCAGCTTTTTTAGCGTATCCGCATTTTTTATGGCGTAGGTATGAATGTCGTTATTAAAAAAGGCCCAGACCTGGTGGCCGTCCTGCTGCCAGGAATGGATCTTCTCGGCATAACCCCCGAGTGTTTTTTTGCTGTAAGATGAGTCGTATAGTTTCGACGGACCATGAAACCGGAGGTAGATATCTTTAGCTGTAACTTCTTCATGATAGGGATAAAGACCCGATTGCGCAATGACAAGGGTTACACCCGAGGTTTTCATCATCGAGATGCTTTCTGCCGAAAACCAGCTGGGGTGTCTGACTTCCATAGCAAAACGGTATGCGCTGTAACGCTTCTCAAGGATGCCGTAGAACCTCTCAACCGTTTCGGGTTTGAATGAGAGGTTGTCTGGCAACTGAATAAGGACCGGACCGGTAAATTCAGCCATGCGATCGATAACGCCAAAAAACCGCTCAAGCGGCTCTTCAGGATCGTTGAGTTTCTTCATGTGCGACAAGAACCGGCTCATTTTTGGGCAGATTTTAAAGCCGGGAGGAAACTCGGTCATCCACTTTTCAATGGTGCCTGGCAGCGGAATGCGATAGAAACTGGTGTTCAGTTCGACGGCATTGTAACGTTCCGCGTAATATGTAAGATGTCTTCGTGCAGCGAGTTTTTCGGGATAGAAGCTGCCCCGCCAATGTTTATAACTCCAGCCCGAAGTGCCGATATAGACGCTGCCTGCTTTCATGGGCCGGCGAAGCACTACCGCCTGGAACTATAATCGGTGAGCAAATAATTGGCTGCTGCCATTGCTAAAAAACCGAGATGAAAGGCTAATGTTTTTTTATTATTCCTGATCATCGGCGTAGCGGTCAGTAGGGCTAAACCTGCCAGAAATCCTATGTCTGCCTTTTGATGGTTCCGGAAGTCGATTTTTTTTGCCAGACCAACGGGTGTGTCAGAACATGCATTTACACCTAAAAATCCGGAACCAAGCCCGAGATAAGTCTGGGTTGCCTGCTTTGGAAGTCCAAGTGCTATGGGTGCCAGCAATTGAATACCCGAGAAAACGTAGTCTACGATTCCATGGTTTTTTGCGTTGAGTTGTTTTTTCATAGCCGTATGTTTCTATATGCCGGAAGACCAGCCGGTATTTTCATTGCCTACCGGAAAGTCTACCAGACATCTTTATTACTCATTTGCAGCATTTCGGTCACATAAAGACCAAGCTCATCATTTTTAGGTTTACTTTTAATGTATTCATCTAGCCCGCGCAGCCAGTCTGAGATGGCGGTTTCAGGACTGTCTCCAAAACCAGCGATACCCGTTTCTTTGTCGGGCCCGAGTACGCAGCAAAATCTTCCTTCTTCTTTAAAAACGAGTGGTTGTAATTCTCTTGCTTTGATATTCATATCTTCTGCCTGGAAATCAATCAGCACCTTTGCGTCTTCGGGAACATTCATTTGTTTCATGATCATCTGCTTTCAACATGCAACAGCTGATTTTCCCCTGTTGTTTAGCGGAGTTTGATTTTTTGGGTAAGGTTTCGGCCGGCTTTTCCCGTTGCTTTCCCTGTTTTTTAGTTCAGTATTTCGCCTGGATCAGGTTTCTTTTGATAAACTGTACCATGCGGCCGGTATTTGAAAAACTTACCTTTGTAGCAGAAAGCCGGGAGATGTCAGGTGTCAACAGCAACAGACATAAACGGCAGCTATCATAAAAAATCTGATGTACCTTTCTGATCTGATCATAACCGGGCAACCGCAAATTTCTCTCGATGAACTTTTCCTGGACCCACTGGCCAGGGATGCCATCAATCAACTTCTTAAAGAACACAATTATATTGATGAACTGAGGCGCTATGCCTTACCTGTCAACAATAAGATACTTCTTTACGGCAGTTCGGGCTGTGGGAAAACAACAACTGCCAAAGCCATGGCGGCAGCCCTGGGAAAAAGCATTTATGTGCTTAATTTAAGTAATGTGGTTTGCGCCCGTATTGGTGAAACCGGTCAAAATCTGAAAATGGTCTTTGATAAGGCCGCAAGAGAGAAAGCAGTCTTATTTCTTGATGAATTTGATCAAATCGGTAAGGAGCGGAGCGCTGATGATAAAGATTCGGGCGAAATGCGCAGGCTTGTAAATACACTCATTCAATTGATTGATTATTTTCCCGAACAGGCGCTGCTCGTTGTCGCAACTAATCACCCGGACCTGATTGACCCGGCGCTGGTAAGACGCTTTCAGCTGCGTCTCGGCTATACAATGCCATCGAAGGAAGTTCTCGATAATTATTACGATTCCTTACTTGATCGTTTTCCGGCAGAATTAAAAGCAGTAGAACGCCGGTACGCTATTTCGTTTGCCGAGGCAAAAGACAGCGTTTTAACTGCAGTAAAAGCGAAACTGATTGCGAGGTTGGAGAAACAGGCCGAAGCTTGTGAATGATGAATAATGATATCCGGACCAATATAGAGTCAATCTTAAACAGAATTGCTTGCGCATGCGACAGAGCAGGGCGATCGCAAAATGAGGTGCAACTGCTTCTGGCCACAAAAACAGTAAGTGAAGCGCGCATCCTCATGGCGTTAAATGCAGGATGTACTTTAATAGCAGAAAACAGAGTTCAGGAGCTTAAAGAAAAACACCATGCCCTGTCTGCTATCGCGCATACCCGTCATTTTATAGGCCACCTGCAGACAAACAAAGTAAAAGAGCTGCTGAAGTATGACGTTGCGTGTCTGCAATCTCTTGACAGGTTGGAGCTTGCCCAAAAACTCGACGAACGCCTGGCCACAGCCGGACGTACAATGGATGTGCTGATCCAGGTGAACACTTCAAACGAAAAAAGTAAGTTTGGTGTGCAACCAAAGCGCGCGCTCGAGCTTGTCAATGATGTGGCGCAGCTAAAGCAGTTAAAAATAAGGGGCCTGATGACAATTGGTGTTTTCAGCAGCGACGCTCATCAGGTGCGCCAATGCTTCCGGTTGCTAAAATCGCTTCAGGAAACTATCAGACAGGCAGGTATCCAGGGTGTGGTCATGAAAGAACTGTCTATGGGAATGAGTGGCGATCTTGAGATTGCCGTTGAAGAAGGGGCCACAATTGTAAGGGTGGGGACAGCTGTTTTTGGCAAACGGACTACAGAAGACAGTTATTATTGGAATGAAAACAAATAACAGCCAGTAAGGAAGAAAAAGAATTGGTTTTCAATTATGAGAGTACATTATCTGCAGCATGTAGCCTTTGAGGGGCCGGGGTATATAAACGCGTGGTTAGACGTGAAAGGCTTCCCCGTTTCCGCTACTCATTTTTATAAAGAGGATTTTCGATTGCCCTCAGTCGCTGACATCGATGCCCTGATTATTATGGGGGGACCTATGGGTGTATATGACGAAGAAAGGTATCCCTGGCTAAAAGTGGAAAAGGCTTTTGTCTGTGAATGTATCAGGCTAGGCAAAGCAGTGCTGGGCATCTGTCTTGGGGCACAATTGCTTGCAGCGTGTCTTGGTGCAGCGGTTACATCGGCCGAACACAAAGAAATCGGCTGGTACAAGATATTTCCAACCCGCGAATGCCGTAACATAACGTGGTTTTATGAGTTGTTTGCCGACAACCCCACTGTATTTCACTGGCACGGAGATCAATTCGCCATCCCTGCAGGCAGCCACAATCTTTTAGTGTCTGACGCAAATAAAAATCAGGCGTTTCTCTATAAAGATCATGTGTTGGGTTTGCAGTTTCATCTCGAAACTGAAGAAGCAAGTATTGCAGGCATGCTGGATCATTGTGCGGGCGACTTTGACAAATCAGCATTTGTGCAAAGCCCTGAATTTATACGCACACAAACTGGTAACGCGGTGGCAACCAATATCCTGATGCGCAAATTACTTGAGAAGTTTTTCCTGAACGCATAGGACTTGCTTCAGTCACTGACATTTAATACTCAGGGTTGTGCGATTGTGCTGTTGCAAGACAAACATTGGTCGGCTATACAGGTTTGTAATACAAAACTTTTAGACCATAACATGAAAATACAACTTAACATTCTTGCAATCGCACTGGCGGCGACACTGGCTTCCTGCACAGGTTCCGGTGATAAAGGTCAGACAGATTCCCTGGCTGCCGATACAACAATGGCCGATACAGCTTCGACTCCTGCTGTGCTTAAACCAAAAGGGCCGAAACCGGCATGGGGTAATAACCTGACACCCGAAATGCAGGTGGTGCTTGAAAAGCTTGCCAGTTATGGCGATCAACCCATACCTACGCTCACGCCCGCCGGGGCACGCAAGAATCACACACCAACAGATGCCGTGATGGATGTGATGAAGGAAAATAATATACCTATGCCGCCATCAAAGGTCGATACGACTGGTAAATCTATCGCGGTTACGGGCGGAAGCATTCACCTGCGCATGTATAGGCCAAAAGATGCGTCCGGCACCCTGCCCGTTATTGTTTATTACCATGGTGGCGGTTTTGTTATCGCAGATCTTGATGTCTATGATGCCGCACCGCGGGTACTTGCTGAAAAGACAGGTGCCGTTGTTGTATCGGTCGCTTACCGGCTTGCACCCGAACATAAATTCCCAACTGCGCATGAAGATGCCTTTGCGGCCTACCAATGGGTTGTTAAAAACGCAGCCAGCATAAACGGTGATCCGAAAAAAATAGCCGTAGCCGGAGAAAGTGCGGGCGGCAATCTGGCAGTCAATATGGCGATGATGGCACGCGACAAACGGGTACAACTGCCTGTGGCGGTCCTGGCGGTATACCCGGTTGCGGGCTCAGACATGACCACCCCGTCTTATCAGAAAAATGCGGCGTCAAAACCTCTCGATAAACCAATGATGGAGTGGTTCGTAAAACATTATCTGAATAACATGGGCGAAGGAAAAGATCCCCGCATTAACCTGGTGGCTGCCAACCTGAAAAACCTGCCACCCGTTACCATCATTACCGCAGAATATGATCCGCTGCAGAGCGAGGGCCAGTTGCTGGCTAAAAAACTTGAATCGGCAGGTGTAACGGTAGACAGCAGAAACTACAATGGGGTTACACATGAGTTCTTCGGAATGGGTACGGTACTCCCCGAAGCACGTCAGGCGAATGACTATGCCGCATCAGCGCTCAAAAAAGCTTTTGCCCAGTAGATCATAGCTATTTATTGTTGCAAACCCGGAAGATGAAAAATCCTCCGGGTTTTTTTTTGTACCTGAGCATATGGTCCGGGTGTCTGGTCTGATCAGAAGGGACGCCATGACGGGCGTTCGCACCTATGGCCTGTTGGTTGACCCATTTACTTCTTATTTTTCCTAAGTGTCTCTAAACTGGTTGTTCGCTGACCAATGCTATGCAGGCAAGACTTTAAATATTTTCTGTTTGATAAAATACAAGGCCGGTTTGCACCTAAGAAACTGGCGTCTGCACGTGAACCCCGAGGCTAAAAAAAAGATTTTGATTTAAAAAATTACTCTGACAATGCGCTGATACCGTGTAAACAGACACTGTCTGACTTCGCCAATTTCTGCCGGAGAGGAAAGGTCCCTGGTCTATAATGCAGGGTTGTGAATCTATCTGAGAAACCATACACCACATTTTTCCCGCTTTTGTATAAATCGTTTTACGTTCCTGCGCAACTAAGTGTGAAAAATACACAACTTGATTCACAACAAACTGTAAATCAGATGCTTTTGCGTTTTTTGACTTACCTTAGTTGATATTATTAATGACCTATTTATTCCGCTTAATCTAAATTTCTATATGAAACCGTTTGCGCTTATTAAATGTATCTTTTGGTTAATTTTTTTAACATCGTGCGGTCCGAGTCGCAATTTGGTTTATTTCAGCGATCTAAAATCGTCGGGTGTAAATGCTACTCAGATACGTAATGAGATCGAACCGAAGATCATGAAAAACGACCTGCTTGCGGTCATAATTACCACCAGCAGCAACGAGTCGAACATGCTTTTTGCAGCGAACGCAGCAACGTTAAGTCCGAATGGGATGTATGAGCGCGAAGGTTTCCGGGTAGATAAAAACGGCAACATCAAACTTCCGGTTGTCGGAAACATCAGGCTGGAAGGGCTGTCTACAAGCGAGGCGCAAAAGACCCTGGAAAAAGCAATTGACCGGTTTGTTAAAAATCCGATCGTTACCGTTAAATACATGAATTTTCGTGTTACCGTTATCGGGGAGGTTGCCCATCCGGCCACGTTTACTGTTTCGAACGATAAGATCAGTGTGCTTGAAGCGTTGGGCATGGCAGGGGATATGACACCTTATGGCAAACGGGAAAATGTGCTTATTATCAGAGAGAATGACGGTCAGCGCACCACGACCCGCATCAACCTTAATCATAAAGACGTACTTAACTCACCCTACTTCTACCTACAGCAAAACGACGTCGTTTACGTGGAACCGGACAAAGCAAAGGCTATTGAGTACAGCCGCAGTACGCGGTCTCTCCCTGTGGTTGTTGCTGTCATTTCAGGCATTGCCGTCCTGGCAACAGCCCTGCTTAACCGTCTATAACATTCAATTATCATAATCATTAAACGTAATGGCATTCCAACAACAACACCGGGCTCACAAGCAGGACCTGCGTACGCAAGTGTTTAAATACCTCACTCATTGGCGGCTGTTCCTTATCTGCATGGTATTGGGTCTCGCTGGTTCATATATCTATATGCAGGTAACCGTTCCGCAATACAAGATCAAAAGTACTTTATTGGTACTGGAAGATACCAAGGGCGATGGTATGCTGAAGGGAACGGCGTTCAGCGATCTGAACATGTTCAAGTCAACGAGCACGGTAGACAATGAGATGGAGGTGATCCGTTCGCGGGACCTCCTTTATAAAGTGCTGGACAGCCTTTCTTTGCAGACTACTTATTTTACCAAACCGCTGTTTATAAAGAAAGAGGTTTACGGCGCCAGGGTTCCGCTGCGGGTGGAAACCGGCAAACTTACCGAGGAAGCGTATAAAACCGAGTTGAAGGTTGAAGTGATTGACAGCACACGCTTTCGGTTAAGGGATAAAGACTATGCCGGCGTGTATCGGTTCGGCGAACTGGTCAACCGGCCCGCTTATGAGTTTCGTGTCTTCAAAACCGCGGCCTTCCGAACAAACAGCCCCGACCTGTATATTCATTTCTCAGATCTGGAGGCACTTGCCGAGGCTTATAGCATGAGCAAACTCGTTGTACTGCCCGTTGTAAAAGATGCCAATACGATTGTGCTGAGCCTTGTAGATGCGCTGCCGCAGCGCGGTTTAGACATCCTGAACACACTTATCGGCATGTATAACCGGGAGAATGTGCAGAAGCGTAACCTGATTGCGCTAAACACCATCCGATTTATCGATAAAAAACTGGCATTCCTGTCAGGCGATCTCTCAGGCGTCGAAGCTGACGTTGAAAGTTACAAACGCTCAAACCGGATCACGGAGCTGAGCGCCGATGCACAGCAGAGTCTTGCCTCATCGGGAGACTACAGCCAGCAGCTGGCCGCGACCGAAGTACAGCTTGAGCTCGTACAGTCCCTGTTGTCTTACCTGGCATCTTCAGGCAATTCATATACAACGGTTCCGACCACACTCGGCCTAAAGGACCCCATTCTGCTCAGCCTGATGGAAAAGTATAACAGTTTACAGGTAGAAAAGGAGCGGCTGCTCCGCACAAATCGTGTAGACAACCCGCTTGTGGTAAACATTACCGAGCAGCTTGCCGGACTGAAAAGAAACCTTGCTGAGAATCTGCAGGTCATCCGAAAAGGACTTGTCCTTGAGCGCAACGGTTTTCAGCGTAAGTCCCGGCAGTTTGAGGCGCAGCTGAACAATGTGCCCGTTGTAGAGCGTGGATTGCTCGAAAGAAGCCGGGTACAGGGTGTTAAGACCAGTATTTATCATTACCTGTTGCAAAAGCGGGAAGAGACAGAATTGTCGTTGTCTGCAACCATACCAACTTCGCAACTTATTGACCGTCCGGCGTATAGTGCTATACCGGTTAAACCCCGGGGGCAGCTGGTCTATCTGCTGGGGCTCATGATCGGTGTGGCTGCGCCGTTTTCCTTCATCCAGCTGCGGTCGCGCTTCAATACAAAAGTTTCGGGATTCACCGATGTTGAAGCGGTGTCTGGTAATGTAAGGATACTTGGCGAGCTCACGCATAAGGCTATTGCGGGTCCGATCGTGGTACATCGGGATAAAACGACTACCATTTCGGAACTTTTCCGGTATATACGCAACAACCTGCAGTTTTTAAATGGCAACAATCTGAACCAGGTGCTCCTGGTCACCTCCTGCTCAAAAGGAGAAGGGAAAACCTTCTTCTCCGTGAACCTGGGTATCACCCTTTCGCTGGTCGATAAGAAGGTGGTATTGCTTGAGTTTGATCTTCGTAAGCCCGATCTGCTGAAAGATATTAAAATGGCCAACGAGTACGGGCTGTCAGACTATCTGTCAGGTGCTCGGTTAGCCGTGAAAGATATTGTCAAGCCTGTTAGCGGCTCGCCCAACCTGTGGGCGATTGGCTGCGGCAAAATACCCAGAAACCCTTCAGAGCTGCTGCTTAGCGGGCGCCTTGACGAACTTTTTGACGAGCTGAGGCAGGAGTTTGATTATATCATCGTCGATACATCGCCTGTAGGGCTGGTCTCAGATGCCTTCTCACTAGCAGGATATGCAGACGCGAGCATTTATGTAGTGCGCTACAATTATACAAACTTATCAGATCTGGCTGTGCTGGAGGATATCTATGCGAATGACCGCCTGAAAAACCCTATGGTCGTCTTCAACGACGCCAAAAAAGAAAACCGCGTATCGCGCTACGGCCATTACGGCTACAACTAACATCGGGCAGAACGATCTGCCTGCTGTGAACCTGAATTACAGAGGGGCCCGCCGTTTTATAGCGGCGCATCCCTGAGCATACAACCTGACGCTGCTTTGGCAGCCATATAACCCTAAGCCACACCATTGACCGGTGTGCACCACCAATACCCTTTGCCTGGGGCAAAAAAAACAAAAAAATACTCATGTAAGTGAGGTGGCGAAGCCGTATCCGGCCGCGCCGGATCATCAAATTAATCTGACCTGAAATGACAAACTCACTGCCTCCGGCATCTTCAGCCGCCGCCAAGAACTGGTATGTTGTGTACACCTGGCCACGTTGGGAAAAAAAAGTTACAAGATCGTTCGAAATGCATGGCATTACAACCTATTGCCCGCTTCGAAAGGTAAAAAACCAGTGGGCAGACCGCGTAAAAGAAGTAGAATTACCGCTTTTTCCGAGTTACGTATTCATCCACATCAGCATGAAAGAAGAGCTGAAGGTAAGAAGCACGCTGGGTGTGGTAAACTTCGTCTACCATGTCGGGAAGCCGGCAAAGGTATCTGAAGAGGTGATCGAACAGGTGAGACATTACCTCAGGAAGTTTCCCGAAGCAGAGGTTGTTTCTTACCAGGTTTTCGGTGCAGGTGACCGTGTTCGTGTTAAATCCGGCCTGATGACGGATAAAGAGGGAGAGGTGATCCGTATCCAGGGCAAACACGTTCTCGTTGTGATTGATAGTTTATCATGTGCGCTGGTCTCGAAGTTGCCAGCTTCATCGCTTGCACTTGTGTAGCAGTGGCTTTAATTCAAGTATTGCCCGGCAATCTTCCAGAAAATGAGCTTAAAAGAAAAGACCCTTGCTGCCCTGGCCTGGGCGTTCAGTCAGCAGATCAGTGCGCAGGTCATTAACCTGGTTGTCAATATTTTACTGGCACGCATGCTGATGCCGGCCGCCTTTGGTATGATAGCCATGTTAACGGTCTTTATACAGGTGGCAACCAGTTTATTAGATAGTGGACTCACGTCATCGTTGATCAGGGATACAGATGCCGGACAGGATGATTACTCTACAGTCTTTTTCTTTAACCTGGGCGGCGGAATTATCGCCTATTCGTTTGTCTTCATGATAGCTCCGGCCGTTCAGGATTTTTACCACCAGGCTGGTCTGGCCGATGTGCTTAGGGTTTATGCGCTCGTTTTTGTGATCAACGCCCTGTTCAGCGTACAGAATGCCCGGCTGACCGCACAGATGAATTTCAAAATCCAACTGCTGATGCATATCCCCTCTGTAGCAGGGGCAGGTCTGCTCGGTTTGCTGTTGGCGTATCTCGGATTTGGTGTCTGGAGCCTTGTCTGGATGAACCTGTTTCTCGCGCTGTCGCTGGCCGTGCTTCACTGGACTTTTTCCGCCTGGCGCCCGTCCTGGGTTTTCAGCATGGCATGTTTCAGAAAACACTTCAGGTTCGGCTACAAAATGACCCTGACCGGCTTGCTCGAAATTCTTTACCGGAATTTATACGTGCTTCTGATCGGAAAGTATTACAGCGCTGCGCAACTCGGTTATTATGCGCGGGCCGATTCACTTAGCCAGCTGCCTGTTGTAACCGTTTCTACGGTAATCGGGAAAGTTACCTATCCCATGTTTTCAGGTATTCAATCTGATAACCTGCGTCTGAAGCAATTGTACCGGAAGATCATGCAACAGGTCCTTTTTTGGAACGCGCCGGTACTGATCTGCCTTACGCTGATTGCCGAGCCCTTGCTTGTATTACTTCTCACAGAGAAGTGGTTGCCGGCCGTACCATACTTTCAAATCCTGGCCCTGGCCGGGATTATGTACCCGCTGCATGCCTATAACCTGAATATTCTGAAGGTAAAGGGAAGAAGCGATTTGATTCTCCGGCTGGAAGTCATTAAAAAACTGGTATCGGTGGGTGGTATTGCCGTGGCACTTCCATTCGGTATTTATGGCCTGCTGTTTTTTCAGCTTGCATTCAGCTTTCTCGGCTACGGGATAAATTCCATGTACAGCGGGCGGCTTATCGGTTATCCGGCCAAAGAACAGATCGCAGATATGCTGCCGTCATTTGCTTCTTCAGGGCTTAGTGCGGCCGTCTGCATGCTGGCCGCACCCTACATGTATCCGCAACTGAGCGGTTCGCCGATGCTCCATATCATCTATACCGCAAGCCTGTTTTTTCTCGCTTACGGAGTGGTCAGCGCCGCATTCAGAGTACAGCCCGCTATTGATCTGAAAAACCTAATCTTAAAAAAATGATACCCGTAACCAAGCCATTTTTGCCTGATATGCAGGCTTATCATGCCTATATGGGCAGTATCTGGGAGCGCCAGTGGTTAACCAATAACGGGCCGCTGGTCAATGAGCTGGAGCTGAAGCTAAAGTCCTACCTCGGGTTAGAACACCTGCTGTTTGTGAGCAACGGGACAATCGCCCTTCAAATGGCGATCAGGGCATTAGAACTGACCGGTGAAATCATTACTACGCCGTTCTCATTCGTAGCCACAACAAACAGTATTATTTGGGAAGGCTGCAAACCGGTCTTTACCGATATAGATGCTGAGACCTTCAATATTGATCCGGCTAAAATTGAAGCCGCTATCACGCCACGAACCTCGGCCATTCTTGCCACGCATGTATACGGCAATCCCTGCGATATCGATGCGATCCAGAACATTGCCGACCGCCACAACCTGAAGGTAATTTATGATGCTGCTCATTGTTTTGGAACAAAGTTCAGGGGCAGGTCTGTCTTTTCGTATGGAGATATCAGCATTACCAGCTTTCACGCTACCAAACTGTTTCATACTACAGAGGGCGGGGCTGTGTTTACAAATGATCCTGACCTGCTGAAAAAACTTTCGCTGCTCAGAAATTTCGGGCACAATGGCACTGAAGATTTCGCAAGCCTTGGTATTAACGGGAAAAACAGCGAATTCCACGCGGCAATGGGACTATGCAACCTGCAGCACGTTGATGAAATACTCGACAAAAGAAGACTGCTGTCATTCTACTACTGGCGCAAACTGGCCGAACTGCCGTTGAAATATCCCAAACTGAATGCTGATCTGGATTATAATTATGCTTATTTCCCGGTGTTGTTCGACTCCCGCGAGCTGATGCTGAAGTGCCTGAAATCGCTTGAAAATGAAAAGATCTATTGCCGAAGATACTTCTACCCGGCACTGCACACGCTTGCACATGTAGAAGCCGGCCGGCTGCCCGTATGTGAATCGGTTGCCGAGCGCATACTCTGCCTGCCTATGTACCATTCGTTAACCAGCAGTGATCTCGATCTGATTACCCGTATCATTCATCGCGTGCGTAACTACGAAATGGATAGCCAGGAAACCCGGCCATTAACCGTAGGCGCAGGCAATCTTGAAGCGCTTTCTGAAGATATTTTTTAGCCATGCAGCATAGTTTGAATACTCCTGGTGTGAGCATTTGCTGCCTCACATATAACCATGAACCGTACATTGCGCAGGCAATTGAAGGTTTTCTGATGCAGCAGACCAGCTTTGCATTTGAGATCCTGGTTGGCGATGACCTGTCTACAGATGGCACCACCCAGATTCTGCGCAGGTATGCTGAACAGCACCCGGAAAAGATCAGGCTGTTTGCGCGCGAACAGAACCTTGGTGCGGTGGAAAACCACCTACGGCTTATTGCTGAAGCAAAAGGACGCTATATCGCCATGTGCGACGGAGACGATTTCTGGACCGACCCGCTCAAATTACAAAAGCAGGTCGGTTACCTCGATACCCATCCCGAAGCCGTTATCTGCTGTCACTATACCCGCGTTATCGATCATCATGGCAAACTGGTATACGTGAACGCTGATCCGGTTCCATTCGATTTTACCTATCAGAATATTCTGATGGGCGAACGCGAAGAAACGCGAATGTCTACGCTGATGGTGCGCAACATTCCTGAAATCAGGAGCATTGCGAACCAGCCCTGGTATCACAAAGGCTGGGGCTCAGATACGCTTTTTAAGCTCTACGCCACCAGCCGCACAGGTCTGAAGCTCCATGTGCTGCCGGAAGTGATGGCAACCTACCGCTGGCATCCCGGCGGTGTCTGGAGCATGATTGATTCGCGCCTCAGAAAACACCGGATGGTCAATGATTTCAACATCATGATACACAACTTCAGCTATCCCGCCAGAATGAAATATCGGCTGCTCGCCTTTTACCTGAGGCGGTATTTCCTGTTCGACATCAGATACTTCAAGTTAAAAAGGGCGCTTACCACACTTGTTAAATTGGTCTGATGGCTGCGCTTAATATTGCCTTCGTCATCAACAGTCTGGGTGGGGGCGGCGCTGAAAGGGTGGTGGCCAGGCTGAGCAGTCACCTTGCCGCGCAAGGATTTGGTGTGCTGATCATTTGCCTGAATAAGGCTGAGACTGCGTATCCGCTGCATCCGGCCGTGCGGGTAAAAACCCTGGTTGACCGCAAAAAACACGAAGGTCTGGTACGCCGTGCCTGGTATGCCTGGTTAACATTCTCCCGCCTTGGCACTGCACTTAAAGAAGCAAAACTAGCATGTGTTATCGCGTTTATGACCAGCGCAAACATATGGACGGCCCTGGCGGCTAAAAGGCACCGCATTCCGTACATCGTCTCAGAGCGCAACGCCCCCGAATATGGGGTGAGCGAATTAAACAGGCTGGCACTCAGGGTATGTGCAAAGCTTTACCAGCAGGCAGATGCGGTCGTGCTCCCATCAGCAGGCATCGCCGAAGGTTTGAAAAGACAGAGTGCATTTGCAGGTCTTGCAAACTATGTAGTGATCAATAATCCGGTAGACCGGCAAATCAGTTACCCTGTGGCAGCAGTCCACCCGGAACCTTTCATCCTCGCCGTGGGGCGGCTCAATTACCAGAAAGGTTTTGACCGGCTGATTGATGCCTACAGCAAGCTTGGAGCAGGTGCCCCCGACCTGCTTATTGCGGGCGAAGGAGGGGAGCGGGCGGCACTGACAGAACAGATCAGTCGCCTGGGCCTTATGGGCCGTGTCGTTCTGCTCGGCCCGGTTAAGGAACTGCAGGGCTATTACCTTCAGGCCCGGCTCTTTGTGCTGTCATCGCGCAACGAGGGTTATCCGAACGCACTGATCGAAGCCATGAGCTGCGGTTGCGCATGTATTGCTGCCGACTGCGAGTTCGGTCCCGCCGAAATCATTAAAACAGGAGAAAATGGCCTGTTAGTGAGAAACGGCGATCAAAATGCCCTCGTTAACGCCATGCGATTGCTTCTGAAAGATGAAGGCCTTCGTAAAAAAATCGGCCGTCAGGCAGCTGCCATAGCAGAATCAAATTCTATAGAAAAAATTTCCCATCGCTGGGTCACCCTGCTGAATCATTCAGCACGTCGTGTGAACCGGACCGATTCCAGTAAAGTAATTTAAAAACATTGATATGAATATCTCATTTTCACCCCCCTTCATTGATCAGCAGGTAATCGATGAGGTACTCGACACGTTGAACAATAACTGGATCACCACCGGTCCGAAGGTGAAAGCGCTCGAGTCTGAAATAATCAAACTGACGGGTTCGCAGGCAGCCATTTGTGTCAACTCCTGGACTTCAGGAGCGATCATGATGCTGAACTGGTTTGGCGTGGGACCAGGGGATGAGGTCATTTTGCCCGCCTACTCATACTGTGCAACCGCCCTTTGTGTGCTGCATTGCGGCGCCACACCGGTAATGGTAGACATTCTGGACGACCTGACCATAAACCCCGAGGCAATTTCTGAAAAGATAACCAGCCGCACCAAGGCCATTATTGCCGTTGATATAGCGGGGCTCCCCTGTCATTATAACCGGCTGAATGCACTTGTGCACAGCGAGGCAATGTCGTCGCGGTTTATACCCGAAAACCCGAAACAGGCAGCGCTGGGCAGAATCCTGCTCATCAGCGATGCAGCCCATTCTATAGGCGCACTGTACGATGGTGAGCCGGCAGCCAGAAAAAGTGATGTTACGATCTTTTCGTTTCATGCCGTGAAAAACGTAACCACTGGTGAAGGGGGCTGTATCTGTCTGAACCTGCCCGAGTCATTTAACGTTCCCGAAGAATTCAGTTACCTGAAAATGCTTTGTCTGAATGGCCAGAGTAAAGATGCCTTTACCAAATCGCAGGGTGCCAGCTGGAAATATGACATCATGTTTAAGGGTTTTAAAATGAATATGCCCGACATCTGCGCAGCCATTGGCCTGGCCCAGCTCAGGCAATACTCGGGTGAGCTTTTGCCGCGCCGTAAAGCCATTTATCTGAAATATCTGGATGCCTTTCAACATCAGGACTGGTGCATTGCGCCGCTGTTTTCAGATCATATCCGGCAATCGTCGTGTCACCTGTTTGCCCTGCGTATCAGCGGAATAACCGAAGAACAGCGGGATGAAGTTATCGCTGAGCTGGCCGCCGCCGGCATACAGGCTAATGTCCATTTTATCCCTATGCCAATGCTGACGTATTTTAAGACGCTGGGCTACCATATCTCAGATTTCCCTAAAAGTCTTAAACATTTCTCCTGTGAAATCTCCCTGCCGATCTATCCGCAGCTGCGTGACGAAGAGACAGACTTTATTATCAGCCAGGTTCTTGATGCCGTTAACCGGAAGGTGGCCCTGCGCGAAGTCCCGGTTTTAAGTGCCTGACCATGAAAAGGAAGAGGTTCTTTGATGTGTTTTTCGCGCTGACCGCGATCACAGCGTTGTTTCCCCTGCTGCTGCTGCTGGGTATGGCTGTCAGGTTAAATTCGCAGGGACCGGCATTTTATGTGCAGGAACGGGTAGGGCGAATGGGCCGTCGCTTCAGGCTCTTTAAATTTAGGACCATGTATAGCCATCAGCCGGAGGGAAAACTTCTCACTGTTGGCATGCGTGACAGCCGGATCACCCCGTTGGGATACTACCTGAGAAAGTACAAGATCGACGAATTTCCGCAGTTGTTCAATATCCTGCGTGGAGAAATGAGTTTTGTAGGCCCGCGCCCTGAAGTGTCCAAATATGTGGCATTTTATAGTCATGAACAGATGCGCGTTCTCACTGTCAGACCAGGTATAACCGACTGGGCATCGATCTGTTTTTTTGATGAAAACAGACTTCTCGATTCGGCCGACGATCCTGAGCAATATTATGTAAACCACATTATGCCGGTAAAGCTCTCTTTTAACCTGCGCTACGTGGCCCACCATAACCTCAAAACAGATCTGAAAATTCTGCTGCTGACTTTTAAGCGCATTTTTTCCATCCCTGATCCGGAATTGGCAGGCATTGACATTGCACTCCCCGCTAAACAGGCATGAAAACTTTAAAAATCATCGACTGGCCCGAGCAGCGATTTTACGGCGACAGTCATCCGCTGCACCGTTGGCGCAAACTGATGACAGCGCACGATGTGCAGGTTGAATTTTTTAATAGTCACCTTGATCCGGCGTTAGATCAGGCAGATTACCTGCTTATCCATTCCCGGTATTTTAAATCGTGGCAGCATCTGCAGACGCGCAATGCTGAAAATGAAGAGCGGCTGCTTCGTTATCTGGAGGGCATGCGTTCAAAGGTGGGCAGGCTGATCTGGTTTGATGCCGCCGACTCAAGCGGCTCGGCCGATCTGGGCTTGTTTCCCTTCGTGGACCTGATTCTGAAAAAGCAGCTGCTGAAAGACCGCAGTTATTATACAGGGCCGGGCAGCAGACGCGATCTAAGGATCTGGCTCAACAAACCCGGCGCGCAGCCCGCTACTCCGTTTCAGCCCTGTACGCCAACCGACCTGCCGAGGCTGCGGCTGGCCTGGAACCTCGGGTTAAACGATTATCGCTATTATGCCTATAAAACAAGCAGGCTGAGTAACGTGCTCAGCCGGAGACTTTATCCCGATAAGGTGGTGCCGGTGTTCAAAACCCGTATCCATGACCTGGCTTTCCGCGGCACGCTGCATGCCGATTCATCTGTTAACCAGATATCCGCGCAGCGAAATACGCTGCTGCAGCTGCTTGGCACACTGGGCCGCAACGTTGTAACCGGCAAATATGTTGGTAAAGCTGCCTACCTCCGCGAATTGAGAAACTCAAAGGTGAGCATAAGCCCCTACGGCTGGGGCGAGATCTGCTACCGCGACTTTGAGACCTTTCTGGCAGGCAGCCTTCTTATTAAACCCGATATGGGGCATCTGGAAACATTTCCCGACCTGTTTATCGCTAACCAGACCTATTTACCGGTAAGCTGGAACCTGACTAACCTGCCTGAGCTGATAGACTGCGTTCTGGACAATTATAATGAATACAGACACATTGCTCATGATGCCCAGGACCACTACCGCCAACAGAGCAATGACGGGATTGCATTTGTACAGTCCCTTTTGAAAAATATCGAATAAGTATATCTATGAAATTGTTAACTGTCTTTTTTGTCTGTCTTTATTTGTATGCGCTCTCGCTTGGCGTGTTCATGACAGAGCTTTTCAGACTGCCTGCCCCCTTGCTATTCTATCTTCCACTCGTTTTCCTCTTTAAGGCACACCATGAGCGGGTCGGCGGTTACAGCAGAGAAGTGATGCTGCTTGGTATCAGTTCCTTTCTGTTTTATGCCGTAGGCCTGTCAGACCTTACGGCGTTTATTGCGAACTCCTTATGTATGGTACTGTGTGCGGCCTACTTCTATTATTTTGTCGCATCTGAGCCCGGACGTCTTAACCAGGGTATGATTATATTTTTCAGCCTGCTGGCATTTTCAGGCTTGATTCTGGTCCTGAACCACTTTCTCGGGGCAAGCATTGACAGGCTGCGCGAGCAGATCCTGGGCGAACAGGTCATGCAAAGCCCCTCCGGACTTTCGAAAAGCCAGTTTGCTTTCGGTTATCAGCTTGCAGCATTCTGCACCATGATCTTCGTGGCTGCCGTTGTTTTTAAGCAGAATCTGCTGGTGAAGCTGCTGGCCTTTGCTGTCTGTCTTGGCTTACTGTTTCTTGGCATGCAGCGCTCAGCTTTTGTTGCATTTGCATGTTGCACAACACTTTTTCTGGTAGCCTACTACCGTTTCCGAGCCGTTTTTGCGCTTGCGTTGATGCTGCTTATCTGTTACGGCATTTATCATTTTTATCTGCAATACCAATTGGATGGGGTAGAGAACATCATTACAAAAAATGAGCACAACGATGCTACCTATAACAGGTCATCACTATCTGGCGAAAACCTCCGTATTTATCTTGATTACCCTTACGGGCTCATTTTTTACGGGAAAAATTGGGCAGATGTCATTTACCGCAACCAGGTTTTTTCTTCGGGCGTTACCTCGCACAATGCCTATCTGATGTTCCTGACCTATCTGGGGCCGTTTCTCGGTCTGGGTTTGCTTGGGCTGATTTACAGGCAGCCTGTAAAGATCTTTTTCTACGTTCTGCGGAACATACGGCAACCGGGTAACGCGCTGCTCATTTGTTTGAGCTTTGCCTTTCTGGCCACCTCCGTAAATGCGCTTTCTCACAATCCCTGGCTTATCAGCAGTGATGGTCCGACGCTTTTTCTGTATTTCGCGCTACTGCATACCTGGGCGCTCAGGCAGGAGCAGGTAGCTGCGGCCTCACACTCTTCAGCATTTGTGTATGCTTAGGTTAAAAATTGTCCATATTATCGGCTCGCTGACACGCGGCGGCGCCGAGCGGCTTGTTGTCGATCTTTGTAACGAGCTGAGCCTTTCTGGCGGGAACGAGATCATCATCGTGTCACTCAATGCCAATGCGGAGCAGGCCACATTTGTTGCAGACATTAACCCGAGGGTCAGATATGTCAGTTTCAACAAACAAGCCGGCTTTAGTTTGCGGGTGCTGTTAAACCTGAACCGCTGGCTGCGCCGCGAGCGACCTGATGTGGTTCATTCTCATCTCAATGCGTTTGAATACCTGTATCCCTATCTTCTGACCGGCCGCCGCGCGGGATTTCTACATACCGTTCACAATGTTGCCCATGAAGAATGTCCGTCCAGAGCGGTCAAGGCGCTCAGATCGGTTTTCTATCGCATCGGCCGGGTAAAGCCGGTTACCATTTCCCAGAACGGACGCATGTCTTTCAGAAGCTATTACGGCCTTACAGGTGATCAGCTTATTGAAAATGGCTGCAAATCGGTTGCAGCCAGTAATGCCGGGTCCCTGCTGCGCGAAAAGTATCAAAGCTCTTCCAACACCAGGCTGCTGCTGCATGTTGGGCGGCTGGCGCCGGAAAAGAACCAGGAAATGCTGATACGCGTTGTGAAACGGTTCAACCGCGAGGAGCGGATCAAATGCCGGCTGCTGATCATCGGCGAAGTGCACGATAAAGCTCTTGCGGGCAGGCTTACAGCGCTTGCAGGAAACGATGAAGCGATCGAGTTCCTTGGCGGACGAGCAGATGTAGCCGATTTCCTTTCCGTCGCAGATATCTTTTGCCTGCCTAGCCTGTATGAGGGCATGCCTATCTCATTGCTCGAAGCAATGTCTGCCGGCTGTATACCCGTATGCAGCCCTGCCGGGGGAATGAGCGAGATGATCGATCATGGCTTCAACGGATTTCTTAGCAGCGAAATAACAGAAGAGGCTTATTATCAGGCACTCAGATGTGCTGTTTACACACGGGAAACTGCGGCGCTTAAAGAACGCATTCGCAGTACATTCAGTTCCAGATACCACATCACCATTACAGCCCGGAAACACGAGCTGCTGTATAAGCAATTGATTTGACTGAATAAGAAACGCCACAAAATAAAACATCATATGATTGATTTTACACCGGCCGAACGCCGGATTGTCCGGAAAATGGAAAGGCTGAAGGCCGAAGCAGGTTCGCATTCGCCCAGTATATTTACGCTTCGCCAGAAGCTGAGCGAGGTTGAGATCAGGGTTGACGCCTGTTTTCTGTCAAATCCCTATGCTACCGAGCTTTTTATCGAATATTTCAACCGCGAGATCCTGGAGACCGGCCGGATGCGCGACCTGATGGAGTGTTATCCCTCGCAAAACCAGGTGATTGCAGAAACGCTCGCTGAGTTTCTTCGGGTTGATCGCAGGAACATCTTTATCGGGAACGGGGCCATAGAAATTATCCAGGCCGTGATTCACAACTTTACGAAAAGGAAGGTGATCATCAATATCCCTACGTTTTCAAGTTACTACGAGTACGTGAAGGATGGCGTTGAGGTCATATACAATGTGCTCCATAAGGAAGATAATTATGAGCTTGATGTAGACAGCTACATCGATCTGGTGAAAGAACACAGACCCGATACGATTGTGCTTATCAATCCGAATAATCCCAACGGCGCTTATACGCGTGTATCGGCTATCCGGAGAATCCTCGAGGAAGTTCCGTTTGTAGACCAGGTTATTGTAGACGAAAGTTTTATTCATTTTGCTTATGAAGACGATACGTACGGACTGATGTCGCTGAGCCACCTGGCCGCAGAATATCCTAACCTTGTCGTAGTTAAAAGCATGTCAAAAGATTTTGGCGTTGCCGGCATCAGGGCGGGTTACGGTATCATGTCTGAAAGCCGGGTGCAAAGTCTGCTGCGTAACGGTTATCTATGGAATTCGAATGGTCTGGCAGAATATTTTTTCAGGCTTTATGCAAGGGCAGATTTCGCTTTTCGTTATGAAGAAGTTCGGGTCAAGTATATCCTGGAAAACCTGCAGTTTATCGAACAGCTGAAACAGGTTGAAGGCATCAAGGTATACCCAAGTATGGCAAATTTTGTGCTTATCGAACTTCCTGCCGGCATCAGGTCGGCAGATTTTGTTGCCAAACTGCTTATAACATACGGAATCTACGTCCGCGTGTGCGATGACAAAATTGGCCTTGACGGTCAGTTTATCAGGCTGGCATCACGCTCAAGTACAGAAAACAGGTATATTCTTCAAAGCATCAATGCCTGCCTCAACTTTACGCTGACAAAAGAACTTGTTAATGAACAGGTTGATTAAAAACCTGATCGTTCGATCGGTGGGGCAGTTTTTCTCCTTGCAGCTGCACGCTGCCTTAAGCCGCCGGCCGGCTTCAGACACGGTACATGTCGTAGATATTGACAATACGCTTGCTCATACCTGGCCATCCCTCTGCGACGGTTATTGCCGCAGCGAAATGAAACGGTATGAATCGCTGTCAATCTTCAGAGGCATGCGTGATCACATCCTGGCACAGGCTGCTGCGGGTCACAGCATTATTTTTGTTTCAGCGCGCAGCTACGACTGCTATTTTCTAACCCGGCGCTGGCTGCGCGACTGCGGTGTGCCTTTTGACCAGTTGATCCTGGTTTATCATGTAAAAGAAAAGCTCGACTTTATCAATCTGCTGTTAAAAAAAGGGAAGAAAGTCGTGTACATTGATGACCTGAGTTACAACCATGAGGCTGGCGAGACCAAATTTTATGAAGACACGATCCGTCGTGTAAAACAACTGCCTATCCGGTACATCGGCGCCGCCGAGATCGAACAAATCAATTACCCATCTTAAAAACCAATGATTAAAATTCTGAAGAGGTGCTGGCGCATTGCTGCCATCATCAGGCTTATTGATTGGCGCGGATTTTTCAAGCATCACCATACAGACGCCCGTATCTTGCTGTGGATTCCAAAAATGTCGCTGAAATATTTTGGCAGCGACGCGCTGATCTGGGACATGGCTACACTCGCTGCTTTGATCCGCCAGAAAAAGCCGTTCAAAATCGTAACCGGCAGGAAGATAGGGCGCTACCATCGCAAAAAAATCTTCTTTTCGCTGAGCCTTACGTATAATATTTATGGTTTTGCCAACCATACAGCTGTACTTGAACACATCGCCACGCAGCTTGAAAGACAGGGAAACCGGATCTTTCCGTCCAAACACGAACTGTCTTTCTGGGAAAATAAGGCCCGCATGCACGAAGCCTTCAGAGCTGCGGGTGTTCATGAACCACTGTCGCAGATCTGCACAAATCCCGTTGCGCTGCTTGCTGATCACCCGCCATTTCCCTTTCTGATCAAGAGCGAACATTCGTGTGCATCCCAGGGGCTGTACAAAATTGAATCGACCGAACAGCTCATCAACCTGGTCAAAGACAAACAGTTTATGCGCGAGAATAAAACCGTCATTGTACAGGAACTGATCAATATGCGCCGCGATCTGCGTGTTATTCTTGTTGGCAATGAGGTTGTTTCGCATTACTGGCGTATCAACCTGGCCAAAGAGTGGAAACCAACGGCAACGAGCAAAGGCAGCCGGGTCGACTTTGATAACTTTCCTGAAAAGTGGCGCCAGCACATTCAGGATACTTTCGCCTCACTGAAGCTTACTACCGGTGCGTTTGATATTACCTGGCAGAACGATGATCTGGACACCCTTCCGCTTTATCTTGAAGTGAGCCCATTTTATCAGCCGAATCCCAGAATGAAGGCATGTCAAAAACCTTATTCAAATTACAAAACCGGGCTGCAGTTAAAAAAATCCTGGGATGTAGCCTACGTCAGGCTGGTTTTTGCCATCAAAGAAAAACAGGTGGCGCAGTATCTGAAACGCCCGTCATTTTCGAAAGAATTAAGTCCGGCCATCTGAGTTATGGAACAGTTAAAACGTATTCTGTTCCTCACGCCTTCTATGAGCAAGGGTGGGGCAGAGACACAATTGCTGAAACTGGCGCGCTTTCTCGCCGCCGCCGGACACCAGGTTCATATCATATCGCTCAAGCCCATTAATGAGTTTGAAGGACTTCCGCCAGGCAGTCATTTGAAGATCAGCTACCTGCGCGACTGGAATGGAAACGGCCTGAGGAATATCAGAAAGCTTGTAGCCATCTGCACAACCTTTAAACCCGACCTGGTGGTGGCTTTCATGTTTGTGGCCATCATTTTTGCGCGGATTCTTAAAATGAAGTTTCCATTTAAACTGATTTCGAGCATCAGAATCTCCACCATTCAAAGTAAATGGAAACTTATGTTCAGGCTTACTGCCAAGTTTGATGATGCGGTCGTGTACAATTCTCAGGCTTCCCGGATCAATTTTGAAAGCCGCGGACTGGCCAGGAAGAATGGCATCGTCATACACAACGGAATCGCCTTACCTGAGATGCCTGTTAATTCTGACGGTCATACGATCTTTCGCTGGGTTTGTATTGCGCATCTGCGATGGAATAAAGACTATAAAACGCTCTTCAGGGCCATCGCACTGCTCAGACATATGCCGTTTAAGGTCTGTATTGTCGGCGATCTGGACAAGGCATCGTGGCCGCGGCAAATGATCTGTGAGCTGGGCATCACAGATCATGTCGAGCTGCTCGGATTTAAAAAAGATGCGGTTTCGGTGCTGCAGGGCGCGCAGGCCTTTGTGCTGTCATCAATTTCAGAAGGTATGCCCAATGCGCTGCTCGAAGCCATGGCCTACGGATGTCCTGTTGTCGCGACCGACATTGACGGGATCCGCGAACTCGTCGGGCCTGCAGGCTGCGGCTTTCTGAGCGCACCCGGCAATGAGCATCACCTGGCAGCCTGTATGGAAATGATGATGCAGTTAAGCCCCGCCGAACGGAGCCGTAAAGGGCTTCTGGGCAGGTCTTTCATCGAGAACAACTTCGAGGACCAGAAAATCATGGCTGACTGGATGCAGCTTATCAACTCTACTTCACTACACCACAAATAATATGTGCGGAATTTTCGGAACCCTGAATCACCAGGGAGAACTAGATGCTTCTGTTGTTTTCGACGGTCTGCGTCATCGCGGACCTGATCAGCAGGACAGCCTCATAATCGATACGCTGAAACTTTATCATACCCGGCTTGCCATCCAGGATCTGAGCAGTACAGGCAGACAGCCCATGGCATACAAGGACCTGTACATCGTTTTTAATGGCGAGATATACAATCACATGCAGCTGCGTACCAGGTATCAGCTGAAAGCGGCCTCAAATTCAGACACGCTCACCATTCTGATGTTGTACGAACGGCTCGGCATGGCAATGCTTGCTGAGTTTGACGGCATGTTTGCCTTTGCACTTTATGACCGGAAAAACGGAAGGCTGTTTTTTGCCCGGGACCGTGCAGGTAAAAAGCCGCTGTACCTGTACAGGGATGCCGGCATGCTGGCCTTCTCATCTGAACTCAGCCTGCTCAACACAATTTTCAGCCCCGAGCCGGATCTTTCATCCTTGTCTGCCTATCTGTATCTCGGGCACCATTACCGTAGAGCTGTCCCTTACCGTAAGGTTACGGAACTTGAAAACGGGCATTATCTGCAGATTGATACGCACAACGGCACAGAAAAACAGGTAAGCTGGTTTTCAATCGAGGAACGTTATCAGGTTCAGACCCGGCTGCCCCTGGGTGATGCACTTGCCCGGGTCGATGCGCTGCTGCAAACAGCGGTTGCAAGCAGAATGACCAGCTCGGATCTTCAGGTCGGCTGTTTTTTAAGCGGCGGAATAGATAGCGGCCTGGTTACAGCGATGGCTGCAAAACATACAGACCGTCTCAAGACCTTTACAGTTAAGATGGCGGGCGGCTTTGATGAGTCTGAGCTCGCGGGCAAGGTGGCACGGCGGTACGACACAGATCATACTACCATCGAGATCGACTTCTCTGATCTGGCAAATGATATTGAAATGATCATTGCCAACTATGGTGAGCCGACGTCAGACAATTCGGTCATTCCAAGTTATTATGTTGCAAGGGAAGCAGGCAAACATGTGCGTGTGGTATTGAACGGGGATGGTGCAGATGAACTTTTCGGCGGCTATCGCCGGTACGTCCCATTCAGGTATGTAGACTTTTTCCGCTCCGGTTCCCTGGCTGCCGGTACGTCGAAATTACTTAGTACCCTGCTGCCGGTAGCCCATCAGAAACAAAGCAATTATACCTATCTGTACAGGCTGCTTGAATTCAGTGCCAAAAGGGATCCCCTGCAGGTCTTCGCATCAGCAGGAGCCGACCTGATGAACGGGTTTGAAGAGTGGTTTATCTGTCCGCCTGCGTTGGCCGCCATTCGCGCCGACCTGGAACGCGTAAACCGCCTGAGTATCTCACCGTTGAAAAAGATGCTGCTGATGGATTTTCAGTCCATGCTGTTCGGCCGCCTGCTGCCCAAAATGGATATCGCCACAATGGCTCATTCTCTCGAAGGCCGCAGCCCTTTTTTATCAGACGGCTTGCTGAGATTCGTACCCGGAATAAATGATGCTCATAAAATTTCCGGACTTGAAACAAAAGTTATCCTCCGCCGCCTGGCTGAAAAATACTTACCCGCCGAACTGGTGCACCAGCCAAAGCGCGGCTTCGAGATTCCGCTTGCCGACTGGGTAGACGGGCAGCTCAGGGAAATAATCGGCGATTACCTCGGTTCGGCCTCAACCCTTTATAAATCGCTGATCTCTGAAAGATTTGTAAGGGACCTGATGGCCAGGAAACTGCGCATCTCTGACCAGCGCAGGGCAAAGATCTTATTTGCTGTCTTCAGCCTCGAAGTATGGAACAAACAAAGAACGAAAAAACCTACACATAAACCTCAAATCGTACACGCATGAGCAAAATTCTTGTAACCGGCGCTGCCGGCTTTATCGGCTTCCATCTTGTCCAGGCCTTGCTGGCCCAGGGCGACGAGGTTGTTGGAATCGACAATCTCAATGATTATTATGATGTGAGCCTGAAACATGCGCGGCTGCAGCAATCGGGAATCAGCGTGCTCGGCCTTGCACCCGGAAGACAGATGTTAAGCGTTACCAATCCTGCTTACCGCTTTATCCAGTTAGATCTTACCGACAAATCAGGGCTCGAAAAGCTGTTTTATGAGGAAGGTTTTGAAAAGGTTTGTAACCTGGCAGCCCAGGCCGGGGTGCGTTACAGCCTGACAAATCCCGCAGCGTACATCGACTCAAACATCAGCGGTTTTCTGAATATACTCGAGAACTGCAGGCACTTCAGAATTGGTCATCTTGTCTATGCAAGTTCGTCGAGCGTATATGGTCTGAATAAAAAGTTTCCGTTTGCGGTTGAAGATGAAGCTGTCCATCCGGTTTCACTCTACGCCGCATCTAAAAAAAGCAACGAACTGATGGCGCATACCTACAGCCATGTGTTCGGTCTTCCAACAAGTGGCCTTCGTTTCTTTACTGTATACGGACCCTGGGGAAGGCCGGATATGGCGCTGTACCTGTTCACAAAAGCGATGCTTGAAAACAAAAGCTTTGACGTCTACAACTATGGGCAGATGAAACGCGACTTTACTTATATAGATGATATCGTCTCGGGTATTGTTAATGTGCTGGAGGCGCCGGCCACGCCCAATGCTTTCTGGGATCCGCTGCAGCCTGATCCCGCTTCTTCAAGCGCACCGTTCCGTATACACAACCTGGGCCGCGGCTCATCTGTAAGTCTGATGGAGTTTATCTCTGAAATTGAACAGAATACCGGTATAAAAGCAAAAATGAATATGCTGCCCATGCAGGATGGTGATGTGGAAGAAACCTGTGCAGATGTGGGAACAATTGCACGAAGACTGGGTTACGCGCCATCCGTTTCTGTAGCCGAGGGTGTGAGGAAATTCGTTGAATGGTACATTGCGTATTATGGTCCGCAGTTACCCGCAGCGCTCGAGGAACGCTCGGCTGCGAGTTAAAATTCGCTTACCGGCGGGTCAGTTAAGGGCCAGTTATGGCGGAAAATTCTTTTCAGCCGCAGCAACTACAGTGTAAATACTGTGAAAAAGCGTATAAAAACCTGTTACTCCAAAAATTTTTTGAAAAATAATTCAAAAAAAATGTATCTGGCAGGCTTTCTGATGCGGTGAAATATTTTTTCTTATTAAGAATAGCAGGAGGGGACGTGTTTACCCGGCATTAAAAGTCTGATTGAGGTATTTAATACATGCTGTGCGGAAGTTAATATGTCAAAAACACCTGAATTTCGCTTCCGGCTGAACGGGCCGTTTTTATATAAAAAAGCAGACATTTTTCAAAAAGTCAAATAGTGTACCAAAACGAAATACGCATTCGTTAGGGCTGTATACTATTTGAACATGAAGAACAAACAAACTACCAAATCAATTCTGATGAATTCGTTTTTAGTACTGGCTATGCTGGCTACGGCAAGCTGCGAAAAAGACAAGATCGATCCTGTTGCTGAATCGCCCGTGATTTACAGCAAACAAAGTGCGGCCAATGAGCAGGCCGGCATGCTGGTCATTGATACAAGACGTGTCATTGCTGAGGCAGGCAACGCCTTCAAACTTCACAATATAGGTGAAACCGGCGATTCGCCCGCCGATACAGACGCCTCAAGTATGCGTCTGTTTGAAGACGGGGTGGAAATAGGACCTGCGCATACCAACCATGACCAGATTCGCCGAAACGGCGGCGGCCGTTTTAGTCACTGGCAGGGTGAACTGTTTTTTAGTTCATCAGACAACAGCGACCCGCGCACAAATGGCAGAACGTACACGTACCAGCTGCACAGGCAAGCTACAAGTGCCGCGCCGGGGCTTGGTGCACTTATCCCATTGCCGCTGACAGGCCCGATCGGCTACGCGGCAATGAATGGGATGACAACCGGCGGGCTAGGCGGCCCGGTAGTCACCGTCAGAAGCCTGAACGAACTTAGAAATGCCCTGGAGTCTGCTCAAAGGTTGATTATACGCATCCAGGGAAATATAAGCGGTTCAGGTTTTCTGAATGTGAAATCAAATAAAACGATCCAGGGTGTGGCGGGTTCCGTCATCGACGGCGTCGGATTATTGATCTATGGTGCCAATAACATCATCATCCAGAATGTGACCATAAGAAATGTGGTTGGCTACTCCAACATCATGATTAAAGAAGATGCCCATCATGTCTGGGTAGACCATTGTGATCTTTCGTCAGACCGCGATCATGGCTGGGAATATTATGACGGGTTGCTCGACATTGGCAAACGCGCTGATTTTGTGAGCGTCTCGTGGAACCGGTTTCATGATAACCACATCCCCATGCTGATCGGTTTTGATGACCGCAACACCGATGATGAGGGCCACCTGCGTGTCAGCGTATATAACAACTATTTTTATAATGTATCTGAACGTCAGCCAAGTGTGCGCTTTGGAACCGTACATTGTTTCAACAACTACCACAGGAATGGTAGCGGTTATGCAGTAGGCGCCACGATGAATGCGACAGTGCGTACTGATAACAACTACTATGAAAACCAGAAGGAACCGATCAAGACAAATTTCAATGCGAGACCGGGTTATGTGAGCGGTACTGAAACAAATATTTACAAAAACAGCGGGCAAAACCGCATCACTACCTCGGCTTCGTCGTGGACTCCGCCTTACAGCATCCGCGATCTGCTGAACACAGCAAATCTCCTGCCTTCACTCATCCCTGCTTCAGCGGGCGCTACGTTAATTCTGTAGATTAAAAAGCGATCCATACTGGTATCCCCGGCAGCATTCCTGCCGGGTTTACTGCTTTGAGCCGGACCGGTTTGCTGAGTAACCTCCATTTTATCATGAAACAAATATTGATATCCTGCGATTCTCCCCGCTCATTACTCGATTTCAGGGGAAAACTTATTGAAGAGCTGGTAGCTCAGAACAAAGTTGCTGTTTTTAGTCCGCCTATTTCACAGCAGTCAATCAGGAAACGGCTGCAGGATTTGGGTGTTACCGTGTATGAGAACCGCCTGAATCCGAGTTCAGTCAGCCTTAGCCAAGATCTCAGGTACATGGTCGATTTGTATCGCCTGCTGCGAAAACTCAAACCAGACGTCTTTTTTCCTTATACATTTAAACCTGTAATATACGGTTTACTGATCGCAAAATTATGTCGGGTCGGCCGTCTTACGCCCATGCTTACGGGGCTCGGAAACACTTTTATAAAAAGGGAGCGCCGGCCAACCGCCGTACAAAGAATTACCTACTTGCTTTTGAAACTGTGTTTATCGCCGGCGCGAAACCTGCACCTCATCCTGCAGAACCAGGATGACTACGGTACCCTCAGGCGGTTTGGCATTCTGAAAAGTAAGGCCAATGCCTACGTTGTAAACGGTTCGGGTGTCGACCTCGATTCGTATGCCTATACCCCTCCCGATATGACGCAGTTTAATTTCCTGATGGTTTCACGCCTGATCAACGCCAAAGGCATCCTGGAATTTTTTGAAGCTGCCAAACTGATCAAACGAAAGTATCCGGAAGCCAGCTTTACCCTCATCGGTGCTTTTGAAGATAATATCGACTCCATCAGCCGGGAACTATATATGCAGATCGCTGCGGGAGACATTGTTGACTACCATGGTCTTGTTCAGGATGTCCGGCCTTTTGTCAGTGCGGCTTCGGTTGTCGTCCTGCCATCATATTATGGAGAAGGGGTGCCCCGGAGCCTGCTCGAAGCTATGGCGATGGGACGGGCTATTATTACCTGCGATTCGGTGGGTTGCCGGGAAACAATCCATCCCAACCTTGAACGGCGAAACGGCCTGCTCGCCCAGGTGAGAAATGCAGCAGATCTCGCCGAAAAAATGGAACATTTTTTACGCTGCCCCCAGGATATAATCGATTTTGGCTTACGCGGCAAAAACTTTGTGAAGGAAAAATTCGATGTCAATAAGGTCAATGTAGATATGCTGCGCATTATGGACATTCTGCCATTGGCATCCGCCTAAAGCCTGCAAAGAATCCGGCGGCCAGGACGGCCACGGCTGCTAAATACGGCAGCTGACCGCCCAGGCGCGCACTCTCATATCTCATATCTCAAATCTCATATCTAAGAACAGCTGCCGTCTGAGGGGTTCGGCGCGCTGTCTCAATACTCATATCTCACATCTCAAATCTATAAACAAATCTTCCCATCTGCCTTTTGCGCCTATGCGAATCAGGCTGCCATAACCTATGTATGCTGAAAAAAAATACCCATGACAAAAAGCTCCAAAACTAAGTTCGACATTCGCCAGTCCGCGCCGGGAAAAATGAAATCCATCGGCGGTTATCTTGAACTGCAGCTGTCCCGGGATTCAGAATACTATCCAGCTATGATCCGGCTCAATACGGGAAGAAATGCGCTTGAATATATTCTGAAAATCCGCGGCTATACGCTCATTTATCTGCCTTATTTTACCTGTGAGGTCATTATGGAACCTGTCCGCAAACTGGATATCCAGTACCGGTACTATACCATCAACGAGCACATGGAACCCGTGCTTGACTTTGAGCTCGGCGAAACGGAATGTCTGCTCTACACCAATTATTTCGGACTAAAACAGGAAGCCATTACAGGCCTGCGCAGGAAATTTAAAAACCTGATCGTCGATAACTCACAGGCTTTCTTTTCTGAGCCGGTTCAGGATACAGATACATTTTATTCCTGTCGTAAATTTTTCGGCGTGCCAGACGGTGCTTATCTGCATCTGGCAAGCCCTGCAAGACTAAAACTTGAGCGCGATGTCTCAGTGAATCGTTTTTCTCACTTAATCAAGAGCATTGATTTGGGAATAGAGCAGGGGTATCAGGATTATGTGGCTAACAATGATGTGCTGCAACAAAATCCGATACGCAAAATGTCTGCACTGACACATGCCATACTGGAGGGTATTGATTACAAGGCCTGCCGTTACAGAAGGAATTCAAATTTTATGTATCTGCATGATTTTCTGGTTAACCATAACGACTATTCTTTCGATGCATCGAACGTAAATGCGCCCATGGTTTACCCTTTTTCCCACCCCTCAACATCCCTGCGCGAAAAACTTCTGGCAAAACGCATATACGTGGCTACATACTGGCCGAACGTCTACAGTTGGACAACGAAACAGATGTATGAGTATTACCTTACCTCACACCTCATCCCGCTGCCAATAGACCACCGCTACAGCCATTTAGATATGAAGCGTATCATCAATGTTCTCAAAAATCTGCTATGAAAGTCGAAATTTACCTCCGTCCGCTGCAATTCGCCGATATGGAACTCTCGTACCGGTGGCGAAACGTACCTGAAATCTGGACATACACCCGTTTCAGGCCGCAGCACCCCATCACCCTGGCTATGGAGCGCAGCTGGTATGCAAATGTTTCGATACGTACGGATCAGGTTCGGTTTGCGATCTGTCTGCTCGATGACGACCGTTACATCGGAAATGTACAGCTCATCAATATTGGCCGGAACCGTGCCGAATTTCACATGTTTATCGGCGACAAGGCCTGCCATGGAAGGGGGCTGGGGAAGCGCGCCACTGCCCTCATGATGGAAATCGCATTTGCTGATATGAACCTGCACCTGGTAACACTCGACGTACACGAACTGAACCTGGCCGCCCGGAGAATTTATGAGTCGCAGGGCTTTGTGAAAAGTGGTTATGCTGCGCCTTTCATCCGCATGCAGGCCCAAAGGAACACCTACACTATTTCTTAAAGATATCATATGAAAAGAACGATTCCGCTGGAAAACCGGACGGCCTGGAATGACTATGTTCAAAGGTCACACAACTATGATTTTTATCATACGCATGATTACCATTGCCTGGAAGCATCGGGCGAAAGCCTGTTGTTTGTCTACCAGGAAGGCGAGGTCTATATCGCCGTACCTGTTGTCAAAAGACGCATTCCGGGCACAGATCAGTTTGACCTTTCTTCTGTTTACGGTTACACCGGACCAGTTTCTAACCGTCCCTTCCACATTCTGACACATGAATTTTCAGCCCGTTTCTGCAGCGCCTTCCAGGATTTTTTTGAAGAGCAGCGCATCATCTCGGTTTTCCTGAGGATGCATCCCTTTTATCATCAGTCGCGCGTTTTTGACAGCCTCGGCGGTATGCATAACAATGGTGATGTTGTGGCAATAGATCTCCAGATTCCTATTGAGGAGCAACGCGCCCGTTATCAGCCGCAGATCAGGGCCAATATTAAAAAACTGCAGGGACGCGGGTTTACGGTCAGGGAGGCATCCGGTCCTGAAGCAGTATATACCTTTCATCAGTTATACACCGAAAATATGCATCGCGTTCAGGCTGATGAAAAATACTTCTTTTCAGAAACGCACTTCAATGCCCTGCTGAACTCATCCAATTTCAAGGCGATGATTCTCTTTGTTTATAATGAGTTCAATCAACCTGTCTGCGGAACCATCATTGTGCTGACAAATCATATCATGCAGGCCCACCTCATTGCCACCGCTGATGCCTATCTGGCAGACTCGCCGGCTAAACTGATGGTAGACCATGTCAGCGTAATTGGCAGGGAGCTGGGCATGAGGTATTATAACCTGGGCGGCGGCTTCGGCTTTAAAAGGGATAATCTTTTCAGGTGGAAGACCGGCTTTTCGCACACATTCTTCGCCTTTACGACCTGGCGTTACATTGCCAACGTGGCGCGATATGCCGAACTTCTGGCCAGCCAGGAACTTGATCCGGAAGCCGGTATTGATTTCTTTCCGCTTTATCGCTACAAGTCGCTTGAACTGTCTCACAACTAGTCTCACTATGAAAAAGCTTTTATTTAATAAGTCGTTTCATTCCAGGTGGCTTATCCTGGTTATAGATCAGGTAATTGTATTCCTGTCCATGATGACTTCGGTCCTGATTATCCAGGAGCTGAGTCTGGACCGGAGACCCGTTCTGGATATTTTCGCCTGTGTACTAACCTATCATGCCCTTGCAGCGCCGTTGTTTGTTGTGATGCGCATGCACACCGGGATGATTCGTCATTCAAATATGACAGATGTATTCAAGGTGTTTAAAACCGTTCTGGCAGGCGGACTGCTTTTTTCCCTTTCGGGATGGCTGGTTCTTATGCCTTACTTCGGCCTCAGCTGGAAATGGTTTTACAGCATGATTGTGCTGAATTTCTTTATATCTGCTACGCTGCTCATGGTGATGCGCATGTTTATAAAGGTATTGTTCTCATCCCTGAATGATGCCAGAGACACCAGAAAAGAATCCGTATTGATCTATGGTACAGACCGGAATGCAGTGTTGATAAAACACGGGCTCGACCTGGGACAGGACCCGGGCGTTCGCATTGTTGGTTTTATAGATGACCGCCCGGCCCGTGCACGCATGCACATTGAACAGAAAAATGTATACCGCACCAGCGATATCCCTGCCCTGAAGCGGAATCAACAGGTAGACAAAATGATCGTTTCTGCCGCCTGTCCTGATCCCGAAGCCCGCAAAGCTGCGGCCCAAATGTGTCTTGAAGAAGGCATCGGGGTCATTTCTGTAACGGCACCCTCAGAGTGGCTTGACGGCGAACTTCGCATCGGAGATCTTCCTGAAATGAAGATCGAAGACCTGCTGCAGCGTGATCCCATTAAGTTTGACCGGGAGCAGATTTTTACAGGGCTGACAGGTAAACGGGTACTGGTAACGGGGGCGGCCGGTTCTATAGGATCTGAAATTGTGCGGCAGGTATTGCGCTGTAAACCCGATCTGGTTATTCTCTGTGATCAGGCGGAGACGCCTTTGCATCATATGCAGCTGGAATTGGAAGCACGGTTTCCCGACAGCAATTGCATGTATTATATGGCAAATATCCAGGATCAGAAACGAATGAAACGTCTGTTTGCATCGTGCTGGCCCGAGATTGTATTTCACGCGGCAGCGTTAAAACATGTGCCCATGATGGAGAATAACCCGGAAGAGGCTGTACTGACCAATGTCTGGGGTACCAGGAATCTTGCAGACTTGTCGGTCAGTTTTAACGTGAAGAAGTTTGTCATGATCTCTACAGACAAAGCGGTGAATCCTACCAATGTTATGGGTGCTTCAAAACGTATTGCAGAGATGTATATACAATCATTGCAGAAATCACGTGAAAACCTGGGGTCAGATACGTGTTTTATTACAACCAGATTTGGCAATGTTCTGGGTTCAAACGGCTCTGTGGTGCCTCTTTTCAAGTCTCAGATTGATGCAGGCGGCCCTGTAACGATAACACACCCGGATATAACGCGTTATTTTATGACGATCCCCGAAGCGGTCCAGCTTGTACTCGAAGCGGCATCTATGGGCAATGGGGGAGAGATATTTATATTTGATATGGGAGAACCGATCAAAATTGTTGATCTGGCCGTCAGCATGATCAAGCTGTCCGGTCGTGCACCATATAAAGATATTGATATTGTATTTACCGGGCTTCGGCCGGGCGAAAAGCTATATGAGGAGCTGCTGAACAGGTATGAAAGTACCCAGGTTACGCGACATGAAAAAATTATGATCTCAGATGTTGCCCCACTGCAATATGGACAGATCAGCAGGGAGATTGAAGAACTACTTTACATCAATTTAAACCAGAACGCAATGGAAACCGTTCGAAAGATGAAAGAGATGATCCCTGAATACAAAAGCAACAACTCAGTGTTCAATTCACTGGATGTTGCTTTTCAAAGTGAACCTGAATATTAAACTTAAGCAACACGATATGCACGACGGAGAAACTGTAGAGCTTGTGATCAGGCGCGACCAGATCAGTATAAGCGAATTATCAAGAAGGCTTCATGTTAGCAGGAAGTCGATTTACAACTGGTTTAAACAAAAACAGCTGAATGTAGAACTGATTCATCGCATTGGTCAGAGTATCAGTTATGATTTTGCAAACGATTTTCCCGAAAAATACAATGGCTTTCACGCTGCGCGGAGCGCAGAGGAGGGGCCGGGAATTAAAGGGCATGCTGATAGTACCTCAAACTCTCCACAATACTGGCGGGATAAGTACATCAGGCTGCTGGAAACCTATACATCGTTTTTATCACAACATAATCCCTTAGTGAATGATGAACATTAATCTGACAACGAACTCCCGGCAGCGCAGGCACGCCGTTCCCTTCAACCTGGATAACAATGCGTGGTCTGCGTACTGTAGCCCGGTTCAGCTATGAAGCCAGACTTGCCACGGTTACAGCCTGGCCTGAGAGACAGGCCTCGCCATGCGCTTCTTTCTTACTGGGATAAAGATCTGGTTTGCCGTTTTGCCAATGCCGGCCTGTCTTACTGGTTTGGCGAGACGCCTGATAACGCTGTCGGGAAAACGACTTTGAAAACCCTGCTCGGGGCGGGATTTGAACAGCATGCCATCGCTATCGAATCGGTAATGGAGGGTTATAAGGAAACGCAGCTTCTGGAAATGGAAGTTGGAAGCGGGAAAACAATCATTGCCGAAGCCAGTTATTTCCCTGACTCGGGCGAGCAGGAAATATCAGGCTTTTTTCTCTGTCTTACTGAATCTGAGGAGCAGGCAGATGGATACATGAGGTATGTGCCTGCTGCCGAACAGTCGAAATTTGGCCCTGTGCAGGGAACACGTGAGTGTATGCTGCGGGTTAGCCGCTACCTGCAGGATCATATTTTATCTGAGTTTCCAACGATCAAAGAGATCGCAAAAGCACACCTGATATCATCGTCTAAGCTGATGCGCGATTTCAGACTCGTATTTCATACGAGTCCGCACGAGTATTACCGCGACCTGCAGATGGAATTTGCCGAACGCCACATGAAGGAAACCGGCTGTTCAAAAAAGACAATGGCGCTGATGCTTGGCTTTTCAAACCCCACAAATTTTAATTCGCGTTACCGCCGGTACCTTGAAAAAAAAATGTCCGAAACAGTTAAAACGGACCCCAAGCCCGATCTGGCTGACGAGCATGAGGTACTGCTTGTTCAGGCCCCGGTTGCGCTGGCGATACTGGACGTGGACCGGCACTTTCTGATGGCATCAGAAAAATGGATCAGCGATTTCCATCCGGATCACCGCGATGTGACCGGCAAAAGCTTTTTCGAATTCTTCCCGGAAGGGAACGTTCCCTGGCCTGGCCTGCGCGATGACCGCCAGCCTTATCTGCCGCAGAAAACCTTGTTAAAAGACAAATACGGGCGCCAGCATTTGCTTTCGCTAAGCGTTAAGCCCTGGACAGACCATACCGGGCGCCCTGTAGGGTCAATAATTTGTGCAACCGAGCATGTAGACTCCTGATTTGAGTACGAACAGCTATTTTTTGAGCGTCAGAAGGTTCACCGGGGTTTAAATAGGCGGTACTTTTATAGAAGTAGCCGCTAATTTATTGATAGGGAGGCGGCTACGGGGATTCTACCTAAAATTATTCTGTACCAATTAAAGAAGCTATGGTCCATAACGCCGGAGAAATAGTGGAATTAGCTGTGCGTCGTCAAAACGTCAACATCAGCGAACTTTCGAGGAAATTGAACGTCAACAGACGGACAATGTACAACTGGTTTCAGCAGCGAAAGCTGAGCGCCGAACTTGTTCACACCATTGGTCGCATGATTCAGCACGACTTTTCAAAAGATTTTGCTGACGAACAAAGTATTCAGGCCCTGAATAAACATGTAAAACATACGTCACCCGCATCAACAGAAGAAAATGGCCGTCCTGATGCCATTTATTACTGGATGGAAAAATACATCCAGCTTCTGGAAGAATACAAAGCGCTGCTGCAAAATAATGATCAGAATAACCCGCCGGTAAGATAACCAGCGGCATACCGGCCCGGGGCGCCGGAAACCATCGTTTGTTCTGATAAGGGACGCGTGTGCATCTGTCTGGAGAAGATCAGGATGACGCCGTCGGCCTGTACCAGGCAATGGTGTGTAAAACCGGGCCCGAAGAAATCATTTTCTCCGGGCCCTTTTATTGAATGCATCAGCATATGCGTTTCGATTTAACGGGCCGTCGCCTCGGCAATCCAGCCGGTCTCGTTCTTCGAATTAGCAATCAGCGCGTAGCCTTTAAAGCTGCCTTTTATATCAGCGCGTTCGCCGGGCTGAAGCCGGAACCGTACTGCAGCATTTGCAGCAGGCCCATCGAAAACATCAATGGCGGTCTGTCCCGTCTTAAATGTGCGTAACGCTGCGGTGGCCGGTAAAACCCTTGCTGCAGGAACATGGGCTAAGGTTCCGTCAGGAAATGAAACACGGTATTGATCGCCGTTTGCTCCTTCTGCACGCATTAGCGTACCGGGGGCCAGGGTCATCAATGAATCGGTTCCCGATGGGGCGGTTACCCGCGTGGTTATGGCCTGCCTGAGGCGAACACTGGCATTTAGAGACGCCAGCGTGGCGCGCACAGCAGGCACCTCAGGTACGGTGGGATTGATGAAGGGCAGCGGATCGACAGCGCCGCCGCTGGTGTAAATACCAAAGTGGAGGTGAGGCGGCGTAGTGCGCGCATTCCCGGTATTGCCCACCAGGCCCAGCGTGTCTCCGGGTTTTACAATTTGCCCGGGTGTGGCGATCTGCTTATCGAGATGCGCGTAATAAAGTGTGTAGTCCTTGCCTTCGGGTCTCATCCAGACTACCCGACCCCCGAGATTGTTTTCGTTGACCCGTACCACTGTGCCGTGGGATGCCGATATGGCCGGCGTGCGGAAGGCCGCAAAGATGTCAACTCCCTCGTGCCTGCGGGTATTCCCATCACGGCCAACGCCAAACAGGCTGCCGATATTTTTTCGTCCGGCTCCCTTAACAGGGAACCCGAGCGAAGGGCCGGTTCCGATCTCTACCGTATATGAGCCGCCCCGGAGAAGTTCCGGCTGCAGTCGTAACAGGTATGTCTCTGATTCGTCGGCTTCAAACTCAAACGGATTGTTAAGTGTATCTGCAAATGCCAGTAACTTTGGTTCCTTTCCTGAGCGGATCTGCCACAGATCAGCGTAGATCCGGAAGTCAGCAGCGGCCTTTTTTGTAATGCGTATACTCAGCTTCTGGCCCTGGACGACCGAAAAACGGTATGATGCAGCAGTTACACGGTCGGCCGGGAAATACCCGCTTTCTCTGAAAGGCACCTCAATTGTAAGTGGTGCACGCAGGCTTTTTTCTGCTGCTTGCAACCATTGCGTACCTATAGCTGTGCGATCCAGCCCTGCATGCTGCAGCATACTGGTGTATTTATCGTGGGGCGAGCGGCCGGTAAACAAACCGGGCATCCTGGACTTGCAGGAATGTAAAACCAGAATGGCGATCAGAAGAAAAAGAGGCGTCAGGAATTGGCGTAGTCTCATGCATGCGGCTTTTTATCATAACAACTGCCAGCGGTTCATGTTTTATACCTTGCGAATCTGATAATGCGGGATGTTAAGGTTTGACCGGCCACTCTTCAGCGGAAGCTCATCCAGAATACGAATGGCCAGAGGTTATTGCATATATGCAGCAGGCAGCTCCACAACAAACCAAGCCGTAACGCAGTCCAGTTTAGTATGAGACCGTTGATGAAAAATGGCAGCAAGGTTATTCCAATTGTAAGTTCAGCGGCAGACCCGAAATTGAAGTTGAAATAATGCCATAGTGCAAAACACGCAGCACTTATCCAGGATAGCGCGCGCTGGGCGGGATGTGTGCTGAGCGCGGCGTGCAGCTTCCGGAACGGCCTGGCAGGCAGGGCCAGAACCAGCATTGAACCGGTCAGCGCAAGCGCCGTATGCAACGACATCAGATAAAAATTCCAGCCGCATAGCCTGCATACAGTCAGGTACGTGACCGCAACCAGCGCAGCCCTGAACCACCGGCTGTTCCTCTGAAGAATCCCTCTGAAGGCAAGCTCCTCAATGAGTGGTCCGAGCAGGACGAACTCGAAAAATAGTCCCGCCTGCGACATTCCGCGCAGATAATCCGGCAGTCGCCGGCCGGCAATAACATCGTCAATGATGCCATACCTGACCAGCAGAACCTGGATCCCTGCACAGACGAAGTTCACGGCCAGCATAAACAAGAGGGACTTACCAATAAATAAAGCATTCCTGGCCGGATTTGCCGGCAAACCGGATGATGAATTGTGCTCGCTGAGAAAACAGTAAAAGTCGCGCAAATAGGCGGCCATGGGTCGATGTTAAGATTTGTAAGGTTTTACCACCAAATTTATACATTTGGCCATTCCTTTTAGCGATCTGACGTTACCTATGAAAGAAAACTACCTCACAAGTGTTCAAAAACAGTTTATGTATTATAAGTCGCTCGGCGACCGCGCCATGCAGCAGGTAAATGACGAACAACTGTTTGCACAGCCCGGCGCAGAGAGCAACAGTATTGCCATCATTGTGCAGCATATGGCAGGCAACATGAAGTCGAGATTTACCGACTTTCTGGGTTCAGACGGTGAAAAGGAATGGCGCAACCGCGATCGCGAGTTCGAGGCAGTGTTACACAGCCGGACCGAGGTTCTGACAGCCTGGGAAGAAGGTTGGCAGGTCCTCTTCGGTACCCTCTCAGCCCTTCACGAAGAGCAGCTCGCAGAGATCGTTTATATCCGTAACGAAGGGCATACCGTTTTGGAAGCGCTGAACAGGCAATTATCACATTATCCCTACCACGTTGGGCAGATCGTCTTGCTGGCAAAAATGTTCGCAGGCTCCTGGCAAAGCCTTTCCATCCCGCGCAGCGGATCGGCAGAATATAACGCCGGGAAATTCGACAGGGAAAAACAACGCAGGCACTTTACCAACGACCATGAAGCCTGACCGCTCAGGTAACAGGGTTCCTTTCATCCTAAGGTATACCAATTTCTACCATTAATTGTGAATAAAGTATTAATTGTCAAATTGTTAACAGGGTATTTTTGGTGCGTAAACACTAACCAAATCTTAAACCCATGAAAACAATGAGACATCTGCCGGTGCTGCTGGCATTGCTGGTATGTTACGCTGCATGTAAAAAAACGGAGCATACAGCAGGAGAAAACGCGGGGAGCCCGGCTAAACAGTCCCCTGTGGCCCGCATAAATGCCGTTGGGTCGGTGAGCATTTCAGGTAATAAATTTTATGTAAACGGCAAACAGATCTTTTTCAACGGCATCAACACCGCCTGGCAGAAACAAAATGATTACAGCCTTGACTTTCTTGATCGCAATTATGATCCAAACTGGTGGAATGCGGAATTCGCGCGCTACAATCAGAACCGGATTAACCTGGCCAGGATATGGATTCATGGCTCTGGTGCCTATAGCCCCGGCATAGACGGCAATGGTTATACTTTAAGTCCGAGCAGCCGTTTCCTTTCAGATATGGACGGACTGGTTCAGAAAGCCAAGGACTGGAACATTTATATCATGCCCACTTTCTGGTCTTTTGATATGGCGAAAGGCAGCAAAGCCGTCCAGTTCAGGAACATCATCACAGACATCAATAAAACAAATTCCTATATTAATAATTTTCTGATCCCGATCGTAAAGCGCTATAATTCAGTTCCTAATATAATGGGCTACGATTTATGCAATGAGCCCGAACATATCTGGCGCGATGCCGATTGCGGCAGGCTGGACCGCAATAAGGTGATCAGGTTCCTGGCCATGTGTGCGGCTGCCATCCATAAAAACTCTACAAAGCCAGTAACCGTAGGGTCTATGTGGATTTGTTTTAATAGCGACCGGTACATTGGCTATAATACCTACACGGGCGATAACCGGTATACCGGGAATAATTACAGCAATGCATCGTTACAGGCACAGTTTAACGATTCGCAAGCCTATCTTGACTTCTGGTCTCCGCACTGGTATGCCTGGCAGAGCAGCAGTGGCCCCTTTGCAACTTCTATTGGTTACTGGCTGGACAACGGCAATAAACCTGCATTGATCGGCGAAACTTATGGCGGTAATGTAAGCAGCTCGACGCCAAACAACAGTGGCAATTATAATATCACTATGGAAAATTATTATAAACAATCATACTGGAACGGGTATGCAGGTGTATGTGCCTGGAAAAATCCATGGGAGAACGATGGATACGGTTCTTTTAATGGCATTGCTGCCGGAACGAACGCGTTTTACACGGCTTACCCGGCACTGGTATATCCTTAGCACCTTTATAGTTCACGGATCCTTAACGTTAATCCGTGGACCTTTTTCACTGCTTATTGTTAAAAAAACATTAGTGATGGCTGGCCGATCAAAATATCTTTGGAGACCGGGTTTGCATACGGAGCCTGGAATATGTTATGATGGAACTCTCAAAAGCTAATGTCGATAAGGAGCTGCAGGCTATTCTGAACTATTGGAGAACGAAGATGGTAGATCCGGCGGGCGGCTTTTTCGGCAGGATCGATGAAAACGAACGTGTTGACACGGCTGCGGCTAAGGGTGTGGTGCTGAACGCAAGAATTCTATGGACTTTTTCGGCGTGTTGGAATTACACCCGGAGCAGGCAAGATTTTGAGCTGGCACAACGCGCGGCCGATTATATGCATGATCATTTCACTGATCTGGAAGCCGGGGGCGTATATTGGTCTGTGACCGCTAACGGACAGCCACTGGACACAAAGAAGCAGATTTACGCGCAAGCGTTTGCCATCTATGGGCTCTCGGCGTTTTACCGGATTGCCTCCCGCCAAAAAGACCTGCAGCTCGCAATTGATCTGTTCAGGTGTATTGAACAATACAGCGTCGACCGTGGGCTTGGCGGTTATCTTGAAGCATTTTCACGCGAATGGACTGAACTTGCTGACTTACGGCTTAGCGAGAAAGATGCCAACGAAAAGAAAACAATGAATACGCACCTGCATATTCTTGAAGCCTATACACTGCTCTACCAGGTATGGCCGGATGCAACATTGAAAAACAGCCTGAGGTCATTGCTCGATGTATTTGCCGATCAGATATACGATCACCAAAGGCGCCACCTGCGGCTTTTTATGAATGAAAAGTGGGAAAGCAAATTGAATATCGTATCGTTTGGTCATGATATCGAGGCCAGCTGGCTGCTGCTTGAAGCCGCTCAGGTTTTGGGCGATGCACATTTGCTGACCCGTGTTCAAACACTGGCGCTTGAACTGGCGGATGCCTCGCTGGAAGGAATTGCGGCTGACGGCGCTATGATTTATGAATATGATGCTGACTCGAAACACATGAATAACGAGCGCCACTGGTGGGTACAGGCTGAAGCGATGGTTGGGTTTCTGACAGCGGCACAGCTAAGCGGGGATTCGCGCTTTTACAGCGTCACCGCGGGGTTGTGGGATTATACCGCTAAGGCGATCATTGACCGGACAAACGGGGAGTGGTATTGGGGGCGGAAGGGGAACGGAGAACTTATGCCGGGAGAAGACAAAGCGGGTTTCTGGAAGTGCCCTTATCATAACAGCAGGGCTTGCCTCGAATTACTTAACAGACTTTAAGCTTAAAAGTAACCGGCTCATGCATATTGCATGAGCCGGTTTTATTTAGGATACGGCTACGCTATTGGCACCGATCAGGTTGTTGATAGCTCTTACAGATGCCGCTGAGCTCAACCCGTCTTCGGGTGTATTGATCACATAATCAATAAGTTGCTGTACGCTGGTTTCGGCTACATGCATACGTGTGTCTGACGATGCATAATAGACCAGCACGCGGTCACCATCCTGAATCCAGCCGTTTGAAAAAACCACGTTAGAAACATCACCGATCCGTTCTTCACCTTCCGGTGCGATAAAATAACCTGCGGGTTTATGAATAATCCGGGTCAGGTCGTCTAGAGCAGTCATAAACAGGTAAAGTGTGTAGCGCAGTCCCGCGGCCGTGTTTCTTACGCCATGCGCCAGGTGAAGCCAGCCCTTATCCGTTTTAAGCGGTGCCGGACCAAGGCCATTTTTGGCCTCGTAAATGGTATGGTATACCTTCCGGTCAAGAATGACTTCTTTGCTCACGACAGCCGGGTTCATGCTTTCGGCCAGGCCGAAGCCGATGCCGCCGCCGTTACCTGCCTCGATGAAACCATCCTGCGGACGGGTGTACAGCGCATACTTCCCGTCGACAAACTCAGGATGAAGCACTACGTTACGCTGCTGCGGTGAAGGTGTTTCCAGGTCGGGCAGGCGCTCCCAGGTTTTAAGGTCGCGCGTACGTACAATGCCACACTGGGCAATGGCAGCGGTCTGGTCGCCTTCGGGCGCTTCAGGGTCACGCCTTTCTGTGCAGAAAAGGCCGTAAATCCAGCCGTCTTCATGCTGCACAAGGCGCATGTCATATACGTTGGTGTCGGGTTCATCATTTTCAGCAAGCGTAACCGGCTGTTCCCAGAATCTGAAGCCATCAATTCCGTTGGCACTTTCTGCCACTGCGAAAAAAGACTTCCGGTCTGAGCCCTCCACGCGGGCAACGAGGATATAACGGCCCTCGAAAAGGATCGCACCGGCATTAAAAACCGCGTTTATGCCAATCCGCTCCATCAACCAGGGATTGGCTTCCTCATTGAAGTCATACTTCCAGTTCAGCGGCACATGTGCTGCCGTCAGGACGGGGTTTTGATAGCGGAAAAAGAGTCCGTTCCCCAGTTCCTCGCGCTGATTTGGCCGCCTCAGATACGCTTCGTATTGCGATTTCAGTTTGTCTGATCTTTCTTGAAAATAGGTGTTCATATTTATTGGATGAAATGTGTAGTTCAATTTCGGGGTTCGCCACGGGCTTCCCGGCGGCGCGAAAGTTCTTTTGAGAGGTCAATCATATAGGTGTCACTTAGTTTGTAAAACAGGATGATGCCAACCGATAACAGCGAGCCGGCGGCGGGGATGAGACTCATCATGTACCTGATGCCGGTTTGTGCGGCTTCATTCTGGACGGCGTTCGCCTGGAAACCGTACGATGCGAGAATCCAGCCGGTCAGTGCGCCGCCTAGCGTCCAGCCAAGTTTTTGCGACATTGAAGAGGAAGAAAAGATCAGCCCTGTTGCCCGGCGACCGGTTTTCCATTCCGAATAATCGGCAATGTCCGCATACATCGACCACAGTAGGGGGAAGATGCTGCCGGCACAAATGCTGATCAGAATCTGCAGCGCAAAAACCAGGAAGACATCCTGAGGCGAGCAGAGGTAGAACACGATGCTTAATGCGGTAGCAAGAAGCATGGCTCCGATAAACGTATTTTTCTTTCCTGTCCGGTCCGACACTAGTTTAGCAAGCACAACACCCACAATATTTGCGGCTTGTCCAAGAACCAGGTACAGCGTGCTGTAACTGAACTGCATGCCTAAAAGGGCGATGCCCTGGCTGTTGCCGCCGAAATAGTATTTGAAATAATAAACGGCGGAACCGTCGCGAAGGGAGTTAAATATCAGTGTACATACGCCTGCGCCCAGTAAAATGAACCATGGCTTGTTGCGGGCCAGATCTTTCAGGTCAGCGCTAAGGTTGCTTTTCTGTGCCGGCAGATCGGTTATCCGCTCGCGTGTCCAGGCAAAAGTGAGGTAAAACAGTACCACTGCGATCAGGGCATAAACAGCTATGCTTGCCTGCCAGCCTGTTTTCAGTGCCTGCTGATCGGTTTTACCGTCGCTGAACCATTCGACCAGCGACTCGGCGCTTCCCAGGACGAGGATGCTTCCGGCGAAGGCGAATACGAAGCGGAAGGTCGACAGGGCGGTGCGCTCGCGGGTGTCAGCGCTCATCACACCCATCAGCGAGGCATAAGGTACGTTGATAGCAGAATAGATCATCATCATCAGCGTGTAGGTTACATATGCATAGATGATCTTTCCCGTGCTGCTGAATTCGGGAGCGGTGAAGGTAAGTACACCGATCAATCCGAATGGAACAGCTACCCAAAGCAGGTAGGGGCGAAATTTACCCCAGCGGGTCTGGGTGCGGTCGGAGAGCACACCGATGAGCGGGTCAAGTGCGGTGTCCCAGATCCGGGTAATCAGGAACATTGTTCCTACCACGCCGGCCGCAATACCGAAAACATCGGTATAATAATATAAAAGGTATACGGAAAATAGTTTCCAAAACATGGATGAGGCGAAGTCGCCGAAGCCGTAGCCGATCTTTTCTTTTAAGGAGAGTGCTTGTTTCATGCGTTACTGAAAGTGGTCTTGTATTCGACGAAGGTCTTCATTTTTGCGCGTTTACCAGCCTGGCATTTTATCGAGCGTGATCACGCGCGAAGCGCTGTGGAGCGCACTAAGTTGTTCGCTGCTGTTTTGCTGAAATACAAGCTCAGACCAGCCCATAAAAAATGTCCATTTTGGCTGCTCCAGTAATTGCTGGGCTGTTGGCAGCTTATCACATTCGCCGATCGCTATAGGTTTGCCTTCGGCGATACGAAGCATAGCCTGGTATTTTGCAAGCGTGAATCCGCTGCCATCATAAAAATCAAGCGCAGCTACATCCCAGTATTCTTTACCAGGATTATAGTTTGTCAGATCAGAGGACAGGGTAGGGAAGTCCTGCATATCCCACACCCAGATCAGGTTGCTTAAACCTTTAACATTTTTCATGTAATTGTGTGTGTATTGCCAGAGCTTTCGCGTGCCGTTTGCGCTGGGCCGGCCACCCCACCAGAATTTACCCTGGTTCATTTCATGCAGCGGACGCCAGAGAACCTCAACGCCCTGGTCTTTAAGAAATTTCAGATACCCGCTCACTTCGTCCATCATAGACTTCCATTTTGTGTTGATGGCTGTTCCTTCCGTTAGCAAATCGTTCCATTCCTTGTCAGAAAGTGCGCTCATTACCCCCTGACCGTTGTCCCATTCACAAGGCTGAGACTTGGCAGGATTACAGGCATGCCACATAATATTAATCACGGCACCCTTTTTCCATTGGTTGAGCGCTTCGCTGATCATGATCTGGCGGTTGCTGATGTTATCCTGCTGAAACAGAAAATCACCGCTCCAAAGCGCCGGATATTTTCCGGTAACCGACTTCATCTGTTCGGTAAACCGCGCGGGCGTACTATTCGGTTCCCGGTTGTGCATTCCTGATAGTGTTTTGTTTCCTGAAATGCTGTACAGGTAGTTTAGGGTCTTGAATGGTGTGTTCGGTGTGACCGGATCGGGTTCTTTTTTCTCCTGATTGTCTCCGGCCGGTTTTTTACAGGCCGAAAGGCCTGTCGCAACACAAAGCAGGAAAAGCAGTATACGCTTCATAGTTTTTCGATTATAAGTCAGGCGGTTCCGGCTGGTGCCGGAACACCCGAAGCTGATAGTTAATGATAAGTTGCGTCTTAGTTTTTCCTTACATCGATCCAGAAACGTCTGGGTTTCTTTACAAACTTGTCGAGGTCGCTGTAGATATTTCCCCAGTCATCGTTGCCGTTCAGCGTAAACTCAAATGACTGGCTGGCAACCGTTTTTTTCGCGTTGTTACCCAGGTCGATGGTGCCTGCACCGATAAATTTGCCCGTAGCGGTTTTTCCGTCTGCAAACGTAAAGGTGATGGTATTGTTTACATAATTGCGGCTCCACTTGCCTTCGCCTTTTGGTATGGTCCTGTAAAAGCTGTTTACGTCTGTCTGCGGCGTGCCGGTAAACAGGAAATTGGCATATTTACCGTCGGCACCGGCATTGTTGCTGATGTTTCCGAAAGTGTTGCCTTCAGCAGTTACGCCGCCGAAGGTAAATACAAGCTGGTTGTCGAGTTCAGCCGCGGGACCATCGGCCGCCGGCCAGATCCAGGGTTTGTCGGTCATTTTTAGCACAGCTGCGCCACCGTACTCCGGCCCGGTACCGCCATATACCACCAGGTCTGTTACGGCGTAGGTGCCCAGGATACTTTCTGTAAACGGGACCAGTTCTACCGTCCATTCGCGTGTTTCGCCGCTTTCGGCAGTTACTGTGTATTTTGTCTTGTTGCCGTTGCCGCTAAAGTTGATCGTCTCACCCGATGCCGGACTGATACTGGCTTTGTAGGAACTCTGAATACTCGGACGAACTTTGCTAAGGTCTGTATTACCCTGCATGAGCACCTTTACCATAACGGTACCGGCGCTGCGGTTAATTTCAGCGGGACCGATCTGGACAAGTCCATCGCCAAGCGTGAAAGCTTCTATAGACTTTTCGTTACTCTCGACGTCTTTATAGGGGTCTTTCTGACAGGCCAGGGCTGTAATCAGCATGATGCAGAGCCAGATATTTTTCATGATCGCGTTTGTTTTCATGATGTTAAGTTTATTTGATTAAAGGGTTGGTATCAATTTCACGTTGCGGGATAGGGAAGAAGTAGGCGCCGCTTGTTATGGTTTTGCCATATTTCTGCACCAGAATTTTTTCCATGCTGTTTGTACGGCGCAGATCGAACAGGCGGTTGCCTTCGAAAGCCAGCTCAAGCGCCCGTTCTTCAACTATGGCGTCGCGAAATGCCTGCAGCCCGAGTGCGGGGTTGAGCGGGCCAATACCCGCCCGGGCCCTGATGCGGTTTACTGCTGCATAACCTTCGGTAGTCGGGCCGGCAGCTTCGGCAAACACCAGGAGAATGTCTGAATAACGTATTACAGGCGAATTGCAGCTGCTTTTATCGCCAACGCGCAGCGGATCAATGAACTTTCTTGTGAACGGCCGCGAGCTGCTTGTGATATCCAGATTATAGGTGGTGCCGGCGTTTGTATAACTTGACACGATGAGTTCAGTTTTGCGCCTATCGTTGGTTGCATAGGCATTATAGATGGCAGCTTCTGTGCGGAAATGTGCCCAGCCCTGGCCTATATTGATGGTCCTGCTGGCAGGATCGCTGGCGTCGTATGGAATGGTCATCGGCCGGTCGGCTGGGAGAAACATGTTTGGCAGTTTCGAGAAATTTCCTTCAACCTCGCCGGTGCGGTCTACTGCCGCGTCGAAGATGTGCTCAGACACGGCAGTTTTTTTATAAACCTCGGTATCAAAAATTTCTGGCAGCCGCTCGGTAAAACCGAAAGTGGTCTGACCGGAAATTACCCGGGAAGCGGCGGTACGCGCTTGTGTGTAAGCTGCTTCAGCATCGGGAACAAAGCCATAACCGGGTGCGCCCGTGGCTTTAGACGAGGCCAGGTGCAGGTGTACTTTCGCCAGGAGCGCATCTACTGCTACCTTATTCGCGCGGCCTTCGCTGATCCGCGGAACGGTGATTAGTTGTCCGGCTTGGTTCAGGTCAGCAAGGATCAGGTCAAAGATGTCTTTCAGCGAGGCTTTTGGGGCGGGAATCTGCGCTACGTCAGATATTGTTTCCAGGCGTAAGGGAACTTCGCCAAACATCCGGACCAGGTTAAAATAATGCAGTGCACGGAGGAAATGGCCTTCGCCAACAACCTGATTTCTTGCAGCCTCGGGCATGGAACTGATGTTGGGCACATTCGTGATAACCGCATTGGCACGTGCAATACCCCGGTAAATATAGGTCCAGATGTTGTCCAGATCAGAATTGTTCGGGGTGGTACGCAGTTCGTCGAGTTCGAAGTTTGCGGCACCGGCATCTCCTTTTTGCGTCAGGTTTTCTGTAGGCAGTTCGGTAATAATGTAGTAGCCGCGCGAATAATAGCCAACTTCGGGCAGCACAGAATAGGCATAGATGATTGCTGATTCGGCATCGGCAGCTGTCTTATAGAAAGATCCGGTATTGGTCAGTCCGTATGGCTTTTCTTCCATCTTGCCGCAAGCCGTCGGAAACAGTGATGCTGCAGACAAGGTGCCGATGAGAATAAATTTATAGTTGAGTTTTTTGATGTTCATGACTGTAGTTATTAGAATCCGACATTTATTCCCAGTGAAAATGCTCTTGGGCGAGGATAACCGCCTGTGTTGATGCCCGTTTCACCAACCTCCGGATCGTAACCCGGATTAAATTTGGTAAAGGTGTACAGGTTATTTGCAGAGAGATAAGCACGCAGGCTGTTCAGACCTTTTACCAGGCCCGGCTTGAAGTTGTAACCGAGTGTAATGTTTTGGATGCGAAGAAAAGAACCGTCGGTCAGGAAAAAATCTGAAGCCTTGTACCCCCGGTTCGCATTGGCCCGGGGAAACTCGTTGCTGGCATTGTCTGGTGTCCAGCGCAGAATCTGGCGGCTTGGTGTCATTTTGTTAAAGTCCCAGACATCGTTGCCCTGAACACCATAAAGCTGTGCAGACAGGTCGAAACCTTTGTACCGCAGACTGGTGTTGATGCTGTACAGGAAATCGGGGTTCGGGTTACCAATAATGGTCCGGTCGTTCGCATCTATGATGCCATCGGGTACACCTTGTGGGCCGGAAATATCCATATATTTGATTTCCCCCGGCAGGGCTTCAGAACCGGTCAGACCGGCAGCAATACCTTCCTCAACCGTCTGGATAATACCGGCCGAGCGGTAACCGTAAAAGGCGAACATCGGCTGCCCAAGCGTGTAGGTGCTGATGCGCTGGCGCACGGCTTCATAAAGCGTTCCGACTTCCACCCGGTTACTTTCACCCATGCTTACCACTTCATTGCGATTCAGCGTAAAGGTTCCGCCAATGGTCCAGCTCAGGGCTGAGCCGCGCAGAATGTCTGCATTCAGACCAAGTTCAAAACCCGTGTTTTTTACCTCTCCGTCGTTTATCCATTGCTGGTCGTAACCGGCCGATGGGGCGATCGTTTTCAGGCGAAGCAGATCATTCGTCTTTTTGATATAAAAATCTGCTGTAAGCGTAAACCGCTGGTCCATCAGGCCAATGTCTATACCTGCATCAAACGAACGGGTGGTCTCCCAGCGAAGGCTATTGTTTCCCAGACCGCCTACCACGGTTCGACCCTGCTCATCATTGGCGCCGGCCAGTCCGGGACCAAAGCCTGTCTGAAACGCGGCGCCGGTAAAGTAACGGTATGAACCAAAACGGTCGAGCGTCTGGTATGGACTGATACCCTGGTTTCCGGTAAGACCATAACTGGCGCGAAGTTTCAGCTCAGAGAAAATTTTCATCGATTTAATGAAGTCTTCTTCGTTCAGTTTCCAGGCAACGGCGCCCGAAGGGAAGAAAGCCCATTTGTTATTTGCGCCGAATTTAGTCGAGCCGTCTGCCCGGGCTGTAGCTGTAAAAAGGTATTTATTAAATAAGGAATAATTCAGCCTGCCATAAAAACTGTTCAGATCGAAGCGGCTTAAGCCGTTTGAAAGCGATTTGGTTACCGCAGTTTCCAGGTTCTCGTTCAGAAGGTTATCATTTACGAATTCCCGGCCGATCAGCAAACTCGACCGGTTTACCGTTTTCTGGATGGTATTTCCCGCAACCAGGGTAAACTGATGATCATCGCCGAAGTTCTTCGTTGCCGTAAAATAGTTTTCGTTAAGCAGGTCGGTATAATTTCCGTTGTCGATCGAGCCGAAACCTTTGTTTTCAAACCCGCGGAAGGTTACATCGCGGGGATCGTACTGGTCGTTGATTGCATTGCCATATTTCGAGCTGAGCTGACTTCTGAACTGCAGCCAGCCGGTAATTTTCGCGTCGACAAATAGTGTTCCGAAGAGATCGAAAGATTTGCTGCGGTTCAGCACACGGTTGGCCAGGGACAGCGGATTGCCATAGTCAGTGCTGCTCATTCTGAAATAGTTTCCGTTTTCGTCGTATGCAGGAAAAATCCGGCTTCTGCCTACGCCAAGGCCCATGCCCGTGTTGTTCGTGTAGGCAAGTACGATGTTTGTGCCAACGGTAATTGCTTTGTTCAGCTGCTGGCTAAGGTTTAGCCGCCCGGTATATTTGTCAAACCCATTATTGATCGCTATGCCATCTTCATTATAATAATTTCCTGACAGCGAATATTTGGTTTTCTCCGAGCCGCCGTCTGCGCTGAGTGTATAACTTTGGGAGAAAGGATTCCGGTAAACCAGGTCCACCCAGTCGGTATCATATGGCCATGGTCCTTTTCCGGCGGCAAGTCCGCGCAGCTCTGCGATTGACGGGTAATAGATGGTCTTGCTGCCTTCGCCAAACGGGCGGTTGATCCCGATATAGGGAATATCTGTTGCAATGGCGCCGCCGTTTATCGCAGCTTCGTTGGCATAGATAGCCTCATCGACAGGATCGCGCCAAAGATCTGGTTTGTTGGACAGGGTAGAAAGTGTGTTGAGTGAACTGAATGTAATGCGCGACTGACCGGCTTTGCCTTTTTTTGTTGTGACCAGGATAACGCCGTTGGCGGCACGGGAGCCATAGATTGCTGCAGACGACGCGTCTTTAAGTACCTCAATGCTTTCAATATCTTCCGGGTTAATCTGTTTCAGGTTGCCGGCATCGCCGAAAGGCAGACCGTCTACAACCATGAGCGGATCTTTTGATCCGTTCAACGAGCTGGCGCCGCGGATACGGATTGTTGCGCCAGATCCCGGCTGTCCGCCCGATGTGATAACCTGCACCCCTGCAATTTTTCCCTGGAGCAGCTGGTCTACAGATGCCGCCGGTGTGCGGTTAAGTTCACTTCCCTTGAGTGTGGCCACCGACCCTGTCAGGTCGCTCTTCTTTACAGCCCCGTAACCTACCACCACCACATCATCGAGATCTTTGTTGTCTGCCTGCATGGAAACGTTCAGACTTGCCTGCGCGATGCCTACACTGACCTCCCGGGTCTGCATACCTATATAAGTAAATACCAGGGTTTTGCTTCCGTTTACTGCGATTGAAAAATTGCCATCGGGATCGGTACTGCTGCGTACATTTTCGCCCTTAAGGGTAACTACAACACCCGGCAAGCCGGCACCCTGCGCGTCGGTTACCCGGCCCTTTACCGTGCGTGTTTGCGCAAACAGCGGACCTCCGGCAGTAACTAAAAACAGGATACAGGTAAGTATCTTGTACAAAGTTTTGTTCATAAGATTTGCTTAAATGAATATTTGGTTGCTTGATTTGGTTCGATTCAAAGATAGAAGCGCCGGGATCGGATAACTTAATAGTATTTTAACATTTGCTTATATTTAATCTTGCTTTTTCATGCTGATGCGTCTCTTCGCTATGATGGTAGTATTCTGGCACCGGCAATGAATAGCGTGTACTCAATTAATGATCTTCCGTACAAATCCTGTTTACTTCCTGGGGTTGTAGCCTGTACGATCAATACATGCACTTTTTTAGGAATGCTTTAGACACTGTGCGCACACAACCGGACTGAACCGGATTGATATTTTTTTAACAAATTCTTGTCTTTTTCAAGTCGTTGGCAACAGTGTTTAGCGCGATATCATGATTTCTACTATTTTAGCTTCTAAACCAAATATGAGCACGATGTATAACGGCATGATCCGGGAAATAACCCCGCTAACTGTTCACGACTGTTTCACGATTTTCTCCCGCGTTAAATCTGAATTCGATTTTCCGCTTCATAATCATGAAGAAATGGAGCTAAACCTCATTCTCGATGCCTCGGGGGCAAAACGAATTGTTGGTGACCATATTGACGAGATCGGTAATCATGAGCTTGTATTTGTCGGCTCAAATCTTCCTCATGGCTGGTTTAATCACAACTGCCGAAGCCGGGAAATCAGGGAATTTACGGTACAGTTTCATAAAGATTTTATCGACGAGAGTTTTTTGCGCAGAAATCAGCTAAGCCAGATCAGGAAGATGTTTGAGCAGGCCAAACAGGGTATTCTGTTTTCGAAAGAAACCGTTGAAGAGATCACGCCGCGCATCCTGGCCCTTGTAGACCAGCGGGGATTCGGCTCTATACTCGAACTGCTTTCTATTCTGCACGCGCTTTCCAACTCAAAGAATTACCGGACCCTCTCTGACGCGAGTTTTACGAATGAAAAATATAATTTCAACAGCCGGAGGATAGAAAAAGTCTTTGAATACATGAATGCCAATTTTCATAAACTGATCAGCCTGGCCGATGTGGCGAAAGTGGCCAATATGCCCGAAGCTTCGTTCAGCCGGTTTATCAAAAAACGGACAGGTTACAGTTTTATAGACAGCCTGAACGAGATCAGGCTGGGGCATGTATCGCGTATGCTGATCGATACCACACATTCGGTATCTGAAATTGCCTTCAAATGCGGGTTCAACAACATGGCGAACTTTAACCGCACTTTTAAAAGTAAGAAGGGATGCACGCCCAAGGAGTTCAGGGAAAGTTACCTCGGGACGCGCGTGTTTGTTTAACGTTTAATCTTATTTAGCTCGTCGAGCGTCAGAACCCGTTTGTCTGAGAACAAAGCTTTGATTTCCGCTTCACTGTTGTATTTATAAACAAGTTCAGACCAGCCCATAAAAAATGTCCATGCAGGCTGTTTAGCTAACGTTTCAGCGGTAGGGTAGACCTGGCATTCGCCCAGGGCGATGGGTTTGCCGGCAGCCGCTTTTTTAATGATATCGTATTTCTTTTGAGAGAAACCCGTTTTGTCGTCATAAATATCAAGAGCAAGTATATCCCAGTAAGCATCACCCGGTTTGTAAGCTACCGCATCCTGTTCAAGGGTCTCAAAGTCCTGAATATCCCATACCCAGATCAGGTTATTTAACTTCTTTTCCTGCGTCAGGTAATCATGCGTCAGTTCATACAGCTTTCGCGTGCCCTCGGCCCCGGGTCTGCCACCCCACCAGAAAATACCCTGATTCATCTCATGAAGGGGCCGCCACAGTACCTCTACGCCCGCCTTCTGTAGCTGTTGCAGGTAGGGCGCAACGGCATCCATACGTTTTTTCCAACGATTGTTCAGCTCCGAACCTTTTGTCAGCAGCTCTTTCCATTGTTGGTCGTTCAGCTTACTCAGTACACCCTGCTTGTCCCAGCCGCAAGGCTCTTCCAGTGCCGGATTACAGGCATGCCACATGATATTCACCACTGCACCGCGTTTCCATTGCCGAATGGCCTCATCAACCATTTTTTGCCTGGCGGCGATGTTCTCAGACTGGAACAGGAAATCGCCACTCCAAAGAGCCGGATAACTGCCCGTCGTTTTTTTGATTTCATCCGTCCAACGTGCAGGTGTATCGTTTGGTTCACGGTTGTGGATACCGGAAAGCACTTGTTTGCCCGAGATCTTGTAGAGCAGATCAAGCGTCTTAAATTTTTTAACAGGCTTTACCTGCCGGGCAATGACCGGCGAATAGAGTGCTGCGAGCAGAAGTATACAGATCAGTTTTGGTTTCATATCGGTTTGTTTGCAGTCAAAAATAGCGGCAGTGACTTGCACCTGCTAATATTAATTTGACAAAAAATGGTGTTTTAAGCCCCGACCTCGTTGTGGGTGCGGATAATGCGCGGCGACCGGCTGGCTCATCTGCCGGCGGATTGCCTGAATATTACCGGGATACCAGACCGGCACTTTTCGTACTTGAAAATAAAAACACCATTAATTGGCAAAATTGTATTGACCCTTTTTTAAACAGGGACGTAGCTTTGGCTAAACCAAATCGCTCAGCTATGCCATTTACAGTTGCCGGTCTCAGGCGTTTCTTTTTTCTCATGTTGCCCGGGCTTATTCAGTATCATACAGATACCTGTTTGCACGGAAGCGGCGGCCACCTATTGGTCCGGGCAGTGACTATAAAAATTCCCTTGGTGCAGTTCATGCCTCAGACATCGATTACGCACTCGGAAACTTTGGCTTAAACAGGCGCTACCGGTGGCAACAGGCCGACCGGGATGCTTCGAATACGTTTTCCGGTTACGTGATAAAGTTTGTAAAGACCGGCAACCCGGATGGTAAAAACCTTGCGGTATGGCCCGGTCTGCAAGCAGCATTCCAAAGGTAATGGAGATCGATTCGCTCTGCGTTGCCCGGCCTGAAAAAGATGGTAAACGGTATGTCCGGCTGGATCAGCTTTTTAGTTCACAATTAAATAATCCCGACACCTATATGAAACGTATAAAATTACTATTGATCCTGACGCTGAGCGTTCTCGCGGTGCGTAACCATGCCCAAACAAAAATTACGCGTGTCAGAAATGTGACGGCAAATGCCGTTCAGTATGAGTTGGCTGAATGGCAGGTTGATTTACAGGCCGCATTTCAAAATCCTTTTCTGCAGGAAGAGATCACCCTGGATATGTTGATTACCAGCCCGGCGGGCAAAACCCTCGTCTTACCGTGTTTTTTCGATTCAGGTGCTCCTGAGGCGTCGGTATGGCGGGCGCGGTTTTTACCACAGGAAAAAGGCAAATACCGCTGCAGCTTCAGGCTTCGGACACCGAAGGGGACACATGAAAGTGAAGCCATGGTTTTTGTCGTGAAAAGGGGAAGCGGCAAAGGGATTCTGCATGCTAACAACCAATGGACATTTCGGTACGATAACGGGGAGCATTACCGCGGACTGGGTGAGAACCTGTGCTGGGAATCGCGCGATAACGACGATTCGAAATTTTTCAAGGCCCTGCATGAAAACAAAAAGTACAATTACGAGTATATGCTGCCGTCGCTGGCAAAACACAGTGGCGATTACTTTCGTACCTGGATCTGTTCTTGGAACCTGCCGATCGACTGGAAGAGTGGTTTCAACAACAGCAGGTACACACCGTCAGATGCTTACTTCAACCCAAGCGCGGTACGTAAACTTGACCGGCTGGTAAGGCTTTCTGATTCGCTTAAATTACACATGATGCTCACACTGGGTGCTGGAACGCATACCAACAAACATGGTCGTTACGAGGTCGATATGCACCGCTTCTTTACAGACGAACAGGCGAAAGCTCAATACCGGAATCGTCTGCGTTTCATTGTTGCGCGCTGGGGATACAGTCCGTCTATAGGCGCCTGGGAATTTTTCAACGAAATCGACAACATCCAGTTCCGGGATCAGAATAACCCAATTCCAGCTGCTGATATTGTGCGCTGGCATGACGAGATGAGCGCTTACCTTGCCACAATTGATCCATACGAACATCTGATTACCACCAGCATTTCGCACCGTGATCTGGACGGTTTAAATAACCTGAAATATATTGACTTCAATCAAAAACACATTTACCGGAACAACCGCGCCCTGCCGACAACAATTGTCGATTATGGCAAACGTTTCTCCAAACCTTATGTGATCGGGGAATATGGCTTTGAGTACGACTGGCAGAAAAACTTTGACCTCTTTGCAGCAGAAATGGACAGCGATTTCAAAAGAGGGCTTTGGTATGGTTTGTTCAGTCCGACACCGGTTTTGCCGCTCTCCTGGTGGTGGGAATATTTTGATAACCGGGGTACTGACGCCTACCTTGCTCATGTAAGACCCGTGCTTGATGCGATGATGAAGGCCGGCAGGGGAGGATTTGCAACGGTGGAGTTCCGCAACACGCAGCCCGGTCTTGAAGTGTTTGCGGTTAAATGCGGCAAAAAGACGTTCGTGTATGTGTATAATCCGGGAAAAGAAGTGCTTGAAACAAAAGTCCGCTTTCCAGGCTCGGGCCCGGTGCGCAGCGCCTGGGTTTACGACTGCGAGCGTGCATCGTGGAGTAAGATTCACCTGAAAAAGGATGTCTCCGGTTCGCTGAGTGGTATTCGCGTTGCCCCTGGTGAAGATGTTGTCCTGGTTTTTTAAGGGCATGGTATGCGGACCCTTGACCGTGCTCCCGGCATCTGATCATGGGTTGTGACTAAAGCCCGGAACAATATCCCTTCGTGCGGTGTTCCGATTGGACAGCCTGCCTGACGCAGGCGTAACCAATCGCATATGTGAAAACAGTCACTCACCCTTACATAGCAATCGGCTCGTCAGCAGGCGGTTGGGAGACCCTGCCGCTTGTTTTGGAGAATCTGCCGGAAGATTTTCCTGCGTCTATATTTGTTGTTCAGCATCTATCAGGCGAATCTATTGGTGCCGGCTTTTTGAATCATCTGTCCAGAACAAGCGTACTGCCCTGCGCTTTTGCTGTGGATAACGAGCCTGTAAAACCAGGCCGCGTTTATCTTGCACCGCCCGATCATCATATGTTAAAAGGCGGTGGCCGGCTACGCGTTACAAAGGGGCCGCGTGAAAATGGTTTCCGGCCCTCCCTTGACACGCTTTTCCGGTCGATAGCATACAATTTTCCTGGACAATCTATCGGCGTGATTCTCTCCGGCATGGGAGATGATGGTACAGAAGGACTTGCTACAATCGGCCGCACCGGTGGTATAACAATGGTGCAAGATCCACAAGATGCACCTTTCCCTGATATGCCGCAAGCCGCTATAGAACAGATGGAGATTGACTACAAGGTTAAGGGAGTGGATATGGGCCTGGTCTTGGCGAACCTCGTGTATCGCGAAACAAAAGGGTATGCTGGTTTACCCGAAGACGTGGCGCAGGAGGCGGCGATCGCTGAACGGGTCCTGACGTCGATAGATGCCATCGAAGAAATCGGTATTGCCTCGCCTTTTACCTGTCCTGACTGCGGGGGCGTGCTGCATGATATCGATCACCAAAACGGAGTCCACAGCTTTCGATGTCACGCTGGTCACGCCTTCAGTGCGAAGACCCTTTTCAAATTGAAGTCAAAAGAGGCCGAGGAGGCGCTGTGGGCATCTTTACGGCTGCTTGAAGAGCAAAAGCGCATGCTTAGGCGGTTTCCGTCTGCTATTACAGAAACAAGCTCGGTAAGCCGCCGTCTTGCAGAAAATGACAGGTACATTACTTTGCTGAAAGACATTTTGTTAAGTGATGCGGAATCGCCCGACTAACTGTATATTAACCTACGTACTTGGCGAGACACATACGGTACATGACATTATGCGTGCTGCGTACATTGATTTGCCACAACGGGTATCATAGGCTTGAACAAGTTATATGATATCTCTGTTTATTGTTGAACGACAGGTGCCGCATTAAAATGATGCTTTCCAGCTTGAAAGGCAATCCATGCGGCAACGCCAGATTCGCAAATTTAATTAATCACAGAAAGAACTCTTCTATGTACCCGGTATCATCTTTTACAGCAGCAGCAGTCGCCGAGCTAAAAAACGCAAAGCCGCTCTTTGAAACAACCCATGCCGCTTACGAGTTTAACATCTATTTGAGTGGCGATTCACTGTGGTTAACAGCAGGACAGAAAAAAGCCGGCAGAATAGCATTCAGGCTTGCCTTTTCCGGCGGCAACGAACTTACACTTGATAGCCAGAGCGAGGATGCCGGTCGCCTTGTTTTCAGTCTTAGATCGGCTACGGGCGATCTGCGCGTTGAGTTAACCTTTTCAGACGATGGGATTTTCAGGTATACAACGACCCTCAAACCAGGAAGGCCTACGCTGATTCCCTTCTGGCCAAAAGACATGCTACCGTTAGCAGGAAACGGCGATTTACAGGTAGGAGGAAAGATACATGCTGCACAGGTGGGTACGCGCTCGGGGCTGATGTATCTGAGCATGGCCAAACCAAAAAGCGGGTCGGTCTTCTATTTCCAGAACTTTAGCGCGTTAAATCCATTTTTTGAAGCGACGAAGACCTCTGCAGCTGAAACCGTAGGCGGCAAATGGCCGGAGCTCGGTTTTGCATTGCCTGCAGTAACAGAACAACCGCTTCCGGAGAACGAAGAATTTATCATATCAGATGCATTTGTTCGGCTAACGCCGGATGTCCCGGAGGGTGATATAGCAATTACAACAGCATTTCTCGATAATCTGGCCGCAGTATACCGGCTGATGCCGCGTCCGGAAGTAAAGTACCATGAGTGGCGCGAAACAGCGGCAAAAGGCCTCGACGGTCTTGCGAATCACAAAGGCTGCTGGACCTTCGCCGGGGGGCACCCGTACCTGAACGCCTATCTCTCAGATTATAAGACGCCGCCGGAAATTATGGTGCAGCTGGCAATCATGCTCCCGTTACTGGAATATTGCGACTGGACCGGCGAAAAACATCAGATGATGGCTGAACTGCGCGACGGGCTGCCTGCATTTTGGGATGAAAAACTTCAGACGGTAGTCAGATGGCTGCCCGTGCTGAACGGGAATCTTGACAACAGTGAAGAACAGAAACAGGTTGGTGTGATGGATTCCTGGTACCTCCATCACCCGCTGATGAATATGACAAGGCTGGCTGACCGGGGCGACAAACTCGCGCGGGAGCTCCTGATCCCATCAGTCGACTACGCCATTAAAGTAGCAAAACACTTCGATTATGAATGGCCGGTATTCTATAAAATGGATACGCTGGAGGTACTGAAAGAAGAGACACAGCCCGGCGAGGGCGGAGAAAAAGACGTTCCGGCCGCATATGCAAAACTGATGGTCGAAGTTTGGGGCCTGACCGGTGATGATAAATACCTGCAGGAGGCCAAGCGTGCCGTAAAGTCTTTGGATGGTCTTGCTTTTGATGTTTTTTACCAGGCAAATAATACGGCCTTCGGCGCCGTCGCTTTGCTAAGACTATATAAACAAACCAAAGATGAGTGGTTCCTGAATATGAGTTATGTCTGCATAGCCAGCATTTTCAAAAATGTGCAGTTGTGGGATTGCGATTATGGGTGCGGTAAATACTTTCCGTCATTCTTTTCGGTTTTTCCGTTAAAAGATGCGCCCTATACTGCCGCTTATGAAGAACAGGAAGTTTATTCGACTTTGCATGGTTATTTACAGGAATCGAGCGACATCGATATTCTGCCATCAGTAAGGCTGCTGGTTTCTGAATTTGTACGTTATGCAATTGCAAGAATGCCTTATTATTTTCCGACCATGCTGAATGAGGAAATGTTATCTGAAGAGGTTAAAACGGGAGAAATTGATCCGAATCTCTGGATTCCGCTGGAGGATATTCATGACGGATGGGAAAAGTCTGGTGAAGTAGGACAGGAGGTATATGGAGCCTGTGTGTCTTTCGGGATTGTTCCGCGTCAGTATTTGAAACTGCCGGATGATATGATGCTGTATGTAGATTACCCGATCTCGGATCTGAAAATGAGAAGGGGTAAAGGGGCCAGCTTCCGTCTGCTTGGCGATGCCGGCTTCAGCTGCAGGTGTATGATCTTCTTTTATAATGAGCCGAGGGATGTCGAAGTTTTGCTTGGATCAGGTAAGCGCACAGAACAGGTGAGTACAACAGAATCAGACAGCAGCGACAAACCACATATCGAATTTATGGTTCCCGGAAACGCAGAGATTAAACTTAAGTGGGGATAATGTGAGTGATGCGGGGAGTTTTCCGGATCACGCAATCCCCCCGTGGTAACAATTTAAAGTACATAGAGCTTAGGCTTCCGCCAGCAGGCCGGAAGCCTTTTGTTTTAGATGTCCGAACGATGCAAATTATACCCGCCCGCCCGCCTGGGCCGAGGAAGTATCATCAGGCTGGTTCAGATACACTGTTGTAGTCGGATTGGCGAAGCCGATACCTTCTTTAGCAAAGGTTTCAAAAATTCGCAGGTTTATTGATTGCTGGATGTCCATATAGGTGTTGTAATCTGAGCTCAGTACAATGTACACAACTTCAAAGTTCAGACTGAAAGTTCCGAAGGTAGTCCAATGTGCGCGATCAAATTTTACCATCCGGTGTTCCTCTACAATCGCTTTCAGCATACCGGGAATTTGTTTGAGTTTATCCGGAGTGATGTCGTACACCACAGCCAGGGTAAATACGGCACGCCTGGTTTCCATCCTTTTAAAATTGTGGATACGTGATCCGGTCAGGTCGCTGTTGGCGAAGACAAGTTGTTCGCCGGTAAGGCTTAACACCCTTGTTGTTTTTATGCCTATGTACTCGATGGTGCCGCTTTTATCGTCGACGGTAATAAAGTCGTTTACTTCGAACGGGCGGTCGAGAAAGATCACGAAGTAATTGAAGAGGTCGCCAAGAATATTTTGCGCAGCCAGCGCTACCGCGATACCACCAATGCCAAGACCGGTGATCAGTGCGGTTACGTTGTAGCCCATATTGTCAAACAGGAACAAGATGCCGAGAATCCAGATCAGCGTGTTAATGATGATCATAAGTCCGGCAAGCTGTCTGACTTTGTCCTGTCCGCGCTCCTGTCGCTCAAGGTAAGACTTTAGCAGCATCAGGATGATCGAAGAAACCAGGCGAATGACAAGAATGGTGATCACGACCGTTGCGGCATTGTCTATGATCTTCTCAAGCTTTGCGGGAAAGCTGAGGTAACTGATGCCTGCGTAAACGATGATGAGGTATAGCGCCGGAATCCCAAGACGGTCGAGCGTTTCAACGGCAAAGTCGTCGATGGTATTGACTGTTCGGTTTGCCCATATTTTAATTCGTTTCAGAAACCCGTGCTTAAAAATCCGGATGATCATGATTCCGAAAGTGACCAACGCAAAGGCAATCAGATAATCGGCAACGGTATTGTGATAGTATACTTTCTGTAAGAAGTCGCTCATGAGGTGATGCGGATTGTTCGTTATGGCTCTAACAGGTCCCTTCTGTAATTTGTTTAAAACGGTTGCGGTACTGCCCGGGTTAAAAACCCGGTGCTCGGTTGCTTTGGATTGTAAATCCAAAGCGACAGGGTCCTCCCGGATTTGTAATCCGGGTGAGCTGGGCGGCGGATATTTTATCCGCACGATATTATCCGGGTTAAAAACCCTGTGCTCAGTTGCTTTGGATTTACAATCCAAAGCGACATTGTCCTCCCGGATTTGTAATCCGGGTGAGCTGGGGGGTGGATTTTAATCCGTGCGATATCATCCGGGTTAGAAACCCGGTGCTCGGTTGCTTTGGATTGTAAATCCAAAGCGACATTGTCCTCCCGGATTTGTAATCCGGGTGAGCTGGGCGGCGGATATTTTATCCGCACGATATTATCCGGGCTAAAAAACCGGTGCTCAGTTGCTTTGGATTGTAAATCCAAAGCGACATTGTCCTCCCGGATTTGTAATCCGGGTGAGCTGGGCGGCGGATTTTAATCCGCGCGATATCATCCGGGTTAGAAACCCGATGCTCGGTTGCTTTGGATTATAGATCCAAAGCGACATTGTCCTCCCGGATTTGTAATCCGGGTGAGCTGGGCGGCGGATTTTAATCCGCACGATATCATCCGGGTTAAAAACCTGGTGCTCGGTTGCTTTTGATTATAAATCCAAAGCGACATTGTCCTCCCGGATTTGTAATCCGGGTGAGCTGGGCGGCGGATATTTTATCCGCACGATATTATCCGGGTTAAAAACCCGGTGCTCGGTTGCTTTGGATTGTAAATCCAAAGCGACATTGTCCTCGCGGATTTGTAATCCGGGTGAGCTGGGCGGCGGATATTTTATCCGGACGATATTATCCGGGTTAAAAACCCGGTGCTCGGTTGCTTTGGATTGTAAATCCAAAGCGACATTTGTCCTCGCGGATTTGTAATCCGGGTGAGCTGGGCGGCTGATTTTAATCCGCGCGATATCATCCGGGTTAAAAACCCGGTGCTCGGTTGCTTTGGATTGTAAATCCAAAGCGACAGGGTCCTCCCGGATTTGTAATCCGGGTGAGCTGGGCGGCGGATATTTTATCGCACGATATTATCCGGGTTAAAAACCCGGTGCTCGGTTGCTTTGGATTATAAATCCAAAGCGACATTGTCCTCCCGGATTTGTAATCCGGGTGAGCTGGGCGGCGGATATTTTATCCGCACGATATCATCCGGGTTAAAAACCCGGTGCTCGGTTGCTTTGGATTATAAATCCAAAGCGACAGGGTCCTCCCGGATTTGTAATCCGGGTGAGCTGGGCAGCGGATATTTTATCCGCACGATATTATCCGCTTAAAAACCAGGTGCTCGGTTGCTTTGGATTGTAAATCCAAAGCGACAGACTATAGACGTCACCCCTTTACTGCCCTTACGCAAATGAAATGTTTGTTTTGCGACAGATAGGCATAGGCCTCCGGATCGGCTTCTTCTGCTGCCTGATCAGGCCGAGGTTCGAGCATCCGTTCGATATGGAAACCAGCGGCAAGGCAGGGATCTTCCACCTCTTTCCATGACCGCTCGTAAACTTTCATCCGTATATTGTAGCTGCTCCACTCAACTTCCGTTACCTGCTTCCGTTCCGGTTCAGAAAATCCGGGCCGCCCTGGGTGGTCGGTCGAAAATACCAGTATACCGCCTGGTCTCAGAATACGCCAGAACTCATTGAACAGGAGATAAAGATCATCAACATAATGGATAACCAGGGTGCAGTAAACTACATCAAAGCCTCCATCAGGCAATGCCAGCGGATCGTTCAGATCCTGAATCAGAAATGTAACAGCACCATCGGTCGTTTCGCGCGCTGTTTGCAGCATTTGTTCGCTGTAATCTGCCGCAGTAACATTCGCTCCGGCTTCCAGCATCATTCGGGTAGTCAAACCCGGACCACATCCCGCATCAAAAACATCCAGGCCCTGAAGGGGTGGTAACAGCGATAGCGATGCCGGACGCTCATAATACGCATTCCATGCATTATCTTTTATCGAGGCTGCGTATTGTTTTACGAAGGCCGGATCAGAATAAATTGCATGGGAGAGACTTGTTGATGAAGAATCCATAATTTTGAATGTTTTGAAAAGAATCTGTGCGGTTAATGGTAAACCTGCTGAGGTTACAAAATAAAATTGCAAGAAAAAAGCCCTTGCGGGCTTTTCCTATACGTCGAGCGGACCTTCAACCGAATCGTCCATCGTTTTTCCTATTACCGTCGATACCGCCATTTTCAGGAATGCAACCACATTTCCATGCCTGTTATCCCAGTAATAACCTTCAGTAGGCGTTACCCTGATGAGGCTGATGTGCGGATCATCCTTGCCACCCTGGAACCATGTTTTCATTAATGGTTTCCAGAGTTCTTCGATTTTCTCGCGATCATCAACGACCTCAGAAATACCGTAAATATTCAGAAATCCAGCATGTGCGCTGCTTTGCATGAGCAGATGCGTAAATGGATCTTTCGAAATCTCGTCGTTTTTGTGACTGTCGTCCAGACTAAGGAACCAGATATTTCCCTCATCGTCAACTTCCTGGATGGCCATAGGGCGCACTGAAAACGGTATTCCGGTTTTAATATTGGTACAGAAAAAACATGTTTCGGCCTTTTCTGCGATCTCTCTTATCTTCTCTACGGCAACCTTACCGCTTAATGATTCTACGTGTTCTTCCTGGCTGTTGTTGGTACTGCCTTCCTGTTGATTTGTGTTTTCCATGATTTTTGGTTTGCTGTATTACAAGTACAATCCAGGCCGCTATTCGGTTTTGGGAAAATTTCAGGTAGCCGGTAAAGTGACAGGAAAACATGCAGGCGCTGCAAGGCATACAGCACTGCGTTGTTGCAGATACAAGGAAAACGTTATTCCTGGTTGTTAGGCAGGTAACTGGCCACCGTTTCAAGCAGCTGTTCAAGCTGGAAAGGCTTTTCAATAAAATCATTCGCCTGATGCGGACGCACACGAAGTTCATCGATATCAAACGAGCCGGTCAGAATCAGAATAGGAGTGAATTTAGTCGCCTCCTTTTCCCTGAGTTGGTTAGTTACCTGGAGCCCGTCATTACTGCCAAGCATAAAGTCAAGAATAATCAGGTCAGGTTGGAACTCTTCAACCGACTGGTGAAGCGCCGCCAGCTGTGTAACGCCGCAACATTGATAATTGGCAGACTCCAATACCATCGTCGTAGCTTCAACAATATCCTGGTCGTCGTCGGCAATCAGAATCTTTTTCATAGATAGGTGTTCAACAATTTTAATGTCGTTGTTATACAAAACTACAAAAATTGTTGAGAACCAGCTCGTTTTTTCTTGTAGCACAAATTCGTTACCTTATTTAAACGCCTGTTTTAATTTCAAATTGCCCATCAATTATGTACTTTACGCACACTAAATCCTGTTTTATGCTTAGCCGTATTCTTACTGTTCTGATTGCCATTGTGGTAACTTTTTCAACTGCGAAGCTTCAGGCGCAGCAAATTCCTCCCGGAATTGACAGTGTGATGAAAAAGTTTGATGCGATCGGCCTGGCGGTAGCCGTAGTGAAGGATGGCAGGATTATCTATAATAATTCTTTCGGCTGGAAGAATCGCGAGCAGCAAATTCCGCTGCAGAATACGGACATCTTTCGCATCGCCTCCATATCCAAATCGTTTTCAGCTACCGCCATTATGCAGCTGGTCGAATCGGGCAAATTGTCTCTTGACGATGACTTCAGCAAACTGATTGGTTTTCAGGTGCGGAACCCTAAATTTCCGGAAACGGTGATCACCCTGCGCATGGTACTTTCGCATACATCCTCCCTGAACGACAGCCAGGGCTACTTTAGTCTTGACGTGATTGATCCGGCAAAAAATCCAGGTTCGGCAAAGTGTTACAATAACTATGAACCGGGCAAGGGATACCAATACTGCAACCTGAATTACAATATGGCTGGCACAGTGATCGAAAAGATCTCCGGAGAACGCTTTGACCAGTATGTTAAAAAACATATCCTGGATCCGCTGAACCTTTACGGGGGCTATTGTGTAGACTCTCTGGACAAAAGCCGCTTTGTTACTTTATACGAATATGATGGTGCGACCAAACTATTCAAACCGGCACCGGCAGCGTATAATCAGCGCAGCGAAGTCATACGTAATTACGTAATGGGTAGCAGCACACCCATTTTTTCACCTACCGGTGGAATGAAAATCTCAGCCGCCGATCTTGCGCAGTACATGATCATGCACATGAATGCCGGCAAAAGCGGCAAGGTGCGCATTATCTCAAAGAAAAGTGCGCGAACCATGCAAACGCCTCTCTCTGATGGCGAGGGGGGCTATGGACTTGCCCTGTGGCGCGCAAGAGACCTGGTTGCAGGTAAGGAACTGACCGGCCATACCGGATCGGCGTATGGTCTGTACAGCTCGATGTTTTTCCATCCAAAGGAAAAATTCGGTTTTGTAACAATCACGAACGGCTGTAACCCTGCATACAAAGATGATTTGCCTCAGTTTACACGCGAACTGATCAGCGTACTTTATAAAGACTTTATTTTGCGCAAATAGTCAGCTGTCAGAATCTGTTTCAGCCCGGTAGGCACTTGGTGTTTTTCCGGTCAGCTTTTTTACGTATTTATTAAAATGACTCAGGTCAGTGAAGCCCAGTTCGATACTAATGGTTTTGATAGAATGTGCACTGTATTGGAGCCTGTTTTTGATCAATCCGATTTTGTATTCGCGTATATATTCGCGCAGGCTTTTGCCCGTTTCGCGTTTAACAAATGCACCAAGATAGTTAGTTGATAAGTTGAACCGTGTGGCCAGCTTGTCCGAATGAATTTCTTCAGGTTCATAAATGTGTTGATGGATATAATTTGCCAGCGCTGAAAAACGGGACGCCCGGCCATTCGGCTCTGTACCGGCCGTTTCCGGCAAATTTCTTTTCAAAATAAGGAATACAGACTGCATCAGCGAATAGATCAGCTGACTCGTGCTGTTTTTTGTTTCCTGCCATTCTTCATTGATCAGACCAACCAGGCTCCTTAGTTTATACCTGTCGTTATCAGCAAGGGAGATCTGTTTTCTGTTTCTTCCGGCATGAAAAAGCAACAGATCAATATCATGCGCTATTTTTTCTCCAGGTTGTATATTTCCGACATGAAGCGGATACACATCTGTAAATTTTATGAACGTGAATGTCGTATCTTCTGAGATTTCAAACCGGTGATGGTCACAAGGCGCCAGCAGGAAAACACTATTGTCTTCATAAGAAAACGAGGCTTCGGATATGAAATGCTGACCCTTCCCTTTATGAATGTAAATGATCTCGAAGTGATTGTGGTTATGAACCGGATGCTGCCATTCAGTCGTTGTGAAATGTGAAATCTTAAGATAATCCTGCTGAATATACTTCATCATATCCTTCCAAAATACCAATTTATAATTGAAATGTACAAGCTGTAGGTCCTGCGAGCTTCACAATTTTGATGACCCGGTTCCGGATCTATGGGATAGGAAAAAATCGAAGAATATGAACAAATTAAATTTAGAGAAAACAATGAAGCAAGTTCAAAAAGCCAAAACTGCGTTGGTAGCAGGCGCCGGCGGCGTAATCGGTCAGACACTGGTCGATCATCTGTTGACGCTGCCAGATTGGAATGTAATAGGTATTTCGCGCAGAAACCATGCATCTGCAGACCGGCTGCGTTATATACCGGCAGATCTGCTGGACGACGCAGATACCTACGCCAGGTTATCACCGCTAGGGGAGGTTACACATGTGTTTTATGCCGCCTATCAGGACAGAGCCGGCTGGGCAGAACTGGTTGAGCCAAACGTAACCATGCTGAAAAATGTCCTTGACGCGGTTGAGGCCGGCGCAGATGATCTTCAGCACGTAAGCCTGATGCAGGGCTACAAGGTGTATGGCGCTCATCTTGGCGCATTCCCAACGCCCGCGCGCGAGCAGGACGCTCTATGCATGCCACCCGAATTTAATACCAGCCAGCAGGAACTGCTCACAGCCCGTCAGGTTGGTAAAAAATGGAACTGGTCGGCAATCCGGCCATCTGTTGTTGGTGGAAAGGCCTTGTATAATCCCATGAATCTTGCCTTGCTCATTGCTGTATATGCAACCATTTCTAAAGAGCTCGGGCTGCCGCTGCGTTTTCCTGGTAAAACCGGGGCTTACCACACGTTGCTGGAAATGACCGATTCGACCCTGCTTGCCAAAGGAACCGTTTGGGCCGCCGAACGGACAGGAGTGGAAATGAAGCCTATAACATTAATAACGGAGATCTCTTCCGGTGGAGTTATCTATGGCCGCGCATTGCTGATTGGTTCGATATGGAAGCCGGAGCGCCTCAGCAGCTTCCGTTGCAGACCATCATGACCGGTAAAAAAAGCCTCTGGCAAAGCATTCAGCAAAAGTATGGTCTGGAAAAGCATGATTATGATACACTGTTTTCCTGGGCCTTTGGCGATTTTGTCTTCTCGTGGGACTATGATTTTCTGGCCGATGGATCAAAAGCCCGCCGGGCCGGTTTTCATGAATATGTGAATACAGAAGAGATGTTTTATTCTTTGTTTGAAAGTTTCAGAAAAGATCAGGTGATCCCATAACCGTATCATCGAAATCATACTCTTCCAAAAATATTCGTGCTTATTTGATTGCTAAAAAAATTAGTATATATTTGTTTGTCGCACCCGGGCAGGGGCGCGAACAGATATACTATGACAGTTACCGTATTGCCGATATTTGATACTGATTTCAGACCTGATGCAGGTCTGGCAAAAATAATGAATGAAAGGCTGCGTCAGGCAGCCAATGCATTGCAGGACAACCACCTGAAAGAACTGGTCTACCAGGGTCAGCCTGACGATGATGTGGTCGTTTATTTAAGTTATAATTCGAAGTTCAGCATTCGCTGGCGCGTCGTAAACGATGTGCCTGAGGAGGTTGAGGCTTTCGTGGCCGAAGTTTGCGGTGGTCTGGGTTACATTCCCTGGAAAATAGCAGGCCTAAACGTTTTTAAGAGCAAGGGAAGTTAAGGTCAAGGCGCCATGGATGGTCAGTTGAGTTTCTTTTCAGAGGCGGGACAGAGTCCGGGTCTGCCTGAAGAATTTTTAGCGTACCGGCCGGCATTCTTAAATGAGGCTAAAGCCAGCCAATTGCTTACCTCACTGCGGGATACGGTAAACTGGAGACAAAGGCGCGTTAAAATGTACGAAAAAGAAGTCCTTACACCGCGGCTTACAGCATGGTTCGGTGATCCCGACATTTGGGGCGTGATCGGTGATGAACACCACCCACCGGATCTATGGACAGATGAACTGGCCGCCTTGCGTGAATTGGTTGAGCCGTTTGCGGGTATTAGCTTTAACAGCGTGCTGCTCAATTTTTATCGCGATGGCAGGGATTCGGTTGCCTGGCACAGCGACAATGAAACGGTAATGGGCTCACATCCGGTCATTGCATCGTTGTCTTTGGGACAAGTGCGCACGTTTGACATCCGCCGTAAGGCAGATCATCAACAGAAGTATTCGATACGCCTTGAAAGCGGTTCACTGCTTATCATGAAAAGTGGGCTTCAGGAACAGTGGGAACATCGGATCGCAAAATCTACTCGGATAATGGGACCGAGGATTAATCTTACTTTCCGGCAGGTTCGTGGCACTGGTGGTTATGGGCTGTAGTCGATTGTTGTCCGGTAAAAATTGGCGGAAGAAATAAAATCCTCCTATACATTCTCAAAGTAATATTCGCCTGGGTCTTCTGAATCAAAGCCCTGAATTTTATGTGTATGGGTTTACGTACAGTAAGTAGTTTTGATGAGGATTTTGCCTGAGTCAGCTCCCGCGGCGGTGAGTGGTTTGATACCACAGCCTCACATCTATTGAAAAGCGAAGGGCAATAGACTTTGCAAAACATTCCCGGACAACGATTGGCGGTAGTTAATGGTCCGGAGGGCATTGTTTTGCAAGGGAAATTGCAGTACAATCCCTTTCCACTGCCTATGGAAGATGGAATTCAAAGCCAGAGCAGTTTACTGTCCTTCATCCTGTCTTGTTCATCATGCGAATATTTTCTGTCTCGCCTCAGGTCCTGCTTCTTTTAAGAAACAGACTGCACCTCGCGGCGGTGCGGTCCACGATCACCGTGAATCTTTTTCCCACTGAAAGAGATAAGTTCTGCAAACTTACCTAATAACAATAACCCGGAGCCTATGGCCGATGGCGCTCTCAGCATTTATTCACAGGGAAGCAGGAAGCCTGAACTTTCAGAGCCGATCTTCTGCCTGACAAAAAAACGGTGCGGGGTATAACCTGCAAACTGCTTGAATTCTCTGATAAAATGCGACTGGTCGGTATAACCCAGGCGGTGGGCAATTTTTGAGAAATTAGAAAATTCTTTGCCATTCATGAGCTGGAGCGCATGCTCAAAGCGCAGGATTCGCAGATAAACCTTCAGTCCGATTCCCACACTATCCTTAAAGCGTCTTTCCAACTGCCGCTGAGACACATGCAGGCTTGAGGTCAGATCTCTTACCTGAGGATTTAAACTGCTGTGCTGAGTTTTCAATACTGAAGTGATCAATTGATCTTTTCTGGTATTACTGCGTAACTTCCTTATAAGAAATGAAGAAAGAATCTCCAGTTGTTCAGCGGTTCCTGCGGCATGCGTAAGACGTTCATTGAGCTCAGGTGTACAGAAGTGATTCAGATCAATAAGCTGGTCGGAGATTTCACTGGCATTTAACCCAAATACCTGCTGCAGCGCCTGGGGGTAGAAGCTTACGCCCAACTGTGCGTAGCTGTTGGAAACCTCGTAAACGGCGGGCGCCGTTGTTAAGCCACTGAGAAATGAAACCGGCAGGTGGTTGTTGAATGCATCCCTCACTTTACTTTGCATACCCATATTTTGAAAGATGAGTCGCGGGAAACGGTCTGCAAAAAGCTGAATCTGCAACCGGGCCCGGTCGGGGTGATCGAAATCAAGGGACCAGAAATACCGCACACAATCCTGAAGTTCCGGGGGCGGGGGATAACGGACTTGTTGATACATAAGGGGAGAACCGCCGCGTGTATAATTCGAACGGTTACTGTTGATACACCTAATTTCCGCCTTACCCTTAAAGGGCGGGAAAATAATTTACGGTGATCTGGTTGAAAAGTTTCGTGAACATCAGCAACCTGCTAATCAACGGTATATAGAAAAAGAGACAAGAAGTTTAAAAAATATGTTTTTCGTTTACGTAAAATACGATATTTTAGCTAAATCGTTTTTGTGATATTTCGCAGGCGATGACCACAAACTATTTAAATAATAACCGGAAAGCATGGAACATATCGTTATGGGGGTGGATATCGGAGGCTCTCATATTACCGCAGAACTAATTGATTTACAGAAGAAACAGGAAATTGAAGAGACATTAGTCCGGACGAAGCTCAATTCTCATGCACCCGCCGAAGAAATTATAGACAGTTGGGCCAGAACCATTGAGAAATCCATGGAATCATATCCGGTCAAGCCAAAAAAGATCAGTATTGCGATGCCAGGTCCGATGGATTACAAAAACGGCATCTGTAAAATCAAAGACCAGGACAAATACCCCGCACTCTACAACCGCAACATCAAAGAAATGCTCGCTAGCCGGCTTCAGTACGATGTATCGGCTATCAATTTCATGAATGATGCCGCCTGTTTTTTAAAAGGAGAGCTTTTTAATGGCAGTTTAAGTGGTTTTGACGAAGCCATCGGACTTACCCTTGGGACGGGTCTGGGTACGGCACATACCACCAACGGTGCCGCTTTCGATTCAGATCTCTGGAAAATGCCTTTTCAGAAAGGTATTGCCGAAGATTATATTTCTACGCGGTGGTTTGTAAAGCGGTATTATGAATTGAGCGGTATTGAAATTGCCGATATCAAGGATCTGGTAGACAATCATCAGGATTCACCACACTTCAAAACGGTCTTTGCCGAATTCAGCGAAAACCTGGCGAAGTTTATCCATAAGTTTATTCGTAAAAAGATGCCGCTTGCTGCGGTCATTGGTGGAAACATCGTTAAAGCCGAAGCATTTTTTCTTGAGGATACACGGCGCCACCTCGCCAGCCTGATGGGATATAGTTTCCCATTAAAACGTTCTATCCTTGGCGAAAAGGCAGCTTTGCTGGGCGCAGGAACCAGCTTCTAGACTGACCGCAAGGCGGTAGCGTTTTAGCTGATTGGTTGCAAAACTGCAGAGCGGAGCTTCTTTCTAAAAGCCTTCGGACTGCTTCCGCGCTGTTTCTTGAAGAACTTGTTCAGATGGCTCTCGTCGCTGAAGCCGAATTCGCCCGCAATCTCGTTGATCCGGCGGTCGCTGTATTTTAGCCGGTGTTCAATCAGGCGGATGCGATAATCTGTAATGTACTGCTGCATCGTCTCGTTGGCGTGTTTCTTGAAATACCGGCCCAGATAAGCGTTCGATATATTGAAAACTTTGCTCAGGTGTTCAGTTTTGAGTTTTTGCGGTTCGTAAATATTTGACTGGATATAGTGTAGAATATCCAGCGTTTTCTCTTCCTGCACACGCCCGGTGTCAATCGGCAGGAACTTCGCAATATTGCGAGCAACAAGAACGATCAACGTGTTGACCAATTGCCTCACCACATCCTGGTTATGAAGATCTTTGGTTTCCTGTTCACGCACAATCGCATCGATAATAGGGCTAACCAGAAGTTTATCAGTCTGGTTTTTCAGAATACAGCCAGGCTGATGGTTGGCATGCTGCAGGATATATTCCAGCCTGCTGATACTTTCAGTAGCCAATGCTCCATTTCTTATATAAATATTATTGAACCGGATGCTGAACAGTGTGGTTTGTGTTTCAATTTCGAACGAATGACAGTCATCGGGTGTGATCAGAAACATATGACCAGGCATGTAAGCAAATTTGCTTTGATTGATGCATTGAAGCCCCCGGCCCGACAACACAAATATCAGTTCGAAAAACGTTGAATACTGTGTCGGTTTCGTCCAGACATTGAATGTCTGACAGGAGATATCAAATGGTTCGGTTAACACGCTGCGCATAATACAAACATACCGGTTTTTGGAAAATACTTACCTTTTTATAACTGACTTTGCTGTATACATTTGCTATATAAAAATAAAATTATGAAAGCATTTATAGTGGCCGCGCCCGGATCGGCTGAACAACTCGTCCTTCGCGATATCTCCATTCCCAGACCCGGACCGGGCGAAGTGCTGGTCAGGGTAAAAGCGATCAGCATCAATCCTGTAGATGTGAAAAGCCGGGCTGGTAAAGGACTTTACGGCAGACTCAAAGAGCTTGATCCGCTCATTCTGGGCTGGGATATTTCCGGCGAGGTCATCCAATCTGAATCGACCGAATTTGCAGCAGGTGATGAAGTATTCGGTATGGTGAACTTTCCCGGGCACGGACAGGCTTACGCAGAGTATGTTGTCGCTCCGGCAGCACACCTTGCCCGCAAACCTGCTAATATCACTCATGCGGAAGCTGCGGCATCTACGTTAGCAGCCCTTACAGCCTGGCAGGCGCTGGTAGATCATGCTAAAGTTAAGGCCGGCGACCGGGTGCTGATTCATGCTGCCTCGGGCGGGGTAGGGCACTTTGCTGTGCAGCTTGCCAAACACCTTGGCGCTGTTGTTACCGGCACATCCTCCTCGCGTAACCGCGGGTTTGTGAACGGGCTGGGTGCCGACAGACATATTGACTACCAGACTCAGGACTTTCGTGACGCTACCGGTAAGACAGATTTTGTTCTTGATGCGATCGGCGGCGAAAATGCTGAACGGTCGCTTGACTGCATTCGTCCGGGAGGTACATTAATCAGTATCCCGAGTGGACTAAGTGAAGAGCTGACCGCTTTAGCAAAGAGCAGGCAAATTGATGCCTACTTTTTTCTGGTTAAGTCAGACGGGGGCCAGATGCAGCAAATAGCCAGGTTATTGCAGGAGGGTATACTTAAGGCTCATGTCTTCAAAACTTATCCTTTTGATGAATTGCCCGAAGCGCATGAAGAACTGGAGAAGGGCAGAACGGTCGGCAAAATAGTCGTGCTGCTGTAAACGACTGGTTGTTTGTACCGTCTGTTAGAGTATGCAATGCGCCCTCATCTGAAGTGAAACTCAAAGCGTTCGCAAATGAAAGCGATTGTAAAGATATGAACAGACGCTCAGGCTTGCTGCTTTTCTTTCGGATTCTTTATTCCAGGAAATGTTCTTCTGGCCTGGTTCTTCGCAACCGGCTTTGTGCGGTGCAAACTCAGCATTGATAGGAATGATATTTAACAATTTCAATCTGCCGCATTACAATTATTTTTAAATCATTGTTATGCGGCAAAATTTGCTAAACGAGATAAGATTTTTCTGAACAATCTCAGATCTATGTTTCCCGGAGTTTTCTAAAGGAAGCCTCTGGGTTTTTATGTGTGTGGGTCTCCCGTACAGTCGGTGGTTTTGATGACGGCTTTGTTTGATTACTGCCACTGATAGGTGCGGACCGGCCTTGTATCTTCTCGCCGCAGAAAAGTATTAAAAGTCTTGTACTGTTTTAAAGAGGTTGGGAAGAACCAAGGAGGGGAACCAGCGCGGAACGGAATGGCGCAGAGGTAATCCGGGCCTTTTCCCGCCGCCGTCAGACTTTTGATGCTTTTATGCAAGAAGAGATACACAGCCGGAGCGTTTGTTCGTGTCTTGTATGTGGTTTTTAATGGTACGAACGCTTTCGGCTATGCTTCAGCTTGCTTCTTTTTCGCCAAAAAGAAGGAGCCCCGTGGCGGTGAGCGGTTCGATACCATAGCCTCGCCTCTATTGGAAACCAAAGAACTATAGGCTTTCGCAAAACCTTCCCCGGACAATAATGAGTAACGAATCATTGTTGTCCGGTAAAATTGGCTGAATGAAATAAGATCGTTCTGAACAGTCTCAAAGCGATATTTGCCTGAGGTTTTCCAAATCAAGCCCCTGAATTTTTATGTGTGTGGGTTTTACGTACAGGCTGTGATTTTGATGAATGTTTTGCCTGATTACTGCCACTGATAGGTGCGAACCGGCCTTGTATCTTCTCGCCGCAGAAAAGTATTAAAAGTCTTGCACTGTTTTGAGGAGGTTGTGAAGAACCAAGGAGGGGAACCAGCCCGGAACGGAATGGCGCATGGGTAATCCGGGCCTTTTCCCGCCGCCGTCAGACTTTTGATGCTTTTATGCAAGAAGAGATACACAGCCGGAGCGGTTTGTTCGTCTCTTGTATGTTGTTTTCAATGGTACGAACGCTTTCAGCTATGCCTCAGGTGCTTCTTTTCCAAGAAAAAGAAGGAGCCCCCGCGGCGGTGAGCGGTCCAATACCACAATTTTACATTTGTTGAAAACCGAAGGGCTATAGGCTTTCTTAAAACTTTCCCCGGACATCAATGATATTTAAATCATAAATTGCAACCAGGGATATATAAAACCATAACCATGCGCTTCATTTTTATCTTGTTGATGTGTCATTTCATAAAGCCAGCCTTTTCGCAGGTAAGCACAAGCCATTCCGATCTGGTTGTTTATGGCGGTACCTCTGCCGGCGTTATGGCCGCCGTTCAGGCGAGCAAAGCCGGGAAGTCAGTTATTTTGATATCGCCAGATCTGCACCTTGGCGGCTTGTCATCATCTGGTCTCGGCTTTACGGATACCGGCGATAAGCGGGTTATCGGAGGGCTTGCCCGGGAGTTCTATCACCGGGTGTACCTTCATTACCAGCAAGACAGTAGCTGGAAGTGGCAGAAACGGTCAGATTATGGAAACAAAGGACAGGGTACGCCTGCTATCGACGGAAACGAACGGACGATGTGGATTTTCGAGCCACATGTAGCCGAAAACATCATGGAGAGTTTCGTTCGTGAGCATAAAATCCGGGTTGTCAGAAATGAGTTGCTGGACCGTAAGAAGGGTGTGGTTGTGAAAGATAGTCGAATCGTCTCTGTCCGGTGTGTAAGTGGTAACACCTATGCTGCAAAAATGTTCATTGACGCCACGTACGAAGGTGACCTGATGGCGTCAGCAGGTGTAGGGTACCATATCGGCCGGGAGGCCAATACCGAATACGGCGAACAGTGGAATGGTGTGCAAACAGGCGTTTTTCAGCATGGACATCATTTTAAAACGAAAATCAGTCCTTACAGGACGGAAGGAGATGCAAATAGCGGTCTGTTGCCTGGTGTTAGCGCGGAAAAGCCTGCGCCCAATGGCAGCACCGACAGAAAATTGCAGGCATATTGTTTTCGCATGTGTTTAAGTAATGTGGCCGGGAACCGGATAAGCTTTCCCAAACCCGACGCGTACAATCCGCTCGATTATGAACTGCTCGCCCGTTTATTCAAAAGCGGGTGGCGTGAGCTTTTTGATAAGTTTGATCCGGTACCGAACGGCAAAACTGATACAAATAACCATGGTCCATTCAGCACCGATTATATCGGCATGAATTATGCCTACCCGGAGGCCAGCTATGCCGAGCGCGAACGCATCAAACGTGCGCATACAAATTATCAGTTGGGGCTTTTTTATTTCCTGGCGACGGATAAGCGGGTGCCCAGAGATCTTCAGGAAGCTTTTAACAAATGGGGACTGGCTAAAGATGAATTCCGGGACAACGGCAACTGGCCTTACCAGCTCTATATCCGCGAGGCACGCCGCATGAAGGGGCAAATGGTGATGACTGAAAATGAAGTCCTGGGTAAAAATTCGGTGGCGCGACCAGTTGGAATGGGCTCCTATTCTTTAGACTCACATAACACACAGCGTTACGTCACCGACGATGGGTGGGTGCAAAATGAAGGAGACATTGGCGTAAAGGCGCCGCAACCCTATGGTATCGATTACCGGGCCATCACCCCGAAACGTAACGAATGCCGGAATCTCCTGGTTCCCGTCTGCATTTCGGCCTCGCATACCGCCTATGGCTCTGTACGCATGGAACCTGTCTTTATGATACTGGGTCAGTCAGCGGCTACTGCGGCCTGCCTGGCTATAGACGCTAACGTTGCCGTTCAGGACCTCGATTACAGTTTGTTGCGTGCTGCACTGCTGGACCAGAAACAGCGCCTCAGCAATTGAATCTCCATCCTGTCTGGGGTTTATACCTGTCGGCGGGTAGGGAACTGAAAACGCCGGAGCAGAGCGGCCCTGCTTCACCATGTGGTCTGCACTAGCGCTCCGGCAGACCGCCGCGGTCTGATGGCAGCCACCAGCTGGCGCAAATATTAAATCCTGGGCAAACTATAGCCGTTATGATAGGTTGCGGTCAGGTAGTCCCTGTTTACTCTTGCATCGGTGAAACTTCCTTTCTTTTCATTCCAACTCAGTTTTTGACCGCTCCGATAAGCAATATTGCCCATCTGCGCCACAGTTGCTACGTGCGCAGCGTCCTGTATTGAACAATTGAGCGACTGCTGGCTGCGTGACCGGATGGAGTCGAAAAAATTGACCATATGTTTGTTCAATCCGTTATCCTGCGATCTGGTAAACGGGATAGCGACCTTATTTTTACTTTCTTTTTCCTCGATAACTTCCCAGCCGCCGCGGCTTAAGACAAGCGTGGCATTGTTGCCGATGTATGCTATACCATGATCACGATTATAAGACCCGTTGCTGATCCCCATAGCAGAATCCCAAACCATGTTAAAGTTTTCAAATTCATACAAGGTAGTCAGCGTATCGGGCGTTTCTTCATACAGGTCAGGGTAAGCGAACCGTCCGCCAAGCGCCGATATGGTTTTCGGGACCGGAAGTTTCATTCCTAATAGCCCATAATCGATCAAGTGCACCCCCCAGTCTGTCATGAGGCCGCCGGCATAGTCCCAGAACCACCTGAAGTTGAAATGATAACGGCTGGCATTAAAAGGCCTCGTCTTTGCCGGTCCGAGCCAGCTCTTATAATCCACGCCTGCGGGCGGAAGTAAATCCGGAACAACCGGGCCAGGTTTCATCCAACCCTGGTAACACCATACTTTAACGGTACGAATATTTCCCAGCTTGCCGCTTTGTACAAAATCAACGGCATCTTTAAAATGCTGCTGGCTTCTCTGCCACTGGCCGGCCTGCACAATCTTGTTGTAACGTTCCTGAGCAGCGACCATGCGCCGGCATTCTGTGATGGAGTTTCCAACCGGTTTCTCAACATACACATCCTTCCCGGCCTGTACTGCATGAATCATCATTAATGCATGCCAGTGATCTGGTGTGCCGATTATAACGGCATCAATGTCTTTGTTATCAAGCAGGGCCCGGTAATCGGCATAGGCTTTAACACTGCTCTGGTCGATATTCATTGTCTTGAGCTGGGAAAGCCGCTCGTCGAGTACGTTTTTGTCTGAGTCGCACAGGGCGGCCAGCCGCACACCGGGCACTTTTAGTGCCGCCTGAAGGTCTGACCAGCCCATGCCCTTCAAGCCGATCACACCAATATTGATTCGTTCATTGGCGCCAAGTATTCGGCCTGCGATGGCAAAGGCGGGCTGGCTTATCGACGCAAGCAGCGTTGTGCCGCCTGCCGCGAGCGCAGTATGGCGAATAAAGTTCCGGCGGTTTAACATGGTATAGAGTTTTAGTTAGGTAAATCGGCGCTCATCTTATTTTCAGGCGTGAGAGCATCAGGCGCAAACAGCGACCCCGGCTCTTTCCGCCTACAGGTGGTTCAACACTTGTCTGTCAGACAGCCTGCCTGATGAAGTTAAGAAAAAAAATCGGATCCACCCTATGTTGGCCGGCTGGCCGAAGCAGCATCTCACGGCCTTACCTTCATGAAGCATTCTGATTCTGAAGACTATGCGCCTGATGTTCATCAAGTAAACGCTGAAAGTCCTGAGGTTCGTCCGGTTCATAGTTCACGATCTCCCCGCTGTGCAGCAGAAGTGTGAAGATGCCGGCGTTGACAATGTATTTTTTTACCTGTGTTACAGGGTGCGGGAATTGTTGAGATGTTTCCATCAGGATGATTATTTCCCCTAATATAGGTACTTTAAAATATACCACTCCGGCAACTGCAAAGTAAGTGCTTAGGATTTCACGCGTAGCGGCATATGAAAGGCCGGCGACGCCGCCGTGCCCGGCATAAAATTATTCTAATTAGTACGTATAATACTAACAATCAGTTAGATATAACTTGAATAAAATGAATATAAGGAACGAGCTTATCAGCCGATTTTTTGGGTCTCGGTTTCCTTAATCAGCTTTTTTTCCAGTGCAGCGCCGATTTTTTTGGCAGCGATAGAGATCCCCAGTCGCTTGAAGAATCCCTGTTTGTGAAATACTTTGTTAGCGATACCTGACAGGAGTTTGCCTATGGGATTTTTGATCTCAACCACACCGGGTCTGTGGGCAAGAGGGGAAAGTGAACGTTCGAGTACGCGCCCCGGTACGTGTTCCAGGAGCTGGTAACTTTCGTGTTTAAGATAAAGCTCCTGATTCCGCATATCCCGCTCCAGACGCAACATTTCCTGTTTGAGCTCACTTAGATTTTCGATCTGTAATTTTCTAGCCATAGTGTAAGTTCATGATCAGAACAATCAGTTTCTGAAAATGCAACACATAAGTCCGGGATGGGTTTTGATTTTTTTTAGCAGTGCACGCAAAAAAGAAGTAACTCAGGGCAGACCACTATTAGTTGCTCAACAGGTAATGGCTGCAAATTTCTTTTAGTTCATTCAGATACAGCGGCTTCTTGATCAGCCGGCTTACATACGGATTCGCCTCGGCACGTTTAATGTCTCCATAATCAAGCGTAGATGAAAGTATTGCCAGCACGCATTTATTAATAAACTTTTCATCCAGCTTCTTGTAGTATTCAAGAAACTCGAAACCGTCCATCTCAGGCATTTGAATGTCAAGGAGTATAAAGTCAGGCAGGGCGCCTGGCATATCGATGTTTCGCTGTAAATACGTAATGGCTTCTTCCCCCGAACGGCACATGGTTATATGCTGAAACAGTCCGGACAGCGTGATGATCTTTGAATTGATCTTCAGGTCGATGTCATTGTCATCGATCAGCATCACCCTTTTTTGACTGCTAGCTTTGTTTTCCATTTGGAATTGTGATTTTGAATGTTGTGCCGCTTCCGATATCTGATACCACAGATATTTTCCCATTGATCTTATTGAGCGCTTCCTTGACGATGAAGAGTCCAAGGCCGCTGCCGTGGTGGTATTTGCTCTTAAAGAACTGGCTAAAGATCTTTTCCAGGTGCTCATTCAAAATACCCACGCCGTTGTCCGTGATCGATATGTCTGCAGCCTCTTCCGTGACATCTATTCCGATCCGCACAGATTTATCGGTTGCGCCTGCTTTCTGGTACTTAATAGCATTTGAAATCAGGTTGCCTAAAATGACCTCGATTCTGAATGCATCACCATAATACTTCACATCCTGCGTGATATCAATTGCAAAGCTTGTTTCCTTGTCTGAGAAGGAGTGGAGTTCAACCAGTTCAGCCACCAGCTGTTTAAAGTCGATCTCGGCATTTTCCGCTGCCGATTTATTGTTTTTGTAATACTGCAGCGTTTTCTGGATATAATATTCCAGTTTGTTTGAGCAGGTTTCAATCAATTTCCAGTACTCGCCGCTTGAATTGAACAAGCCTTCCATTTTGACCAGATTGATAATGCCGATCACGGAGACAAGTGGAGCGCGCAGTTCATGCGAAATGCTATAAATAAAACGGTTCAGCTCATCATTTGACTTCTCAAGCTCAGAGATTTTGGTGCGCAGGTTAATCTTTGACATGTACGCATCAAAAGCATTTTTGATGGAATTGTGAAGTTCAAGATCGTTCCAGGGCTTCTGGATATAACGGTAAATATCGCCGTGGTTAATTGCATCAGCAAGCGCTTCGATGTCTGTATAACCGGTCAGCAGGATACGCGTAGGATCGGGATGCGTGTGGATGATACTTTTGAAAAATTCAACACCTGTCATATTCGGCATCTTCTGATCGGCAATGATCACATGAATAGCCACATTGTCGAGTATTTTCAGTCCTTCGGCAGCAGAGATGGCAGTGTATATTTCATACTGACGCCTGAAGCCAGCCTTGAATGCATGAAGGTTGTTTTCCTCGTCATCGATATAAAGAACCCTGATTGTAGAACTGCTCATAGTTGGTTTCCTCTTAGCTGTTTGTTATGCATTTACAGGCAAGGTAATAATAAATTCTGTTCCAACATTTATTGTTGATAAAACTTCTATGGTGCCTTTGTGAGTCTCTATGATGCGAAAAACAATAGATAAACCAAGCCCGGTTCCTTCGCCGACACTCTTGGTTGTAAAGAAGGGTTCGAAAATCTTATTTTTCACTTCTTCTGTCATCCCTGTACCGCTGTCTTTAATACTGATGGATACCTTGTCGCCAAGGTTCCTCGTTGTAATGGTCAGGAACTCCTCTTCGCGTTGCTCCGGCTTATTCTTAATGGCATAGATGGCGTTAGAAACCAGGTTCATAAATACCTGATTAATCTTGCCCGGCAGACACTCCACTTTTGGCAGGTTATCGTAATTTTTTATAACCTTCAGGTTCTGCGGATAGATATTCCTGACCAGTACCAGGGTCGAATCAAGCCCTTCGTTCAGGTCGACCGGTTTGGTATCATTCTCATCGAGACGGCTGAAGTTTTTCAGGCTTCGGATTATTTCCGCCGTACGGCGTGCGCCCTCACCAATGCCCGACAACAGGGTATTGATCTCCTCGTTTACAAAGGCCATATCAATCTGCCGTTTAAAGCTGTTGATTGCCTCGAGCTGCTCATGAAGATCACGGGCAGGATCAATCTTTTCGTACATCGAGATCACCTCACGAAGGTCTTTGATATCCAGCTCAAGCGGTTTGATGTTTGAAGTGACAAAGTTGATCGGGTTGTTGATCTCATGGGCAATACCCGCTGTAAGCTGACCGAGCCCGGCCATTTTTTCGGCATCGACAAGCTGGCTCTGCGCATCCTTCAGGTCTTTTAAAGTTTGTTCCAGCGAGCTGTTTGCGCTTTGTAATTCGACCGTACGTTCGGTTACCTTTCGCTCCAGCTGGATGTTCTGTTCTGTGATCAGTCGCTCATTTTCCTGAAGCACACGGAGCGCTTCTTCCTGCGATTGCTCTTTTTCCTTACGGTAAACATTGATCTTGTCTGCCAATGCGAAAGAAAGCAGGGTAACTTCAACTGCCGAACCCAAGGGCATCATGTTGTAAGTAAGTGTGTTATACGGCAGGATATTATAGTCTTTTAATACGAAAATACACAGACCAAGCAGGAAGAACGACCAAGCAAGAATAAAATACTTGGCAGGTTGAAAGCCCTGACGGTGTACGCGCCAAGCGGTAAATAACATGGCGATAGCAATGATGACTGCGGTGATCTGAAGAAGTTGGTAGGACACATTTAAATTACCTAAAAAGGCAAGAAGCACCGCTATGCCGTATGGAATGTAAAAGATGTTCAGCCAGCGATTCAACCGAGGCACATAGACATCGCTGTGCAGAAATTTTTTCATGAATTCCAGGGCGGTCAGCGCAGCCAGAGGGGTCAGAATGTAAACCGCATAAGTCGACACGGTCACATTAGCAGGCCAGAGGTACTTAAAAGTAAATCCCTGAAAATTGGCCTGAAGCAGGCCGATAAAAAATATATAAATTATATAAAACAGATATGTTTTATCGCGGGTACTTATAAACAGAAAAAAGTTATAAATGAACATGACGACAATAATGCCCGCATACATTCCGAAAACGAGGAAGGCATCCGCATTATTTTTGTCTATCACTTCACTTTTTGTCAGTATAAGTGGTACCTGTAATTGTTCGCCACCACTTAGCCGGATCAGGACAGTAGTTGTTTCGCCCTTCTTCAAATGAAAAACAAAGGTGCTGAAAGGATTGTCAAATGAGCGGCTGTAATACGGGCGTGAGTCGCCCATCTGTTCTTTCCTCAAGAGCTTAGTGTTACCATCGAATTGAAAAAAATCGACTTTATCAAGGGTAGGAAGCGGAATCTGCAGCGTTAATTCGTCACTTGATGTTTTGTTTTTTATAACCATCCGGAGCCAGTATGCGCTGTTGCTGATGCCGAGATTAGGAACATCTGATGTAACCTTTTCAAATCCGGCAGAACCGATTGCTTTTTCTGCCGTCAAGCTCTGTGTGGGGTCAGCCAGCAACCGGACCTTTGTTCCGAAGTTCGATAGTACCTCGCCATCAGCAATTTGCACGGTATCTGTCTGCACTGCTGCTATGACCGATTGATACGGCAGCGAGCAGAAAAACAATAAGATGAAAAACTGTCTAATCATATTCAGGGATAACCAATTGGTAATCAACTTCAAGCATGCCCTTTGGCCCGGTTTCAATAGTGACCTGCTGTGGATTATTCCGAAGGTCGAAAATGCGTTCCCGATCGAAGGCCTCAGCTGTTTCCAGGGTTTCCGCGTTCATTTTACGTAATACCCGTGCTATATAGTTTTCGTTGGGATAAACGAACTCACCTTCGTTGCCAAGACTGTCTTCGATCACGAAGCCAACCTTGCGTACCATAGGCATTGTATAGTCTGCACAAATTGTAAACAACGACGCCAGGCGGATCTGGTTAACAATAGCAATACCTGCCCGGACCAACAGAATACTGATGCCGATTCCAGCAACGCTCTTTGCGTTCCAAAGTCCGCAAAGTTCACCAGTTCCATCGTCAAAATACTGATTTATAACCTTGGTAACAAGCGGGTCCATATAACCCACGGCATCTTCGACCGGCAGCGGATGTATTCCGTCTGCTATATGAACCCTGACACCGCCAACAACCGTCCCGTCCTCGGTCTCAGCTACAATACCGTGTACATTAGGCAGCGACATCCACTGGCGGTTATTCGTCGTGATGTTTGTGATTCCGTAATCTTTCAACACCTGCACATGTCCTGCCAAATATTTTTCGCAAGTATCGGGTTCTTTTACCGCCGTGAAAGATCGGAAAGTCAGTTTTACCATTTATTTATTGCTGAAATGCAAAATCTCATCGATCGGTTTTCTAAGGGTCCGGATCGTTGCTTCATCTGCATATGACAAGCGAAACATGAAGATACCCTGTTTTGTTGAAAGGGATGAGAAAACCGTTTGCAGGCTATCCTGCAGTTGTCGCAGTTCCGCAGCCATTTTTAATGGCATACCCATATCCTGCTCGTCAAGCAGGCGTGCGAACATGAACAGCGGTGCCGTAAGAGGCTGTAATGCCAATCCCGTTGCATTAGCCAGCAACCATGAGCGTTCCAACGCCTGACCACCTTTAATGAAATTTTCAGGGTCAGCTGCCGGCAGGCTGATCAGGCCAATGGCCGAACTGGATGCAATCGATTTTTTAGATAATTTCTCAAAGGCCGCCCCGCCGCCCCATCGGTTCAGCAATTTGATAACATCAGGGTTGGAGGCGACCAGAAGACCGGTTTTGTCCGTTTCCGACAGTTCAAGGGTTCTGATATCCAGACCTTCAGTGACAGGAGCGTCCTTTTCAGACGTCCAACGGATTTCTTTGTTGTAGAAATCATAATGGCCTTGCGGGAGCATAAATCGTAGTCTTTCGCAGGCGGAAACGACATCGGCTACCAGCCGGATATGGGCCTGATCTGTCGTGATTTGGAGATCTGCCAGAGGATCTGTACCGACAACGGCTGTCAGCCGCTGGATCATATCAGCAGTTAGCGGTTGCTGATTGCCGGCTTTTCGGTTCGTAAGCCTCATCGCCAGCGAGCCCTGAAGTTCTGGCAGGTAAGGGTTGGCAGGTTCAGTGAACTTTGCAAAGACCGCTATAAGCTTTTTATCATCAACCGGGAAAAGTTGTTCGCGTACATTTAGACCGAGCTCAGAAGCTTTGATTTTCAAATTCTCTATCGCGGCTCCGAGTGCCACGTAAGACGCGCTTTTTTTATAATCAAGCCATGATGCCGATTGCTTTTCGTCATGAAACAGAAATAACTTTCCCTCTTTATGCAACCATTTCCAGGGTTGCGTGTTGCCGCCTGAGGGTGCAAGCGCTGCTGCAGCGACGAGTTCCCGGACTTCGGTCTGGTCAAACTGGGCGTTAGCTGAATTCGCTTCACATTTAGCGGCCAACGACTCCATTTCCGAGAAAGTAAGATCCGGAGCTGTGTGGTTTATGTATTCATATTCTGTATCGGCCTTTTTATTTTTGTCGCCCACCAGATCTTCCAGATCAACGAAGTATCTGCCAGACTCATGATATTGGTCAAGTATGATGCGCCTGCATACATCTGCACCAAGTGCACCGCCAAGCGTTACTGAAGAAGCAAGCTGCGGCCATGTTGAAATAGATTGCCCGACTTCGACCATAGAAGCTTTTAGTCTTGTTGATATTGTATCAATACCGATCATGGCAAGCAGGAACGGAACTTTGTCCTCATTGGTCTTGAGATACTTCACCTGCGTATGGTCCAGGTGGTCGATCATGCCGTGTAATAACGGGCGGTCAGGCTCCAGGTCAAAGCGCTCCACGTCAAGTGTACCGCGATCGCTTGTATCCATGACAACCGGAATTTTCAGATCACGCGCCATATAACGCAGCAGGATCTTTATATCAAGCCCATCGCACTCATCAACGACGATATCCAGGTTTCCGCCTTTTGTAAAGAAATCCGCCATGTTTTCTTCGGTCATACCGTCCGTATAACACGTAACTTTCAAAAACGGATCGATCTCTTTGATCTCGCGTGCCACGATAACAACTTTTGGCACCGCCAGGTTATGAACACCGGTACGAATGCGGTTCAGATTTGTCAGTTCAAGCAGGTCAAAATCAGCCAGCCTGATTTCACCGAAACTACGTTCCATAGCCATGGTAATGGAGATTGACTGACCTACCGACAGACCAACAACCCCGATTTTTTGCCTGCCAAGTTTATCGCGCTCTTCGGGTGTGATCTTGTAAATGTTCCTGTTCGTGCGAACCTCTACAAACTCCTCTTCGTCAAGGAGATGCACAAGCCGTTCACTCCACGGATAATAAACCCACACGCCGTATTCAAGCATGCTCATAGCGCCGATATGCGCCGTCTTTAATGCTTCAAGCTCATCATCAGCGGGTTTGGCCTTAGGCCTTTTGAGTTTTATTAAATCGTCCAGCTGGGTCGACAACTCATCGTGAACGTGTATAAATGGTTTGTCTTTCAACAAACTTTCCAGTGCCAGACGGTCTTCCTCGCGATAGATGCGAAAGAACTGAGGTTCAAAAGAATGTACGTCTTCCTTTGACAGATGATCAAGTAAAAACTTCATTGAAATAGTAAAATAGGGGTCCCGCTTTTTAGTCCGTATGTCACAAAATTAGGTATATTTTGTAGATAATTTAATTTTTTGAGGGGATTTCCTCATTTTTGTAACATACAAGAAAAGCATGCAAAGTGAGCCTGTAAACATACTTTATGTGGATGACGAAGTTCACAACTTGAATGCTTTTAAGGCCGCATTCCGCCGGTCTTTTAATGTGTTCACTGCAGAGTCGGCAAAAGCCGGGCGCGCGGTGCTGGAGCAAACACCCATTCACATCATCGTTACCGACCAGCGTATGCCCGAGATGACGGGTATTGAGTTTTTAGAATCGATCATTCCACTTTATCCTGAGCCCATCAGGATCCTGCTTACAGGTTATGCAGATATCAACGCGGTCATCGATGCGATCAATAAAGGTCAGGTCTATCTCTACATTACCAAACCATGGCAGGAAGATGAGCTGCGGTTAAATCTGGAGAAAGCTTTTGAGGTATTTGCTCTAAGAAAAGCAAATAAAGAGCTGAATGAAAAGCTGTTTCTAGCCAATCAGCAACTGGAATTTATGCTGCGGCAAAAACTGCTGTCGTAGCGGTAAAGTGGCTTTTACAGGAACTTTGGCGGTATTGCGAACAACAATTCTATTTATTAGTTTTATAAGGAAATATTAAAATGGATTTATCTGAGCCTATAAGCGTTTTGTATGTTGACGATGAAATTCATAATCTGAATTCTTTTCGCGCCAGTTTCAGGCGGACATTCAAAGTGTTTACGGCAGAGTCGGCCGCTGAAGGGCGCAAGATACTCGAAGCGAACCCCATCCAGGTAATCATTACCGATCAGCGCATGCCTCAGATGACCGGGATCGAGTTCCTGGCCTGGATCATTCCTGATTTTCCTGATCCCATCCGTATTTTGCTAACCGGTTATGCAGATATCAATGCTGTAATAGACGCGATTAACCTCGGTCAGGTTTATAAATACCTTCAGAAACCCTGGACAGAAGACGACCTGCGCATTACGATAGAAAAGGCGTACGAGTTGTTTATGCTGCGAAAGGAAAACCGGGAACTGACGCAGAAACTCATTGAAGCCAATAAACAATTGGAAGCCGGTCTGCAAAAAGATTTCGATACCGGATCTTAAAAACGTCTACAATTCCTTACGAAGCCGGGCAACGGGAATATTCATCTGCTCCCGGTATTTGGCAACCGTTCTGCGCGCAATGTTGTAGCCTCTTTCTTTCAGAATATCGGTCAACTTCTCATCTGCAAGCGGCTTACGTTTATCTTCGTTACCAATGCAGTCTTCAAGAATTTTCTTGACTTCTTTATTTGAAACTTCTTCGCCGGTGTCGGTTTGGATCGCTTCTGAAAAAAACGATTTCAGCAAATAGGTACCAAATTCCGTCTGTACGTATTTCGAATTGGCTACCCGCGAAACGGTTGATATATCCATGTCGATCTTGTCTGCAATATCTTTCAGGATCATGGGGCGCATTTTGCGCTCATCGCCGGTTAAAAAATATTCGTACTGATATTGCATAATAGCGTTCATGGTCTTCAGCAAGGTTTGCTGACGTTGTTTGATCGCATCAATAAACCACTTCGCCGAATCAAGTTTTTGTTTGACGAACTGAACGGCTTCTTTTAGCTTACGGTCTTTCTGCGAAGCCTTGTCGTAATGCTCAAACATTTCCTGGTATGACCGGCTCACACGAAGTTCAGGAGCGTTCTTGGAATTCAGCGTCAGGATCAGCACACCATCATTGTTGTTGATGTGAAAATCAGGGATGATCTGCATTTGTTTGGTCGTGACCTGATTGGCATCGCCCGGTTTAGGGTTAAGACGCAGGATCTCGGCAACCGCTTCTTTCAATTCCTCACTACTGAGGCCAAGCGAGCGCTCAAGTTTATCGTAATGTTTCCTGATGAATTCATCCAGGTTGTTCTCAACAATCTTGATTGCCTGTTGGATGATCGGATTTGACTGGTCTTTGCGTTTGAGCTGGATCAGGAGACATTCCTGAAGGTCGCGCGCACCGATACCCGGAGGATCAAAACTCTGTATCAGTTTGAGCATTTCAAGCACATCTTCTTCCTCTACAATCACGTTTTGCGAAAAAGCCAGGTCATCGATCATCGATGTGATTGGCCGCCTGAGGTAACCATCGTCATCAAGACTTCCGATGATTTGTTTGCCGACCACGAAATCTTTGTCTGAAAGCGGAATAAGATCCAGCTGTTCCTGGAGACTTTCGAAGAAGGTGCTTTCAATGGCAATAGGGGTTTCCTTCTTTTCCTCATCATCATCAGAATTGTTGTACGAGGTACTGTAGTCGTTGGCAGAATCGTCCTGAAGGTAATCGTCAACGTTGAATTCGTCAAAGCCGTCATCAGCAGATTCACCTTCAAACTCCTCCTTATTATCGCTCACATCGTCATATTCGCCCTTTGGTTCCTCAAGGGTCATCAGACTGGGGTCTTCAAGTGCGGGATTTTCTTCAAGTTCTTCCTTAATCCGGGTATCTAAAGCAACGGTAGGTACCTGCAGCAATTTTATAAACTGAATTTGCTGCGGGGAAAGTTTTTGAAGAAGTTTTTGTTGTAAATGTTGCTTTAGCATCGTTATATAGTGGATTGAGGGCAAAAATACACAAATGATTCCGATAAATACAATCACCGGAAGGGGGGCCGGAAACGTTTTTGCCAGGCTCACTGCGTATATTAATTTTGCACAATAACAGCTTTAAAGCCGGTTATGTTTCCTACTTTTAATTTATCAAACAATTTTTACCAACACAAATATCTATGGGGTTTATCAAAGAATTTAAAGAGTTTGCAATTAAGGGCAATGTCGTTGATCTGGCTGTCGGTGTAATCATCGGTGGCGCGTTTGGAAAGATCGTTCAGTCACTCGTGAACGACCTGATCATGCCGCCCATCAGTCTCCTTATCGGCGATAAAGGATTCACTAATTTTTATGTTCCACTGAACGCCAAAGTACGCGCTGCATATGAAGCCAACCAGGCCCTGTCGCTTGAAGAAGCCAAAAAGTTAGGTCCTGTTTTTGCCTGGGGGAATTTTGCTACCGAGGTCATCAACTTTTTAATTCTTGCCTTCATTATCTTTCTGATGGTAAAGGCAATCAATTCCCTGAAGCGTAAAGAGGAAGCAGCTCCAACCATTCCTGCCGCGCCACCCCGCGAGGAAGTTTTACTAACCGAGATCAGGGATCTTTTAAAAGCAAAGCAATAGCCCTCCACGCGGTAAGGCCTGTTAATTGTAGTTGAATACAAGCGAAAAGGTTGTGCCAGCACCTTCCTGCGATTTTACCTCGATGCTGCCTTTGTGCATTTTCATGATGTTGCGGCTAATGGTCAGGCCAATGCCGGAGCCGTTTGGCCGGGTGGTGAAAAAAGGAACGAAGATTTTTTCGAGATTTTCTTCAGAAATTCCCCTTCCATTATCGCTCACGTCAATGAGCAGCCGGTTCTGTTCGAGGCGGTAACCAATGGTTATTTGCGGATCTTCGGCTGCTGCCACGGCATAAATCGCGTTTGTGATGAGATTGATCAGTACCTGCTCAATAAGCTTCAGATCAATCCGGATGCTGATTTTCGACGAAGTTTGATCTATGCGCAGCTGGATGTTTTTTCCTTCTGCAAAAGGCCGCATGAGCGTCCGTGTGTGCGAAAGAATCTCACCGATGCTGTGCAGCTCAAGCTGAGGACTAGGCAGTTCGGCAATGAGCCGGTAGTCTTTTACAAAGTCCAGCAGGCCTTCAGACCTGCGTTTAATCGTTTGCACAGCCGGCACAAGGTCTTCGAGTTCTGCCGGACCCAGTTCTGTTCTGCCCGAAACCATACCATTCAATGTGTCTGATAATGAGCTAATCGGTGTAATTGAGTTTAATATCTCGTGCGAAATCACACCGATCAGCCGGTTCCAGGCCTCAGTTTCTTTCTGCTCGATCTCATCTTTAATATTCTGAAAAGACAGAATGGTGTACTTCGTTTTGTACAACTGTAACGGAATAACTTCAGCAGAAAGCTGGATCAGTTTCTCCGGAAGCCTCAGTTCGATAAACCGCTTGCCGCCATGCATAATTTTGCCAATCTCTGCTGCAAACTCGGGGAGATGTCGCTCCATGCGCTGCCAGTATTTATAAGCCGGGATGTTAAGCATGTTACTGGCTGCCTGGTTAAAAAATACGATCTCAGATAGAGCTGTCGACCCCGGATCCCGAATGACCACCACACCGACAGGAACCTGCTCCAGGATAGTCTTCATTAGCTGATACATGGCTTCCTGCTCGAGTTCAAAGTTTTTCTGGCTTTGAATAATGTCATCAAAAGAATTGTAGAGCTCAGGAAAACTCCCGATGGTAGCTTTATTTCGAAAATTGAGCGTGTGATCGCGTGTTTTTACCGCTAGAATAAATCTTTTAATATCCGAACGGATTTGGCTGACAAAGGCTGATAAGGAGAAAATTGCACCGATCAGCACCATTGACACGCCCGCAATGGTAAACCAGAGCTCGGTTTTGCTGATGAGGTAAAAAAGCAGGGCGGCAAGCAGGTTGATGATGATCAGCCTGGACAGCAGTCGGAAGGTAAAGCGTTGATAAAACATAGCCGTCAGATTCCGAATTTTTCGATGCGCCGGTACAAGGCGGCGCGGGTCAGTCCCAATTCTGCAGCAGCCCGCGAAATATTGCCTTTATGTTTGTTCAGTGCATTGGTTACCATATGTTTTTCCATTTCCTCAAGTTGCATATCTGTAGGTGCCGCGGCAGGGAACGCTGACTGGCGCAGCTGAAGATCGTGCTCTGAAATGAAGTTATTATCTGCCATGATAACGGCACGTTCAATTACATGCTGCAGCTCGCGGATGTTTCCGGGCCACGGGTAATTCTGCAGCAGACGTGAAGCGCGGCTGTCTATAGAGCGGCAGTCCTTATGATACCTGGTACTGAAAACCTGCATAAAATGGGTAGCCAGCTCCATAACGTCGTCTTCCCGCTCGCGCAGTGGCGGCAGTACCAGTTCGACAGTATTGATGCGAAACAACAGATCCTGTCTGAATGTGCCTTTTGTTACCATCTCATCGAGGGGCATGTTCGTGGCCGCCACAAGACGCACGTCGACTTTACGCTCGCGGCTTTCGCCCAGCCGCGTAACGGTCCGGTTTTGCAGTACAGTTAGTAGTTTTGCCTGCAGAGGCAGGCTGAGGTTCCCGATTTCGTCAAGAAAAATCGTGCCCCCGTCTGCCAGTTCAAATCTTCCTGCCTTGTCCTCGCGCGCATCTGTAAAGGCGCCTTTCGCATAACCAAAAAGCTCACTTTCAAAAAGATTTTCGTTCAACGCACCGAGGTCTACATGCATAAAAACCTGGTTTCTCCGGGCCGATAACTGGTGAAGTTCGTGGGCAAAAACCTGTTTACCCGTCCCGTTTTCACCAAGGATGAGCACATTTGCATCGGTAGGTGCTACCTTGGTCATGGTGCGCTGAACGTAGAGCAGGGCAGGGGAGCTACCGATAATGGCCCCGGCGCGGCTTGCCATGTCGTTTTGCAGCGAAGAGCGGATCTTCTCAAGCTTCGACGCTTTTTTTGTAGACTGGCGCAGTTTCCAGGCGGCAGAGAGCGTGGCGAAAAGCTTTTCATTTTCCCAGGGCTTTAAGATAAAATCTGTTGCGCCCTCTTTGATGGCACGAACTGCGAGTTCTACACTGCCGTACGCAGTCATCAGGATCACAACGTATTCGCGGTCTATCGAAAGAATATGCTCAAGCCAATACATTCCTTCCCGACCATCACTCGCGCCTTTCTGATAGTTCATATCCAGGAGAATGATATCAACCTCATTCCTGCTTAACAGGACATTAATCTCTTTTGGCGACTTGCAGGTCAGAACCTGACTGAAATGCTGTTTCAGAAACAGTCTGGCACTGAGAAGGATATCATCGTCGTCGTCAATGACAAGAATCGTTGCGTTGATCATATTTGTTTGTTCTGGCGTTGACAGGCTGCACCGCAGAGCGTTGTATCCTGACTATGCCGACACGTGAGCAGATATTGCCTGATCGCCAGCATGCCCGGAGCAGCATGTTTATCAAAATTAATAATTAACTGTCCGGCAGCGTACGCCAGTTGTTCGAAAACGAACAGTTATTTGTATCTATAATTCTTAAATTGCTCACTATCAATAGTATAACTATTTATTTTTTCATTGGCATACCATTGGCAAAGCATGGCTAAATACCAAACGAACACATGGACAAAGTCATAGCGAAGAAGCGGTTTAGTAAAAAAGCGATCATTATGCTGGTTGGTGGGATAGCCATATTTGGATTGGTTGCTTACGGATATAGTTTGTCGCTGACAAAAACTTACCGGGCAGATCCTGACAAGGTGACGGTAAGCAAAGTTGAATACGGGGATTTTGAAGATGTCGTGCTCCTGAACGCCAGTGTTGTTCCGCTCACCTCGGTTATAGTTAGTTCATCTGAAGGCGGCGTTGTTGAACAGATCTTTACAGAAAACGGAGCGACGGTACAGAAAGGTACACCGCTTTTGAAAATTTCGAATCCGAACGCAATGTTAGGCTATACATCAAGCGAAACCGGAATCACCGAACAGATCAACCAATTGCGCAAGCTGCGGCTGGATCTGGAGCAGAATCAGCGCGTCCTGAACCAGGATATGCTGGATATAGAGAACAACCTGCGCACCGCAACCAGGCAGTACCGGCTGGATAGCCAGCTTTATGCAAAAAAAGTTATTACGCAGATGGAACTCGCAAAGTCGTCGCAGGACTTTAGTTACTATCAGGGCAAGAAAAAGATTCTCAGACAGGCAATCGACCAGGAAAATCAAAGCCGTAAATTGCAGCTTGCCCAGATCGACCAATCTGTACAGCGTATGAATGAGAGCCTGGAAATTATCAGGAAAAACATTGAAAATATGACCATTAAGGCGCCCGTTTCGGGAAAACTCTCTTCCTACGATCCGGTTGTGGGAAAATCTTACGGCAGCAATGAGATGATCGGTAAGATCGATGTGATGCAGGGTTATAAACTTCAGGCCGGTGTAGATGAATACTATATCAACCGTGTTAAAGAGGGCCAGACCGCCCAGTGTGAGTTTAACGGTAAATCGTATCAGATGACGGTCAGGAAGGTCATTCCTGAGGTTACTGCGGGGCAGTTCCAGGTCGAGCTCACATTTGCTGGCGTTACGCCTGAAGGTTTGAGACGCGGCCTTTCGCTTCAGCTCAAACTGACCCTTTCAGACAACAGTAAATCTTTACTGCTCGCGCAGGGACAGTTCTTTCAGACTACGGGCGGGGCCTGGGTTTTTGTTGTATCCGATGGAAAAGCACGTAAACGAAACATACGGATCGGCCGGAAAAACTACCTGTATTATGAGGTGCTTGACGGACTTCAAAAGAACGAATCGGTAATCACATCATCATACGACCAGTTTACCCAATATGATGTCGTAGAACTTACAAACTAAATCAGAACCACATTCACAAACTATCAGCATGATAACTATAGAAAATCTTCAGAAAGTATACAAAACCGAAGAAATCGAGACAACCGCATTAAATGGCATAAACCTCCAGGTTGCGGCTGGCGAGTTCGTATCGATTATGGGGCCGTCGGGCTGCGGTAAATCCACGCTTCTTAATGTAATGGGACTGCTGGACAAACCTGAGAGCGGAAGTTACCGCTTTCTTGATACCGAACTGCTGACCCTGCGTGACAGGGACCGCTCCAATTTCCGTAAAAAAAACATGGGCTTTGTTTTTCAAAACTTCAACCTGATCGATGAGCTGACCGTCTTTGAAAACATCGAGCTTCCGTTAATTTATAACAAGGTAGGTGCTGCCGAACGGAAAAAGCTGGTCAATGAGATCATCGAGCGGATGAACATTGTTAACCGGAACAAACATTTTCCGCAGCAGCTCTCCGGCGGACAACAACAGCGGGTGGCTGTAGCCCGTGCCCTGGTTACCAGGCCAAAACTTGTTCTGGCCGATGAGCCTACAGGAAACCTGGACAGCTCGCATGGTAACGAGGTGATGGAGTTGCTTTGTGAGCTGAATGAACTGGGCACAACGATCGTTATGGTAACACACTCCGCGCATGATGCGAGTTTTTCCAACCGCATTATCAACCTGAAAGACGGTCACGTTATTTCCGAAAAAATGAATAAAGCGCGTACAGGCGAATTAATCTGATAAAAAGATAGTTTTTGGTTTATTGGCCCTGTAGCCCGTGCTTCCCCGGAGGGAAGCTGGGCATTACAGGTTAAAGCAGCCGGAAGGCAGACAAAAAGATGTTCAAACTGAATTTAAGAATAGCACTCAGAAACCTCTGGAAAAATAAGGGGTTTGCCCTGATTAATATTTCAGGCCTGACTATCGGCCTGGCATCATGCCTGATGCTGTTGCTCTACGTTTCATATGAGTGGCAATACGACCGTCAGTTCAGCAAGATAGACCGGATTTATGGTGTGTGTAAGAACTACAGCAATAACGGCAACCTTGAAACCTACGGTCCCGTATCCAATGCACTGCCTAATCTGCTTGTTCCGACTGCGCTGCAGACCATACCTGGTATTGAAAAAGCGAGCCGTACCAATGCGGCTTACAAATTGTTAAGTCGGGGCAAACATGCTGTTAACATGACTGCATTGTATGCCGATCCCGCATTCCTGGATATTTTTGATTACAATTTTATAGAGGGAAACGCCACCGCCTTATCAGATCCGGGCGCGGTAATCCTGACCGACCAGGCCGCCCGGAAGATGTTTGGTGCAGAACGGGCAGTGGGCAAGGCGGTTACATGGGACAATAAACACATGCTGAAGGTAGGTGGCGTAATCAGTGATCCGGAACCGAACCAGACGTACCGCTTCGACGTCATCATGAACTGGACGTTTATGCAACGCGAAGAGCCCGGGCGGAACTATAACAATTGGGGGAACGGGTTCTCAAATGCACTGATACTGCTCAAACCGGGTGCAAACTTTGAAGCCGCAGACCGGGCAATCAGGCGGTTGATACGGAAAAATCAACCGGAGAATAATACTGAAGCTTTTCTCTTTCCTTTTGCCAAGACGCACCTCTATAATGACTTTCGAAATGGCAAAGCTGTGGGCGGCTCCATAGATCAGCTCAGGATCTTTCTGATGCTGGCCGGTTGTGTGCTCGCTATCGCCTGTATCAACTATATGAATCTCTCAACCGCCAGGTCTGAAAAACGTGCGCATGAAGTTGGCGTGCGTAAGGCGCTTGGCTCTGACCGCATGAGTCTCAGCATGCAGTTCCTGGCTGAGGCCGTTCTGCTGACATGTTTCGCCATGATCTTTGCTTTCGTATTGGTAGAACTTTGCCTTCCATTTTTTAATAACCTGCTCAATACGGCGATTGTGGTTGACTACCAGAGCCCTTATACCTGGCTGCTTCTTTTCGGTCTGACAATCATAACTGCCTTGCTTGCGGGCAGTTATCCGGCATTTTACCTGTCTTCTTTCGTGCCGGTAAAGGCGCTGAAAGGGTTTAAAGCGGGGCAGGGATCATTAAGTGTGCGCCGGTTGCTGGTTGTGCTCCAGTTTGCCTGTTCTGTTTGCATGATTGTCGGTGCAATCGCAATTTACCGCCAGGTTTCTTACCTGAGAAATAAGCCGCTCGGCTTTGATGAGACAAATCTGATCGAACTGAGCCGCAATGGTAAACTTGGCAACGAGTCTACTAACGCATTATTTAAGACCGAGCTTCTGAAGTCCGGAGCCGTTACAGCGGTTTCAGGCCTGTCTACCTCCCTGACAAACGGCGGCAATAACAGCGACAGCTTTAGCTGGCCAGGCATGCAGCCGAATGAAAAAATTGTCATGAATATCCGTGAGACCGACCCGGGGCTGGATGCGACACTCCGCGTTGGCACGGTGGCTGGCCGTGGCTTTGATCCATCAAAACGCAGCGACAGCAGCGGTGTTATATTGAATGAAAGTGCGGCCAGGGCTATGAACCTAAACACTGCTGCAATTGGTAAGGAGATCCGCTATGGTAATATGGCCTTTACCATTCTCGGTATCTGGAAAGACTTTTCTTACCAGTCTTCGGCTTACAGGGTGTCTCCAACATTGTTTTTTATGGCGGATACGGGCCGGCGTAAAACGAATACCCTGCTGCTGCGGCTTAATCCCGCAGTAAATGGAAGTCAGGCACTTTCAATTATTACTTCCCTTTATGAAAAGTTTAATCCCGGTTTTTCCCCGGAACCACGGTTTATCAGCGATGCGCTGGCTGATACGCTGCGGAACGAGCGCAGGCTTGGTACGCTGGCAAATATTTTTGGTGGTTTCGCCGTCTTTATTTCCTGCCTCGGGCTGCTTGGCCTTGCATTGTTCATGGCCGAACAGCGAAGCAAGGAAGTCAGCATCAGGAAGGTGCTGGGGGCCGATCTATTGAGCATTCTCGTGCTGCTGAACAAAGATTTTATCAGGCTTGTACTTACCGCAAATGCGATTGCGTGTCCCATTGCCTGGATCCTGCTGAACCGCTGGTTACAGGGCTTTGATTATCGCCAATCTCTGGGCCTGTGGCCGTTCGCGATTGCGATCCTGGCGTCGCTGCTTGTTGCGCTTGCTGCCGTGAGTCTGCAGACCTGGAAAGTGGCAAGGGCAAACCCTGCCGACGCCTTAAAATACGAATAAGCCGGCTGAAACTGCATATATAAAAATCCCGCGAGAACGAAACATAGAAACCTCATGTTTAAACTGAATTTGAAAATAGCGCTGCGTAACCTGTGGAAAAATAAGCTGGTTACGACGATCAATATCGGTGGCTTGTCTGTGGCGCTGGCAGCATTTGTACTTATTGTATTATACGTTGGTTACGAAACCGGTTATGACAGCAAACTTCCGCATGTTGAGCGCGTGTACCAGGTTGGAAGAAGTCTGCCGGAAATGAAGACGCCCTACACACCGCCAACGCTGAGTGAAGTAATTAAAAATTCGGTTCCGGAAGTTGAGCTAGTAGGACTGGTGAAGAAGGCCGGTTTTGATTTTGCGGTAAGCAGCGCCCACAATACCTTCTTTACCGCAGATTATACAATGGTTGATTATGATGCAGCCCGTCTCTTCGATCTCCGGCCTGAGGGTGGCCTGAAAAAGCCGGATGGCGAAACCGGCGCTTTATTTTATTTGCCGGGCGCAGCCCTGCAGACGTTATTTCCTGGCAAAAAGGACCACAAACCTGCAATGGTTATACTCGGCAGCAAGTCTGCGGGATTTTCGGGTGCGGTAACCGGGGCAACGCTGGCCAATCCCCATTCGGTGCTGCAATACGACGCCCTGTCGATACAAAATAAACTGGGAGCGGGCGAGGGGTACGGTCATAACAACTACTTTACTTATCTCCGTGTCAAACCGGGAACGGATAGAGCTGCACTGCAGAAAAAGTTAACAATGCTTTACCGCCAGGAGCTTATACGCTCGGGAGCGCATGCGCAGGGCACATCTGTGACCTCGGTGTCGGTCTTTCTTGATCCCCTCGTAAACGCACACCTGAAACCTGCCTGGGGCAGCAACGGTCCATTCAAGATAGTCGTGGCACTTTTTACGCTTGGTCTGCTGATTCTGCTTATTGCCTGCATCAATTTCACAAACCTTAGCATTGCCCAGGCAACTGGCCGTGCAAAAGAAGTCGGTATCAGAAAAGTGATGGGCGCAGCACGGTATAACCTGGCCAGACAGTTTGTAATTGAGATATTTTTACAGTGCCTGCTGGCATCGGTGCTGGGGCTCATTATTGCTGAATTGCTGCTTCCGAAATTTAATGCCGTGTTTCAGGTTCCGCTCGTTATCCGGACGCTGTCAACAGGGCTTGTCTGGCAGTTTCCCCTTATCATTATGTTTATTACGCTCGCCGCCGGCGGATACCCTGCGCTGGTGCTTTCGGGTTTCCGGCCTGCAGCAGTTCTGAAGGGCAACTTTCAGACCTCCCGGGAAACTACCTGGCTTAGAAAAGGTCTGCTGGTATTCCAGTTTGCGGCAGCAGCCGTATTCATCGCTGCGCTGATGATCGTCACTTCCCAATTGCGTTACATGCGTACCGAAGACACTGGTTTTCGCGCTGAACAGGTTATTACGATCAAAAATATGGCGTTCTTCAATGAGCCGCATAAGTTTGCATCCATACGTAATCAGCTGCTCACTATTCCCGGTGTGCGGAGCGCCACCGTGGCTACCGACATTCCTGACGGATCAAAGACCGGCACCGCACGTTACAGTGCTGAGGGCAGGGAAACATCTATCGATTTTGTAAATGTTGATTTTGATTATTTCGAGACCTTATCCATTCCCCTCGTATCAGGAAGAACATTTTCTGAGAAATTCGGCACCGACACGGCGGATGCAGCGATCCTGAATCAAAGCGCGGTAGCAAGGTATGGATTAAATGATCCGATCGGGAAGATCATCCGCGGATGCGAAAAAACTTACCGGATAGTCGGCGTAACCAAAGACCTTAAAGCGCAGGGTTTCGAACATGCCGTTCAGCCAACAATCTATACCATCAATAATCCCTGCAGCAATCCAAAAACACGGATCTTACTTAAAATTGATGCCGCACAGATGTCTGCGGCCATCTCAACCTTAAAAATGCGATGGGCAGACATCAATAAACTGGATGGTGAGCATTTCAGGTATCATTTTCTTGACGAGCTTTACGGGCGTCTTTTCGAAAAACAGGAGCAACTCCAAAAGGTATTTGTTGCAGCCTCAGTACTCACTGTATGTATTGCCATGATGGGGCTGTTCGCCTATGCCCGCTACCTGATCGGCAGCAGAAACAAGGAAATTGCCATCAGGAAGGTACTTGGAGCAGGTAATCTGCAGCTGTTACAGCTACTGAACAGCGGATTTATCGCGCTCGTATTGCTCGCCAACCTGTTGTCCTGGCCTTTGGCTTATCTGCTTGCCCAGGCCTGGCTGGATGGTTTTGCCTACCGCATCTCGATTCCGCTTTATCCATTTTTGTTTGCCGGTGCTGCAACCCTGCTTATAACCATCGTTACCGTTACCGTTCAGGCCTGGCACAGCATGAAAGCAAACCCCGTTGCTGCCTTGAAATACGAATAATCAGAAACAAAAAACTCTTCCTCAATACACCAACAAACCATGTTCAAACTAAATCTCAAAATAGCGCTGCGTAACCTCTGGAAGAACCGCGGCTATACAATTATCAATATTCTCGGCCTTTCTGTCGGGATGGGCTGTTGTCTGCTCATATTTTTGTTTATCCGGTATCAGACCAGTTTTGACCAGGATTTTGCCAACCGGGAGCGTATTTACCGCGTCGTTTCGCAATGGACTTATGCCGAGGGCCAGTTTCATTCTCAGGGAACGCCACGGCCTTTGCCCCGGGCCATTCGCGAAGACCTGCCCGGCCTGGAAAAGGTCGCAGCCATACAGCGCAGCAGTGGAATCATTAAAGTCACCAGGCCTGATGGGCGCGAAAAGCTCAAAGTGAACAGGCAAGTCTTCTATGCTGAACCAGAGCTGTTCGATATTTTTGATTTCCGTTGGGAAAAAGGGAAGTCGGGATTGCTGAACGAGCCAAACACGGTTGTCCTTTCTGATTCGCTTGCACGTACCTTCTTCGGCAGCGCCGATGCAGCAATCGGTCAGTCGATAATTTTTGACCAGACAACGACCCTGAAGGTTGTTGGTGTGCTGGCTACCATCCCACCCAACACATCATTCCCGCTTGAAATCGTCATTTCTTATAAAACGTATAAAAGTCCTGACATGGACAGCTGGGGCTCAGTAACGTCTGCCTCTGAATGTTATGTGCTTTTAAAGCCGGGTGTGTCTGCGGCTTCGCTTGAACAGCCGATCAGACAATTCGTCAAAAAACATTATGACGGCACCGGCCCGGGCAAGGAAAGTCATTCCCTGCAGCCTTTGTCTGATATTCATTATAATACCGAATATGGAAACCTGGCCGGTACGGTTATTCCGAAAAAGGAACTTTACGGTTTGGCGGTTATCGGCCTTTTCCTCATTCTTACTGCATGCATTAACTTTATAAACCTCGCCACCGCCCAGGCGGTAGGCAGGTCAAAAGAAGTAGGCGTAAGAAAGGTAATGGGAAGCCAGCGGAAACAACTGATCGTCCAGTTTCTGACCGAAACGCTGGCCATCACTGTTTTAGCTTTGATCGTTGCCTGCGTGCTTGCAGAACTGGCTATCCCGGGGCTTAACTCGCTTTTCAATGACGATCTTTCGTTCAGCCTGTTCAGTCACCCGGTTATCTTTTTATTTATGTCTGGCCTGGTGCTGCTGGTCAGTTTCCTCGCGGGATTTTACCCCGCACTTGTGATCTCCGGATTCAGCCCGGCACTGGCTATAAAAAATAAGATCAGCAGCACGGCCTCAGGCGGGATGAGCCTGCGGCGGATTCTGGTTGTCGTACAATTTGCCATTACCATTGTATTGATCATCGGCACGCTTGTCATCCTCGAACAGATGCGTTATATCAGAAGCCAGCCGCTTGGTTTTAACTCTCAGGCGGTTGCACTTGTCAGTATCCCGAACGACAGCAGCTCAAGACAGCGCTTTGTAAATCTCCGCGAGCGGGTGCTTAAGCTCCCGGGCGTCACAGCAGTCAGTTTGTGCAGCGCGCCGCCCTCTTCGCAAAATAACAATGAGAGCAGTTTCAGCTACAACAGCACTGAAAATGAATCTTTCCAGGTGAATACAAAATTTGCTGATGAACATTACCAGAGTACCTTCGGGCTTAAGCTGCTGGCGGGGCGGTTTCTTCAACGGGCAGATACGATACGGGAATATGTAGTAAACGAAACGCTGCTCAAAAAACTGAATGTAAAGAACGCCGGCGATGCGCTTGGCAAATACATTACGATGGGAGGAAGGCGCGCACCGATTGTAGGCGTAGTGAAAGACTTCAATAACATGACGCTTCGGGAAACGATTTCTCCAATCCTGCTCGGCAGTCACATCCGTACCTATGAACTTTTGGCCGTTAAGATGGACAGCAGGGCGATTATTGAAGTTATGCCGCTCATAGAAAAGGTGTGGAATGATATGCTGCCGGAATATGTCTACAGCTCGACGTTTATGGATGAGCAGATTTCAGGATATTATGAAAGTGAGCGCATTACCGGCACACTGTTCAAGATATTTGCAGGTGTGATCATCTTTATTTCTTTTATCGGGCTTTTTGGTCTGATCTCTTATGTAGCTACACAGCGAACAAGGGAGCTGGCCATCCGCAAGGTTCTCGGCGCATCGACCACTGAACTGGTTCGCCTGCTGAACAGTTCGTTCATGATCATGGTCTTATGCGCCAACCTGGTTGCCTGGCCGCTCGCCTATATATTCGTGTCGCGCTGGTTGTCGCAATTCAGTTACCGGATTGAGCTCAGCGTCTGGCCATTTTTGCTTGCCATGTTTGTTTCGCTGCTCGTCACGTTCGTCACCGTCTCACTTCGTTCGTTCCGTGCCGCCCGTACAAATGCCATCGACGCTTTAAAATATGAATAAGTACCAGACAGCGATATAACCTATACTCAAGGACTTCCAATAGACTCTGTTATGTTAAGACTTAACCTGCGCATTGCGCTAAGAAATCTGTTAAAAAATAAGGCGTACGCGGCAATCAATGTTTTGGGACTTACGCTTGGTCTCACGGCATTCATCCTGTTGCTGCTGTATATTGACCACGAGCGCAGCTACGACCAGTGGTCACCTGATCTGAAAAATGTTTACCAGGTGCGTGAACGTCACGATTTTGCCACGCCAGACAATAGGGAGCACTGGCAGGACATTGTCGACAGCAGGGCAGCGATGTTGCTCCAGGAAAAAGTACCGGCGGTGCTGGCGGCTACACGTGTAGACAGTGACTGGGGCGGCGATGGTTTTTCTGTTCGTCCGGGAGATGGGCAGCCGCGCATGATTAAAGGCATGCGCGATGCCGACCGCAACTTTTTCAGCGTTTTCTCTTATAAGTTTTTGTACGGCGATCCTGCCGGCGCGATAGATAAACCAGGTACGACCGTGCTGACCCGAAGCCTGGCTATAAAACTTTTCGGAACTGACCGCGCGCTCGGTAAAACAATCCGGGTTTTCAGGTGGCGAACTGATCCAGGCCACGTGCTGGCCGTTACAGGTATAATCGAGGAGCCAACAGGTCCGAAAAGCCTCGACATATCAGGTATCATGCACACGGGCGATAGGGATAAAGATCCTGCGCAGCTGGCAGCAAGCCGTTATTGCACCGTTTATGCGCGCTTAACCGGCGCGACAGATACGGCGGCTTTGAAAACAAATGTGGACCGTATTTACCTGGAACACCGGAAGCGGATGTTTTCTGCCCGGAAAATTTCCTGGAAGGAATATACTGCAAAAGGCAATTATGCAGGAATGCGCCTGCTGCCGGTAGGCGATGTGCACGCAAATCCGCCATTTGGCGAAAACTGGATAGACCGGCTCAGACCGGTACTGCTGATCTCTGCATTTCTGTTTATTATATCTGTGATCAACTTCGTTAATCTGGCCACGGCTCAATCTGTTCAGCGCGCGAAAGAAGTTGGCGTAAAAAAGGTTTTGGGTGTCCATAAAAAGCAGCTCGTGTTCCAGTTTTTGTGTGAGGCGGGTCTTCAGGCATTATTATCCCTGTTTGCGTGCATCGCGCTTATAGAGCTCGTTCTGCCTGCCTTCAATGCACATTTTAATGTGAATCTGAACTTCTGGCAGCATCCGGATATCGTGTCGCTCGCTTTGCAGCTTATCATAGTGTTTATCCTTGTAACGCTGATAGCGGGAATTTACCCGGCATTGGTTCTGGCTGGATATCACCCGGTCAGGGTCCTGAAGGGAAGTTATGAACATGGCCTGCGCGGACTACGGCTGCGGAATGCGCTGATTGTTTTCCAGTTTGTCATTTCTGTGATCTTTATCATTGCAGTTGGCGTTATGCAGATGCAGGCTAATTTTATTTCCAACCGGGATCTGGGTTTTGACAAGGACAAACTCATTAATCTGCATACAAATTATGCGGAAGACTTCGCCGTCCGGCTGCGCAGGTTACCGGGCGTTGCTTCTGTTTCTACCACGACTCAGGTCATGGGAAATGCTTTTAACGTTCCGGCAGAAATTGTGTACCGTGGCAAAAAGATCAGTCTGAGCACGGTGACAGTAAGTATGGACGCCCTCAGCACGCTGCAGGTACAGCTGCGTCAGGGCCGTCTTTTTTCCAGAGCGTATAAACAGGATACCATCAATTCAGTGGTGCTGAACGAAAGCGCTGCCAGATTGCTGGGCAGAAATGTGGTAGGGGAGCAATATGATATCCTGGGAGAAAACCAAAAGAACAGTTTCAGCATTATTGGCGTGATCAAAGATTACCACTACGACGGACTGGACAAAGCTGTTCTGCCTACTGTCTACAAGGTTACACAGCTGGGAGGGACCTCGTCAACGAACAACCTGCTTGTCCGGATCTCGGGGAACAATGAAAAGGCAGTGATGGCAGCTATCAATGATGAATGGAAAAAGATGTATCCGGACTTTCCGATGCAGTCTGTGCCGGTTGCCCAATCAGTTGAAAAAGCGATGGAAGAAAACATGCGGCTCAAAAATCTGACGCTTGTGTTCAGCGGCCTGTCTGTCATGCTTTCGCTTCTCGGACTGTTTGCCTTATCCACGTTTACGGCGAAACGCCGCACCCGGGAAATTGCTGTAAGAAAAGTGCTCGGCGCGTCAGATCTGCAGATCATATCCATGCTGAACCGCTCGTTCATTCTCCTGGTTGCGCTGGCGAACCTGATCGCCTGGCCGGTAGCTTATCTGCTTACAAGAAAATGGCTTGACAATTATGCCTATCGCATCGAGATGCCGCTGCTGCCATTTGTCTGTGCTACCGTCATTTCTATTTTGATCTGTCTGATCACCGTCAGCATTCAGGCAGGCCGCGCAGCGCAGGCTGACCCGGTAAAATCCTTAAAGTACGAATAATACCTCTGAACTAATCTGATATGATCGAACTGACTAATATTGAAAAATACCACGCCAATAAAGGGGTGAAACATTATGTACTGCGACATGTTACTGCAAAGATCAATGCAGGCGAGTTTGTTTCAGTGATGGGGCCTTCGGGAGCGGGTAAATCGACCCTGCTGAATATACTGGGTATGCTTGAAGAACCTACCTATGGCAGCTACCGGTTTATGGGTGAAGATGTTACTTCGTTAAACGAAAGGAAGCGGATTGAACTGTACAGAAACCACATTGGTTTTGTATTTCAGGCCTATCACCTGATCGATGAGATGACCGTACAGGAAAACATCGAGGCGCCGCTGATGTATAAAAAGGTGCCGTCTGCCGAACGCAAAAGCCGGGTCGCAGACATGCTTGACCGTTTTAATATGGTTGCAAAAAAAGATCTTTTTCCAAATCAACTAAGCGGCGGCCAGCAGCAGCTGGTTGGAATAGCAAGGGCTCTGGTTGCCCAGCCAGGCCTGATCCTGGCAGACGAGCCTACGGGCAATCTGCAGTCTGTTCAGGCGGCCGAAATTATGGATCTGTTCCGTAAACTGAATAAAGAAGAGGGGATTACGATCATACAGGTAACGCATTCCGAAAAGAACGCTGAATACGGGAACCGGATTCTGACCATCGAAGATGGTGTTGTCAAAGATGACCAGGTATTGAGCGCACTGATCTAGCAGATCTGGATTGTTATTCTGGTTCTTCAGACGCCTGCATGATGATCATGATAGCCTGCAAAACCATGCAGTTTTGTAACTTGCGCGCTCATGATGATCAGAAGTTTTACCGATCAGCTCGGCCGGCAGGTCGATGTTCCCTTTCCGCCGCGAAAAATCGTCTCGGTTGTTCCATCAATCACCGAACTACTTTTCGATATCGGCCTTGATGAGGAAGTTGCCGGTGTGACGAAGTTTTGTATCCACCCGATCGGGAAGTTTGCCGGGAGACCAAAGGTCGGTGGTACGAAGAAGCTTGACCTGGCTCTGATCAGTGCCATTGAACCGGATCTCATCATTGCAAATAGAGAAGAAAACACCCGTTCAGATATCGAAGCACTTGCTGCACGCTTTCCGGTTTGGGTGAGCGATATTGATACGGTGGATGAAAGTCTTCATGCAATCGGCGAGATTGGCAGCCTGGTAGACCGGCAGCCTGAGGCCGCTTACCTTGTGCATCTTATTTCTGCAGGGTACAGGGATCTTTCGCTGCTGGCGGCAGAGCACCGCCTGCATATCAACACGCTTTACCTGATCTGGCGAAAACCCTGGATGGCTGCGGGAAAAGATACATTTATCGATTCGGTCATGATGCACAACGGCTTGTATAACGCGGTTGCAGAAACGCGCTACCCGGCGCTCGCTGTCGCAGATCTTCAGCGGATCGATCCGGAGCTTGTGCTGCTTTCCTCAGAACCGTTTCCTTTTGGCGAGGTGCACGTAGCGGAACTTCAACAGATTTTGCCGCGTGCGCGCATCATGCTCGTTGACGGCGAAATGTTCAGCTGGTACGGAAGCCGGATGGTTAAAGCCGTGCAGTATTTTTTCGAATGGCAGAAACAACTCGGGTAAATTTAAGTGCCTGATAATCTTATAACAACAAGATATATTAAAGTTTTTTTTTTGAAAAGCGCATTCAACTGCTATCTTTGCAGTCCGAAACAATCCTAACTGCGGAAGTGGCGTAATTGGTAGCCGCACCAGACTTAGGATCTGGCGCTTCACGGCGTGGGGGTTCGAGTCCCTTCTTCCGCACATGTTTTGATATCCTGGCCGCACCGGCCGGGATTTTTTTTGCGCTGTTTTTTGGTAGTCGGCGCAGGGCGGGAAAGTCAAAAGTGGAACGTAGAAAGAAAAGGATCGAGGGCATTTTCGCAAAGAATTGCGATGGAGAGCTAATGATCGCCGGAGAGTGCTAAGCCAAAGTCATCTTTGATGAAAAGCCATTGTTTCCCCCGCAGGCAAATAGGATCGAAATCTGTATCTGCAGTCTGAAAGTCTGTGAAGTTTTGTAAAATCAGGCTTTCGTCGTGTGTCCATTCGGATCGTTGCCGATGCAATTCAATCATTTCGCTGATCGTATAACGTTCAAGTAACTCGTGCAGGTCCCAGAAATCTTTCTTTCGCCCTCCGCGTTGAACGATATCAACTTTCATTGCTATGATTTCTTCCAGACTGGCCATCCTGATACCCTCAGACACGACGGCCGGTCGAAAGAAAGGGTCCATGGCATAATACAAATCAAGTTTTATCATTTTGCAAGCTTCGCGCCCGATCAGATATGATTTACCAAGTCCCGGATTTACGCCAAAATCACTTTCTATGTATTCAAAAGTATTTTTCAGGAAATGGTCTATGCTATCAAAATTGACAGAACGATAAGGTGCATCTGTAAACAGGTCGATGTCGATTGAAATTCTGTGGCCTAACTGCAGGCTTAATGCAGTGCCGCCAACCAGCCTGAATTCAGCCAGTTCTGAAGCCCCCATCAGCTTCATTAAACTGTATCGCAGGTCATCGTTAACTGTATTCCAAAACATAGTTAAGACTTTCTACCTGGTTTTTCAACCGTGATACGGTTCCCGCCCAGTTCGCTTTCCCCGGTAACTTCTCTGATTTTATCACTTCCGTAGTACTGCAAAATGGCTTCCTTTTCAGCCTCATTTCCTCTTTCAAACACGCGCTGTATAATCGCCTTGTACTGAGCCGCCCAATCCAGTTTCGTTATATCCGTGTCCCAGAATAAAGCCTTCCTGAATACACTGAGCTCAGGATGGTCCCGAACTTCCATTCTGATTTTTTCCTGGGTAATTGCCCAGTATGCTTGTAGAACAAGCATGGTGCCGTCCTCATAACCAAGTGCGCGGTCGATTTTTAAAGAAATCTCAGGAGTTAAGCTTCTCTTACCTTTTGTGATAGCAGAAATTGTTTGCGGATATTCTGGTAAAGAAAGCGCAAACGGCCCCTTTCTTATTTTACGCCTTTTAAGCTCCCGGTCCAGGATCAGGCCCGGATGAATACCTTTGAATTTTTTCAGCGTCTCTTCCATGTATCAAATATAAACAAATTTGTTTATTTATACTTGTTTATTTCATGGTTGTAAGGCTAAGCTGAATAGTATAAGGCAGAATGTAAAAATGGCTACGCTCAGGTCGCTTCTTTTTGTTAAAAAGCAGGAGCTCCTGCGGCGGTGAGCGGCCCGATACCACAGCTCACATGTATTGGATAGCGTGGGGCTATAGACTTTCGTAAAAACTTACACCGGACAACAATGACTCATCATCCTTGATGCAGAAACCAACAATTAAACCACTCAAATTTTCTAGCTCTTCCTGCCTGACAGCCTGATCGCGCCAATAACCAGGTTAAGCAGTAGCAAAGCCTGACCGGCAATAAATACGATGGTTAGCAAGAAAAAAACTTTGTTGTCCGCCGCAGGCGTAATGAAGGCTTCCTCGCTATTGAAACCGCCTATTCTTCCCAGTACATAGATAACCGGAACAAGCGTTAAAAGCAGGTGCGCAACTGCAAGCCGGTTCAAAAATGGCGTGCGGCCGTTTATCCGGTACACAAGACAGCAAAGAAGCAGGTAAAGGCCCGTTGCATGATAAAATGTTCGCTTGGAAAGAATGTGATAAGTGTCAAACATGTTCACATCAAACGCTGCCTTACGCGGAATGAAAAATGAGAGGGCGAGAATAGAGAGGCCGGCGATCAGGATGATCCTGAGCATTTTTTTTCCAAGCGGCGAGGACGTAAAAGTTACCTTTTCTTTCATAAGAATATTCAGCCGGAAAGATACTGTTAAAGAAAAAATTTAAGCCATACCCTGCGGCTTTTTCATTTATTTGTTGCGTATTTCTGACAGGCAGCCGGGAATGTGAAATTACGGAAAAGCAGATATGCAGGAAAAATACTAGATTTGACCAAGCCCTAATAAAAATACATCCATGGAAGACAACAATCCAATCCCCGAGCGGGAAAACGAACGTCTGTTGAGCCTCGCCGAGCTTGATCTTGATTACTCCGGTCTTAAGGAAAACTTCAAAGATCTTACTGAACTTGCTGCCCGGGTTGCCGGCACCGAGATATCCCTGATCAATTTGATCGATTCATACACACAGTGGAGTATAGCCGGTCATGGTCTTGAAATAGACCAGATGCCGCGCGAAGACTCAGTTTGTCAGCACACCATTATGGGCGAGCGCTCGTTTGAGGTTCCCGATCTGTCTAAAGACCCGAGATTTGCCGATAAGTTTTATGTAAGCGGACCGCTTGAACTGCGTTATTATTTCGGGCTGCCGCTTGAAGTCGAGCCGGGAAAAGCTGTAGGCGCCCTGTGTGTACTCGACAGCCGCAAACAGGAACTCGACCCCGAAAAGGTCTCCCTGCTGCAGATCATTGCCAATGAAATAGTAAACCGCCTCAAATCTTATAAAGCAATCTATGACCTCAAAGAACAGGTTAAAAAGGTAGATGAAACGCGAAAGAAGGTTGCGCATGATATTCGCGGGCCGCTTGCAGGCATAATCGGGCTGTCAGAAATTATCAGTCAGCAGGGACAGGCAAACAAACTTGATGAGGTTCTTGATTTCATATCAATGATCCATAAAAGCAGTAAATCGCTGCTTGACCTTGCCGATGAAATACTTTCAGACGAGCAGAGTAAGAGCCGTTCGGGCGATCAGTATTTTAACATGCTCGTGCTTAAGGAAAAACTGCTCCGGTTATATGCCCCCCAGGCGCACGGAAAAAATATCGAACTGGAAATGCACATCAACCCTGAACGCGCATCGATCCCGTTTCCAAAGCCTAAACTTATGCAGGTAACCGGTAACCTGATTTCTAATGCCATAAAATTTACGCCCTCCGGCGGAAAAATTACAATCGATCTGGATCTCTTATCAGATGTAGGCAGCCAAAAGCTGAAAATCCTGGTCATTGATACGGGTGAGGGTATGGAGCAGAAATTGATAGACGACATCATGCAGGGAACGGTACAAAGCCGTACAGGTACCTCAGGTGAGAAAGGATACGGCTTCGGCTTATCGCTCGTAAAACATCTTATTGACCAGCAGAAAGGACAGCTTAAAATCAGTTCTGTAAGGGGGCAGGGCTCAAGGTTTGAGGTGATCCTTCCGCTCGAGTAACCCGCGAAGGTGGCGTACGGGCGCGTCCTTAAATTCGTTGTGTTCTTCGTTTAGCTGAATTTTTTTTATACTTTTGCAACCCAATAAAATAGCCCCTCAAAGCGCTGATTTCCGGAAGGAAAGTAAGCGGGGGACTTGAAAAACAAAAAAGACTTCAACAGAATGAATATCACACAGGAAAAGCAAGGCAACCTTGGTGCGATCGTAAAGATCAAGATCACACCTGAAGATTACACCCAACGCGTAGATAAAGCGGTTAAAGAGCAGGCAAAAAAAGCCAATCTTCCCGGTTTTCGTAAAGGAATGGTTCCGCCGGCACATATCAAAAGAATGTATGGCAAAAGCATCCTGGTAGATGAGATCAATAACTTATTGAACGATACACTGAACGAATACATTGGTGAACAAAAGCTCGAAATTCTTGGTCAGCCTCTTCCTAAAATGGACGATACCAAAGAATTTAATTGGGATGGCAATGATGAGTTCGAATTTGACTATGAGCTGGGTCTGGCTCCGGCTCTGAATGTTGAGATTACATCAGAAGACAAGTTCACTGGTTATGTAGTGAAAGCTGATCAGGAAACGCTTGACGGCCGTATCAAAAACATCCGTAAAAGCTACGGCAAAATGACCAACCCGGAAGTGGCGGAAGAAGGCGATGTACTTTGGGCAGAGCTGACACAACTTTCGCCAGACGGTTCAGTATTTGAAGGTGGTATCAGCAATACCGCGTCGATCCGTCTCGACCTGATTCTGGATCAGGAAATCCTGAAATCGCTCGTGGGCCTGAAAAAAGATGACGAGGTAAAGGTTGATCTGAAGAAAGCTTTCGAAGACGATGCACATCTTGCAAAAGTGCTGAACATCAGCGAAGATGATGCTAAGGAACTTAAATCAGACTTTAGAATCACTGTTAAAAATGTAAATCGTCTTGAAGAAGCTGATCTGAACCAGGAGTTTTTTGACAAGCTTTTCGGTGAGGGTACCGTAACTGACGAAGCCGGCTTTGTAGCAAAAATTACAGAGGAAGTTGAGGGCATGTTCAAACAGGATGCTGATCGTCAGCTTTCAAACGAGATCTACGAAAAACTGCTTCAAAAATATACACTCGAACTTCCGGATGAATTTTTGCGCCGGTGGTTAAAAGCTACCAACGAAAAACTGACTGACGAGGAGCTGGAGCAGGGTTATGACGATTTTGCAAAAAATCTTCGCTGGACACTGATCGAAAACAAGATCATGAAAGATAACAACATCGAGATCAAATACGAAGATGTTTTCAAAACAGCGAAAGAACGTCTGGATACGCAGTTCCGCATGTACAGTCCGAGCCCGATGCCTGAAGATCAGCTTGCTCAATACACCGTACAGTTCCTGCAGGATAAAGAGAATGCGAACCGGATTTTCGAAGAAGTAAAGGCCATCAAAACGTTTGATTATATCAAATCGGTAGCAACAATAGACGAGCAGGAGATCGACTATAAAAAGTTCAGCGAACTTAATAAAGCGTAGTCTTTGACAGGTTTATTTTAGCTTACTGACCGTTTGTCAGTAACGTGGTAGATCACAAATAAAAAAAGAGCAGCCTACACGCTGCTCTTTTTGTAAACAAAACCTGGATCGGCTGTTCAAAATATTCATTATCTGCTGATTGAGCGTGGAAATTTTAGTTAGGAACGCCAGCGTTGTCCTTCGGTTTCTTTCCTGCAGATTGAATAAGTTTTATAATCTGGAATATTTGGATAAATTGGCACGTAAATTAACCGTATCGGTTATAGTTATTAAAACGTATCAAACGCCCTGGATTGGCCGGCTCACAGGAGCGGTTGTCAGGGCCCAAATCAACATCACATGAACATAGACGCTAAAGAATTTAGAAAATTCGCCGTTAAGCACCAGGGTATTGGTGGTTTACACGTTGATAAATTTATTGCTCAGGCAAACCTTTCGCCGCAATCAATGACGCCTTATATTATTGAAGAACGTCAGCTGAATGTAGCCCAGATGGATGTGTTCTCAAGGCTGATGATGGATCGCATCATCTTTCTTGGCGACGCAATTTATGACCAGAATGCCAACATTATTCAGGCCCAGTTGTTGTTCCTTCAGTCGGCTGATGCGGAGAGGGATATTCAGATCTATATTAACTCTCCGGGCGGATCGGTGTATGCCGGTCTTGGTATTTATGACACCATGCAATACATTCAGCCTGATGTTGCAACCATCTGTACAGGTATGGCCGCATCGATGGGTGCAGTTTTACTGGTGGCAGGAGCAAAAGGAAAACGCGCAGCCCTGCCGCACTCGCGTGTCATGATTCACCAGCCTTCAGGCGGTGCCCAGGGTGTCGCTACAGATATGGAGATCAACCTGCGCGAAATGCTTAAATTGAAAAAAGAATTGTACGATATCATCTCAGAACACTCAGGACAGACCTACGAATGGGTAGAGAAGGCCTCTGATCGCGACTACTGGATGACGGCTGAAGAAGCCAAAGGCATGGGTATGGTCGATGAGGTTCTGAGCCGAAACGATAAGAAATAATGGCCAAAAGTTCAAAAGACATACGCTGCTCGTTCTGCGGCTCCGGTAAACAGGATACCTTAATGCTTATTGAGGGGCTTGATGCACACATCTGCGATAAGTGTGTTTCGCAGGCGCATCAGCTTGTTATGCAGGAAATGGGTAATAAAAAGTCGGCGGCTGCGCAGCAGACGCTCACATTGTTAAAGCCCCTTGAAATCAAAAAACACCTTGACCAGTATGTAATCGGTCAGGACGATGCCAAGAAAGTGCTGGCTGTAGCGGTTTATAACCATTACAAACGCCTTAACCAGAAAGTGGACCAGGATGAGGTGGAGATTGAAAAATCGAATATCATGTTGGTGGGCGAGACCGGAACTGGAAAAACACTGCTGGCAAAAACCATAGCAAAGATCTTGCATGTGCCTTTCTGTATCTGCGATGCGACGGTTCTGACCGAAGCGGGATATGTGGGCGAAGACGTGGAAAGTATCTTGACCAGGCTTTTGCAGGCGGCAGATTATGATGTGGCGGCAGCAGAACGTGGTATCGTCTATATTGACGAAGTCGATAAGGTTGCCCGTAAGAGTGATAATCCCTCAATTACCCGCGACGTGTCGGGTGAGGGTGTTCAACAGGCACTGCTGAAGATTCTGGAGGGAACTGTTGTAAACGTACCACCTCAGGGCGGGCGTAAACATCCCGATCAGAAAATGATTGCCGTAAACACCAATAATATCCTGTTTATATGCGGCGGTGCATTTGACGGCATTGAACGCAAAATTGCAAGCCGTTTGCGTACGCAGGCGGTGGGATATAAGGTTAAGCGCGACGAAGCTGAACTGGACCTGAAGAACCTGTACAAGTATATCACCCCGCAGGATCTGAAGTCTTTCGGGCTGATTCCCGAGCTCATAGGCCGTATCCCGGTGTTATCACACCTGAACCCGCTTGATAAGCAGGCACTGCGCAACATCCTTACAGAGCCGAAAAACTCGCTGGTAAGGCAGTATGTTAAGCTGTTTGCTTATGAAAACGTCGGACTCGTATTCGAAGATGAAGTGCTTGACTTTATTGTTGATAAGGCAATGGAATACAAGCTGGGTGCAAGGGGATTACGTTCAATCTGCGAAGCGATCATGCTTGACGCCATGTTCGACGTACCGTCTGATGATGGAACGAGCGAGCTGAGAATTGACCTGGACTACGCCAGAGAAAAGTTTGAAAAAGCAGATTTCAAAAAATTGAAGGCTGCATAAAATGAAAGTCCCCGGTCACAGCCGGGGATTTTTTTTAGCGCGGCATTTATAATCAGATAATAAGGAGAATATATATGAACGAAGAAAAAGATGTAAAAAAGGATGAGGAAATTGTCAAAAATGCAAAAAAGGTAAAAGAAGTTGAATCTCCGGTTAAGCCGGGCTTGAAGTCAAAAAATGAGATCGTCACGAACTGGCTCCCGCGATATACGGGCAGACCACTGGCAGATTTCGGAGAATACATTCTGCTTACGAATTTCAGCAAGTACCTGCAAATGTTTAGCGAATGGCATGACAACGCGCCAATCATGGGCCTTGATAAGCCGATGCAAAGCGTAACCGCAAACGGCATAACCATCATCAATTTCGGCATGGGAAGCCCGTTGGCTGCGACAATGATGGACCTGCTGACTGCAATTATGCCCAAAGCCTGCCTGTTTTTAGGCAAATGCGGCGGACTCAAGAAAAAGAATCAACTCGGCGATCTGATCCTGCCGATTGCCGCCATCAGGGGCGAAGGAACGTCGAATGATTATTTACCCGCAGAAGTACCTGCATTGCCTTCATTTGCGCTGCAAAAGGCAATTTCGACAACCATTAGAGATTATGGCCGTGATTACTGGACCGGTACCTGTTATACCACCAACAGAAGGGTTTGGGAACACGATCGCGAGTTTAAAAAATATCTTAAATCTTTGCGTGCCATGGCGGTAGACATGGAAACGGCAACCATCTTTACAACAGGTTTTGCGAACAAAATACCAACCGGCGCGCTGCTGCTGGTCTCAGACCAGCCCATGATTCCCGAAGGTGTAAAAACGGCAGAAAGCGACAGTTCGGTAACCGAAAAATTTGTTGAAACGCACCTGCGCATCGGCATCGATTCGCTAAAGCAAATGATTAATAACGGGCTTACCGTTAAACACCTTCAGTTTTAGCTCTGTTCTCAGGTCAGGCCGGGCTCGTCTGTAAAGATCATCCGGCCGGTGCCTTTTGAGATCAGCTTCCAGTCATCAAACGGGAAAGAGATCAGAACCGCGCCGGCTGTTGGTATATTGTAAATTCCGGCGTCGCTCAGGTAATTAGCAAGTTCGGTCAGTCCCGGATTATGACCAACCAGTACGATATGACTTGTTTTGTGGTTAAACGCATTCACGACCCGGAGCAGTGTTGAAACAGAAGCCTCATATACACTTGGAAGTTGACCGATAGAAGCCGGATCAAACCCCAGCGCTTCAGCCAGGAGAATAGCTGTATCGAGCGCTCGCCGCGCCGGGCTGCTAAATACCTGCAAGCCTGGAATATTTAGTGCCAGGATTTTTCCCGCCATTACCCGCACTTCTTCTCTGCCCTGAGCTGTGAGCGCGCGGTCAAAGTCGTCCTGCCCCGGCTTATGTGAAGCTTCGCCGTGTCGCAGCAGTAAAATTTGCTTGTTCATGATTCAAGTTTTTGCTGTACCCTGGCAATTATTTCTCCCGGGGTAATCAGTTCGATACAGGGGATATCCCCGCAATAACAGGGCCGGTTGCCATAGATGGAGTTTGGCCGGGCGGGGTGTTCGGGTTGAATGCAATCCTCGAAGTTCTGCCCGTAGCCCAGAAAACCTGCATAAGGATGTGTTGGCCCCCAGACAGACAGTACAGGAATTCCACACAAGGATGCCATATGCATGCCAGACGAATCCATGCTGAGCATAAGGTCAAGGTTTGATATAATTGCGAGTTCTTCGCTGAGTGTGAACCTGCCAATCGTATTGTCAACGCCAGCGTAATTTTCAGCCCAGATTTGAGCCTGTCGTTTTTCGCTCGCCCCACCGCCAAAAATAACAAGCCGGTAGCCCGCCTGGTTCAGGCCGGAAATCACTTCAGTCATCTTTTCTGTCGGATAGATCTTGAAGCTGTGCTGCGCAAATGGCGCAATGCCAATCAGTTTCGCTTTCTGACTTGTCTCAAAGCCGCCGGGCAGTGTTTGCCTGTGTGGTTGCAGCGCATGAGACAGTTGGATATCGAGACCCAGTTTTCTGAATACATCTGCATAACGTTCGGTTGTATGTTTCAGTGGTACCAGCTTCTTGTTTTTTCTTCTCGTCAGCGCTTTCTTTTCTCTTCGTCCCTTGTCTATCCGCGCAATTCGTATACCGGATAACCGCAAAAGCAACGAAACCGTACGGCTCCTGATGTTGTCATGCAGATCCGCAACCGCCCCGGGTTTATAATTTCGCAGTTCAGCTGCGAGCTTCTGAAGTCCGCCGATGCCCTTATGCAGATCGTTTGGCTTTAGCGCATGAAACTGAACGCCCGGATTGTCCGCAAAAAAAGGTGCGAATGCCGGCCGGCTCACCATAACCAATTTCGTTTCCGGGTGTTGCCTGTAAAACTCACGCAAAACCGAGGCGACCATAGCCACATCGCCCATGGCAGAGAAACGAAGTATGACGATTGTAGCAGGCTGCTGCATATCAGGCTTGCTTGTACAGCACCGGGTTTAGATTCGGGTCGTTGTACATTTTCATCTGCTTGTAGACTTTCATGTATTTGCGTCCGGCAGCGATATCTTCGAGCAGTTCATCGATGCTTTGTGACAGATCTTGTCGTTGCTGAAGGAGCACGGCCAGTTTGCCGCTGCAAGCCTCCCGATGCGCCTCATCTGCGTCGAAGCGTTCGGCTTCTTCCCGCATATGATGAATCTTCAGTGCCAGGATGGAAAGCCGGTCGATTGCCCAGGCCGGGCTTTCTGTATTGATGCGGGCATCCGGCAAAGCCGTAATTTCTTTATACTGCTGCAAAAAGTAGCTGTCTATAAACTCAACCATGTCTGTTCTGATCTGGTTCTGTGCATCGATACGGCGCTTCCACCCAAGGCCTTCGACAGGGTCAATAGAGGGGTTACGTACCACGTCTTCCATGTGCCATTGAGCGGTGTCTATCCAGTTCTTTGCGTATAACAGGTGTTCCAGCGCCTGCGGCGGATATGGATTGTTTACCGCGTGGTCAATGTCATCGAACTGATGGTAATCACTGATGGCACGGTCAAAGACCTCGTTGCAAAGTTGACTGATCATACGGCAAAAGTAAGAAAATTGCGTGCATCATGCCAATTTATACGATCAGGCGTGCGTTTGGCGTATTTAAATTAGTAAAAGCCGGCTGGCGAACGAACATGTTGTTTGGTCAGATAATTGATGTGATCTGCTGGCTTCTGCATTCGCTGTCTTTCCATCAATAATGAAAATAAAAGGTACGCCTCAGAAAAGTTTCATCAACGCCGTAAAAGGTAAAGTAATTATTGGCTTTCTATTGGCCTGTATCGCTTTGTTCACGGCATGGGGCGTAAGTAAGGGTGCTTTTGATGAGATTCTTACAACAGTCGAAAACATTTCGGCTCCCAATGAAAGACTGCGGCTGGTCAATGATCTTTCGCTTCGTATTGCCAACCTGGACCAGGCGCAAAAGCGCAAACTTTACAGCGATCCCGGTAATTACAGTAAATTCTTTACCGAATCAAAACTGTTGCGCAGGAAGCTTGATACCCTGAATAGCTTGTATGCCCGGGATTCGCTCCAACTCGCCCGTTTCCAGTCGATAGGAAAACTTCTTACCGCCAGGGATAAGCAGTTTCTGAACTACCTGAAGGTACGCGAAGGGATGGTGAACAACAAAGCCATTGCCAGTCAGCTGCAGCGGCTGAACCAGCTTGTCGATGAAGGTGCGCGTCTTTCTGATACGACCATAGTGGCCACGGAACGTACAACCTCAACCACAACCCTCGTGCCCGTTGAAAAAGAGCGAAAAGGTTTTCTTAATAAACTGTTTGGTAAAAAACGCGAAGAGGCCGAAGTGTCTGAGCCGCAAAGTGTAACCAACGAACAGTTTAACGTCAGGCTGGACACCATTGCCCTTGCCCGGCAGGATAGCCTGACCCGGAACCTGGAAAATTCGCTGAGGATCATTGAGCGCGAGCAAAAAGCAAAAAGCAAACGCTTCCTGGATCGTGAGGCTGAACTTGCTGAAGCCAATGGTCAGCTTATTAACCGCATGCTGAATATTCTTGGCCAGGTTGAAGGGCAGGTTGTGGAACAGATCAATCAGAATGTTCACAAAGCACAGCATACTGTTAACGGCGGCGTAAAACGGATCAGCCTGATCATTCTCTGTTTTTTTGTGCTAACGGCAATTCTCTTGTATTTCATTCTCGCTGATATTGTACGGGGTAACCGGTACCGCAAGGCGCTCGAGCAGGCAAAAGAAGAGGCTGAACAATTTGGCAGGGCCAAGCAGCGGTTTCTGTCAAATATGAGCCATGAGATCAGGACCCCGCTCCAGTCAATTATCGGGTTCTCCAAACTGATCAGCGATGCAGATAAACCCGAGCGTAAACACATCGAGGCTATTCACCATTCTTCAGAACACTTGCTGCAGATTGTCAATGAGGTGCTGGATTACAACAGGATCATTTCTGGCGAACTGACGTTCTCCGAACAGGCATTTTCAATGACTGCACTGCTTGATGAGGTGCTGGCCGCAATGAGGCCGCACGCGGAAGCAAAAAATCTCGTTTTGAATGCAGAGTACGATTTGCATGGTGCTCAGTTTGTAACCGGCGACCCGTTCAGGCTGAGACAAGTGCTGTTTAACCTGCTGGGGAATGCTGTGAAGTTTACCATGGTGGGGAGCATTACCCTTTCAGTAGCCTGCAAAGCGCAGGGGAACGAACGTCACTTTAGTTTTTCTGTTCGCGATACGGGCATCGGCTTTGATGAAAAGGACAGCGCACGCATTTTCCGTGAATTTGAACAAGTGGAAATGCCAGAGAAAAGCATTATTAACCAGACCGGAACCGGGCTTGGACTGGTGATCAGCAAATCAATTGTGGAGAACCTGGGCGGACGCATCTACGCGCGCAGCAAACCCGGAGCCGGCAGTACCTTTGTTTTTTATCTTACCTATGAACATGCTGAACCGCCGGCCTCAAAAAATGATATGACGGTTCCGCGGCGCACATATCCGTTTAAAGTTTGGATTGCCGACGACGATGCGTTGATCCTGGATTTGTGCAGCCTCATTTTTCGTAAGTACCAAATAGATTTTGAAGCGTTCAACTCACCGTTGACCTTACTTGAGGCACCGCTCAGCGACGATGTGAAGTTTATCCTGCTCGATATCCGTATGCCTGAGATGTCAGGGCTGGAGCTCTGCTCGCAGATGCGCAGGCGGACAGGAAGCGATGTGAAAATTTTCGCCATCACCGCCCAGGTCCTGCCCGACGAGCGGCAACATGTGCTTGACCAGGGCTTTGATGGTATCCTGACGAAGCCTTTCCGGGAGGAGGAACTGATAGCTGTGTTTGATGCCGCTGAAACATTGGGTGCCGGGGCCATACCGCTGCAAAAAACTGATTCTTTTGAAAACGATTCGCTGGATTTATCGACGCTGGAGCGGATGACCTTTGGCGATGCCGGGCAGCTCCAGAAGATATTACAGCGTTTCACCGCAGATACTGAACGCGACCTGAGTGCATTACAGGCTGCGGTTGATGCCGGCGATACCCTTGCGGTTCATGCCGTGATACATAAACTTGCCGGGAGAACAGGTCAGATTGGATCCAGACCGCTTGCAGGCTCGCTGCGCGCGATGGAAGCACAGTTGTATACCACGACTACGTTAACGCCTCAGGATCTTAACGCACTAAGCAGCCTGACCATACGCCTGCAGGCACTCTTGGATGAAGTGCGTGCGTTGGATGTATACCCGTAGCAGGCGCCCTGTTCTGCATAGCGTAAATCTTTTCCTGAAACATTCCGTATATCGACCGTGTTTTCAATGGAAAAACCTATATGCTCACACAAATCGATAATTTACCACCACATGTTTTTGGTGTTCGTGCCACCGGCGAGGTAACGGAGGCCGACCTGAAAGAGGTTTTGCTGCCCGGACTTGATGCACTGGTTCAAAGCCAGAACGAAATCTACTACCTGCTTGTGCTTGATACGGATGTGCAGAACTTTACCTTCGGTGCCTGGATTCAGGACATGGTAGCCGGCCTGCGGCATTTAACGAAATGGGAAAAAATGGCTATTGTGACGCCACAGGAGTCGGTAGAAACATTTACCAACTACTTTTCATACGTGAGCCCGGGAGAAGCCCGTGGTTTTAAGAAAAACGAACTGGAACAGGCAATTGTGTGGGTAAGTACCAGAAACGAAAAATAATATGCAAAAACTAAGATCACTGGTAGCCGGCCTTGCCGGATCTATCGCACTAAATATCTTGCATGAGACCATGCGGAAAACAGACAAAGGTGCTCCGCGCGTTAATAAGATCGGCGAAGAGGCACTAGCAAAATCACTCCGGTATTTCGGGTCGCCGGTACCCGGAGACAGGGAGCTCTACCAGGCTACACTGGCTTCTGACCTGGTTGGCAATGCATTTTATTACGCACTGATCGGCGCAGGCGATCCGCGGTTTATATGGCCCCGCGGTATTATGTATGGACTCATGGCGGGCGTGGGAGCTGTGCAGCTGCCCAAACCCATGGGGCTGAACCCCGAGCCGGTTACACGAACCACAAAAACAAAAGCAATGACAACCGGCTATTATCTGTTTGGCGCACTGGTAACCGCGGCTGTTTTAACGGCCATGCGCAGGAAATAGTTGGCTAACGAACACAATATGGAAGAGAAAAAAAACAGATCAACCTATAACAGGCCCGAAGGCGACCGCACCCTTGATGCGGAGGTACTGCATATCGACCTGCCAAGATTCAGGGAGCAGATCAAAACAGAAGAAGCCTGGCTTAAGTCAGATCGTAATGCCATTACGGTATTCAAAACTGAAGGAATGACCATCACGCTGGTAGCGCTGCACGCGGGTGCACTGCTGCAGCCGGGAAGTTATGAGGGCACAGGCCTGCTTACCGTGCAGGTGCTGGAAGGCGAGATGGAATTTATTACAGAGGCAGATGTTTTCAAACTCACCGAAGGTCAGCTGATAAATTTACATGCACACCTGCCCTTCAGGTCTTCGGCGCGGCTCGAAACCCTCGCCCTGCTTACAATGGTGCGTTTTGCAGAACAAGGATCGGTCGGAACGGAAAGCGAAACCCTACAGGAAAAAACGTTTGGAAATACGATCGATGCACCGGTAATCACAGGCAGCACGCCACCCTTGTCTGAACTGGACCGGACCCGGATGGAAAATCCGCCGGAGGCGTAAACAGAAAACATCTGTGTGCAAGCAGATCACTGCCAGCCGGTCAACATACAATGTTGTTACAGAAACCCATATGAGGCGCTTTTCCACTATACTTGTGTATCAGACGTAAATGATTTTTATGAAGAGTTCAAGGATGGTGTTGCCGGTGTTTTTTGCGACAGCAATCATGTTTTTTCAGGCTTGCAGCAGTAATGCAAAAGAAGATCCGATTCAGGATACGGCATCAGCTGCTGCCGGGAACGGCAATGATATCAAGTTTAACGGGGATACCTCTCATACAGATATGGTGCGCATTCCCGGCGGCACCTATATGATGGGTGCAGACAATGACCAGGCAGCTCAGGATGAATATCCAAAACACCGGGTAACCGTCAGTGCATTTTGGATGGACGTGCATGAGGTTACAAACGCCCAGTTTGCTGCATTTGTAAAAGCAACCGGTTATAAGACTACTGCCGAGCGTAAACCCGACTGGGAAGAGCTGAAAAAACAGCTCCCTCCCGGTACGCCTAAACCAGATGATAGCCAACTCGTACCCGCATCGCTCGTTTTTAATCCGCCCGCAACCCAGGTAGACCTTCGTGATTTCAATCAGTGGTGGCGTTGGGTGCCCGGCGCTGACTGGCAGCATCCTGAAGGGCCCGGCAGTGACATTAAAGGAAAGGAAAATTTTCCCGTGGTGCATGTAAGCTGGGATGATGCGAACGCCTATTGCCAATGGGCCGGCAAACGGCTGCCGACGGAAGCTGAATGGGAATTTGCAGCCCGCGGCGGAAGAGTAAACGAGATTTACCCCTGGGGTAATGAGCATGTGGAAGCCGGCAAACCAAAGGCCAACTCCTGGGACGGACATTTCCCGGACAAAAATACCGCGCGCGATGGTTTTAAGGGACTGGCGCCGGTGAGGTCATTTCCTGCCAATGGTTACGGATTGTTTGACATGGCCGGAAACGTCTGGGAGTGGTGCGCCGACTGGTACCGAAACGACTACTACCAGCGCGTAGCAAGCACTGAAGGTATTATAAATCCCAAAGGTCCTGCAGACAGTTTTGATCCGGAAGAACCATCTGTCCCAAAAAGAGTAGCCCGCGGGGGATCGTTTATGTGTAACGACAGTTATTGTTCCGGATATAGGGTAGCCCGGCGTATGAAAAGTTCGTACGACTCCGGACTAAGTAATATGGGGTTCAGGTGTGTTCGTTAGCCGGGCTTGCAAAGCGACTTCTGATTGGAAATACCGCCCAAATTTAGATCATCGTAAAGTCAGAAATGCTGACGCTAAAAGCAATCATGTTGCATTTGATATGTTTTAGTTTAGATTTGTGAAAAAGATAAGATATGGAACAGAAAAATTTCGATGTAATAGTAATAGGGGGGAGTTTTGCGGGGCTGGCCGCTTCGCTTGCGCTTGGCCGGGCGCGCAGAACAGTGCTAGTGATAGACAGTGGACAGGCATGTAACCGGTATACGCCACATGCGCACAACCTGCTTGGCTTTGATGGTGTTCCTCCCGCAGAGATACGCCAAAAGGCGAAATCAGATGTCTCAAAGTATCCTGGCATTTCTTTTCTGAGCGATACAGCCGTTTCTGCTGTACCAGCCGGCGCCGGATTCAAGGTTGAAACGGCCGGCGGGGCATCATACCACGCGAGGAAACTGTTTTTTGGGACTGGTGTACGCGATCTTTTTCCGGCCATTGAGGGTTTTGAAGATTGCTGGGGTCGCTCGATTGTTCACTGTCCGTACTGCCATGGTTATGAACTTGCTGACAAACCTACAGCTTTGTTTGCGGCCGGCGATGATGCCATGCATTTTGCAAAACTGCTGCCGCAATGGGCAGGAAGTCTAACCCTTGTTACAAATGACCGGGGAACGTTTAGTTTGTCTCAACTGGAATATTTCAAAGAACATAATATACCGGTTATTACATCGCCGATATCGGGTTTTGTGCATAGCAAAGGAATGTTAAGCGCTATCCGTTTTGAAGAAGGCCCTGCGCTGGAGGTCGAGGCCATGTATGCAAGAATCCCTTTCAAACAACATTGTGAGTTACCGGAACAATTGGGCTGCCTGTTAAACAGCGACGGCTTGCTGATGACAAATGAAATGCAGGAAACCACGGTAGAAGGTGTATATGCGGGTGGCGACAATACAACGCAGATGCGTTCGCTGGCCAACGCGATTGCGCTGGGAACCAAGGCGGGTGCTATCATCAACGGTGCGCTTTTAAACTGAACCGACCAGCCGGAACGATCCGGATGGGTAGGGGGGCAATCGCCCGGCGCCGATTGATAAGTTGGGTGAATTACGTTAATTTTGTAATCCATTCAAATTGCCAAGCCACATGCCGACAGAGATCAAGTGCCCCAGTTGTTCGCACGTTTTTCCGATGGAAGATGCCATAGCGGAAGACTACAAAAAAGAGCTGCGCGAGCAGATGCGCTCGTTTACTCAGAAAAAAGAAGAGGAATACCGGCAGCGGATTGAACAGGCTGAGCGTGAAAAGTCAGAACAGCAGCGCCGTTTTGAACTAACACTTGCAGAGGAAAAAACGAAGCTGAAAACAGACCTGGAGACCAATCTTAGGAAAAATATTGCAGCAGATTTCGAAACGCAGTTAAGGCTTCTGGAAGAAAACGCAAAAGACAATGCTGAACGGCTTCGTCAGGCGCGCGAAAAGGAAATTCAGTTCCTTCAGCGGGAGCAGGCCCTGAAAGACAAAGAGGCCGAACTGGAACTGGCCATGCAGCGACGCATGCAGGAGCAGCGCAATGAACTCGTTGAACAGATCAGAAAGCAGGAAGCCGAAAAAAATGCCATCAAAGATACCGAACACCAGTTGCGACTAAAGGAACTCGAAAAACAACTGGACGATCAGAAAAAGCTTGCTGAAGAAATGCGGCGTAAAGCTGAGCAGGGAAGCATGCAGCTGCAGGGAGAGGTCCAGGAGCTTATCTTAGAGGAACTGCTCAGGAGCAATTACCCGTTTGATGTGATAGAGGAGGTGGGAAAGGGCGTCAGGGGTGCAGATTGTATCCAGCTCGTGAGAAATCAGTTTGGGCAGGAGTGTGGCCGGATCATTTACGAAAGCAAGCGGACAAAAGACTTTTCTCTTGAGTGGATTGAGAAATTGAAGCGCGACATGCGCAGCCTGGGTATTGATGTGGCTGTGATTGTTACCCAAGCCTATCCAAAAGGTATGGATTGTTTCGGTCAGCGTGACGGCGTATGGATCTGTTCTTTTGAAGAAGTGAATGCCGTGGCGTATGTTCTGCGTGAGGGCATTCTGAAGTTGTCAGGTGTGATGAAATCGCAGGAAAATCGTGGGGACAAAATGCATTTGCTGTACGATTATCTGACAAGCTCGGAATTTTCAGAGCAGTGGAAGGCCATACGGGAAGGTTTCATGAGTATGAAACTGTCAATTCAGAAAGAGCGTGATGCGATGGAAAGGTTATGGAAGGCGCGCGAGAAGCAGCTGGAGAAAGTGTTGTTAAACGCGGCCCACATCCGCGGATCTATCGAGGGCATAGCAGGCAGTGAAAACATTCAGCTTGGCCTGACAGACGAAGATGAAGACCCGCTTTTGATTGACTAGCAGGTACCTGCGCTGCGTCACCCTTCTATCGTTCATCGTCCTCCCCGATTTGTAATCGGGGAGCGTTGAGAAGCGGATTTTCAATCCGCCCGATATCAAGCCGGGTTAAAAACCCGGGGTCCGGCTGCCCCGGATTACAAATCCGGCGCGACAGGGCTGGGCACCAACCCGCACGCTACCAGGTTGGGTTTGATCGTCCTCCCCGATTTGTAATCGGGGAGCATTGAGAAGCGGATTTTCAATCAGCACGATATCAAGTCGGGTTAAAAACCCGATGTCCGGCTGCCCCGGATTACAAATCCGGCGCGACAGAAGGTTGATCTTCAATCCCCGCAATATCCGGTCAGGTTTGATCGTCCTCCCCGATTTGTAATCGGGGAGCATCGAGAGGCGGATTTTCAATCCGCACGATGTCAAGTCAGGTTAAAAACCCGATGTCTGGCTGCCCCTGATCATAAATTCAGCGCGACAAAAGGTGGGTCGCCAATTCTCGTAGTACCCAGCCAAACCTCCGATCCGGCGGCAGCCGTCATAACCGCTGGCGTCCCGGAATGGCGTCGATAAGTTTTTTTGTGTATGCAGCCGAAGGTCTTGAATAGATGTCTTCCGGGAAACCCTGCTCTTCAATCTTGCCCTTGTTCATCACAATCATCCGGTCTGAAATATGTTTGACTACAGCCAGGTCATGCGATATGAAAATGTACGTTAACCCAAATTCCTGCTGCAGTTCCCTGAGCAGGTTCAGCACCTGGGCCTGTACCGAAACATCGAGGGCAGAGACAGACTCATCGCAGATGATGAACTCGGGTTGCAGCGCCAGCGCCCTCGCAATCACTACACGTTGCCGCTGGCCACCGCTGAACTCATGGGGATAGCGGTTAAAATGCTCGGCTTTCAGATCCACCTTTTGCAGCAGCTCTATGGCTTTATCTTTTCGCGCCCGGTCACTGCCATGTAAGCCATGAACCTTTAACGGCTCAATGATCGAATGGCCAATACTGATCCGGGGATTAAGCGACGAATAAGGGTCCTGGAATATAATCTGCATATTTCTGCGCATTTCCTGCAGCTCCTTTTTGCCGCGCGTGCGCAGGTCGGTCCCTTTAAAAAGGATCCTTCCCGCGCTGGGCTCAACAAGCCGAAGCAGGCTTCGGCCAAGGGTGGTCTTCCCACAGCCCGACTCGCCGACAAGCCCAAGTGTCTCGCCCGGAAAAACCTGGAAGCTAACTGAATCAACGGCCCGTACCACTTCAGTTGCTGCTCCGAAAAATCCCTTTTTTAGCGGGTACCAGGTGCTTAGTTCCCGCACATCCAGCAAGGGTGGCTGCGCATACAACATGTCGCGGCGCGCCTTGATTTCAGATTTGGTATAACTGTTCTCCTGTCTTAGGTGCTGTACAGATTGCATCGGATCGGCATGCAGGAAATCGGCCACAACGGGCAACTTTTTAAGTCGCAGATCAGGGGCAGGGCGGCAGGCAAGAAGTCCCTTTGTATATGGATGCTGCGGATTCTCAAATACTTCCCGTGCAGGCCCATGTTCAACGACATCACCGTGCAGCATAACGCTAACAGTATCTGCAATTTCACTGATAACGGCCAGGTCATGCGAAATAAAGATCATACCCATATTCCGTTCAGTTTTTAACCGTAACAGCAGCTGAAGAATGGTCTTTTGCACGGTGACGTCGAGCGCTGTAGTAGGCTCATCAGCTATGAGCAGCTCCGGATTGCAGCTGAGCGCCATAGCGATCATGACCCGCTGTTTCTGTCCCCCCGAAATCTGGTGGGGGTAGCTGTCAAAAATCTGTTCCGGCCTGGGCAGCTGAACTTCTTCAAATAACGCGATCGTTTGCTGCCTTGCTTCTTTATGACTTACACGCTGATGCAGCATAATCGCTTCGGCTACCTGGTTTCCGCATGTAAAAACAGGGTTAAGCGAAGTCATTGGTTCCTGGAAAATCATGGAAACTTTGTTTCCCCGGTAGACCCGGATCTCTTCCGGTTTAAGCGCCATGAGGTTACGGCCATTGAATTGTATCGTACCTTTAATTTCGGTCCGCCGCTCATCATGCAGACGCATTACAGCAAATGAGCTGACAGATTTGCCCGACCCGGATTCCCCAACAATGCCGAGCACCTTTCCGCGGGATACCTCAAGGTTTATTCCCTTCACGGCCTCAATTTTTTTGCCTTCGTGTTCGAAAGATATCTGCAGGTTTTTTACCTCTAGCATCAGTTTATGATATTTATGTTTTCCTCCTCGAGCAAGGGCTCGCCTTTAAACTTCAACAGGATCTGAGCTGTGGTCACCACGTCTTTCTGACAATAGTTTACAATGCGTTCCAGGTTGTTCTCCTCGTAATAAACGGTTCTGACCTGGCTGCCGTCCATGTCATCTTTAGGTGTCGGTATTCCGAAAACGGCCGCGAGCAGATTCAACGAAGTGAAGTTCTTCTGGTCGCCAAAGCGCCAAAGCTCCATGGTGTCGATATGTGAAACCTGCCAGGGTTTTTTGCCCCAGAGCTGTAGCTGTTTGGGAAGGGGCAGGTCGTTGGCAAGCAACCGCCGACAGAGATACGGGAAGTCAAATTCCTTTCCGTTATGCGCACAGAATGAGCGTGCCGCAGTTTGACGTGACAACAAAAGACCAAACTCATGCAGCAGCTGATTTTCATCATGACCATAAAAAGATTTCAGCCTGAATTCCCGGTTGCCTTGCCTGAAGTTGAAAATGCCGGCGCTGATGCAAATAATTTTACCAAACTCGGCCTGAATGCCTGCATTTTGATAAAATTCTTCGGCGGTTTGTTCTTTGCGCTGGAACCTCGTTTTGGCTGCCCATAATTCCATGATGTACGCAGGAACGGCACCGGCATCAGGGTACTGTGGAACAGTCTCTATGTCGATGACCATTACCTCATTCAAGTCCAGACCTGCTAACATGCGGGAAAGATAACGAAATGCGGTAAAAAGTCCAACGGGACGGCATGTATGCTTCCCCTGTTCTCTTACCGCCGGGCCCGAAGGAAGGAAAATGAGCGCCACGAATCCCGCCCAGGGCTAGACGCAAAAAGCCCGACAAGGATAGCTCCAGCAATCCGGAAGCAAAGCGGCCGCGGGGCTTACAGCGCCGGACTTGCTTTATATTCAGCCCACAGCTGCGCTGCGGTCTTCCCCGTCAGCGTTGTGAAAATTGCACCATTCGCATAGGCTCCTTCCCGGCAGGCCTTATCGAGCGCCTCAGGAAAACCAGCCTTCACTTTTCTTTCTATCCAAACGAAAAACCTGGCGGTTACGCCATAGGCATCTGTATAGTTCTCGTTGGCTGTAGGCGCGTGGTCTATGCGTGCTTTCCACTCTGCAAGGTCTACGCCATATACATAACGTGCATAATCGGCAAGGCCTTCAACAACCCATCCCGGTGTGCCCGAATTCCCCGGATAGTTTTGTACAACATGCATAACCTCATGCGTTACCACGTCGATGTCTTTTGCATTGTTACCGGTAAAATGATCTGACTTATAAATGATCTTAGCCTGTCCGCTCAAAGCGACAGCTACTGCACCCTGGTAGGTAAAGTTTCTTTCCACTTCGAAAATAAGATTCTTTACAGCGACCGGGTTGAACCGCTGAACCAGTTTCGGATAAACTGTGATAAAGGTTTCACCGAACTTTTTCTTCAGGGCATCGCCGAAGGCCGGATCGTTGTTGATGATTTTAGCAGAAAAATCGCCCACCCTGTACACCTGTTCGTCTGCGCGCGGCAGTGGTTTGGGTGTTTCTTCCTTGCAGGCAGTCAGCGCCAGTGAGAGGCAGCAGAGCTGCAATAGTTTCCGTTTCATGGTTTGCGCGAAAAAAGTAAAATCAGCCGGGGGCTAAAAAAAACAGCCGGTAAGTTCCGGCTGCCTGTATGAATGAAGATACGTACTATGCTCCGTATCCCAAAATTTTAAGTACCTGTTTGCTGTTTTGTTCCTCGCCAAATACTTCGAAGTTGAAGCTTTCATCCCGGTTCCTCCTGATTATGACGTGCTTAGGGCTGGGAAGCAGACAGTGATGAATACCACCGTAACCGCTTAACACCTCCTGGTACGCGCCGGTATGGAAAAAGCCCAGGTACTGTACCTTCCTTGTTTTTGGCATGAACACACTGTTCATGTGCGCCTCCTGGTTATAGTAGTCCTGCCCGTCGCAGGTAATACCACCCAGGTTCACGCGTTCGTATTCTGCATCCCAGTTATTGATCGGCAGCAGGATATACTTTTGATTGAGCGCCCAGACATCAGGGAGGTTGGTGATAAACGAACCGTCAAGCATCAGCCAGCGTTCCCGGTCGTTTTGCTGTTTGCGTCCCAATACCTTGTAAAGAATGCCTGAAGCTTCAGCAACGGTGTATTTTCCAAATTCTGTAATGATATCCGGTTCCATCACTTCGTGGATCGCACAGATCTCTTTGATACGCTTCACGATCTCATTAACCATGTATTCGTAGTCGAAATCAAATACCAGGGAATCTTTGAATGGCATACCACCGCCTATATCAAGGGTATCGAGATCAGGATTGATCTTTTTGAATTTGCAATAAAGCGTGACGTACTTCTCGAGCTCATTCCAATAATACGGTGTATCTGAGATACCGGAATTAATAAAGAAATGCAGCAACTTGACTTTGAAGTTCGGGTTTGATACGATTTTGCTGTTGTAGAAGTCGATTACGTCTTCCATTCTCACACCAAGCCGCGAGGTATAAAACTGTGAATCAGGTTGCTCTTCAGCCGCTATGCGGATACCGAGTGCACAAGGTTCATCAAGCTCTATCTCATCATCGTAGAGATTAAACTCTTCCTTGTTATCCAGAACAGGAATGATATTTTTAAAACCGTCATGCAGCATATCAACGATATACTGTTTGTATTGATAGGTCTTAAAACCATTGCAGATAACGGTAATTTCTTTATTTACAACACCCTTTTTCTCAAGCGCATCAATCATTGGCATGTCGAAAGCGGACGAAGTTTCAAGGTGGATATCATTTTTCAGCGCTTCTTCAACAATATGGCGGAAATGTGAGCTCTTTGTGCAATAACAATACTTATAATTTCCCCTGTAGTTATTCTTCAGGATAGCGGTCTGGAAGAGAATCTTTGCCTGCTGGATCTTCTTACTAACCAGCGGAAGATAAGTGAAACGGAGCGGCGTACCGTACGTTTCGATCATCTCCATAAGGTTCAGGTCCTGGAAATAAAGTTCATCATCGATTACTTCAAATCCTTCCTGCGGAAAGCCGACACTGAGGTCGAGAAATTCGGAATAACTCTGCATTTTTTCTTGCTGGTATTTTTTTGCAAAAGTGTGATTTTTCTGCGGGATTGTTGCAGTCGCCAATAGAATTTTCAGGGCGTGACTGCCCTGTAACCCACTGTCTGAAAAAGTATGACAAATCAGCTACACAAACCGCGCTTTTTGCCGCCGATAAAACATTGTTAGCGGCTAGTTCTCTGGGAGATGGATTTCTGCAAGCATGCATCTGGCACTTCCGCCGCCGTTCGTTTCAATGGTATGGAGTGGTGCGTAAATAATTTTCCCATACTTTTCAAGAATACCGGTTTGTGCTGGCAATAATGACTGGAAGGCTTGCTGCGACATCACAATAAGTTTTTCCTGGCGGCCCTGAATCTGCAGCATATTTCCCGCAAAACGATTCATCTGGTCCAGGCCTATAGCGATGATTTCTTTGCCTGTTGAGCGGATTACGCCGATGAGCTGCTCACGCTCGCCTGCATCAGGGATGGCATCAAAACAGCTTAATACGAAGCCGTCGCCCACGCACATCATGACGTTGGTGTGGTAAACAGGATAACCCGATGCATCCTGGGCGGAAAAAATGACAGGCCGATATCCCGCGCGTGTGCAGAAATCCTGAAGTACTTCAGTGTCAGTCCGAACCGAGCGACAGGCATAGGCGATCTTATTGTCTCTGTCCAGCACCATACTTCCCGTTCCTTCCAGATAACGGGCGGTGTTTTCGAAATTGCTCAGGTCTTCGACAGATTCAAGCCTGAATTTTGTTGCAAGCTGGTCCAGGATATCGGGACGCCGTTCTCTGCGCCTGTTTTCCGAAAACATAGGATACATATAGGCGCGCCCGTCTTCATGAAATGATACCCAGTTATTGGGAAATATCGAATCAGGCGTTTCGGGTTCAAAAGTATCATCGACGACCGTTACATCAACGCCCTCCCGGCGCAGGGTCGCTGCAAATCCATCAAACTCGGCAAGCGCCCTTTGCTGAACGGAATCGATTCCGGCCGCTGCCTGGCTCTGGAATTTATTGTTTTCTGCCGTCTGCGGATTAAACTTAAAATCGACGGGGCGGATCATCAGGATGTGACGGGTTATTTGCATACGTAGTCTTTAAACGAATCTATTCAGAGAATCGCGCCTTATGGGTAAACTCATGCAGTGAAATCCGCCCCTGGCGCGCGAAAGTTCTGCCGATGGCATCAGGATAAGGGTGTCTTTCATTTCTTCTGGCTGAACAGCACCTGATTCAAGCTGTTCGATAAGCCGCGCAACTCTTATCACTTCAAACCCATGTTTTTTAAAAGCCTCTACAGTATTATCGTTGCGGTCATAACCCAGCACCACACCCTCACGTATGGCAAGCAGGTTGCAGGAATCGGTCCACTGTTCACGGGCGTCGAACGGGAAGGTATCGTTGCCGCTGTAGATGAAACGGGTTTCTTCCTCGCTGCCCAGATCGTTCACGCTTATATCATTGAGCAATGCCTCAATGCTTTCAAAGCGCAGCGGCTGCATGGGGTCTTCCTTTCTGAATTGTATAATTTCTGTTTTGTCACGGTTTTCCTGTTCAACGAGCAGGTGAATTGGTTCTTTAACAGCATTTCCAGCCCGCGAAACGGAACTGAGTACCGCCCACACATTCCGCTTTACCTGGGTAAAAATCGTGTCAATGTGCATGAAGTCGCGTTTATTTGGAATCTTTACAACCGTCACTTTATTAACTACGCCGTGCTCAAACAATAACTTGATAGCCTCATTGGCCCCAAGCGGGGAGGTCCGCTCACTGCAGCCGATCAGTACGTGATCAGGGCTTACAACCATCACATCACCGCCCTCAAGCGTTGTCCGGTGATCTTCGTCTTCGCCCGGGCGCAGAAAATGCTGCAACGGATCGGGAATTTCAAGAATCTGCTCTCGATAAGCCTCAAAAAACGGGTGATTGAAGAAAATGTACCGCATGAGCAGCGTTTCCCTGCTGCGCGCTTTTTTTGCAGGTTTGTTCAACAGGATATGGCCATTTATCGTGATACCTACGTCGCGGGTGAAAATGAGATTTGGAATAGGAGCGAAGATCATCCGCCCGTCTTCCAAAGTGCCTGAAATAAATATCCTGGCCAGCACTTTGGGTTCGGTGGCGATCAGCTCCTGCTGTAGCCTGTATGTGCAGCCTTCTATGGCACAAACAGAGGCGCTGAGTTTTTTTCTGATTCCTTCATCCTCAAGAATCTGCGCGAGCATTTGCTGCAGTTCGATCACCTTTGTCGAGCTGTGAAAACCCGGATCGCCGGGCTTGAAAAATGACCGGTTGCTTTCTTCAGAATCTATTTCCTGAAGTTTTCCTTTTATTTTTTCGGGATCAAGGAAGTACATCAGAAGTTTGATGTAATAATCGTACTCATCTTTTCTGACCGTGTCCAGGTGAACGATGTCTTCAAACAGCCAGTCTTGCGCCTTCGAGGGCACTACTTTGCCCAAACCACTGTCGGGGCTGTGAATCAGCAGCGCCCGGAGCGTACCGATCTCATTGGATACATGGATCCCGTTGTCGTGTTTTTCTATGCTCATAAGTTTTGGTTGGAACAAAGGTACCTTTATTTTTTCTAAGTACGCTTCAGACGTACAGATCTGCCCTGCGGGCGATGGCCGTACGCTCGCCAGCAGCAGAAGCTCCGCTCTGAACGCTTACAGGAAATAATTTTTTCTCCGCGGAAGCGGATTTACCTGTTCGATACCTATTTTTGCCGCATGGATTTTATCGTTGAGGCGGCCCGGAAGGCCATTCAGGAGTTGTATGGGGCAGATGTTCCCGCAGATGTTATTTCTTTACAGGAAACCCGAAAGGAATTTGAAGGCCAGGTTACCATTGTCGTGTTCCCGATTGTACGGTATTCCAAAAAAAATCCGGCAGAAACTGCAGAAGATATCGGTGCATATCTTCAGGCCAACGTTCCCGAAATAACCGCCTACAATGTGGTAAAAGGTTTTCTTAACCTGGTACTCAGTACTGAATATTTTCTGAACATCTTCCATGCGCATACGCTGGCTGCTTCGTTTGGCGAAATTGCCCCTAATGGCAAAAGAGTGATGGTCGAATATTCTTCGCCGAATACCAACAAACCCCTTCACCTTGGTCACGTCCGCAATAACCTGCTGGGTTACTCCGTAGCAGAATTGCTGAAAGCCAGCGGTTACGACGTGATAAAAGTAAACCTGGTCAACGACCGCGGTATTCACATCTGTAAGTCTATGCTGGCCTGGCAAAAGTGGGGCAATGGAGAAACGCCGGAAAATTCTGGCCTGAAAGGCGATCATCTGGTGGGGAAATACTACGTCATTTTTGATGCGGAGTACAAGAAAGAAATTAAGACGCTTACAGAGGCAGGACAAAGTGAGGAACAGGCAAAGAAGGCCGCTCCGTTGATCGTGGAAGCGCAACAAATGCTGCAGAAATGGGAAGCAGGCGACCAGGAAGTCATTTCGCTATGGGAAAAAATGAATGGTTGGGTGTATGATGGCTTTGGAATCACCTATGCAAACCTCGGCGTAGACTTTGACCGCTTTTACTACGAGAGCAACACGTATCTGCTTGGTAAAGACAACATCCAGGAGGGACTGGACAAGGGTGTCTTTTTCAAAAAAGAGGATGGTTCAGTTTGGATTGACCTGACCGCAGATGGTTTAGACGAAAAATTAGTGCTGCGCGCCGACGGCACCTCGGTCTACATTACACAGGATATTGGTACTGCACAGCTGAAGCAGGATGACTACCAGATGGACGAGTCGATCTACGTAGTGGGCAACGAACAGGATTACCATTTCAAGGTGTTATTCCTTATTCTCGATAAATTAGGCAAGCCATGGGCAAAGGGCCTGTACCACCTGTCTTATGGCATGGTCGACCTGCCGAGCGGCAAAATGAAATCCAGGGAGGGCACCGTTGTAGATGCAGACGATCTGATTGCCGAGATGATCGAAACGGCCCGACAAAAGACCGAAGAACTGGGTAAAACAAACGATTTTCCGGAGGCAGATAAAAACGAGCTTTACAGGAATATCGGCCTGGGTGCGCTGAAATATTTCCTGCTTAAAGTAGAGCCGAAAAAACGTTTACTTTTTGATCCGAACGAGTCGATAGACTTCCAGGGCCACACCGGTCCTTTTATTCAATATACGCATGCACGGATCCGGTCGCTGCTTGCCAAGGCTGAATACCAGCCCGGAGCGGAGTTGGCAGGTATTGAGCTTTCGGAAACCGAACTTGATATGCTCATGCTGCTTTCAAAATACCCGCAACAGATTGTTGATGCCGCTGCGGCTCATAGTCCGGCGGTGATGGCTAATTACCTTTTTGAGCTGGCCAAAGCATTTAATAAGTTTTATCACGAAATTCCGCCGATCGTCAAAACCGAGGCCGGTCCGCAGAAGCAATTCAGACTTAACATTTGCCGAGTTACGGGCGATGTATTGAAGAAAGGGATGAGCCTGCTTGGCATCGTCGTACCTGAGCGTATGTAAGCTACCGGGGCGTTATTTTGGCACGTCGCCCGATCTGGTTGGGATCGGTTTCTTTTTCCTGAAGGCAGGGAAGGTCATCGGGCTGCGCGCCGGACGTTCATCGCCGAGCAGTACGCCCCACTGTTTGAACATGTCTGAGCGGTCAAAGATAATTTTTAACACCGCGATAATAGGCAGGGCGAGGAACATGCCTGATATACCGGCCACACTGCCGCCGATGAAGACGCCGAGGATAGCAAAAAGTGCATTGATCTTCACTTTTGAGCCGACAATACGCGGCATCAGGATGTTATTGTCCAGGAACTGCACAAAGGCGATTACTGCCAGTACGGTGATGACCGGCCAGAGTTCCTGCGAAGAAGCCAGCGTTATTAAAACACCTATAACGTTACCGATCAGCGCACCGACATACGGAATGAGGTTCAGAAGCGCAAACAAAACCCCGATCAGCAGCGCATGTTTGATGCCTACTATAAGCAGGATACCGCCCAGAAGCACCGTCATATAGGTGACCTGGATCAGCAGCCCCACCAGGTAACTCTTTATGATCGACTCGGTTTCGTAAATAGCCTCTTTCACCCTGTCATGTTGCTCAGGTTTGAACCACATGAAGATAAACCGGAGCAAAATGTCTTTATAAAAAAGCATCAGGTAAATATAAATGGGCAGCAAACCAATAAACACAAAGGTTGATGAAAGTGATGTGGCCGCACCACCCGCCAGGCCACCGGCCATATTCAGCAGGTCATTGCTTTTTTCATCAAGAAACTTGCGTTGTTCTGTTGTTGAATAATGCGTCAGGTTCTCGATCCAGTTGCTCAGGGAGTTGATATGCAGGGTAACATTCTTTTTGATCTGGGGAAAATCTTTTACCAGCACACTCAGCTGCGAGGAGAAGAACCAGCCAAGCAAACCGAAAACGATAGCCACCAGCAAAATCGGCAGCACGATAGCCAGCACCTCAGGAAACCGCTTACGTTTGAGAAACCTGAACATAGGAAGAAGCATTATACTTATGAAAAACGCCATCAGCACAGGCATGATGATATTGTTTCCAATAACAAGCACGGTGCCCAGGGCAAGTAAACCCAGAAGTTCAATTGATCTCTTTACGGTAAGTGGAAATTCCTTCATTTGAAATAATTTGCTTCAGTGTAAACACCACGTTCAGACAAAAGTTTTCGCAATAAAAGATCAATTTGCTTTTAAAGGTTGCTGTTGCAGGCGTTTCGCGGCGTAAAATTCGATAAGTTTGTATTCCTAAAATTCAGCTATGACATATTTGCCCAATCCAACCCGGTATCGCGACATGCAATACAGGCGCTGTGGCAGCAGCGGATTAAAATTGCCGGTACTTTCGCTCGGTCTGTGGCATAATTTCGGTGGCGTAAATAATTTCGAAAATGGCCGCGCAATGGTGCGAACCGCTTTCGATCTTGGCGTTACACACTTCGATCTTGCCAATAATTACGGTCCGCCTCCCGGCTCGGCCGAAGAAAATTTCGGATCTATTCTGCAAAAGGATTTTTCCGGTTACCGGGATGAACTGATTATTTCTTCAAAGGCCGGGTACACCATGTGGGAAGGCCCATATGGCGACTGGGGTTCAAAAAAGTACCTGGTATCCAGCCTGGATCAAAGCCTCCGGCGGATGAAACTTGATTACGTTGATATTTTTTATCACCACCGGCCCGATCCCGAAACACCGCTTGAAGAAACCATGTCTGCCCTGGACCTGATTGTGCGCCAGGGGAAAGCTTTGTATGTGGGTATCTCAAACTATGCAGCACCGGAGGCAGCCAGGGCGATAGCTATTCTGAATAACCTGGGTACGCCCTGTTTAATTCACCAGCCGAAATATTCGATGTTTGAACGCTGGGTAGAAGGCGGATTGCTGGATGTGCTCGGTAAAGAGGGCGTTGGCTGTATTCCCTTTTCACCGCTGGCACAGGGTCTGCTCACTGACAAATACCTGCATGGTATTCCGGCAGACTCGCGTGTTGTAACAAGCGGCCAGTTTTTAAATGAAAGCCACATTACACCGGCAAACGTTGAGAAAGCAGCAAAACTGAATGCTATTGCTGTTAAAAGGGGTCAAAAGCTAGCACAGATGGCCCTTTCATGGCTGCTTAAAGATGAGCGTATTACCTCTGTCCTGATCGGTGCCAGCAAACCGGAGCAGATCACAGATTCTGTAGGCTGTATGCATAACATTACTTTCAGCGAGACAGAACTCGCGGAAATTGAGGCTATCCTTGCCGTTTAGTTTCTGCGCCTGGGGAAACTATTTTGAAGATCCTCATTGAAATAAACTGAACAATAGTAGTTTAGGGATTGGTAAACGTTGCAGGCGTTCTACATGTTACGCCTGTTTCTTCGGTGCTCAAAATAAGATTCTATTTCAGCAAGGCCATATGCGTTAAGACATCTGGCCTTGCTTAAACCGCCTTTTCGCGCTACCAGAACACCATAGCGCATATCGTGAAAGCCTTCGTTCCGGTGCGCATCGGGATTGATTGAAAGCAACACACCTTTTTCCAGCGCATAACGATGCCAGCGCCAGTCGAGGTCCAGCCGAAGCGGATTTGAATTAATTTCGATTACAACACCATTGGCTGCACAGGCGTCGATCACCTTTTTATAGTCGATCGGATAGCCCGCCCGGGTCAGCAGCAATCGTCCGGTCGGATGTCCGAGAATCGTGGTGTACGGATTTTCGATCGCTTTGATCAGCCTCGCGGTTGCCTTTTCTTCATCCATTTTAAGGTTACTGTGCACTGAAGCAACCACGAAATCAAAAGTCTTTAATACATCTTCAGCAAAGTCAAGTGAGCCGTCGCCGAGAATATCGCTTTCAATTCCTTTGAAAATCCTAAATCCGTCAAGCCGGGTATTCAGTTCATCTATTTCCCTGTGCTGCGCCGCCACGCGCTCCTCATAAAGGCCATGCGCATACACAGCTGTTTTTGAGTGATCGCAAATACCTAGGTATTCCAGTTTAAGCACATCCCGGCAGAAAACGGCCATTTCCTCCAGGCTGTGCACACCGTCGCTCCATGTTGAATGGTTGTGCAGCGTGCCGCGGAGATCTTCGTATGTGATGAGTCCCGGCAGGGTGTTGGCTGCCGCCATATCCAGGTAGCCCGCATCTTCACGCAGTTCCGGTTCGACAAATGCCAGGCCGGCAGCAGCATAAAGTGATTGTTCGCTGTCAAATGCCTGCGCCTGCACCTTCGCAAGCACTGCCTCAACATGTGCTGCTGAGCCTGTCTGTTTGAAAAGCTCGAGCGCCAAATCTGCCGGATAGCAAAGGTTGAGGTTTACACGCAAGCCTTCAGCTGTCTGTCCGCTGAAATGTGTTTCGCTCACCGATACCAGGGGGACATCGGGAAATTCTGACAGACAGGCCGCTGCCTGACCAGCATGATCGGTTGACATGACAAAATCCAATTCATCTATGATCTCAAGGCGCCGCCTCAAAGCCCCGGCGATTTCTATCCGGGCATTGCCATCAAAACTTTTTGCCCAGGATAAAAGAGCCTGGCTGAGGTCATGAGCAAGCGGTTCTGCGCGGGCATAAAGGAAACGCCCGTTTGCGGCAAGCTTAAACTCGATGGCCCGTTTAATTTCTTCCTGTGTTTTAAGCCCGAAACCCTTTGCCTCTATCAGGCGGTTTTCATTACAGGCGTAGTACAGCTCGCCGACAGTCTCAATGCAGAGGATGCGCCAGATAATGGCAATCTTTTTTGGGCCAATACCTTTCATGCCGAGCATCTCAACAACACCCGCCGGTGTTTGCGCGCGAAGTTCCTCCGTTTCATGCATCGTGCCGGTTTGCAGCAGCTCGGTGATTTTGGCTGCAATGCTTTTTCCGATTCCGTCAATTTTGGCCAGCTCTTCAGCCGATTTTGCGTCCAGTCTGAACGGAAGTTTGTCTGCTTTGAAGGCAGCATTAGCTACAGATTTGATTTTGAACGGATTGTGCTCATGTAACTCCATTAGTTGAGAGAGAAGACGCAAACTGCGCGAAATGGCTTTGTTTTCCATGGGTCTAAATTAGAAAAAAGCAATCGCGTAGCCAAAGCGGTGCAAAAACAGATTGCCGTTACCAGTTGTTGTTTTGTTATGAAAACGCCTGTATTTTTTGTCTTGCTTCTCGTCATGTTTGGCCTGGCCTGCACACGTTCGGTGAAAATATCTTCGGAAAGCGCTACGGCCGCTGACACTGCTCAGGCAGGGATGCCGTCTCCGGCCGATGTCCCTGAACACCGGCTGGTTGTGCCGGGCGCCGCAGTCGGGCACCTGGCTATTGGAGCCGACATGCAGGCCGTACTTCAAAAATTAGGTAAGCCGAATGCGGGAGACGCAGCCATGGGAAGCGCCTGGTCTGTATGGTATCATCCTGATTCAACCACTTCTGTCAATGACGATGAGCTCGGCATTTTCTCAGCCTATGCCGACAGCGGTATGGTCAGGAAGGAGATCAGGCAGATCAGGGTAACATCCCCTGACTTCAGGACCGACCTGGGAATAGGCGTGGGATCGTCATCAGCGGAGCTAAGAAAACTTTACCCTGCAGCCAAACCCGCCGGGCGCTTGCTAAACAAACGACTTAAAGATACACTGTCTGTATATGATGATGCGCAGCAAGGTATAGCTTTTGACGTAATCAGGCAACGTATTACGGGATTGTCGGTACATAAAAAAGGAGTGGCCTTTCAACAGGGTTATCTGACGTTGAACAAAGAATGGCAGCCGTTGCCATAAAAAAAGCCCCCGGAGTTTTGACCTCGGGGGCTCTTCGTGATCATGTTGCTTCTTTTATTTAATGGAAGCTTCAAACGGCATTCGGGCCAAAAAACCCGTGCGGCTGCTGATTTCCTTTATCTTCTTGTAAACCGGGTATTGCTCGCCCAGTTCTTCTTTGATCAGCGCCATTTTGATCTTGTCAGAGCTGTTATCCAGCAATGACTGCAGCGGACTGATCATTTCGGGGTAATCCATTACCTTATATTCTTTCAGACCGGCTTTTTTTGCTGCTGCCGCAATGGCGTCGTTGAATGAACCGATGCGGTCTGCCAGGCCGATGCGAACGGCATCTGTGCCAACCCATACATGACCACCACCAATGCTGTCTACATAACTTTTTGATTTTTTACGGCCATCTGCGACCCGCTGAAGGAAACCACTGTATATACGGTTCAGTTCTGCCTGGATAATTGCACGTTCAGCAGGGGTCATAGGGCGGTTTGTGCTCATGATGTCCGCGTATTTACCCGTCTTCACGCCATCGAAAGTAATGCCCAGCTTTTCATTCATCAGCTTTTGAAAATTCGGAATAATACCGAAGATCCCAATTGAGCCGGTGATGGTGTTTGGCTGTACAAAAATACTGTCTGCTGCACAACCGATATAATAACCACCTGAAGCGGCAACATCGCCAAACGAAGCGATAACGGGCTTCGATTTACGCGTTAAGACTACCTCACGCCAGATCACATCAGATGCAAGTGCGCTCCCACCCGGTGAGTTCACCCTCAGTACAACAGCCTTTACCTTTTTATCAAGGCGCGCTTTGCGGAGTGCGCGGGAAATCCGTTCTGAGCCTATCTGCTCATCACTTCCTTCTCCGCCCATAATGTCGCCATTCGCGTAAACAACGGCTATCTTATCTGACGATTCAGCTTTCTCTGAAGCGTTTTGAGCATAGTCGTTAATAGTTATCGAGTTGATATTGTCGTCCGCATCCTTACCGCTTAACTTCTTGAGCTCGGTAAGTACCTCGTCTTTGTATTTCAGCGCATCGACAACTTTAAGACGGAGCGCATCTGCGGGACTTTGAACAAGCAGTTCGTTTGCAATATGCGCCAGGCTGTCTTTTGAAACCTTTCGCGACGCCGCGATGTCACTCAGGAATGTATTGTAAAGGCCGCTCACATATGCTGTAACCTGTTTGCGGTTATAATCGCTCATCTTATCATAGATAAATGGCTCTACGGCGCTTTTGTAATTGCCCACCCTTACAATCTGGGCTTCGACACCCAGTTTTTCCAGTGCACCTTTAAAGAAAGTGAGTTCAGAACTGAAGCCTTTCAGCTCTACGGTACCTTCGGGATTCAGGTAAACCTTATCTGCCGCCGACGCGAGGTAGTAAGCACCCTGCGAGTAATATTCGCTGTACGCGATGACCTTTTTTTTGCTGCTCCGGAAATCAATGATCGCATTCCTGACTTCGCGCATCGTTGCCATCCCCGCATTTGGTCCGGTTACATTGATGTAAACACACTTTATATTGTCGTCTGTTCTGGCTTTTTTCAATGCCCGGATCACATCGGCAAAACCAATTGTCTTTGATGTTTCCCCGCCAATAACCGGTACGCCTGCAAGCGGATTTTTTGATGTACGTTCGCTGATCTGCTGATCAAGGTTCAGAAAGAGTACTGAATTCGCAGCAATTTCAACAGATTTATCCTCGTTCGCTGAACTTATGACCACGCCGATAATCACTGCAAACAAGATAAAGAGTAAAAACAGAGATATAAAGAAACCGATAATTGTTGCAAAAAGCGTCTTAAAAAATTCTCTCATGTGGCGGTTATGTGTTTATTTTGTAAAGGTATAAAAATAGATTAGAGACCAATCATGCTATCAGACGAGAAGAATGCCTATTTGTTACTGGGAAGTAACCTTGGCAATCGCCTGCAATACCTGGACAATGCCGTTTCAATGATCGGCGAACGGCTGGGGCTTGTTGATCAGTCTTCTTCAACCTATGAGACGGCCGCATGGGGGAAAACCGATCAGCCGGCCTTTCTCAACAGGGCAGTGTCGCTGCAGACGCGACTTGATCCGCCTTCGCTGCTTGAGGGAATTTTAAAGATCGAGAACGAACTGGGACGTGTACGGCAGGACCGGTGGGGCGAGCGGCATATCGATATTGATATCATCTTCTACGCAAAGGAAGTTGTGGAAATTCCAGGTAAACTGCGTATACCACATGCGGAGCTCGCAAACCGGAAATTTGTCCTTTTGCCATTGGCAGAAATTGCCCCCGATTTCGTACACCCGGTATCAGGCCATACGGTATCTCAAATGTTGGCAAAATTAGATGATCCGCTTGCTGTTACAAAGATTTAATTCTATAGATTTGTTTTTATGATAGATGCCAGTAAAAATTCCCAACCGGTAGATCTTTCTTACCTGAGCGATATGGCGGGCGATAGTCCCGAGTTCATGATCGAAATGATTGATCTGTTCAAATCGCAGACGCCGGTATATATTGCCGAGCTTGAGCAGGCCGTGAAGGAAAAAGATTGGACGAAAGTTTCCATGCATGCGCACCGCGTAAAACCGACCTTTATCTATGTAGGCCGCGACGACGCGAAAAATCATATGCAGCTTATGGAAAATAACGCCAAAGCTGGTCAGGATCTCGACCAGATTCCACAGGCGCTTGAAGAACTGAAAAGCATGCTTGCCAGTTTATATCAGCAGTTGGACATAGCACGGCAGGACCTGGAAGCAAGGATTTAGACCTTAATTCTTACAGAAAGACAGCACCAAACCGGCCGGCAGCCGGTTTTTTTGTGTCCTGAGCTGCTTATGAGGGTAGCTTTAACTTCCTGAAATGGAGCACCGAAAAGGCGATGTATAACACCAGCACGAACGGAATTGCCGCAAACCGGAGAACGGCCAGCAAAATGGCTGATACAATCAGGAAAAGATACCGGTATTTGTTTGATTCCCAGGAAACCGATCCCAGTTTGAGTGAAAAGATGCGTATTTCGCTAACCAGCAACAGGCTGCAACCTACCGTAATGGCGAGCAGCAGGAGCGTGGAACCGATCACGTGCGGATAATCTTCGGCAATGAACGGCAGCGAAACAATGAACAGCGTATTCATCGGTGTATTTAAGCCAATAAAATCCTCTGTCTGCCGCTCGTCAATGTTAAATTTAGCAAGGCGCAGGGCAGAAAAAATTGTGATGAGAAATCCGAAATAGGGCAGGAGGGTCGACGTATAATCGGCAGACATCAGCAGCTGATACATCACCACACCTGGTAAGAAACCGAAACTAACCATGTCAGCAAGCGAATCGAGTTCCTTGCCGATGGCAGATTTTACGTGCAGCAACCGGGCAGCAAACCCGTCAAAAAAATCAAATATGCCCGAAATCAGAACGCAGTAGGCGGCTGCCTGCAGATCGCCGTTAAAGGCAAGCACAATTCCTGCACAGCCTGATGCCAGGTTAGCGCAGGTTAGCGCATTTGGAATGTGTTTTTTCATTGGTGGAAAGTAAAAAAAAGCCGGCAAATGCCGGCTCTCTTTTTTTATAGCCTTGTCCGGATGCTAAGAATTCATCGAGATCAGGAACTCTTCGTTCGTTTTTGTGCCTTTGATCTGGGCCTGTACAAACTCCATAGCTTCCTGTGCATTCATGTCGGCCAGGTGATTGCGGAGAATCCAGACGCGTTGCAGTGTATCGCGGTCGTGCAGCAGGTCGTCGCGGCGGGTACTTGAAGCCGTGATGTCGATTGCCGGGAAGATACGTTTGTTTGAAAGTTTGCGGTCAAGCTGGAGCTCCATATTGCCCGTACCCTTGAACTCTTCAAAGATCACCTCGTCCATTTTTGAACCGGTATCGGTCAGTGCAGTAGCGAGAATGGTAAGCGAACCGCCGCGTTCAATATTGCGGGCCGCACCAAAGAACCGTTTTGGCTTATGAAGCGCATTTGCATCGACACCACCAGAGAGAATCTTTCCTGACGCCGGTGCTACCGTATTATAAGCTCTGGCCAGGCGGGTAATCGAATCGAGCAGGATGACAACATCATGCCCGCTTTCTACAAGTCGCTTGGCCTTTTCAAGTACAATGTTCGCAATTTTTACGTGACGGTCTGCCGGTTCATCAAATGTTGAAGAAATTACTTCAGCCCTTACGCTGCGAGCCATGTCAGTTACCTCTTCAGGCCGCTCGTCGATCAGCAGGATAATGAGGTAAACTTCAGGGTGGTTCGAAGCGATCGAATTTGCAACCTCCTTAAGCAGGTTCGTTTTACCTGTTTTTGGTTGTGCTACGATCAGACCACGTTGCCCCTTACCGATTGGTGTAAACAGGTCCATAATGCGGGTCGAATAATTGCTCGCCTCGGTAAACAGGTTCAGTCGCTCGGTTGGGAAAAGCGGTGTAAGGTAGTCGAAAGGTACGCGGTCACGTACATCAGCCGGCAGGCGCCCATTGATGGTCTCTACCCGTACCAGTGGAAAATATTTTTCACCTTCTTTTGGTGGGCGGATGCTCCCTTTAACCGTGTCGCCCGTTTTCAGTCCAAATAATTTGATCTGCGACTGCGACACATAAATATCGTCTGGTGATGTAAGGTAATTATAATCGGCAGAGCGAAGGAAACCGTATCCGTCCGGCATAATTTCCAATACGCCCTCATTTGTGATGACGTTATCGAAATCCAGATTTGAATAACTGTTTTCGTTTTTGCCCTGGTTCTGATTGTTTTTATTATGGTTTCGGTTATCGTCTTTTGGCTGATGCCGTGTGCGCTGCTGCTCGGCTGCTGCTGCTTCTTCTGCCGCTTTATATGGATCGGTTTCAACCGGTGCTGCAGGAGCTTCAACACGGCTCTCGCGTTCTGGTTGTTCAAACAGGGTAGCGCTGTCAGCGGTTGATTTGGCAGGTGCCGCATCTTTGCTGATTCGTGCCCGCTTGCGCGAACCTTTATCAGCTGTTTCTGTTTTTTCCGGCCTTGAGACTCTCACTTTCGGGCTTGCAACCGCAACCTCCGGCTCCGGTTCAGCCGCTTCCGGCTCCGGTGTCTGCGTTGCCGGGGCAGCCTGCTGCTGGAAGTACATGATGCCTTCTACCAGGTCGATCTTTCGAAGTTTGTCGGCATTTTCGATACCAAACGACTTGGCAAGCTCACGTAACTCGGGTGTGAGTTTATCATTTAGGTCTGTTTTGCTAAACATTAGAATTTGTGTGTTACAAGAAAATTGAATAATTATTTTATCTGATGAGCTAGGTAAAAAATGCTAAAGCTGTTTTGGAAAGCTGAAATCGCTATATTTTTCCGAGATGGTCAGATAAACTTTTGAGAATTATGCTGCAATTGTATGGATTTGTTAAGTAATGTACAAGAGAAAGTTAAAATTGTTTGAAAAAAATAATGGCCGGTGGGGGACGTCCGGTATGAATTACGCCGTCTAAATTAGCATATTTGCAACAAAAATACGTATTTATGAACAGAGCGCAGCTTTTTGAACAGATAAAAATTAAAAGATCATTTTTATGTATTGGCCTGGATCCGGTTCTGGAAAATATTCCCGAGCATCTTCTAGACGATGAAGATCCTATATTTTCGTTCAATAAAGCTATCATAGATGCCACAGCCGACTTGTGTGTAGCGTACAAGCCAAACACGGCCTTTTATGAGATGTATGGCGCAAAAGGCTGGACCTCCCTGCAGAGAACCTGGTCATATATCGATAAGGATATTTTTACCATTGCTGACGCAAAGCGTGGCGACATTGGCAATACCTCAAAAATGTATGCCAGCGCTTTTTTCAATGAAAAGCAATCAGGTATGGGATTCGATGCCGTTACCGTTGCGCCTTATATGGGCAGCGATTCGGTAATTCCTTTTTTGAACCACGAACACAAATGGGTAATCCTGCTCGCTCTTACCTCTAACGCAGGCAGCGTAGATTTTCAGTCGCTGCAGACCGGCAGTAAAAACCGGTTGTATGAAGAGGTGATGTTGCGCGCTTTGAAATGGGCCAGCGCCGACCAGATCATGTTTGTAGTCGGGGCTACAAAACCGGATGCTTTTAAAGAACTTCGTGCGCTTGCGCCCGACAGCTTTTTTCTCGTGCCGGGTATCGGCGCGCAAGGCGGAAACCTGGCAGACGTTTGCCGCTTCGGCTTAAACAAGAACTGTGGTTTACTCGTTAATTCTGCCCGGCAGGTTATTTATGCTGGCAGCGGGAAAGACTTTGCCGAAAAGGCTAGGGCAGAAGCCTTAAAAGTGCAGCAGGAAATGGAACAAATTCTACAGTCGGCGTTAATTCTTTAAGAGAAAATAAATTTCTTATAAATTATTTTTGTATCTTTAGAGATGTATTTCTCTGAAGAGTTTCTGCATTATATCTGGCGCTTTCGTCGGTATGAGCCTGCAGCATTGGTCTGCGACGGGGAGCCGGTGCAGGTCCTGGCGCCGGGTTCATATCATCAGGACTCGGGCCCGGATTTCAGTCTGGCGCAGATACGCATTGGCAAAACACTCTGGGTGGGGGATGTGGAAATCCATATCAAAACATCTGACTGGCTCCTGCACGGGCATCAGCACGATGAAGCATATAATAATGTGATTCTGCATGTTGTGTATGAACACGATCAGAAGATTACGCGACCCGATGGCAGCCCGCTTCCGGTCTTGTCTCTGCATAACCACGTTTCGCTCGGCCTGGTTGATACCTACAACCGGCTGCAGTTGTCGCAGGGTTATTTTCCCTGTGCAGCCACGATTGGCCAGGCAAACAAAACCGTTGTAAAGGCAATGCTGACAAGGCAACTTATAGCCCGTCTCGAAAAAAAATCAGCCGAGGTGCTTCAAACGCTTGCACTACTCAAGGGCGACTGGGAGGAGACATTTTATCGTTTCCTGGCCCGCAACTTCGGGTTTAAGGTCAATGCGCAGCCATTTGAACTGCTTGCCCGGTTGCTTCCTTACCGGATATTAGCCCGGTGCCGGGGCAACCGTTTTCAGATGGAAGCGCTACTCTTCGGCGTAGCCGGGATGCTCGACCATTTACGTACCGAAGACCTCTATCCGGTAAAATTGCAGCGGGAGTTTACTTATCTGCAGAAAAAATACCGGCTCAAAAAGGTCCCTATCTCCATGTGGAAGTTTATGCGCATGCGTCCGCAGAATTTCCCGTCGCTTCGTATCGCGCAGTTTGCCGCGCTGCTGAACCGTCCGGAGCCGTTTTTTGCCGGTATCCTGGCTTTGAGACAACCCGAAGATATCAGCAGTCTGTTTGGTCGTTGCAATATGCATACGTTCTGGACCGAACACTACCATTTTGGAAAACGAGCCAGGCAGGTAGGAAGTGGTTTGGGTAAAGATTCTGTTCATAACCTTCTTGTTAATACCGTTTCACTGTTTCTTTTTGTTTACGGCAGATACACCGGTAACGAGATGTACGTACAACTGGCGCTAAACTTGCTTGAGGCTATTCCCCCGGAAGATAATACCATTATCAGGAACTACTGCAGGGCGGGTTTGGATATAGACAACGCATTCTTTTCTCAGGCGGTCCTTGAATTAAAAAAAAACTGGTGCGACGGGAAAAAATGTGTACATTGTAGTATAGGCATCAACCTGTTAAAAAACGTTTGATATGTTTCAGCGAATCGTTACCTATTTCGAGCAGCAAAGTTTTGGCGTCTGCACATATCTGGCTGAAAAGCTCAGGTTATCAACCGCCGGGGTGAGGCTTTTTTTTATCTACTCATCCTTTCTCGCGGTTGGCTTTCCGCTTATTTTTTATGTGCTGGCAGCGGTGGTTCTCGATGTGAGACGCTACATGCGCAAAATCAGGACACGGATCTGGGATTTGTAACCCTCTAGTCTGTCAGGATCTTCGCAATCTGCTGATGACCTGCATCAAGCGCCAGGTCTGCCGGCGATTTACCGCCCTCCATCTGTACATTCGTTGCTGCACCATATTCAAGCAGCAGTATAATCAATTCAATGTTACCGGATTCCGCAGCTGAATGCAAAGGTGTTATGCCTGCCTGCTGGCGTACGTTCACCTGCGCCCCGGCGTGCAACAGCATTGAGGCAATTGCGGTACTGCCTGAAGCAGCCGCAGAGTGCAACGGGTAGACATCAAAGCCGTTTTGCGAGCATATGTTACAGTCTGCACCGCGGCTAAGCAAAATTTTTACAGCTTCTTCCCGGCCAAAATAACAAGCGAGTCCTAAAGCCGTGAAGCCATCGGGCGAATGGCGGTTTACCGAGGCAGGTTCGGCGAAAAGCAAGCTGGTAAGTGACTCGGCATCGCCGGTAGCGGCGGCCTCGTATAGATTTAGCGGTCCTGAGAGTTCTGAGAGAACTGACACCAGTTCCGGCCGTTTATAATAGCAGGCAAGTAAAAGCGGACTTACCCCAAATGAAGTTTCGACGGTAGCAAGATCCGGTCTTTGGATCAGGAGGGACTTGAGTGAAGCAGCGTCTCCGGAAACGATTAGCGCCTCTAACGTAGGATTGCTCATAGGATCTGTCTGATTGGTTTAGCTGGCTAAGATAACAACAAACGGAAAATAGTGAAACAAGACCCGGCAGACATAAAAAATCCGCCGGTACCACCGGCGGAAAAACCTAAAACTAAATCCGTTAAAGACTGAAACGTTTCTTGTGTGCTGTATTTGTCTGACAACCCGCACGACAAATGGTTTAATGGCGACCAAAAACAAAAATGCATCAGGCGTAAGCCGAGGATAATTTCTGCAATGCCCGCAGTTCACAGGATATCTTTTATATTTGTTGCTGGCTTAAAATTTAGAAAATGGCGTTGAAGGGAAACCAATTTAAAAACAATACTTTCAAGAACCAGGGAGACAAGTCATCTGAGCGTGGATCTGGCAGATCCGGGCAAAAGAAGATCAATTTTCCACAACTGGATATGCATGATGGCAGGGCGTTGAAAATAGTTGGCCTTGTGTTTGTATTGCTGGCCTTTTATTTTCTCGGTGCCTTTACTTCTTACCTCTTTAGCTGGCGCGACGATCAAAGTTATGTAATTGACGCAAATGGCGGCTGGAGCAACCTTTTCCGCACAACTGAAGAGCTCAAAGATGCGGGCGTGACAACCCCGGTAGTGCAGAACTGGCTTGGAAAAGTTGGTGCATTACTGTCCCATCAATTTATCTATGAATGGTTCGGACTTGCTTCATTTCTTTTTGTATTTGTCTTTTTTGTAGCAGGTTACCGGTTGTTATTTAAAGTGCGCATCCTGCCCATCGGCAAAACACTTAGCTACAGCTTTTTCTTCCTGATATTTTTGTCGGTTTTTCTGGGGTTTGCACACAGTTTTTTCAAAGACGCGCCTCACTATGTGGAGGGCGAATTCGGCTTTTGGTCTAACAGGCTTCTCGCTGCCCAGATTGGCAGCGCCGGTGTTGGCGGATTGCTCGCCTTTGCTTTCCTGACCATGCTTATCGTTGCTTATAACATTGACTTTAAACTGCCGGAACGTAAGCGGGCCGAATTTGCGACACCGGAGCCGGCAGACGATATTGAACTTGAGAATGAAGTGCGCTCTGAGCCTGTAGAATTTCCGCTGCCTGCACGCGCTCCTCTAACAAAAAAGCGCGAGCAAAATGTAGTATTAACGCCGACGCGTTTTGAGGAGGAAGAGCCGGTTGTCGATTTTTCGCTTCGCGCTACTGAACCGGTACCGCCTGTTGAAAATGCTTTTCAGAAAGCGATGCCGCTGGCGGTTACGCCGGTCGCCGAACCCGAAAAGCCCGAACCCGAACTTACCATTGAAAAGTCTGAGGAAGAACGTAAATCTGATGACCTGATCGAACAGTTCGGTGCGTACGACCCGACCCTGGACTTATCCAGCTATCGTTACCCAACACTGGACCTGCTCGAGAACTATGGCTCAAATAAAATTTCTGTTAATGCCGATGAGCTCGAAGCCAATAAAAATAAAATTGTCGAGACGCTGAATCATTACAACATCGAAATCGATAAAATTAAGGCGACTATCGGGCCGACCGTAACACTTTATGAGATCATTCCGGCACCGGGCGTTCGGATCTCAAAGATCAAAAACCTCGAAGACGATATTGCGCTGTCGCTGGCCGCACTTGGTATCCGCATTATTGCCCCAATGCCTGGAAAAGGAACGATTGGCATCGAAGTGCCTAATCAGCACCCTGAAATGGTTGCGATGCGAAGCGTATTGGCAACCGAAAAGTTTCAGCAGACAACAATGGATCTGCCAATCGCACTCGGAAAAACCATTTCTAACGAAGTTTATATTGCTGACCTTGCCAAAATGCCCCACCTGCTGGTAGCGGGTGCAACCGGACAGGGTAAATCTGTAGGTATCAACTCCATTCTTGTATCCCTGCTTTATAAAAAGCACCCCTCGCAGTTGAAGTTTGTGTTGGTCGATCCGAAGAAAGTCGAGCTGACACTGTTTAATAAAATTGAGCGGCACTTCCTGGCTAAACTTCCCGGTGAAGCCGATGCGATCATTACAGATACAAAAAAGGTAATCAACACCCTGAATTCGCTTTGTATCGAAATGGACCAGCGTTACGATCTGCTCAAAGATGCACAGGTACGTAATCTGAAGGAGTACAATGAAAAGTTCATAAAACGTAAACTCAACCCCAATAACGGACACCGTTTTCTTCCGTTCATCGTGCTGATTATTGATGAGTTTGCAGACCTCATGATGACTGCAGGCAAAGAAGTTGAAACACCTATAGCAAGGCTTGCTCAGCTGGCCAGGGCCATTGGCGTTCACCTGGTTCTGGCTACACAACGGCCTTCGGTAAACATCATTACGGGTACAATTAAGGCGAACTTCCCGGCCAGGCTGGCCTTCAGGGTATTATCGAAGATCGACTCGCGTACCATTCTTGACAGCGGTGGGGCAGATCAGCTGATCGGCCGGGGCGACATGCTTCTGGCTACAGGAAGCGACTTAATCAGGCTACAGTGTGCGTTTGTGGATACGCCTGAAGTTGACAGGGTTTCTGAGTATATCGGTAACCAGAGGGGCTATGCTGAAGCATATCAGTTGCCTGAATATCTGGATGAGTCTTCTGAAAGCAGTATGAAAGACTTTGACCCCGATGACCGGGATCCGATGTTCGAGGATGCGGCCAGGCTGATCGTATTGCATCAGCAGGGGTCCACATCGCTTATACAGCGCAAGTTGAAGCTTGGTTATAACCGTGCCGGCCGTATCATTGACCAGCTGGAGGCGGCAGGCGTCGTAGGACCGTTCGAAGGTAGTAAAGCCCGCGAAGTATTACTTCCTGACGAATATGCTTTGGAACAATTCTTGACCAACCTGGGCAAAGGAAATTAATTTAAAGAACATGAAGAAGATCATGCTGGCCCTGTTCGTAGTGGCCACTGCTGCGGTAGCGCAGGCCCAGACAGACGCAAAAGCCAAAGCGATTCTGGGTGAGGTGAGCAAGAAATACCGCTCTTATAATATCGTTAAGACAGACTTCACATTTACGCTCGAAAACCCTAAAGCAAAAGTGAAAGAAACACAGCAGGGCACGCTGCTGGTAAAAGCCAATGCAAATAAATACAAAGTGATCATGACCAACCAGGAGTTGTTCAGCGATGGCAAAAGTCAGTGGACGTATTTGAAAAACGATAAAGAGGTTCAGGTGAGCAATGTTGACAACAGCAGCGATGCGATTAACCCGGCCAAAATATTTACCGTTTATGAACGCGGCTTTAAATATAGCTATGCCGGCCAGAAAAAAGTGGGTGCGAAGGTTTATGAGTTGATTGACCTGTCTCCTGCAGACAGCAAGAGATCATTTTCAAAGGTTAAACTGACCATCGACAAAGCGGCAAAACAGATCTCCAACATTGTAATTTATGACAAAAACGGCAACACGTATACCTACCATGTGCGTGCTTTCACGCCGAATGTTAAGATCCCGGAAACAACTTTTGCGTTCGACGCTAAAAAATACCCGGGCGTAGAGGTCGTAGACCTTCGCTAGAAGCGGCATCTTATCAGGATAATACAGAGGTTTGAGGCTCACTGCCACAAACCTTTTTTATTACATTTGTTTTATGAGTTTGTCCATGACCAACCATACGCTTGAAAAGCTTGAACAGCTTTTTGATGCATTGGGTTACAAGATCAGATACGAAAAAGGAAATTTTAAGTCAGGCTCTTGTGTACTTGAACACAGTAAAGTAGTCGTGATAAACCGGTTTTCAAACCTGGAAGGCAAGATTCAGGCTATGGTGAATCTGCTGCGGCGTGAGAATACAGACATCAGCGCTTTTGATGAGAAGCAGAAGCAATTTTATCTTTCCCTTACACAGAATGAATTATTTTAAAAGGCAGCACCTGAAGCAGAAGCAGCAAGATATATGAAAATTACGTTTTTAGGTACGGGAACGTCGCAGGGAATTCCTGTTATAACCTGTCCGTGTGCAGTTTGCCAGTCGACAGACCCGCGTGACAAAAGACTGCGGGTTTCTGTGTTTATCGAAACCGGTTCAGAGTCAATCTGTATTGACAGTGGTCCTGATTTCAGATATCAGATGCTCCGTGCCGGAATCCAGGACCTTGATGCAATTGTATATACGCATGAACATAAGGACCATATAGCGGGTCTCGACGACATCAGGCCTTTTAATTATCTGCGGCACAAACATATCGATATCTATGCTGTAGAACGCGTTCAACAAGCGCTGAGGCGTGAGTTCTCCTACATTTTTTCAGATCAGAAATATTTCGGTTTGCCACAGATCAAAATGTATGAGATTAACAATGGTGAGGATTTTTCGATAGGAGAAACCAGGATTAAGCCCTTCAGCATTATGCATCACCTGCTTCCCATAACAGGATACCGGATAGGTGATTTCGTTTACATCACAGATGCGAAGACAGTGCCTCCGGAGTCGCTCGATGTAATAAAAGGTTGTGATGTGCTAGTGATAAATGCTTTACAGCGTGAACCGCATGTCTCTCATTTTACTTACGATGAGGCGCTCGACTTTGCTGCCGGAGTGGGGGCGCGACAGACTTATTTGACGCATATGAGCCATAATCTGGGCAAGCATGCAGACGTTGAACGCGACCTGCCGCAAGGCTTGCATCTTGCGTACGATGGTTTGGTATTAGATCTTGGTTAGGGCTGAAAAATAATACCCTGATTCAAAGGAGTTAAGCTGTAATATTAAAAAATCATAAAAAAAAACGCTCAAATTGTTTTGGCATTTTTTTATTAAGCCTATATTTGCAGCACAATTACCCGGGTGGCGAAATTGGTAGACGCACCATCTTGAGGGGGTGGCGTCCTAAGGACGTGGCAGTTCGAATCTGCTCCCGGGTACAGTTCTTCATATCTTGCATGCCCGGATGGCGAAATTGGTAAACGTTGCGGTCTCAGAAGCCGTTGGAAGAAGTTCCTTGAGAGTTCGAGTCTCTCTTCGGGCACCCATCACAAAACAGATCTTAGTGTAAATACAGGATCTGTTTTTTTTGCTCTTCAAGTTACGTATGTCTTTGCAAGTCTGCATGCAAAATGACGAACCGCCAGGATTTCTTCCAAACAAAATCTGCTTTTTTTCCTTATTCATTGCGGATTCTGTGCCCCTTTTTATAAATTAGGATTTCAACCATAAAAAAACATGAAGAAATTTTTAGCGTGCCTGCTTCTCATTACGAGTGTAAGTCTTGCCTCTGTTGCCCAAAACAAAGATGCCATTATAGGCCGTTGGTTAAATGCTTCCGGCGAAGGGCAGATCGAGATCTACAAGAAGGGAAATAAGTATTACGGTAAACTCGCCTGGCTCAAAGAGCCGAACCTGAACGGTAAGCCAAAGCTGGATTCGAAGAACCCTGAAGCGAAATTGCGCGACCGGCCACTGCTGAATCTGGAAATACTCCGCGATTTTGATTACGATGACGGCGAATGGACAAACGGGAAAATTTATGATCCGAAGTCGGGAAAAACATACAGTTGTAACATGAGCCTGAAAGGAAATGACAGATTGAACGTTAGAGGATATATCGGCATATCGCTGATTGGAAGATCTGAAACATTCAAGCGCGTTAAATAGTGAAAATACTTTTTCTTTCCCTCCTTTGTTTGCCTTTATTCGTATCCGGACAGGAGTTTACACTGACACAGGTTGCTTCCGGTAAAAACACCAGTCTGCGCGGCCTGTCTGTGGTAAATGACAGCACAGTATGGGTCAGCGGAAGCAACGGCTGGATTGGTCGTACGACTACCGGAGGTGTAGAATGGCAATGGGTGCAACCGAAAGGCTTCGAAAAATTGGATTTCAGAGATATCGAAGCTTTCGATGATCAGCATGCGGTAGCACTGAATGCCGGCTCTCCTGCTTATATTCTACTCACGTCAGACGGGGGGAAAAATTGGGAAAAGGTATATGAAAATATCGATTCAGCTATATTTCTCGACGGTATGGCCTTTTGGGGCCGCATGAACGGGATTGTTTTCGGTGACCCGATTGCACGCAAGATGCCGATACTCAAAACTATCGATGGCGGGAAAACCTGGACAGATATTTCGTCAAATCTTAAATTTGATCTGGCAGAAGGCGAAGCCTCTTTTGCCGCAAGCGGATCGACCGTGAAGGCACTTCCCGGAGGGCGTACCTGGATAGCAACAGGAGGGAAAATTGCTAACATCTATTTTTCCGCCGATTATGGCGCAAACTGGGAAAGATATCCGTGCCCGATTTTGCAGGGCGAAGAAAGCACCGGCCCATTTTCGATCGACTTTCTTAATCGCAGCAAAGGGATCGCAGTTGGAGGTGATTACCGGAAAGATAAGGAAAACACAAATAATGTTTTACTTACTACCGATGGAGGCAAGACCTGGCGTAAGCCACAACGTCCTGTTAAAGGTTACCGCTCCGGGGTTGTATTTTATTCTGAAAAATATGCCTTCGCAACCGGGACATCAGGAACTGACGTTTCATTGGACGGCGGCGCCAACTGGCTGAATATCTCAGCAAGGGGTTTCAATGCTGTTCAGCGCGCAACAACTGGTAAGTCAGTCTGGTTGGCTGGCGCAGAAGGAACTATTTATGTGCTCGGCTTCGTTCCGTGACGCTGTTAACTAAAATTAAATTTTTGTAAAAAACACCCGAACATTAGAATTTTGGTATATTTGGATACCCATTGCTGTAGAATTGTTGAAATTCCATGCCCGTTTTTGTGAACTCTTCCCCGTCAAACAAGAAACAAATTCTCATCGTAGATGATGAACCCAGCATATTGAAGTTGCTTAACTTTATCTTATCTCCGATTTATCAGGTTTTTACTGTTACAAGCGGTTATAATGCGCACCTGTGGCTGGAGGAAGGTAATATGCCGGATCTGATCATTTCAGATATGAATATGCCGCATTTTGACGGACAGTCTTTTATGAAAAGCATAAAAATAAGTGGGTTTTACCGTGACATTCCGCTCGTTATTCTTTCTGCAGCGGAAGATCTCGATAACATTGTTAGCGAGATGCCATTTACGGTCGAAGCGTATCTGCCAAAGCCGTTCAATCCACAGGTTTTAAAGAATAAGATTTCTGAAATTTTGAGCGAAGATTATGTCCAGCAGTAGTCCCCTCAGCAGGAGCCAAGACAGGAGCAGGATCGTTTATTCCGGCGCCCGGCCACAATATTACCTCGGTGATAAAATTGACGATTTCGAACTGCAGCAGGTGGGCGATCTTGAAGCTTTGCGCACTTACCTGGATACCCTCACCATTTTTACTGCCCCTGATGTGATCATGATGGAGGTTGAGTCTGAAAGTGAGGTGCTCAACACTGTCCATTACATCAAAGATAACCTGCTTACGGCCGGTATCATTATCATCTTGCTGGCCGATAAAAAAGATGCTGCTTTTCGTAAAAAAGCCATCGAAGCGAAAGTACATGACCTGTATTTTACACCTTTTAATGCAGCCGATCTTGAGGAGCGTCTTGACTTTCTCGTTCGGTTCCGTCTAATCAGGCCAAATATCGCGAATCTGAACAACGCTAAAGTTGTACCGTATCGCATTCCTACGTTGAAGCGCGTTTTTGACGTAGTTGCATCACTCGGTATTTTGCTGGTTCTTTCTCCGCTTTTGATTGTCATTGCGATCCTCGTTAAACTTGATTCAAAGGGACCCCTTATCTATAAAAGCAAGCGCGTCGGGACCGGCTACAAGATTTTTGACTTTTATAAATTCCGCTCTATGAAAGTTGGAGCAGATGCGCAGTTAAAAGAACTGGCCGCGCTGAACCAATATGCGGATAAAAAAGAAGGAGGGGCGTTTTTCAAACTTAAAGACGATCCACGCGTTACGAAACTTGGTAATTTTATAAGGAAGACAAGTATTGATGAATTGCCACAACTCTTCAACGTGCTGAAAGGCGATATGTCTTTGGTAGGCAACCGGCCGCTTCCACTCTATGAGGCTGAGATGTTAACCTCAAATGAATGGTCGATGCGGTTTTTAGGTCCGTCAGGTCTTACAGGCCTTTGGCAGATCAGCAAACGCGGCAAAGCAGATATGTCTGAAACCGAGCGCAAAAAACTTGATAATTTTTATGCCCGCAATTACTCGATCCTCTTCGATCTGAAAATTTTGCTCGGCACAATACCGGCCTTATTCCAGAAAGAAAAAGTTTAAATTGTCTAGCCTTCTTTCCCGTCTTTTCCTGCCTTAAATTCCCGGACGGACTTGCCGATGCCGTTCATCAATTCAGGTAATTTTTTACTCCCAAAAAGCAGGATCAGAACAACAATAATCAGAATAATCTCAGTAGCACTCATAAGCGGTTTTCAGGCAATTTACGTATTATTTATTTAACTGGTTTCTGTGACCGGAAATCCTTCGAGGGCTGAAAAAGAAAATCCCAGCCGCCGAAAGGCGTTTTTTGCTTGTACACGTTTCCACGAAGTTTTTTCCGGAATAAAGTCTGGCGGCTCTAATCCCGATAACAGCGCGGCCCGGGCATAATATTGCTGCCGCTCAGGATGCGAGGGGCTGCAGGCATTGTAGGTGCCGCCAAAGGCTTCGTTTTTAACAATCGCGCTGATCAGGGAAACAGCGTCTTCCAATTCAAGCATATTTACGGGAGCCTGCCCGTTAGGAATATCCCGCTTGCCGGCAAAGAAACGGCCGGGATCTCTGCCCGGACCGACAAGTCCGCCGCACCTTACCAAAGTACCTTCAGGTGAATATGCCGTAACCAGCAGTTCAGCCGCGCGCACGTTCCGTCCGCCGGCCGTGTCAGGCTCGGGCGTGTCGTCTTCATCGAAGTCGCGGCAGCTGTCGGCATAAACCGCCGTTGAACTGATCATGATGACCCTGTTTAGCCGCACCCGCGATGCGCCTTGGAGGATTTCATTTATCCGGCTGGCATATGTTTCGCCTAGTCCCGATTTGTTACCCGGTGGGATAGTGATGATCAGTAAATCAGTATCAAAAAAGGCATCCGGAAAAGTGAGCGGTTCATGACCTGCGCAAATCAGATAAGGCTCAATGCCATAGCTGGTCAACGTATCGAGTTTTTCAATACGTGTCGTTGAGCCCTTTATTTCGTAGCCCTGCTGTTTTAATGCAATGGCCAGCGGTAAGCCAAGCCAGCCGCAACCTAAAATGCTGATTTTGACGATCATTTGCGTATAATATGTAACAAACTTAACGATTTCACACCTGCCAAATCGCGGAAGCAATTATTTTTTAAATTCATGGCATGAAAAAATCACTACTCATCATGGCCGCAGCGGCGCTGATTGCAGCGTGCGGGCAAAAGAAAGAAGAGGGATTCACGTTCAAAACGAATGTATTTCTCGAAAATAAAGTTGGACATTATCTCGCCAAACATCCCGACTGGAAATCTAATGAGGACAAGGATACTGAGGTAACGAGCGATTTCAGAGACAGTGTGATTATCTGGAGCAATGATGATCGTTTTTTTGAAAACCTCCCCCTGGAACTAAAAAAGGTGGAAGCTGAGAAAGTCCAGAACCAGGATGTACAAATGGCGTATTTCGAAACGTTTAATGATCCAACCCGCGTAAAGGAATCACTTTTGAACGATATCAGGTTGACAATCAGAGCTATTGTTCCTCCGAGTCAGCTGGCAAATCTGAAAGCCGGTGAGCGGTACAACATATCGGCTTCCATGTACAAACAAGGCCGTAAAAAAGATGTAAGTTATACCAAGGAAGAGAAATCGCAGGTGATTGATCTTGGGTCGTATACCTATGCCCTAAATAGCGCTCAGCCCTTGAAACCTTAGTCCTATATATGAATTGGTTTAATCTGTTCCCCGACAGATTAAACCATTTTCTGTTAAATCGGTCAGAAGGTGAAATCAGCAGCTGCGCTATGGTAATCCTGACTACCCGAAAATTTTTTGCCGGCCTTGTTATGGCTGGCGTTCTTGTCGTTCTGGCAGCCTTTACAGAAAGGCGGTCTGAACAATCATCATTCCCCTGGCAAAAAGCTGGTTTGACAGAACAGCAGGCGGCTGCGCACCTGCTGAGCCGGTTTACTTATGGAGCGACCCCCGAACAGATAGAACAGGTCAGGCGGGCCGGACTGGAAAATTGGTTTGAAGATCAGTTGCGTGGCGTACCGGAAAATGAAGATCTGAAGCGCAGGCTTGGTAGTTTCGATGCCATCGCGCTTAGCAATGCAGCTGTTGTACAACGCTATCCCCGTAACGCCCGGGTTGTGAGAATGGCCATTGCAGAAGGTGCCATTCATAAGGATTCGATCCGAACGGGAGACCGGGCAGCATACCGGGAAATGCTGCAAAACTATATGAAGCAAAATGACCTGCGTCCGCAGCAGGAACTGTTCAGGCAGTTTATAAGCCAGAAAATTCTTAGGGCTGTCTACAGTGAGAACCAATTGCAGGAAATCATGACAGATTTCTGGTTCAATCATTTTAACGTATCACTAACTAAACCACAGTGTGCCGAATTTATTCCTGCGTACGAACGTGACGTGATCCGGCCGGGTGCAACAGGTAAATTCGGCGATCTCCTGCTTGCCACAGCTAAATCGCCGGCCATGCTTTATTATCTGGACAACTTTAGCAGTTCGGGAACACCTAAGATGGAAAGTGAATTTCCTCAGACCGCGTACAGACGAAAGTTTGTGAGAAACGCGCCAAACGCCGTCAAAACGAAGGGCAAGGGCCGGGGTAAACCAAAGCAGGCCAAGCCGAAGAAAAAAGCGGCTGGACTTAATGAAAATTATGCCCGCGAGGTGATGGAACTTCATACGCTTGGCGTCGACGGAGGTTACACACAAAAGGATGTTACCGAGGCGGCGAAGGTATTAACCGGCTGGACCGTATCTCCCCTTGGTCAGTATCAAAATGTAAAGGGAAGGCCGGTACCTGCTTTGAGAACAGGGGCAGCAATGCGCCCGGGGGCCTCCTTTCGTGATGGCGATTTTCTTTTTGCTGCAAACCGGCATGAAGGAGGCGTGAAAACTGTTCTTGGTAAAAAATTCGGCCCCAACGCCGGTTATGATGAAGGCGTTGAACTGTTGGAAATGCTGGCCAGACATCCGTCGACGGCCAAATTTATATCAACGAAACTTGCTATCCGGTTTGTGAGCGACCAGCCAGAGAAGAGTCTGATCGATAAGATGAGCAGGGCATTTGCAAAATCCGGCGGCGATATTCGCACCGTTTTGCGGACCATGGTCAGCGCTCCCGAGTTCTGGTCGGCAGCCGTTCTCCGTGAAAAAACAAAGTCTCCTTTCGAACTTGCCATAGGCGCTGTGCGAAGCTTACATGCAGATGTTCAGCAGCCCTACCAGTTATTCAGCTGGATAACCAGAATGGGCGAAAGGAAATATTACTACCAGGCACCGACAGGCTTTCCCGACCAGGCACAATACTGGATCAATACCGGAGCGCTTTTAAATCGCATGAATTTCGGGCTTGCACTCGCCGCAGGGAAAATACCAGGTATACAAATTGATCTCAGGAAACTCAATGGAAACAGGGAACCTGAAAGTGTTTCAAATGCATTAGCGCTATACGCGGCCCGGATTCTTCCGGAACGGGAACTGACTCCCATCATTAAAAAACTTGAACCCATGCTGAGTCAGCCTGATCTGCTAAACAAAGTGGAAGAAGCGAGTGCCAAAGCAGCAAGTAGAGAGGCTCAGGGGACCATGGGCACCGCCATGCCAATCAACAAAGTTAGTTCCGGGAAACACAGGATGGCGGCCAAAGCGCAAAGCACTGATATGCTGGCACAGGTTGTAGGTGTAATTATCGGTTCGCCCGAATATCAAAAACGATAAAAAAGCAAATGATGTTATCAAGACGGGGATTTCTTAAAGCCGGCGGACTGTCGCTTGTCGGCGTTGGCCTTATGGGCGGTATGCCCTCTTTTCTGGCAGATGCGATAGCCGGAGAAAAGATCTGGCTGCCGTATAAAAAACGGAAAACACTGGTTTGCATATTTCAGCGTGGCGCTATGGATGGCCTGATGGCGGTAACGCCTTTTGCCGATGCTTACCTTCAGAAGGCACGGCCCGCCCTTTTTATGGGTGCAGCAAAAAGCGAAGGCAGCAATGCTTTATTCGATCTGGATGGGCGTTTTGGCCTGCACCCGGCTATGCAGGGATTTGCACCATTGTTTCGGGAACACAGGCTGGCGATCGTGCATGGAATCGGGTCTCCGAATACCACGCGCTCACACTTCGATGCCCAGGATTACATGGAATCGGGCACGCCTTTTAAAAAGGGCACGGCAAGCGGTTGGCTGAACCGGGCTATAGGCGAAGCGGGCCATGAGGCAATTACGCCGTTTTCGGCTGTGAGTCTTACTTCTGCACTTCCCAGATCGCTTTATGGCAGTCATCCCGCGGTAGCGGTAAGTGACATACAGGATTTTGGTATCCGGCTGCGCGGAAATCAGCAAGCCGCGAACAAAAGCTCGAAGAACTTTGAGGATCTGTATGAACAAACGGCATCAGGTCTGCTGCAACACACGGGCAGGGAAAGCTTTGAAGCTGTTAAAATGCTGCAGAAAAACGATACGCGCAACTACAAGCCGGCCAATGGTGCCGTGTATCCAAACACTGTCCTGGGACGGGCGCTCAAACAAATCGCCCAGCTTATCAAGATGGACGTTGGTCTGGAAGTTGCGTTCACCGAATCAAATGGATGGGACACACATTTCAACCAGGGTACAGCAAACGGCGTTTTTGCCAGGAATGTGGCCGACCTGAGCAACAGCATCGTGGCGTTCTGGAATGACCTAAGTGCATATCAGGATGATGTTACCGTGATGACCATGACTGAGTTTGGGCGCACAGTTCATCAAAATGGTACAAACGGGACCGACCACGGGCGCGCATCCTGCAACTTTATTCTTGGAAATGATGTGAACGGCGGCAAGATACATGGAAATGTTCCGGAGCTTGCAAAAGAAAACCTGGAAGATGGTCGCGACCTGCCCGTCACGACAGACTTCAGGGCAGTATTCAGTGAAGTCGCAGCAAGACACCTGGCGTTAAAAAAGACAGATAAATTGTTTCCCGATTGGACGGGCAAGCAGATCGGTGTTATGAATGTTTAGAAACTACTCTATGCCGTAGCGTTCCATTTTGTTATAAAGCGTTTTGCGGTCTATGTTTAGCAGCTTAGCTGCCTGAGACTTATTATGTCTTACCTTGATAAGGGTTTCCTGAATCAGCGTTTTTTCATTTTGTTCATTCTGCGCTTTCAGGTCAGAACTGCCATTGCGCTGAGGCTGCCGGATGGCATAAATCATCTCTTCAGGAAGCGAACTTTTTTCTGCAACAGCTCCCGGGGTAAGCAGCACCATACGTTTAATCACATTTTTAAGTTCGCGCAGGTTGCCGGGCCAGTCATAATGTAATAAGATTTCCATAGCATCCGGCGCGACCTCTGTAACACGACGGTCCAATTCCTGATTAGACAGACTGATGAAGTGACTGATGAATAATTTGAGGTCACCGCCACGTTCGCGAAGCGGGGGCAGCTGAATTTTAAATTCATTCAGGCGGTGGTACAGGTCTTCTCTGAACTCGCCGTTTGAGATGCTGTTCACCAGGTCATCGTTTGTAGCCGAAACGATCCGCACATCTACCGGGATGTTCCTGGTGCTGCCAAGCGGCTGGATGATACGTTCCTGCAAAGCGCGAAGCAGTTTCACCTGCACCTCATAACTCAGGTTGCCTATTTCATCCAAAAACAATGTTCCCCCGTCTGCCACTTCAAAACTGCCCTTTTTATCGGTGAGTGCGCCCGTAAATGCTCCCTTTACGTGGCCGAAGAGTTCGCTGGCAGCCAGATCTTTAGATAATGCGCCGCAGTCTATGGCTATGAAAGGTTGTTTGGTTCGTTTACTTTGCTGGTGCAGGGTGCGGGCCGCATGTTCTTTACCCGTGCCGCTCTCGCCCTGTATGATAACCGACATATCAGTAGGGGCAACAAGATTTATGTGTTCATACAGGCGCTCTGCCACCGCGCTTTTGCCTTTAATCAGGTTATTGGAAAGTTGAGTATCTTCTAATGGAGCCGGTTCGGGGGCCGTACGTTTCTGCAGGGCCTGCTGAACAATCATAAGCAGCTCGTCAGGATTGACAGGCTTTGTAATGTAATCAAGCGCGCCCATTTGAATCGATTTTACCGCGATCCTCACATCATTGAACCCCGTCATCATAATTGCGGGTATGTTGAGCTGCCGGTCGCGAATATGACCCATTATATCAAGGCCGGTTCCATCAGGAAGGCGGTAGTCTGTCAGGATCAGATCGAACGCTGCCGGCCCGGCCATCTTTAAAAATGACTGGGTATTGTAAAGGACTGTTACTTCATGGCCATGTTTGCCAAGAAATCCTTCAAGTATCTGAGAGAATGTAGTGTCATCTTCGATTATCAGTATTCTGGCCATGTGATATTAACGTATAGAATACTGCAAAAATACAAAAGCCGGATTAAATCCGGCCTTTGTATTGTTAATCATAGGTGTATAGGGTGCTTATTGGATCACTTTTCCGTCTTTGTCAACTTTGAGTGATGCAGTTTCCTGCTCTTTTTTTACGTCAATCCAGTAGTAGGATACGTTGTTTGCTTCTGTTACCAGAAACGCTGCTGATGGAGTCCATGCTTTGTAAGGATCTTTCTGTAACGTAGCTTTCACAGGTTCAGGAAGCTCTTCAAGTTTAACAGGTTCTTTTTTTGAACTGTCTTGTTGTGCAACGATTGCAGTTGAAACGTTAACATCTTTTGCACTTACTGTTGCTGCTCCTGCGAAAGCCAAAAACGCGGCTGATAAAATGAACTTTTTCATAGAGTATATATTTAATTTTTGATTCGTACAATGTCGTACTCTGCCAGGTAATGATACATAATGATGCCATTACATATAAAATTGGTTAATTAATTGTCTTTCAATAACTTATATATTGTGCCATAAAAATTAGACTGTGGAATATGTCTACAACATGTGTAGATTGTAATCAAAATTCGCTCTATACCCACGCGATTATTACAAAGACTCTTTTATATATCCTGTTTCTGAACTTATTTTTACAGCTTAATCCAGACGAATGAAGAAACAATTATGCTTTGCCGTGCTGCTCAGCCTCCTGGGCGGCGCCGTACAGGCACAAAACCGCTCTGCAGGCCCCGCTAATCCTGAGCCTGTTCCACCAAAAGCAAACTATCAGGCCGCTTCCCGGTTCTCGCCGCAAAAACTCAGGAAGATGATCTACTCCACACAGGTCGATCCTCACTGGCTTAAACAAAGCAACAGGTTCTGGTATGAATATGAAACACCGACAGGGAAGTTCTGGTATATAGTTGATCCCGCCAGGCGCGAAAAAAAGAAGATTTTCGATCCAGCTAAAATTGCTGCCGAGGTAACGCTCATCATGCGCGATCCTTTCGATGCGCAGCACCTTCCCATTGAGAACCTGAAGTTCTCGCCCGACGAACGCAGCGTTTCTTTTGAAATGACCGGAACGACCGAAGAAGTAAAGAAAGACAGGAAAGACAAAAAAGCTGCAGACTCCATGCAGCGGAAAGTGTACTCGTTTCGCTATGATCTGGCATCAGGAAAACTAACCGAGATACCGAATTACAGCAAGCCAAAGCCTAAGCCGAGATGGGGATCTGTCGCTCCGGACTCGTCTGCTATCGTATTCTCCAGAAACTACAACCTCTACTGGATGGACAAGGCAAATTACCGGAAAGCTGTACAAAACGAAGATGACAGTACGATTGTTGAGCACCAGCTTACAAAAGACGGTGAAAAATTTTACTCGTATGGCAGCAATGGTGATGGCGAGAACAATGAGGAAAATGAGAAAAACAACAAGAAGCGCCGCGGTGCATATGTGTTGTGGTCGCCTGATTCCAAATATTTTATTCTTAGCCGCAGCGATTCCAGGAAGGTAAAAGACCTTTGGGTGATCAACAGCATAACAAACGGCCGGCCTACGCTCGAGACATATAAATACCAAATGCCGGGGGAGAAAGAGGCACCAGTTGATGAGATTCTGGTTTTTGACTTCGCAGCGAAAACATCAAAAAAGCTTAATACAGCTGCCTTCAAAGATCAGAGCATCGGCGTATGGGGACAGCCGGTTCTGAATAAAGACCGCGACAATGAATTCAGGCCATCTATCTGGCTTGGTGATGAGAATAGGTTCTATCTTTCAAGAACCAGTCGCGATCTGAAGCGTATCGATGTCTGTGTAGCAGATATCCGCACCGGCGCGATCAAACCGCTGATTGAGGAGCGGTTTAATACTTATGTTGAGATCAACCGTCCGGGGCTTGTAGGTAATGGAAAAGAGATCATTCACTGGTCTGAGCGTGACGGCTGGGCACACTTTTATCTGTTTGATGGTAACGGAAAGCTGAAAAATCAGATTACCAAAGGGTCATTTCATTGTGAGAACATCGTAAACATCGATGAAAAGAACCGGGTGCTGTACTTTACTGCCAATGCACGTGAGGAGAAGGAAGACCCGTACTTCATGCATTTGTATAAAATCAATTTCGATGGAACAGGAATGAAACTGCTGAACGCAGGTGATTTTGATCACAGCAGCAGCATGAGTGATGACAGTAAATTTTTTGTAGATAACTATTCACGCGTTAATACCGTACCGAAATCTACCTTGTATGATAACACCGGCAAGAAGGTAATGGAACTGGAAACCGCCGATCTGTCTTTACTTATGGCTTCCGGATATAAATTTCCTGAGCCATTTAAAGTGAAGGCGGATGATGGTATAACAGACATCTACGGAGTAATGTACAAGCCGTTTGACTTTGACCCGGCTAAAAAATACCCGATTATTGAATACGTGTATCCGGGACCTCAGACCGAGGCGGTAAACAAAGCGTTCAGCCGTTCAATGGATCGCACTGATCGGCTGGCGCAATTCGGTTATGTAGTGATCACGGTAGGAAACCGCGGAGGTAATCCTGCACGTTCTAAATGGTACCATACTTTTGGGTACGGCAATCTGCGCGACTACGGTCTGGCGGATAAAAAAGCTGCTGTCGAACAGCTCGCGGCGCGTTACCCTTTTATCGATGATCAAAAAGTTGGGATCACCGGCCACTCGGGCGGAGGCTTTATGTCTACAGCGGCTATGCTGGTCTATCCCGAATTTTTTAAAGCTGCGGTATCAAATGCCGGTAACCATGATAACAGCATCTATAACCGGTGGTGGAGTGAAAAACACCATGGCGTTAAAGAGATTGTATCGGCAAAGGGTGATACCACATTTAAGTACGCAATTGATAAAAATCCGGACCTTGCTAAAAATCTGAAAGGACATTTGATGCTCATGACCGGCGATATTGATAATAACGTACACCCGGCAAACACCATTCGTGTTGCGAATGCATTAATGAAGGCAGGCAAACGTTTTGAGTTTGTTGTCGTACCCGGCCAGAGACATGGTTTCGGTGACCTGACTGAATATACATTCTGGAAACTTGCAGACCATTTCAATAAATACCTGATCGGCGATTTTAGCGACGGCGACCAGGTCGATATGGTCGAGATGGACAGGGATGTCGAGAAAAAGAGATAGCATAAAAAAGGCCCGGAAATGATACTTCCGGGCCTTCTTTTATTATAATGAATTGTTAAAAGTGAAACTGAACGCCCAGTCTTGGAGCAAAGAAGTTTCCGTTAACATCGAAAGAGTTGGTTGTGAATTCGGCACCAGAACCTTCAGCTTTCAGTTTTTCATTTTCCCAGCTTAAACCGCGAACTGAAAATTCAATACCTACGCGGCTGGTCGGGAAAAATGCAAAGCCAGGAGAAAGTGCTACACCGATATTTGTGGTTGTGCCCAGTTTCGCACCAACATCACCAGCAGCGTTAACGTCTTTGGAACTGCCAAATGCCATAGGAACAGAAAGCTGTCCGAAAAATTTGAACTGTCCTGAAAGGTCGGTGTAGTAGCGGGCAAACGGAGCAACAACAAATGCCTGATCTTCAGTTTCAGCAATTTCTTTGCTGTATGTATAACCAACACCTGTACCGATCGCAAAATTGTTATCGATAAAGTACCCTACACTAGGAACGACCTGGAAGCTTACATTTGACTTCGGCGCACCTTCTGCTTTGGTAGAGTTAAAACCAACGTTACCTCCAAGGATGATTTTACCTTGTTCTGTCTGGGCATTTGCACCATAAGCTAAACCTGCAACTGCTACTAACGATAATAATAATTTTTTCATTTTGATATGTTTTAAATGGTTTTCATTCCCGGTCTCTGAGTTTAATTTTTTGACCGTTTACGTTATTTAGTCAATCGCTGTGCCACAGAAAAGCTCGTGTCAGCGCGGGAAAAGGAGGTTTTTTTTAATCATTTGATTATAAGAGCTATAATTTTTTAAACCGCGCTTAACATTATATTCACTTGACACAGCGACTTATTTATGACAATTTGAAGGCTGACAAAATGTATAAATACTGACTAATTTTGTAAATGTGTCAGTTTTTTAAATAGCATTCTGGCAGGCTGATGGAAGCTAATGCTTTGCTGATCTTCACCTGCGAACCACATCCAGGCCCAATGGCCGAAAAAAAAATCTTTATAAAAACAATTGCAGGTCTTCCAAACGTTTTAGTGGTTATGAGACTATCGATCGAGCGCAAACCTGTAAAGGTTTACCCTGACCCAAAACGCGTTATTGCACGTTTTTTTTATAATGGAGACGACAGAGCAAAAGATGTGATCAGACATGTGATCGCTTTGTCTGAAAAAGAAGTTTTTTCAATCATCTCTCCGCTTCTCCAGGAATATTCGAAACGCCACCGCAACATTACCAAGATCCTGAACAAACACTGTAAAAAGATCAGATCCTGTATTGAGGAATGTGGCATCGACTATGATACACTCGACAAATATCAGAAGCTGCTTATCGGATCATACTTCACGCATGAATATTCGATCGAATCGGCGGCATTTTTTAATCCCTCGATTATTGAAGATCCCGATCAGACAGACCTTGTTTCCGGCGAGAAGCGCGTAATCATCAGTTTCCGCGCAGTAGGCGAGGGGCATATCTCCTCTGTTGTGTTCAGGCGAGCCCTTATTGATAAGCACAATAACATAAAGGTTATTGAGGCGGGCGACTACATAGACGAGGCGGAAGTAATCAAGAACGCTGTTTACAACAAAAAGTTATTTCTGAAAAAAGCTGCCGACGCCAATATCAACGCACTTGTGCTTGATGAGATTGATGGAAGACTGCAGGATAAGTTCGATTATTCCGTCTTGCGCCGGCTGGTTATAGATTCTCAGAACCTCACAGACGACGACATGAAAAAGCTCGAATACGATAAGGTCCTGTGGTTGTCAGACACTTACCATGAGATCAGCTTTTCGCGTGATACCGATATTTCTGATCGAATTATCTTCCCCATCTCTGAATTTGAACGCAAGGGTATTGAAGATGCCCGTTTTGTACGGTTTACAAAGGAAGATGGCTCAATTATTTATTACGCCACATATACAGCTTACGATGGTGCGATGATTATGCCGAAGCTGCTTCAGACCACAGATTTTTACGACTTCAAGGTAAGCCCGCTGCATGGTGCCGGTGCCCGAAACAAGAACCTTGCGTTGTTTCCGCGTAAGATTAATGGCAAATATGTCATGATGTCGCGTATAGATGGCGTAAATAATTACCTGATGTACTCTGACAAGATTACCATCTGGGACAACCCGGTAATTCTGCAACAGCCCAAATTTACCTGGGAGTTTATCCAGATCGGGAATTGCGGTTCACCGATTGAGACCGAAGATGGCTGGCTTGTGATTACGCATGGCGTTGGTCCGATGCGCAGGTATGTGCTGGGTGTAAGTCTGCTGGATCTTGACGATCCTTCAAAAGAGATCGGCCGCTTACTTGAACCCCTGCTTATTCCCAATGATGACGAGCGTGAGGGTTATGTACCAAACGTATTATACTCCTGCGGTTCGATCATTCACAACAATGAGCTGATCATACCTTACGGCCTGTCAGACTACTGTTCTTCTTTTGCGACGGTAAAGCTGGACGAATTGCTGAGTAAGTTAAAAAGCCAGGACTGCAGCTTATAAAAGCTGCTTATAAAGGCTTATATAATCTGCAACCATTTTCTCAGTCGAAAAGCGGTCTACAGCCCGCTGCCTGCAATAACTACGGTCAAGTTGCGAAAGCTTCCTGACCGTTTTTGCTGCCTCATCAACGTCATTTACCAGAAAACCGGTTTTTCCATCCTCAATCAGCTCAGGCATAGACCCACGGTTAAAGGCAATGACGGGTGTACCACATGCCATCGCTTCAGCTACACTCAGTCCGAAAGGCTCATCAAAGGAAATAGGGTGGAGCAGACATGCCGCCCGTCCAAGCAAGCTATTTCGGTCCTTTGGTCCTGCAGAGCCTACATAGCGGATCTGGTCGCTAAGTCTGGGCTCAATCTTCTGCTCAAAATAACTGCGATCCTGAATGATTCCGGCAATGATCAGTTCTTTACCCGTTTGTAGGGCAATGTCTATTGCCTCCGAAGCCCCTTTATGCGGATGGATCCGTCCGAAGAACAGCAGGTAGTCATCAGCTTCTTCTACGAAGTCAAAATCGGCTATGGCAATTCCATTATAAATCGTTGCCGCATAACTGAGGCTGGCATGACGGTCAGACATGCTGATAGAAACATACTTAACATGGCCGTCATACTTTTTATAAACGGGAACGATCTGCTCTGACGAAAATCCGTGAATGGTGGTCACCATCGGTGTATTGATCAGCCTGGAATAGGTAAGCGGCAGAAAGTCGAAATGGTTATGTATCAGATCAAATTGATCTGCCTTCTCCATCAAATTGCTGATATGCAGGCATTCGAGCACCTTTGCGTCCTGGCCGGGTTTGTCTTCATATCCCTCGGCTACAACAGCATCAAGCCGGCCGGCAGTTATAGATTCGCCGGTGGCGAAAAGCGTAACGGAATGACCGGCAGCAACCAAACCTTCGCAAAGGTTTGAGGCCATTTGCTCCCAGGGGCCATAGTGACGCGGCGGTGTGCGCCAGGCTACCGGCGACAACACCGCAATTTTGAGCGGCTCTGACATCTAGGCTACGAAACTTGAATTTTCCTGTTTTTCTTCGACATACTGGTGTTCAAGTGCCAGTGCTTTCAGGATCATCAGATGCGAAATCAGGTATGCCAGCGTGCTTTCGGCGCCCTGGTTTCTGTTTACGCCATGCGGCTGAAGCCCGTCGCCGCAGCCTTTTGTTTCATAATCATAAAGCGGTAACCTGAGGCTGTTCTCGCCAAGGAACCATTGGTAACACAGATTCATCTGTTTGATATAGTCATAGTTTTGTGTTACTTCATAGGCCTGGTAATAGAGGAGCACCATAGCCATAGACTCTATGGCCTGCTGGTCATATATGGCCATATCGCTGTTTTTATAGAACCAGCCGTCGTTTCCGATAGGGTTGAGATAGCCCTTGCTAAGTGTTTTCTGGTACAGGAAGTCCATTGATTCTATAGCAATTTCAAGCGATTCCTGATCGTCAGATACCTGGTAATGGTGCAGCAGCGCCAGTGGTAAAATGGCATTGTCATAGGTTAAACCCGTCTCATACCAATGCCAGTTTTCATCACGTGTTTCGCGATAAGCCGCTTTCAACTGACTTGCTCTCGCATCCATTTCTGCGGCAACACCCAGGTTGTAAGGATTCACTTTGAGATAATATGCAATGCCGATCATTGTGTTGGCTACCCCACGCAAGTATTTCAACTGCGAAAAATGGGGAATAGATTTAACAAACAGATCTTCGGCAAACTCCTTATACGAATTGTTCGGTGCATTGCTGATTAAAAAACCAAGCGCCCAGATGGTCCGGCCAAAAGAATCCTCAGAACCGACCTCGTCCAGGTAGTTGCGACTGAAGCTCAGGAAATTTCTGAAGTTTCCATCTTCGCGCTGCATATACTGGATGTAACTGAGGTAGATCGGAAGAAGGTCAAGTGCTACCTTACTTTTGTTCTGCTGATAAGCAAGCAGGGCCATGATGAGCGCACGCGAATTGTCGTCAAGACAATAACCTTCTTTTAGATTTGGTATACCGTAGGTCGCGTGCTGAACAATGCCGGTGTCGTCAGTTAGCCGCAACACATGGCTCAGGCTAAACATAGGCATCATGTCTGCATCAATAACCGGTTTGCGCAGCCTGGTGTGCGCTTCTGCTTCCCGGATAGCTTCACGAAACGCGTTGATATATATTTTCCCGATTTGCGGCCAGCGTAATTTCAGTCCGTAGTTATAGGCGTTTTCTTTCAGCTGGTTAAGTTTATCAGGTGTATCAAGCAGGTTCACAACAACGTCTGCAAGCGCACTGCTGTCTTTAAATGCAAACAATTCTCCCCGGTTATCGGCCAGCAGCTCCTGGGCATGCCAGTAAGGTGTTGAAACGACGGCTGCACCGGCACCGACCGCATAGGACAGGGTACCGCTGGTGATCTGGGCCTCGTTCAGGTAAGGCGTAATGTATATGGTAGCGGCCGACAGGTAGTTGTGCAGGTCGTCTTCTTCAACGAATTTATTAATGAAAATGAGGTTGTTTTCTACGTCAAGCTGCCTGGCCAGACGCTTCAGGCTGTCCCGGTATTCTTCACCGTTATGTTTAACTACACCAGGGTGCGTCGTGCCAAGAATTACGTAGGTAACATCAGGATGTTTCTCAATGATTTGCGGAAGCGCATGTATGACCGTCTCCAGTCCCTTGTTCCGTCCAATCAATCCAAAGGTGAGTAGTACTTTGCGGTCTTTAAATGGCAGCGATTGCTCAACCGGATTGTTCATCGGCGTATTGAGGTCAGGCACACCATGTTCAACAAACTGAATCTTTCCGGTTGGGATACTATAAATATCGGTGAGGAAACCGATGGCGCGATGGCTCATCACCAGGATCTTGCTCGCGTATTTTGCAATTTCCCTGATAATGGTCTTTTGTGTGTATGTCGGTTCCCTGAGCACGGTGTGCAGCACCACGATAAGTGGTTTTTTAAGCCGCGCAATAAGCGGAAGTACATATACACCATTGTCGCCCCCATAAATTCCAAATTCATGCTCAAGCAGAACGGCGTCAGCCAGACTTGTATTGATAAAATCTGCAGCCTTGATGTAATCGTTCTGATTTTCTTGTCTGATCACGTATTTTACCTCTTCCGGGTACTCGTACATATCTGTCGTTTCTCCATCATTCATTGCAATCACGAATGATGATTGCTGATTCTTCTGGTCGCCGTTCATGGCAGCAAAAAGATTCTGGTTAAAAGTCGCAATTCCGCAGGCACGTGGAGGATAAGTAGATATATAAGCTATTTTCATGGATAAAATTTGATCTTACAGTTGTAGTGGTCACCCCTATAACATAGATCAAACTCAAAATGTTTCTATAGCACAATGAAAATAAGGCTGCTCAACGTAATGAAAGGCGTTTTTTTTAATACCCGGAGTAAATAATCTCTTGAAATCTTTAAACCAGCACGACAACACCACTGATTGAACGCAAAGGTTTAACATTCCACCGAAAATACCAGGTACTTACGCTACTTCGCGAAGATCGACTGCGACTACCCGCGAGACACCCTGTTCAACCATTGTTACGCCATAAATAATATCAGTAGAAGCAATGGTTCTCTTATTGTGCGATACGATAATAAATTGGGAGCGATCTGAGAACTTGCGTATAATATTATTAAACTTATCGATGTTGGTGTCGTCAAGGGGAGCATCGACCTCGTCAAAAATACAGAATGGTGCAGGCTTTAGCAGATAAAGCGAGAACAGAAGGGCGGTGGCCGTAAGCGTTTTTTCACCGCCGGAGAGTTGATTGATGGACAGCGGCCGCTTGCCCTTTGGCCGCGCAATAATATCTATGTCAGCTTCCAGCGGATTTTTTTCATCCGAGAGAATCAGGTCACAACTGTCCTCTTCATTAAAGAGTGAGCGAAACACGGTAATAAAATGCTCCCTTGCTTCGGTGAAGGCCTGCATAAATTTTTCCCTGGCGGTATCATCAATTTCCCTGATCGTGAGTAGCAGATCATTCCTGGCCGCAACGAGGTCCTTTTTTTGGGCCTGGATAAAGTTAAAGCGCTCGCTCATTTCTTTGAACGCCTCCATAGCCATGCTGTTTATCGAGCCGAAATCGTCCAGCTGCCGTTTCATCCGTTCTACCTTTTCCCGAAGTTCAAGTTCATTCTCATCTGTTGTGATGTCCTGATCTAGTAAGGTACTGATGTCAAGATTAAATTCGACAGAAAGACGTTCACGCAACGCATTTAATTCGATACGCAGGTTGTTTTTGTGATCTTTCAGTTCATTGACAAGAAAGTCGGTCTCCTCGCGGTTTTTGCGGATTGCTGCAGTTTGGTTTTCATGCTCGTTAATCGTTCCCTTATCAGCATAATAGGCTTCCTCAGCTTCGGCTACGGCTTTTTCCATGTCTTCACGCTGCTGGTACATCTCCAGCAGATGATCGTCGTTCAGATCAGTGTGCTGAACGGTATTGCCGATCTCGGTCTTTACATTGGCGAGTTCCGCCCGGTTCGCGCTTAGCTTTTTTTCCAGCGTTTCCTGTTGCACATGCCGGTAATCCAGATCTTTGTCCAGTCCCGAGATTTTATTTTGCTGTTGGTGGAACCGAATGTTCAGGGTATTATAGGCACTGGCCGCGTCATTTACCTCGTTTGCCGTATCATTGTAACTAAGCTGCAGGTCCTGCAAGTCCCGGTATGCCTGCTGATGCTGTTCCTGCATGACGATTAAAAGCGGCAGTTTTTCCCCAAGCTGCGCTTCAATGCCGGCAATCTTATTTTGTATATCGGTTTTCCGGTTCTCACTGCTCGTAATGAATTCATGATACTGATCTCTGCGCGTACTCACAGAAATCTTTTCATTTCCAAGCCGGTTCAACTCTGATCTAAGTCGTTCAATTTGTGCCGTCTTAAGTGCTGATTTTGAAGTTCCTATTAAATTCTGCGCAGCAGCAATCCCGCTGCTTAGTGTGGCGATCTGTTTTTCTGCTTCCTTGATCTGTTTAGCCAGATTTTCAAGATTTTTAGCACGGCCAATACGCTTGCCTTCAAACAGGCCTACTGAACCGCCAGAAAGCGTAAATTTACTCTTCGCAAACTTACCGTTTTGAGCAAGCAGCGTAACAGCAGGCTGCGACGCAGATTTGAAAACATCTTCGTCATCGCTCGTGGAAATATATACATGTTGCAGCAGCAGCTCGCACAGTTTGCGGTAGCGGCTATCTGTTTCGACGACTGAAAGTGCCGGAACAAAACCATCAATATCCTGCCGGCTTATCTGGCGATCGGGAATATCTTCAAGAATAAAAAAGTTCACCCTGCCGCGGCTGGAAGCAGTAAGCAGATCAATAGCCTGAAGTGCATCTGCATAATGTTCCACGACATAATGGTTCATAACCGGTTCCAGGTAGTTTTCTACTGCAATCCGGTAAGCTTCAGTACAAAAAAGCACGTCAGACAATAGCGGTGCGTTACGTGCCCAACTGGTATTCTTTTTCAGGAAACGGATCGACTCCGGGAAACCTTCAAGGCTGTCTACCAATGACTTTGTAAGGTTGTATTCGTTTTGCCGGGCATCTTTTATACGACTTTGTGTGGCAAGTTCGTCTTTTCTTGCGGCCAGAGTACCTTCTGTTTCCGTGATTAGGGTCAGTGTCCGGATATTTTCTTCTTCGAAAGCGCCAAGCTCAGTCTGTTTCTGTTCAATTGTAAACTCCAGCTCCGCTAAGGCATGGTTGAAGGCTTTAAGTTCAATGCTCTTTGCAGTAGTATCATCCACATTGCGGTTTCCCTCCTGCGTCAGCGTTTCCTTTTGTATGTGGAGGATATCGATTTCTTTCTGTGCCTGGTAAATCTGGTTCTGCAGTTCATTTGCCGCTTTGGTACGATCATCCAGGCGGTTTTTCTCAAGCTGCTGCCGCTCGCGGAGTGTGCTGAGGCCGGCTTTAAGCGTATTGAGTTCAACCTCGATCTTTTTGAACGTTTCCGTTTCTGTCAGCAACTCTTCATTCAGCCGTTTCAGGTTGTATTTTACGTGATTCTCCTGGTTCGTATCGCGCTCGATCTCTTCGCTAAGCCGTTGCTCTTTCTCGCGAAGAAACTTCATCTGTTCGTTTTTAATCTTTTTCTCACTTTCGTAAGCTCGAATTTTCGCTACAAACTCATTCGTAGCTTTTTGCTGAACAGACAGATTCTTTTCTTTTTGAATAATGTTCAGCTTCAACAACTGCAGCGCCGCTTCCAGCTTATCAATTTCACCGCTTTGTTCTGCGCGAAGGGAAATCAGTTTTGCTTCCTTTTTTTCAAGACTTTCGAGATCACCGCGAAAGCCGCTTATGCGCAGTCCGGCAAGCCTGATACTTAATTCTTTGTACTGTTCTTTAAGTTTGTAATAGCGCTCTGCTTTTTTCGCCTGGTTCTCCAGTGTTTTGAGGTTTTTTTCAATCTCAACAAGCAGGTCTTCTACACGCTCAAGATCAGATTCGGTATCTTTAAGTTTATTAAATGTCTGTTTTTTTCGCAGTTTATACTTTGAGATCCCCGAGGCTTCCTCGAAGAGATTACGCCTCGAATGCTCCTTGTTAGCAATGATCTCGTCGACCATCTTTAATTCAATAATCGAATAGCTGTCTGAACCTACACCGGTATCAAGAAAAAGGTCAGTAATATCCTTCAGCCGGCACTGCACATCGTTGATGCGGTACTCGCTGTCTCCGTTTCTGTAAAGTTTTCTCGTTATTGTGATTTGTGAGAAAGAGGTCGGAAGTACATTACGTGTATTGTCAAAACTAAGTGATACTTCGGCCAGCTGTGCGGCTTTCCGGTTACGGGTGCCGTTGAAAATGATATTTTCCATCTTTTCAGACCGAAGCATACGTGTGCTTTGCTCGCCCAGTACCCACCTGATGGCATCGACAACATTTGATTTGCCACAGCCGTTCGGACCTACAATAGCGGTTACCCCTTCGTTGAAGTGGATGTTTACCTTGTCTCCGAAACTTTTAAAACCTTTAATCTCTAACCTGGTGAGCTGCATCTGGCCTGAAAAACGAGGGTCAATATTACGAAAAACCATCAAATAAATAAACAGGGCCCATTGTTGTCCGGTAAAAATTGGCTGAATGAAATAAGATCCTTCTGAACAGTCTCAAAGCAGTATTTGCCTGAGTCTTCGGAATCAAGCCCCCTGAATTCTATGTCTATGGGTTTTACGTACAGGCGGCGGTTTTGATGACGGTTTTGCCTGCTTACTGCCACTGATAGGTGCGGACCGGCCTTGTATCTTCTCGCCGCAGAAAAGTATTAAAAGTCTTGCACTGTTTTAAGGAGGTTGGGAAGAACCAAGGAGGGGAACCAGCCCGGAACGGAATGGCGCAGGGATAATCCGGGCCTTTTCCCGCCGCCGTCGGACTTTTGATGCTTTTATGCAAGAAGAGATACACAGCCGGAGCGTTTATTCGTGTCTCTTTAATGAATTTCAAAGGTACGAATGCTTTCGGCTATGCCTCAGGTTGCTTCTTTTTCGCCAAAAAGAAGGAGCCCCCGCGGTGGTGAGCGGTTCGGTACCATAGCCTCACATCTATTGGAAACTAAAGAACTACAGGCTTTCGCAAAATTTCCCCGGACAACAGTGAAACAGGGCCTATAAGCATGGCTGCAGACCGGAATTTTCGGCGGGTTTAATCTCCGCTGTCCGGCAACCGGCTGCCGGCCACTTGATCCGGGGATGAAAGGTAACCATGCGTAACCAGATCCTCCCGATGTCTGATCCGGTAATTGCTGCCGTTATGCAGCAGAATGAGTTCATCACTGCAGTCAATAAGTTGCCTGTAAAGATGGTCAGTTACTACAAAACCTTTATGCTGCTTCATGATGTGCATGTGTTCAGTTATTGTATTTGCAAACACGGGAGACAAGTGTGAAAAAGGCTCATCAAGCAATACAAAAAGTGCATCTGAATAGATTGCGGCCAGTACAAAAAGAAAACGACGCTCTCCGCCCGAAAGATCTTTAACGCGCCTTTGGGCCAGTTGTGCAACAAATGAAAGACCGGCGATCTGCTGATAATAGATATTACAGCATAGTCTGATAAATGTGGCAATCCGTAACCTTCCGGGCACCTCGTAATTCTGGCTTAACAAATGCAGCAGTCCGCTGCGGTACGGCTTATTATAAGGCATGCCGTTAATTCGAACGTGTTTAAACGCCGCTGGCTCCGTACCATAAATGATTTTAAGCAGGGTAGACTTCCCGCATCCGTTGCGACCGAGGAGGCCGGTGATTTTGCCGGTCTGGCAATGCAGGAAAACACCGTTCAGCAGTTGGCGGCGGCCGTAGTTTTTGCTGACACTGTCTGCAGTCAGGGTCTGCATATCAGGACGATCAAAAACAGCAAAAGAAATATGGCTGTGTCAATAAAGAAACTGCCCGCAAACAAATGCCGCATGCTGTAACCAAGGTTTCGGTAGAATGGGTAGGTTCTGCTCGAGAACAGATAGTGGATCGCAAGGCTGCCCAGATACCCGCCAAGCTTGATAATGGGGGCAAGCATGACCGCAGACAGGATATATTCAGCGGTTGACGCAAAAAACAGTGCCTGCAAACTGAACACGGCGTTGAGCGGCCATAGCCTGGCATATAAAAAGAAACAGAGCTGAAAATATCTTTGCATGCTGCTCCAAATTAAAGAAAGTCCGGCGTTTCTCAAAGCCGGACTTTTCTGCTAATAATAAGTTAGCCTCACCACACCGGCCAGCTTTTTGGCGAGCCTGATCACCTGCCTTGTATAGCCGTATTCGTTATCATACCAAACGTAGAGGATCAGCGAACGGCCATCCTGAGAAAGTATTGTTGCCGGGCCGTCAACAACTGCAGGGTGGCTGTTTCCAATCATATCGCTGCTAACAACTTCGTTAGAAACCGAGTATTCAATTTGTTCAGACAAATCGCCGAAAAGTGAAGCTTCGCGCAGCAGTTTTTCGATCTGGTCAAGGCTGGTTTGCCTGGCCAAGGTAAGGTTCAGAATGGCCAGCGAACCATTGGGTGTAGGTACACGAACAGCGTTGCCGGTAAGTTTGCCTGCCAGTTCAGGAAGCACCCTCGCGACCGCCTTATCTGCGCCTGTCTCTGTAATGACAAGGTTAAGCGCAGCGGAACGGCCGCGCCGGTATTTAGGATGGTAGTTATCCAGCAGGTTCTGATCATTCGTGTAGGCATGAACTGTCTCGATATGACCTTTTTTAATGCTGACATGTTTGTTGATGACATGCAGGACCGGCACAATAGCATTTGTGGTACAGGATGCGCAGGAGAACACTGTTTCGCCTGCGGCATAGTCGCTATCGTTGATGCCGCATACAATATTCGGAATGTCATCTTTTGCGGGTGCCGTCAGCAGAACCTGCGCAATGCCTTTTGCCTGAAGGTGCCTGCTGAGTCCGGCACGATCACGGAATACGCCGGTATTATCAATCAAAAGCGCCTTATCAATCCCATAAGCGGTATAATCAGGCTCTTCAGGCGTCTTGGCGGTGATAAAATAGACAGTCTGTCCGTTAATGATCAGTGCCTGTTGTTCCGCATCCGCCTTTACCGTTCCCTGGAAGGGACCGTGTACAGAATCCGTGCGGAACAGTTCAGCGCGCTTAATGAGCTCCTTTTCGCTGCACGACCTGGTTACAATAGCACGCAGGCGCAGCTGTTCACCTTTTCCGGTTTGTTTAATGAGTTCCCGCGCGGCAATGCGCCCGATGCGGCCAAAGCCAAAAAGAACCACGTCTTTGGGCTCAAGGCTGCGTTTTTCTTTTCCGATATGCCTGGCAAGTTTCAAGGCTACGAAATCTCTGGCCGACGAGAAATGTATATGCTCGTCCATCCATTCAGTGCACAGCCGGCCAAGGTCGATACGTGATGGGGCGAGGTTGCTTACGGCGAGAACCTCGGCCAGCTCAAGCGTATCGTAAATAGAGATCGGTCTCCCGCTTACCTCACCGGCATATTGGTGATAGGCTAGAATTTCGCTGCTGCCAACATCGAACAGCGGTTTACGAAAGAGGACAAGTTCGACAGACCGTTCGAACCACAGGTTGCCTACAATGTTCATCAGGGAAACGGCACACTTCTCCCGGTCAATCCAACGCTGAAATTCAGCCTGGTAATTGTTGCTCATACAGTTTTTTTATTTGGTTGAAATAATAAGTACCCAAAAATAAAAAAGATCGGCTTGATGGCCGATCTTTCTGTATGAATTTTCCTGATTGTGAATCAAATTTAACCGAGGTATGATTTCAGGATTTTACTTCTGGATGTGTGACGCAGGCGTTGAAGCGCCTTGTCTTTGATCTGACGAACGCGTTCGCGGGTCAGGTTAAACTTTTCGCCAATCTCTTCAAGAGAAAGCGGGTGGTTTGATCCAAGGCCGAAAAAAAGAACGATAATTTCACGCTCGCGCTCGGTAAGGGTTGATAGTGAACGTTTGATTTCTTCAGATAAAGATTCGTTAATCAGTGAACTGTCAGTATTAGGCTCGTGGTTTTCCAGTACATCAAGAAGTGTGTTCTCTTCGCCCTGGACAAACGGCGCATCCATAGACACGTGTCGCCCTGAATTGCTCAGCGTATCCGAAATTTTATCGACGGTAGTTTCCAGAATATCTGCAAGTTCCTCCGGTGACGGTTCGCGCTCGTATTCCTGCTCAAGTTTAGAAAAAGCCTTACTGATTTTGCTTAGCGAACCTACCTGGTTTAGCGGAAGCCTTACTATACGGCTTTGCTCGGCAATAGCCTGAAGAATTGACTGACGGATCCACCATACAGCGTATGAGATGAATTTAAAACCTTTTGTTTCATCAAAACGCTTGGCCGCCTTGATCAGGCCAAGGTTACCCTCGTTGATCAAATCGCCTAATGTAAGGCCTTGATTCTGATATTGTTTAGCTACCGATACAACAAACCGGAGGTTGGTTTTAGTTAAGCGTTCTAAAGCAGCCTGGTCACCTTCTCTGATCTTTCTAGCAAGAATTACTTCTTCTTCGGCTGTAATCAAATCTACCTTGCCGATCTCGTGAAGATATTTATCTAACGATTGACTTTCACGGTTGGTGATAGATTGGGTTATCTTGAGTTGTCTCATTTATTATGTGCGTGCTCCTTAAAATTATGAACGTGCAAAGTTACGGTTTTTAACGGTATCCCGAAAGATAATTTGTTGAAAACGTAGGGGTTTGCATCTGATATTTGCAATTTTACTTGTATCAAAAATTATTCCACAACAAAATTGTCATTACGGCAAAAGGTGTCGAAACCTGCAATATAAACCTGCATTTGCAACCCTTTAGGTTTCATAAACGGCCTCTTGTGCGCACAGATACAACAGGTTGCGCCGCCGGTCATAGAAATGAAATTTTAAACGCGCATTTGCAAGTTATCCCGTTTCTTTCTCGATTTTGTTACACTGTCGTTTTTTCAGAACCGCTTCCTAAGCATGCCACATCTGCCTGCCGTGTTAAACATTACAAACTGATGTCAGGTGTATTACCCTTTAGTGTGCATCGATATAGTTTTTAAGGTATTGGCCGGTAACAGAGTCTTTGCGGCAAATCCGGTTTGTAACCTGTTTAAGGCGGTGCAACGCCCGCCTGTTATTACATGGATGAGGAATTGTGAAAATCTTTTTGCAAATTATATAATCGCTTCGCTCTTCGCAAATCCTAACTTTGTGCACAACCAGTCATTTTAATTTCCCGGTATGAGATATTATATAAAGAATATGGTCTGTGACCGATGTAAAATGGCTGTTGAGGCCATCTTTGATGATCTCGGCTACCCGGCTGCACAAACGCAGCTTGGTGAGGTGGAAACATCTGCTCCGCTTGCCGCCGATGCGAAACAGCAACTGGAAAGCCGGCTGAAAAATTTAGGTTTTGAACTGATCAGCGACAAAACCAGCCGCACCATAGAGGAAATTAAAACGTTGATTATTGATCTGGTGCATACACATCACGGTGATTTGAAGATGAACCTCTCAGACTACCTGGCCGCCCGAACCGGTCGGGATTATCACACGCTAAGCGCATTGTTCTCAACGGTCGAAGGAACGACGATCGAAAAGTTTTATATCGCCCATAAAATTGAGAAGGTGAAAGAACTTCTGGTTTATGATGAGTTATCGCTTAGTGAGATTGCGCACCGTCTCAATTACTCGAGCGTTGCACACCTGAGCAGCCAGTTCAAAAAGATAACCGGCTTAACGCCGAGCCATTTTAAAGAGATCAAAGGCCAGAAGAGAAAGTCGCTAAACGACGTGTAATCTTATAAAATCGAGCGGTAAATGTATAACGCATGCCGGCCGGTAAATGTCGAAATTTGCTCTTGTAAGATGTTCAGATATGAAAGCGCATACAACTCAGGAGTTAATCATTCCGCTGGCAGTCGCAGATGATAGCAATAGTTTAGCTGACCTGGCCACAGCTGTAGGCCAGATGCCGGCAATTGATAGTTGTCTCGTTAATCGTGACGACAGGCAGCTGATTGTTTCAGGCAAAAACATCGCTTCCAGAACAAAAGAGATCATTCAGGAACTCAATAAACTGGGGCAAGATGTCGCAACGGTAAGAAACAGTTTCCGGGTTTTGGGTATGACCTGCGCTTCGTGTGCATCAAGCGTGCAAAGCATGCTGCTGGCCCGGCCGGAGGTCGTCAGCGCAGATGTAAACTACGCAGCTGCAACGGTGCAGGTCGAATATTTGAGGGGACAGATTCAGCCATCAGCCTTAAAGCAGGTGGTAAAGTCAATTGGCTACGATCTGCTTACCGAAGAAAACAACAATCCGGAATACTTTGATGCGGAACAGGAGAAACGCGTTAAAAAATTGCAGCATAGGGCATGGTTAGCCGTGCTGCTGTCTGTGCCGCTCGTTGTTACAGGCATGTTTTTTATGGATCTACCTTATGCCAACTACCTGATGTGGGCTCTTTCAACGCCCCTGGTTTTATGGCTGGGTCGTGATTTTTTTATAAGCGCCTGGAAGCAGCTGCGCCATGGTGCAGCCAATATGGACACGCTGGTGGCACTAAGCACCGGGGTCGCATACCTTTTTAGCGTATTCAATGTTCTGTTTCCAGGTGTATGGCACCGGCAGGGGCTTCATGCACATGTGTATTTTGAGGCTGCCGGCGTTGTTGTCGCATTTGTGCTGCTGGGAAAGCTGCTCGAAGACGGTGCCCGTGGCCGTACCTCGTCGGCTATACGGAAGCTGATCGGTTTACAGCCCAGGTTTGTCAACATCATCCGGGCAAATGACACTGAAATTCAGGTTCCGGTTGAACAGATCATTGCCGGAGACATGCTCCTTATCCGCCCCGGCGAAAAAATTGCCGCCGACGGGACAATTGAATCAGGCCACTCTTATGTAGATGAAAGTATGCTGACCGGCGAGCCGCTTCCTGTTCAGAAGGGCGCGGGCGATCAGGTGTATGCCGGGACCATCAATCAACGGGGAAGTTTTCGTCTGCGTGCCGGCAAACCGGCTTCTGAAAGCGTGCTGGCTCAGATTATTAAAAGCGTGCAGGATGCACAGGGAAGCAAAGCGCCGGTGCAGAAGCTCGTTGACCGCATTGCCGGTGTATTTGTGCCGGTAGTTATTGGCATCGCTTTGCTGGCCATGAGCTTCTGGTATATTTTAGGTGGCGAAAACGGCATTACCCACGGACTTCTTGCTTTTGTTACCGTGCTGGTCATTGCATGCCCATGCGCACTCGGACTGGCAACCCCGACGGCAATTATGGTCGGGGTCGGGAAAGCTGCTGAGCAGGGAATTTTGATCCGGGATGCGGAAAGTCTTGAACTGGCCAGGAAGGTAGATACCGTTGTCCTTGATAAAACCGGAACACTTACCCAGGGGAAACCGGTGGTAACCGACAGTTTCTGGCTTCGCGAAGAGCCTGTTTTGAAGGGAATACTTAAGAGCCTTGAAAATGAATCTGAGCACCCCCTTGCTGCGGCGGTGGTAGCTCACCTGGAACAGGCTGTTCCGCTGCGTGTTACCGAATTTGAAAGTCATACAGGGGAGGGGGTAAGTGCTGTAGTTAACGGCAACATCTATTTGGCGGGCAATCGCCAGATGCTGGAAAGGAGAGGAATCTCATGTGATGACGCATTGCTTCAAACAGGAATCCGCTGGTCAGATGAATCGAAAACGGTTATCTGGTTTGCCGGCGGGCATGAAGCGATCGCCGTATTTGCAATTACCGATGCGTTGAAGGAAACGTCAGCTGCAGCGGTCGGTGCTATACAAAAACTTGGTGCCCGGGTTTATATGCTCACCGGCGATCAGAAGCCGACCGCCCAGGCCGTTGCTCATCAAGTGGGCATTAGCGATGTCGTGGCCGGTGTTTCTCCGCTGGAAAAGGCTGCGTTTATCCGGAGCCTGCAGAAACAGGGAAAAACGGTAGCCATGGTTGGCGACGGAATTAATGACAGTACCGCACTGGCCGAGGCCGACGTCAGCATTGCTATGGGAAAAGGAAGTGATATTGCCATTGACGTCGCTAAAATGACGATCATCTCCTCAGACCTGCTTAAAGTTGCAGAAGCGATCCGCATTTCGAAAGACACCGTAGCAACGATCAGGCAAAACCTCTTTTGGGCGTTTATATTTAACGTGGTAGGCATTCCGATCGCAGCTGGGATTTTATACCCTGTAACCGGCTTCTTGCTAAACCCGATGGTTGCAGGCGCGGCTATGGCGTTAAGCAGTGTCAGCGTGGTGACCAATAGCCTGCGGCTCAAATTAAAAAACCGTAACGCAGGCATGCCGCCTTATGGTGACGGGCCTGCCGATAATGAAGCGCGGACAGACATTACAGACAATAATTACGATAACATGGAAACAACAAAACAGGAGGCGATGACCTTCAAAACAAATATCAACTGCGGCGGTTGCATCGCGGCAGTAACACCTGCACTAAACAAGGTAGCAGGAGAAGGGAACTGGAAGGTAGACACCGACAATCCGGCAAAGATCCTGACAGTGGATCCCGAAGCTGCGGGGCGGGATGAGGTGACAGAAGCCGTGCGTACGGCAGGATTTACGATTGAGGAGATATAGGCCATTGCCCGGCCGTTCGGCCAAACGCTATTGGGTTTAAAGTAGAAAGCTTAAAGTAAAAAGATAAAAGCCAAAGTAGAAAGTCCGGATCAACCATCAGTTTAATACCGTGATTCAGCGCAGGAAAATAGCGCTTTCAATTACGTATCAGATCCTCCCGCGATTTCCTTTTTTTTGCACTACAGCCCATGGCGGGGCATGACCTTATGCGGTTACGCCGGTGCTCAAGCTATGAACCATGCAGGCTACATGTCTAAATACTAAAATCTAAATACTAACATCTACATACGCAAATCTCTTACACGAACAATCTCCCTCAAATCGAAGAACAGAAATGTTGCATTAAAAGCCAGCAAAGCAATGCTGAGCAGGTCTGCGGGCTGGAAAAGGCTGATCAGGATATAAAGCACGATGCATACGGGAACGCTGATGAGAAAACCATATAATGTGCGCGCAAAGAGCACTTTCGCCATATCGACCGACCGGCGAAGATCAAACCACATTCTCAGGAAATTGAGCAGCAGGAAAAGCGCCGCCACAGTCAGAACACCGGGCTGATGGACGATAGCCTTATTCGACGTATGCATGATTTCCAGCACACCCGGAATCGCTCCGCGCAAGACGAGCAGCGGAATCCCGAAAACCACTGCAAGCGTTCCGATATACACGATCAGGAAAAAGGTGTCTTTGCTGAACGGCCTTTCCTTTTCCTGCGCATAAAATGTCTCTATCCTGCTCCGGAACCTGGCTGGTCTGAACCCAAACAGGATGAGAAGCAGAAAATAGAACTCAAGCTGGAAAACACTGAGATGATAACTGTTCGTGACATCGTTCAGCGGTCCGCCCGCATTTGTCCTGCCAAGCACTGCCCAGCCTAAGGCCGCGGCCAGAAAAAGCCTGAGACCGAGAAAATAAATATTTGCTGCGGTTGTAAGTTTCCGGAATACCATGAAACAGCGCGTGCTACCAAACCTGTAGTTCTGATGAACCCTTTGGCAGGTACAGGAAGATCGGATCTCCAGCCTCAACCGGTTTTGAGCCGCCATCTTTTGACGCAACTTCTCCTTTCATATATAATGCCGGTGCAAGATTTTTTTGCCATAGCGCAACGATCTTACCGTTGGCGTAATATTGGGTGACGACGTCCTGGATAGGCAGGAAAGACCGGTTTTTAACCTGCGGATCTACCATTGCCAGCGGTGAGCTGCTTGCTTCGCTCTTTTCTATCTGCGCCGCGTCTGTATAAGTGGTGTTGTAAACCAACGCAGAAGAATGAGCCAGGTATTTGTTGTAAGCGGCTGAATCGAGGTTTTCACATACCCGCCTGATCTGGTTATATTTTGCACGTACTTTTTCATCGATATCAGGAATGCTTTTTAAATCTGTCGCGGCATTCAGCTCCGCCGCGTAATCAAACGGTACTTTAGCCGTGAACTGAACGGTCGTTTCGTAGTACGGCAGTTTTTTTTCTTCGAGACCGCCGGGAAGTTCAAAACTTGCAATCGTTTTGTACTCACTCAGTCGGCTCTGCCTGTCGGGTGCATGGAAAAAGTTCAACGTCACATGCGCGTATTTAGTCAGATAGGCATCACCTTCTTTCGGGTAAATCTTTACGAGGGCTGTCTGCGGGCCGCTGCCGGTAATCATGGCATTGAGGGGCAGCATCATGCTTTCGCCATTATTTTCTGTAAGGCGATAGTCAACGTTACCGCGCATTTCCAGTACCAGGCGGCAGCCCTGTTTATTGATTTGTACGGTATAGACCGGTGTTTCCTTGTAGGTCTGAACTCCAGATTTTATTACATCAATGGTTTCTTTCATTTCTTTCTTTTCATTTTGAGCATTGCAGCCGCCGTTCAGCAGGTGTACAAGCACCAATGCACAGACAAGGATGTCTTTTTTCATTTCTAATTCTTTACATAATAATACCGGCCCTTCAGCATGTCGGGTCTGGGCGCTACAAGTTCATGCGCTTCATTGTCAACACCGATTTTGGCACGCCAGACTTTTGCCTTTGCGGTTACAAAGACGAGAAGTCCACCGAAACCAACGCCGGCCTCAATATACAGGCCCTCGTTGCTCATGCCTCTTTTGGCAGAGAACATCAATGAAGTTTCGCCCCTGGCGGAAGCCTCGAACTCGACCGATACGTCGCTGGCTGAATCGGCCCGGAAGCTGATCTTTGGTACATTTGCCGCTGCTTTAACGCCGAGCTCGGCACCAATACCGACGGTCGTGCCGACCTCTATCGGGTCCGCTCCGTACTCCTGTCCCAGGTTGATAGTTGTTTTGAGGTCAATCTGCCCAAACGCATACAAATTAAACCATATTTCAATACCAGCAAAGTCTGCAGCTGTGCGTATAGCTTTTATGACCTGACCTGCCGCCGGAATAAACTCCGCACATGCAATAAGATCAAGTTTTCCAGTGCCTTTGATAAGTGGTGTAAAGCCGACCGACACTGTTCCGGTACGTCTGACTTTATTTGGTTTTTCCTTATCAGGCTCCAGTTTCCAGGTGCCCGCGATCGAGATGACCGGATAATCCATCTGAAAAGTAATGGGACTGTTCACAAGCCTTACACGCGATGCTACACTTGCCGCCATACCCCGCCGGGCTGCTGTTACGCCGGTAATTTCATCCAGTGTTTCTTTGACTTTAACCAATGCCCTCAGAAAAGGTTCAATCTTCGCTGCGTAACCGCCGCCGATCTCACGCTGGTGCTCGCCGGTTTTGCCCTTAATAGCCAGTTCAAATGAGACTTCCGCGTTGAGGAATCTGCGGTTGTTCGTCGCCTGAAGTGTCCTGTTTCGGTTTTGCCGGGAACTGACGCCTGCAGGCATGTTTGTGTGCGAATACACTTCGGGAACCTCAGACGACAATTTAAGATTAAACTCCCACTCAATATCGGGAAATACCCTGATCCTGGCGATCTGGTTGGGATAACGGCAGGTACTTACCGGCAGGTACCAGGTCTGACCAAGATCATCTCCAAGCCAGAAGTAATTAAACATCCATAGAAACTCAGAAGCGGCATTACTGCCCAGCGATCTTTCCATGAATACCTTCGAATACATGTAATTAAGATCCAGGTTTACTTCATTCTCACCCTTGTAAGAAAAAGAAAGGTTCTGCACCTCCGAGACATCCTCGGAAGGCGCTTTGTTGGGATCAGCGACGACATCGGTATCGCCCGCCTGCGAAGGGTCATTAGCTGTTACATATCCCCGTTCGGAATGGAGTGCGGCACGCACCCTGTCTGTCAGAAATACATGGGCAGGCTGATCGTGTTTCTGTCCGGGTTCCAGCAGCACGCCTGTACATGGAACGCCCTTGTTTTGAAGATTTTCTGCAGTGATTGACACGGCTTTCTTTTCTTCACCACGAATAATTTCAAACGCAAGTTCGGTACGGTCGCCACCGCTTTGAAGGGAATCCTCATCAAAGGCCACAAATGGCGACCTGTCTGATGCGCTGGCGTCTTTTATCGTGATTTTTGAATAGCCGCAGGGATCGAAATCTTTATGTGTGTAACGGATGTCGCCAATATACTGAATCTGGTTCTGGCGGGTCTGTTCCGTCCGCCTGAGGTAATCGGCCATCAGCTCGCCCGAAACCATAAACCTGCTTGAAGTCGAATCTTTCTGGTCGATATCCTGAAGCTGTAATAAGTTCCGGTCGTAATTGACAAGGTCTTTGGTAGGTTCGGTGGCAAAATTGCGGTAGGCTACACGCTCAGCTTTGTCAGGATCTTCGGTCCCGTTCCTGTTCATGTGTTTTTTGTAGATCTCAACTGCTACCGTAAAATTTTTCTGCCTGTTTTCACCTTCCCTCCAGTCAATTTCGATCGGAAAGTTATGGATAAACCGACAGTTGAAATTGCTGCTGCCGGGACTCGTTGTTGTAATGTCAAAAGTCTTGACAGTATCCCACACATTATTAGATTCAAACTCTGACGTTTCTCCCAGTCCAGCTGCTTTTTCCACCTCGAGCAGATAGAGTTTAGCGCGGTACTTGTTGTTTTTTTCAAGATTATAACCATGAAACATGAGCTGAAGCTGCATCATTTCGCCGTATCTGCGCACCCGCTCACTTTCAGAAAAATAGGCAAAGTCGATTTTTGATTCGGCTACCGGCACAACATAGAAGAAAAAGCCAGTGCCGGGGCTAAAGCTGAAAACTTCAATTCTTTGTTTGTATCCGAAATAATAGCCATGACCTGAAGGCGAGAAGTTGACGCTGCTTCCAACCTTATAACGCGTTCCGACACCCCATTTGCCAACCGGTTCCGGTCCGGTACCAAGCGGCCCCCAGAGGTCTGAAGCACCGCTCTCGAGCTTTTCAACATCGGGAAGGAAATCATTATAGATATAGGCCCACCGTGCCGCCTGTGCACTTGATTTCTTGTTTACGGTGCCATCTTCCATGCACGTTTCATCAACCACAAACTCGTTTGTATCGCCTGAATAGAGATAATATGTCTTTCCTTTTTCAACCAGGTAACGTGTTCCGTTTGTTACCCAATAGCAGTGTTTTATTCCTCTGGGCATCTTATCTGGCGTTTAAAAATTCGTAGATGTCTTTTTTCTGTATGTCTTTCATATTAACCAGCGGATTGACCTGCGATTGTGTCTTCTCATCGGCATTTTCAATGTTCTGACTGGAGACGCTGCCTTTCTGACCCGTTTTACTTATCTTAATGCACGGCGATCCGCTGATCGCACATATGCCCTTGCTGTCTTCGACGAGTACCTGCCCGTTGTTAACAAGCACCATGTCTTCATACTGAGCTGTCCACTTTGTAAGTTTCGGCACGCAGGGGAGATAACCGCTTCCCGAGGGTTGAAGCTTGCAGTTCCCGAATGTGTTTTTTTCAAACGTCATTCCGGTGTCGACGTGCGAGGCAATGAGCTTTTTGCTGCCGTCCATATCGTTTACGTAGTGTTTTTCCTGCGTAAGAACCTTCAGTTTGTCAGGTTGCGTCCCAAACTGGCATTCGCACGTGGCGCCCTGTACTACTATTTCTTTTTGCGACATAACTGTTTTAAACTAGTTGAAAATCCTTTGCCAGAATCCCTTTGGTTTTTTGCTTTCTTCTTCCACCACCAGGTTGTCTGAGAGCTGCTCGGTTTCCACTTCATTACCAATACGGTATGCGCTGAACCGGATAGATTCACCTGCCTGCAGCTGCGTTGGAAGCAGGCAGGTTGCAGTTGCATATCTCAGGACCCCGTCCCGCTTGTCCAGATCGAGTTGGGCCTGCAGCGAGGCATTTGCCTGACCCGGCTGTTCACCTGGAATGGCCGTCAGTTGGGCTTTGCCGTTGTAACGGAGGGTAAATGTTCCGTAATCGCTCGGCGTTTCATCAAGTGTCTGCTGACCGTTAAAGACGACGCGCCGATAGGGAAGGGCCGCAAAGATGAAATCCGTCGCGGGCGCTTCATTTTCAGACCGGTCCTCGTAACGGTCATGAAAAAAAATGTTCCAGAACATATCATTATTCAATGCGTCAAGGATGCGCCAGGGGTCTTCGATCTGCCGGTTCATTTTCTCGACGAATGCCCGGGCAAGTGTGCCTTCAAATTTATCAAGGAGGTTGGCTGCCGCTTCTGCCCAGCGCTGCTGAATTTCCTGGTGATTTTTTAATCCCCCGAGAATGTGGTTGCGATGATCAATGTCTACTTTAACAGGATACAACGCGCGCATGGAAGCAGCAGCCAGTTGCTCGCTGATCAGATCAGGTTCATGCCTGTCAAAATACAGATCGCTCCGGTCTATCGTTACCTGCCAGCACTGATGCTGATGCCGGTATTTTTCAAAACTTACATGCGCCTGGTAATCGAGCCTGCTGCTTAGCTTTTCACCAGCTTCGTAAAAACGGATGCTGACACCATAACTGCGGTGGGTTCTTGGCTGCGGATTAAAAGTCAGTCTCTGCAGTTCAGTTCCTGGTGTATCGAATGTTGTAGATTTCATTTTGACCCCCCGGAATTTTAATAATAAACGCGTTGCCTGTTGCTGTTCGGATCCATACCAATGCCTTTGCGGTTCGCCGACCAATGCAGATAAGTATTTCGAAGCTCGCGAAGATCGAGCTGTGCCTGCCGCTCAGCAGGATTTGCTGACAGTGGTCTGAAAACATAAGGCCGGCCGCTGGCCATGACATAGGGCTGGAGATAGCCTTTTACGCGAACCAGCAGCGGATGCGACTTTATTGAATACTTATCGTCATTAATCAACCGGAGGTTAAATGGCAAGCCACCATTTTTACCATACTCGGCCATGAACTGCAGGGGAATATAGCTGTATTCCTTGCGCAGGTTTCGTGTGCCTTTCAGGGCCAGGTACCAGCCGGGAGTTATCTCGAGCTGATGTTCCTTGTACCAGCAGTCGTTAACGAGTTTTTGCTTGTAATCAAGCAATTTTCTGTTTGTGGTCCAGGATGTCTCAATCTCGTCAATAACCTCAATGCCAGACTCATAACTGCCCCCAATATCGCTGTGTACGCCGGGAAAACTTCTTTCCTTTCCGATATGTGTATGTGTGAGCGAGAAATTTTCCCGGTGCTCATTTTCAGCAGTGAAATGAATAACCTGCTGCGCTTTGCCGATCTGATTGAGATGCAGTTCTTCAACATCATTAAAATTCGGCGGTATCCGTGCGTTGGTAGAGTAAGACGAAACCGTATCAAATATACCGAGGAACCTCACCCTGATCTGGGCAGTAGTGATGTTAATACCTGCTTCCTTCAGTTTGGCACCGAGATGACCGCAGGCAGGCATAGACTGGTTCTTGACCACATGGCCGTCTGAATCTGTATACCAGGTGCTGCCGCTCTCGGGATCTGCGTTTAACCGGGCGCGATATGCTGACTTCGATATCTCGTAAACGAAATTTCGGGCCGCCGCTGCGCCCCGGCTAAAGCCGAATACATCAAGCGATATATACCGAAGTTTTTTGTCGCGATTCTGCTGCAAAACAGGCAGGATTTTCTGCGCCAGCTTCTCGCATCCCTTCCTGACTTTTGCCCGTATACCGGTTGATCCCGAGCCGAGTGCATAACCGATTGTGGCATCGCCCTGCTTATCCTGCGTGCCGATACCTTCAATGTAAATACTTTTTGACTTGTCGAACGTATCCCATAGCCGTGCCACGTTAGACCAGTCATTCTGATAGCTGCTGGCCGGGTCGGTACCGTGTGCACGGTAGGCGGCGGTGTTGGCCCTTCGCTCATTAGTATTGGTCTTGTTGTTCTTAGTGCCATCGAAGAACATGCCGGCAGATACATCAATATATTCTACCGGATTTTGCCGGGGTGTATAGTTGCCTAACTGAACGCTGCTCATGTTAATCTGCGATTTGAGTGATCCGGGATTTTGCCCGCTGCAAAGTGATCTGCTGCGATTCATTTTTTAGTATGACCCGGGCCGCATTTTTTTGATCATTAAGTGTTACAACCAGATCAATTTCAGCTCCGGTTCCCAGCTTTGAAAAAGCTTCAGGCGTCTCTTTCAGATCGAAAGGATCAATACGGACGGCAGATTTCTTACCGTCTGCATCCTGCCAGATGAGGATCAGGTAGCGTGGAACTGCCCGGGCAGCATACACGTTTGCCGACACTGCCGCCCCGGAAAGTGTTTCTTCCTCCCCATTCAGGTAACTGACAAAAATTTCATCAGGTCTGACATTTGAAGCAGCCTGAAAACTTACCCGCCACTTGTATTTTTCCCGGTAATGGTCATAATCCCGGGGTTCTGGTCGGCCATCTTCCTTGATGCGTGCAACGATTTCAGGTTTCATGATACTGTCGTCAGCCAATGTACGGTCGCTAAAGCCTGCGTTAAACATATACTTTGCGCTTTCATAAGCTGTTTCAGGGGTAATGGATGTTTCTTTTGCTGTGAACGTTCCGACTTCTGTCTGAAAGCCGGTGCCGCTCAGCCATACGACCACTCTTCCGCCGGGCGCGAGCCCCACCTTGATAAGCGAGTAGGTCTCTTTTTTACCGGTCAGGCTATTTGTAAATCCGTCGTTGAAAAGCTTTTCAATTCGTCCTCTATCGAGCGCCCAGGATCCCGTGTAGAACTTTTTCTCCACATGAGAGAGCCAGGTGAATTTTAAAGAGTCGGGCGCTTCCATAGCCTCAGTTTCGACACTCATGATACCACCCGCGTTGCCCCACCCGGTATTCTGGGTGCCCCAGATCGCATCAAAACTGTACGTAAAATCGGGAGCAATCAGAGCACCTTCATAAACTTCGACAGGGTATTCTTCCGGAGCGGAAACTGTCCCGGTCCAGTTGTATTTTTTTTCCATATGTTGTCCCTTGCAGCCTGCAGATATGGTGATAACAGCCATGAGCAATACTGCAGCAAAATTGAGCCTCATGATTTTTTTCCGCTTGATACGATCTTTTTTACGCTGGCCAGCGCGAGATTGCCCGAGGTGGCTTCAACATTCAGCCTGTCAGCCTTCTTTTCAAGCTTTTTACCAACAGCCAGCTTATAGTTCTGCGCTACTTCAATCCGGATGTTCTTTGCGTTCTTCGTAATGGCCATGTTAAAACAGGTTTGATTTCTCCGCACTGTTTAATTCCACGATCTTCCCGCTTTGCATGGTCATGTTTTCTTTCGCGCTGAAAATACTTACCTCACCTGCATACTCGTCTGATGTGGCCGACTGCCGCTTAAATTCCTCCTTAACAAGCTCGGTGCGATTATTTGACGTTTCAGATACATCGCCAATGGCGCTCAAAACATAGTTGTTGCCTGCTGTTGTTGCGATGTCTTTACCCACATTGGTCGACTGGTTTTCGCCAACCTGCACGTCCATGTTTTCCTGCACATTGATCTGCATATTTTTGCAGTTCAGGCTCATGTTTTCAAGTGCGGTTATCGTGATGTTATTGCCCTTGGTATCAATATGAATAATGTTGTTATGCATATCGGTAATTTTGATGCCCTGGGTTCCGGGGCTGTCATCAAATTCAACAAGATGGCCGCTCCGCGTGATGATGCTCTTCAAATGATTTTCGACCAGCGGACTGCTGTCAACATTACTGCGGTGATAAACGCTTCCAATGACTACCGGCCGGGCCACGTTTCCTTCTTCAAAAGCAATCATGACCTGATCATCTTTCTCGGGGATGGCAAAAAAACCACGGTTGTTGCCACGTTCGCCAATGCCGGCGCTCGGCGAAACCACCCTGAGCCATTCACTGACATCGTTCGTTTTACATTTCCATTGAAAGCTGATCTTGATCCGCCCAAGCCCTTCAGGGTCATGGTTATCAACTACCTTCGCCAGTTGCATCTCCGGCATCGGTTTTTTCCAACCTGTAACGGTCAGACGCTCTGTGCTGGCCACCAGCCCTTCAAAACTGTTGTGATAGATCCCGGTCCCTTCGATCTGATGGGTGATGCCGGTAATCAGGTATTTGCCGAGCGTTTGTGTATCGAAGGCCAGTTCCTGTCGCAAACTCATAGAAATATCAGCGATCGTACCGATACCAACCATCGGATTGTCGCCGGCAGCTTTGATATTCAGGAGATTACTGATACGTGCTTTCTCTTCCTTTTCTACATAATCCTGAATGTCTGAACTGCTGTCATGCCGAATTTGCGAAGGCTGGTTGTAGACTTTGCTGAATGTACTGTTTGAAGCCGAAATGGCATGCGCGAGGTCTGGCTGACCCTGCGTATTTCCGCTGCTTTCGCTTTCGAGTATGGTATCCTGTTTTGAATCGTATGAAAAGCGCTTGCTTTTGATAGGGGCGACTTCCATACCGTATTGCAGGTTCTGAATGTCCCGGCCGTAGAATAGCGGCACCTCCTTCAACTCGTCGGGCTTTCCAAAGTGCAGCTGCTGTCCGTCATAATAAAACCATTCATGATATTCTGCCGACAGCCGGTTCAGAAAGTCGAAGTCACTTTCTTTATACTGAATCACATAATCGATTTCAGATTTGCGGCTTGCATTCGCCACAAGTTTCAGGTCGTTTGAAGCAGTGTCTTCAAGCGCTATTTTTGCGATTGTATTGAGGTCTTTTGCGAGATATGATCCAAGATCCTGGCCGCGATCAATAAGAATGGTGGGGCTGTACCCGCTTACAATGATCACACCATGATAACCGTGGCTTTGAGCCAGTTCAACGCGGGTTACGATTCCTGAGAATAGCTGCATCTGGCCCTGCCGGTATCCAAACGACGCGCTGAGTGTCTTGCCTACAAAATCCCTGCATTCGTCCAGGCTGATCAGGCCGGGTGCGCCCATTTTGTCGTGATTGAATCTGAGCTCAAACTCGTGGTGCGCATTAAAACGCTGCCTGAGCCGGAATGAGGCGAAATGCAATATCTGTGTATCCTCAATACTGATTTCGGTTATAAGTTTTTTTTCCATTGGTAGATGGTCAATTTATATGCTGAGATGGATTTGCCTGGATTGTAAGCAAAGCCCTAGCCGGACAAAAGCACGGCAAAATTTCTTCTCATTTTCTGGTTATTAATGTAATATTCATGAAGATAACGTTTTTTCTCTGAATATTTTCTTTCGTTTCGGGCAGAGCAGTTTACTAAGCGGCGTTTCCCAACAGTTCGTGTCGCACCGAAATCTATCGACGAATGAGCCTTATGCATAACTCAATATCTGGGTATATAAATAATGCCACGGTTTTCAAGTCCTTTTAAAATTACGGCAGGTCCGGGCTGCCTGTCTCCCGGCCAGGGCGAAGCAAGGCGACCAATCTGCTGCTCGTGGTTTGACCCCGACCAGAGACGGCTGCCGGTACTTAGAGTTTCGCTCAGTCCCGGATCTTTCTCCAGAAAGCGGAGAATATTGGCGAGTGTCCAGCTCCTGGCGCCCTGATGTTTCCCGGTTACTGTGTTGCCGGTAACATTTGGCAGTTGAGACAAACGGCTGCTCGCCGAATCATTGTGTTCAGCGCGTGGTTCACCCAAAGAATTCAGTAACCGGCCCGGATTAATTTTGTGGCGGCCGCTATCTGTACGGGCACATTCCAGGCAGGCCAGAACATACCAGGGCATCTGGTTAATGGCTGATGTTTGCCGCTGTGTACTGAAAAGGGCAGTGTTTTGAAAAGAGGAATGCCGGTAGGCGGATGCCGGTCTTGATGAAGACCCGGTGGGGCGCCGCCAGGCATTCAGTTCGAGGCCGGTAAGCTTTGTGCCAGGAACTTCATACCGGTGCCTGTTTGCTAAAATGTTATTATCGATGATCAGATTCAGCTCCGGTACCCGGGATGGGGAAATGGTACAGGAATCAAAGAGCCGGATGTATTCTAAGTCGCTAAGCATAGATGAAGTGTTTTGTACAAACTCAAAAATCCTGTCGCTTCCCACCGAACCAGCAACTGCCGGCAGGCGGGATGAACCAGGAAAACCGTCTGTTCCATCCGCTACCGCGTGAAGAAATCAGATTGAAAAGTTGAATGGTACGTATGCCCGGTAATCAGAATTGCGGAGGCGATAATCTGGCTTGTTTTCATAGAGAGTTCTTAAGTATTCAAATGGTAGCGCAGGCCAGGCAATGCGTAGGGCAGGGGATGAACTTGCGAAGTCTGCATCTTAAAAACGTCAAAAACTCTGCCGTTATTATCAGTATGTTGCGATGTGGAAAAAAACTGGTGTGGGGATGAAGGACTTAAATCGGCCAAACACCTGTTGCGTATACATCAGCGCAGCAAAAGCAATGGCCGGTTACCCGGAGCTAACTAAAAAAGCAGCAGAAACCGTTAGATCATTTCAAGACCAAATTTCTCCATTTTCCGCAGCCACTTTTTACTATAGTCGTTCTCAAGAGAAAGCAGGTGACCAATTGTGCTTGTATGAACAGGGCTGATGCGGCAGTTTTCAAAGGTGCTGCGTTTTATGGACAGGTAAGTCGTTTTTTTATTCTGTTTCCAGTCTTCGAAAGTTGCCTGGTCAAGAATAGATACGATGCGTGCAGAGGTGCCACTGAAATTGTTATTAAAACTCTGGCGCTGAAAGGTAAAAACACTGTCCGGCAGAAACAACCTGTCAAAGAATCCCTTCACTTTTGCAGGAATCACATCGACATATACCGGACAAAAGAGCACGATGTGGTTGGCGCGTTTAATCGCGTCGAACGATTTCTGCAGATCGGGTTCCAGGTCTGCGGCCTGGCGGTTTATAAATTGTTTGTTGGAATTAAAGATCAGATCTACGATTGCGATCTCCTTGACCACAGCGCCATTTTTTACTGCTCCGTTTATATATGCATCGATGAGAAACCGGGTGGATTCAGATTTTTCAAGATCGGCATTGAGGATCAGCAATTGTTTCATTCGCGGCTTCCATGTTCATTTGAACCGGGTTACAAAATTATAAAGAAATCGTTAAGTGCAAAAGATAGCCCGATTTCGGGTAAAGATACGGGGGATTTAAACGACAAAACCGGCACTTTGGCCGGTTTTGACTATAGTTAGAGTAGGGTCTACTGTTGTTTATACTCGCTTGCCCAGGTGGTGCTTTCATCTTCACCTTTGTGGCCGTCGAGCTTAACCACAAAACTTTTCGCCGGGAAATATGGCGTAATATGAATATCCAGATGGATGCGGTCCTTTTGTGTTTCATCACGTTCGAAACGCATGATCTTGAAACGTTCAATCAACCGCTCAGGGCCCTGTATGCCGTCAAGAAACTTAACGATTTGACCGCGCAGATCCTGTTCAGTCTTTGAGGTCCAGTTCTCGAACGCCCGCCTGTTCAGGAAATCGAACAAAACTTTTGTGATGTAATCAAATACACGCACAACCGAATAGGTCTGCAGACCGATGTTATCGCCGTTGAATAATGTTTTAGCCGAGAAGGCCATTACTTTGCCGTACTCATTAACCATTGGCACCAAACCAACGCGTTCAAGGTGTGAAATTTCACTTTTTTTCAGGTCGAACTTAACGCCGTCTACCTCATTGATGGCACCATGCTTTTTACCCGCGGTTACCTGAGACATCAGTGTGTAGTACATTTTACCTGCAAGCGCTGCCGAGCCGGGAACAGTCAGATCATCCTCTTCGCCAACTTCGTCTACTTTACCACGGCCAACAAGCCAGTTACAGGTCATGATTACGTTTGAACGGAAGGCGTCGCCACCGGTATAGTTTGCGGCTGTAAACAGATCAATCACATCATCAGGCTGGTCAAGATCTGCAAAGTCGGTAACCAGCATGGCTTTGTTGTTATACGCAATCTTACCCCAGCGCTCAAGCACCTTGTTTGAGCCCATGTACCCGGGAATTACTACAAGCGAGTAGTTTTCGCGCAGGTCAAGACGATCATATTTTTGTTTCAGTTCTTCGGCCACATAATCGATAAAGCGCGGATTATCAAGATCGGTCAGCTGGTCCATCGCTGCGTTCATGATCACCACATTTTTGAGTTTATCTTCCTCGGTGTTCTTGTAAAACAAATGAACGCTGCGGTACGCCTGCTCTAACTCGCGGGTGCTTTTCAGGGCCTCAGCAATATTTTTGTTCAGGTTTTCTTCAGCATTCTGCAGTTTTTCGCTGCTTTTGTCTACCATTTCTGATACAGAGTCAGAGCCTTCAAGAACTTCGATCCATAGCTGGATTTTTTTCTTCAATTCTTCACGTTCTTTTTTCTTCTCGTCGCCGGTCAGAAAGATCTGTTTACGCGCTTTACGCTCCGGGTTCAAGTTTTGTAAACCATCTATGGTTGCTTCAAGCAGGTCAAAGCCACCTACGCGGGCAAGTTTGTCAAGGCTTTCCTGAAGGCCAAGCTGTTTTGTGGCCGGACGCTCTGCCGTTTTAAATTCCGGTTCAGCTGCCCCTGGTGTTATTTTTTGTTCTTGTGGAGTTGCCATAAGGTTGTGTTTTGGATCGTTAATTCAGGTGGTTATTTGTTCTGCTCAAGCTCTGCCACGAAATTTTTCAGGGCGCTGATAAATGCTTCTTTCGTTTCGGCGTTGTCAAGGGTCGACTTCAGCGTTTTGTTAGATTTGAGCTGCTTAATGACATTGAGCGATAGCTCTTTTTCAAGATTCACGTTGCTCAGGTGTTCACTCTGGTTCACAATGCTTTTTACTGAAAAGTCGCCCAGGTTATTAAAGCTAAGCGTTTCAGTTTTTGGCGAGCCATCCTGTCTTTCGAAGGAAACGTCTATTTTTGGTTTATAATAGTCAAAGACGTCTTCTACAGTTCTCAATCCTTCAACCTTCTCCGGTTTTATTGGTTCATTGTCCGTAAGTTTTTGAATGAACATGGTTTTATTGTGGGCAATGTCAGCGAACGCTTCAGAAGTGTCGATCTTTTTCTCGTTCCCACCAATTTCATAGTTGAACATAGTGTTTGTTTTTTAGGTTTTGATTTTGATCTATTAGAATGATCCCAATCGTTATATAACAGTTAATACATCATTTTGTTGTACCGGAATGTCGCTCGACTGAACAATTTCCCAATCGAGAATGTCTGCTTCCTGATTCTTTGTAATCTTAACGGTGTTGCCCTTTTTGAGTTCACCCGAAATGATGTACTTTGAGATCGGTCTTCTAAGCTGATTTCTGATCACTCCGGATAGCTGACGGGCGCCATATTTTGGTGTAAACCCGCTGAGCGCGATCATTTTACGCGCTTCATCATCCATCTCAAAATTTATGCCTTGTTTATCAAGCGCATCGATGAGACTGCGCAGCTGAATGTTGAAGATTTCAACTACATTTTTCTCATCAATAGGGGCAAATGGCACAATTTCAGACAGGCGCGCCAGAAACTCCGGACGGAAGTGCCCTGCCATAATTTCCATCAGCTGGCTATGCGCAGGAATTTTTCCTTCGGCGATCTGTGCGGCTATCCACTCACTTCCTATGTTGGAGGTAAAGAGGATGAGGGCATTTGAAAAATCGCCTTCTTTTCCTAACCGGTCATGCATATGACCTTCGTCCAGGATTTGCAAAAAGGTATCGAACACAGAAGGGTGTGCCTTTTCGATCTCGTCAAAAAGAAGTACAGAATAAGGTTGTTGTCTGATCTTATTAACCAGAAGTCCGCCTTCCTCATAACCTACATACCCTGGAGGCGCCCCATACAGCAAGGCGGCCGAATGTTCTTCTTTGAACTCCGACATGTCAAAACGGATCATTGCTTTTTCATCATTGAACAAAAATTCAGCAATAGACTTTGCAAGCTCAGTTTTGCCGGTGCCGGTAGGTCCGAGCAGGAAAAACGACCCAATGGGCTGGCCTTTTTTATTGAGGCCGCTTCGCGATTCCAGGATCGCATCTGAAACGGCTTTCAAAGCCTGGTCCTGACCAACAACACGTTTTTTCAGGTAACCTTCCATGTTCATCAGCTTTTCTTTTTCGCCGGCCTGCAATTTTCCCATCGGAATTCCTGTTTTATAGGAAACAACCGAAGCAATGTCCTGCGGCGTCACGTCCAGATGGACTTCCTGGGCAAAACTGCGCAGTTCTTTCAGGCTTTTTTCGAGGAAGGCCTGGTATTCTGCTGCCTCTTCGAAGTTATCCGCCTGTGTTTCGTCAGTCAGCAGACCCAGGAGTACCGGACTCAGGCGGTGCTGCATCTGGCTGTACAACCAGCGGTACTCAGAAAGTTTATCTTCTGCAGCCAGCTCCTTTTCTGCTTTCAGTTCTTCGAGGGCCAGATCGAGCTCATCAAGTACCCGGGCAGAGGTGTCGTTCATCATTTTAAGCGCTGCCATGGTCCTGTCGAGCAGGTCGAAAGCCGAGTCGGGCAAACGGCGGTCTTTCATATATCTTTTTGCCAGACGCACGCATTCGGTAACTGTTTTGTCGGCAACCGTAAGACCATGATGACTTTCATACCGGTCTTTCAGTTTATCAAGCATTTTTATTGCAGCAGCATCAGTTGGCTCTTTGATTTGAAGTATTTCGAAACGCCGGCTGAAGGCCTGTTCGGGTTCAATGATCTTTCTGTACTCATCCATCGTGGTTGCGCCGATTACCGTAATTTCACCACGGGCAAGCTCCGGCTTGAGCAGGTTTCCGGCGCCGCCGCCCATCGGACCTTTCTGGTCAAGCAGTGTATGAATCTCGTCAATAAAAAGAACAGCCTTATCAAACTGTTTGATCTCCCGAATGATGTTTTTCAGGCGGTCTTCAATCTCACCTTTGTAAGACGCCCCGGCTATCAGCGCACCGAGATCGAGCTCGAACAGCTGAACATCCTGAAGGAGCGAGGGAACATTTCCATTTATAATGTCAATAGCAAACCCGTCTACCAGCGCTGTTTTACCCACGCCGGCATCGCCTGTGATGATGACATTTGGTTTGCTCCTGCGGCAAAGGATTTCCATCATCTGGCGCGTCTCCTTGTCCCGGCCTATGATCGGATCAGTTTTGCCTTCGCGGGCAAGGCCGGTCCGGTCGCTGCAGTATCTATGAAGGGCGGCACCGGTTTTGGGCTGGGCTTCTGCTGATCCCGACGCCGCTGGCTGGATGCTGTGTTGGATCTCTTCGTCTTTGATGTACAGATCAAGCATTTCCCTCTCTTTGATCGGGAAAGATTTCAGCTGGTCCACTTTGAAACCAACATTTGGCTTGGCCAGCGCGGTAAGCACGCAAACCGGCGTAATAAGGTCGAGTCCGAGCTTAATCCTTACATTATCTGCTTCTTCAAATACTGCCGGGATTTCTGCACTGCCTTTTGGTTCATCCGGCGAAGCCGACTTGTCGAGTTCATCAATCCGTACCTCTGCCCATTCTGAAAGGTAGTCCGCGTCCTTGCCAATCGAATCAAGAAAAGCACGGATACCAACTTCCTTATGCATCAAGCCCTTAAGCAGATGTGCCGGAGTAAATTCCGCATTTTTATATTCCCGTGCCAGGGCCTGCGCTACGCGTACTGCGGTCCTTACCGATTCACTTAAATTGCTGTGGTTCATAGCTTTCAGTTTAGGAGTTATTTTGCGGCTTCTTCGGGTTTGAAATTGCTCTCTGTTATATAGTAATAAGTTTTACCGTTAGAGACAAATTGCTGTTCGATCTGGGTATTACGTTTGATGCGCTGCGAAGAATCGATCAGAAACTTGATGTATTGTTCAAATTCCTGCTGCGGCATGGTTCCGGGTCTTTTCAGGTCAACTACCCGGAACTTGCCTAGAAGTTCGTTCTGAATGGGCAGGCCGGTAACAGTCCGGAAGTAGTTTTGCAGGCTCATACGTTTTACATCACCCTTTGATAATTTCAGGTCAAGTTGATCCTTTGGGATGCTGATATAGTTTGAGACGAGTTTACTTCTGAAAGAGCTTTGGTCTGCCTGCAGGTTTTCGCCGATCATAAGCGAAAGAATATCATTCAGCTGCTTGTACTCCATGTTATTCAGTACAATGGCGTATTGCAGGGCATCAGGGTTCCCAGAAACCATTGACACCTGAGCGGTTGAAGGAATATAGTATTTAAAAGCATTGTGTGGCATCCGGTCGGCTACATTTCCGTCTACCGGAGCCTGCAGGACACTCTCTACCGCAGGTGTCAGGTTTTTCCGTTCAATGCCTGTTAGTCTGAAGGCGCTGTCCAGGCTGCTGATCTGCGTGCTGATATCCATATCCGTCTCTTTCATAAAACGCCTCAGGGCAATATTCATCGCATCGTTAGATTTGACCATGCCTTTGGTTGGAAAGACCACCGCGCCCTGAATCAGGCTGTTCGCCGGATAGTCCAGATAATAAGAAATAGAGTCCTGCCTGGTTGTATTATATGGCTGCATGGTTGTAAGACCTTCACCTTTAACCATGTAGTTTTTCTTCATGTCCGCAGATTTAAAGGCCGCCTCAGAAACAAGTTTACGGGACTGGATAACAAAGTTGTTGAACGACTGGTCAAAGGCGCTGTAAAGCTGGATGGCCAGGATCCGCGCGTTTGAGTTTGATACGTCTTCGCTTAGCTTTGACAACTGGTAGGCACTTTGGTTCTCGCTGCCTGTGCTCCCGATCAATACGATCAGATTGGTCTCTTTGTCTTTACCGGCAAACAGTCCCAGTGCCGTACGCACGCCTTCAAAGACAGGTTGCTCTGTAACGCGTCCATTGCAGCGTTCAGTATTTTTTGATTCGTTCGAGAAAAAGCGCATCAGCTCGCGGTAGTCGGTACTGATGCGTTGGTTGGTTACACCTGCAGAAGGGCAGTTGCCACCCGCACGGTAAACAACCCCGCCATAACTTATATTGTGCTTTTTGCCAAACTCGTTAAACACGTTTTCGAAAGACTGAATGGTATTGGTCAGGCTGGAAAAATAGTTGGTCATCGGGCTGCCGCCGTCAACGACAAACACGACGTTGATATTGTGAATGTTCTTGCGCAGTTTAAGGTACTCCAGGTAAGGAAGCGCAGTTCCTTTGATACTGATCACCTTGTTTTGCGATTTCTCATAGACATCATAAGCTGTACCGACCGTATAGGTTTTGCCATCGGCATCGGAAACAACCGGAATGCTGCGCAAAATCACATTATTAGCCGGGAGCAACGGATCTGCCAGGTAGCCCTGACCACCGCGCAGGCCTGAATTTATCGCCGTAGCAACAGAATCATGGCGGTTTGTTGTTTGCAGATCGCGCGGACTAATGTATAGCCGGTCGCCCCAATTGTGGATCACGTCAGCAGACACCCAGCCGTAAATACTTTTGCGCGCGCTGTCTGCTACGAGCTGATCGTCGCCGCCGATCAGGTATTTCTTACCATCTTCTGACTTCTTGAAAATGTAAGCAATTTCATGCAGGCGTATTTTCGTTGCCCTGTCTTTAAGATCTGGCGTTGTGTAAACAAAAACGGAATCTGTATTATCAAAGTAAAAACGTGGTTCGGTTAAAGGGTTTTTACCGTTAATGATGCTGATCGCTTTGTTTGCGTATCCTGACTTTGGATTTGAGTAGGAGCGTTGCCAAAGAAGCAGCTTAGACTTTGGCAGCCAGCCATAGCTGATCGCCGTTTTTTTGTCTGTGATCTTTCTTCCGCGAACCATTCCCGGCTTGTATTTCACAAGCTTGAGATATCCGTTTGACTCTTTTGATACATAAAAAGCTTCCATGAAGCTGAGTTTTTTCATGATCAGGCTTCCGCCGGGGGCGGTAGTCGTGAAATTCTCGTCACGGTCAGAAAAGACGATCCATGGCAGGGAAGTATTACCATCATTTTCGTTTATGTTGGTTGTGGCTGCGGGTTTAGCAAAATTGCGGGGCATATAACGCACCTTTTTGCCAAAGGCGGCCGGGCTCTGTGCCTGAAGGCCAATTGCGCTAAAGAGCAGGAGGGAGAGAACGTATGTTGTTTTCATAGATTTAGGATGCATGATATATTAATGATCAGATGGTCTATTTTGTTGTTTTGGTGGCTTCTGCGGCCTCAGCTGCTGCCGTGTTGGCTGTGTGTTGTTTGATGTTAAGCAGTGTTGCGCAGCTTGAGTTCGGCGCAACGGTAACCTGTGCTTCGTCAATTACAATCTCGCCACCAAATGTGAGCCCCATGCAATATGAATAGAAGTCTTTCTGCTTCTTTTCGCCGTTCTGGTCAATTGCAACGGTCACTTTTTCCTTGTTGCACATGTATTTGCGCACCAGGTAATAGTAGTGCGTATTGAAATCTGCACCATTTGCTATCGCCTGCAGGCGCGCCCGAATATCATCTACAACCTTCCGCTCGCCTTCGCCGGCAGCTACGATTTCGCCATTGAGGTCTGCGTTAGGGTCGGTGATTTCGATCACGTGGAAGAGCGGGCGGCGGGTCTGGTCGTTCATCAGTTTAACCCAATACCTGCCGGGCGTACGATAGGTGTACAAGGCCGTACGGCCGGTAATGTCTACGCGTCCGGTCTCGCCGAATGACCACTGAAATATTTTTGCATTTCCCTCAGCTTCAAGGCGTACCTGTTCGTTCACCACGCCCGAGGTCGGCCCGCTGATTGTTACCAGCGTGTCGATCGTGCTGCGAACAGTATCGCGCACGTTGACCGGGTACTGCTGCTTCAGTTCACCGTCAACGGTGAGCCGCACGATGTAAGCACCGGCCTTACGGTATCTGTAACTTCCGTTCTGGGTGGTCGACTTGTCACCGTTGCCAAATTCCCATAACCATTTTTTTGCGCCCTTGGTGTTGTCTGTATACACCAGGTCTTCATTGAGGTCAATTTCGTCTTTCAGGATTTGGGCATCGACAGATTTGGCGTCGAAGAGCGAACTTTTAAAAAGAAAAATCACACCGGTAAGCAGCAGGATTGCCACCAGGATGTACAGGATGATGTAGCCGGTAGAATTGCTGTTAACTGCTCTGCCGCTGGTGTTTGTGTCTGTCATAGGTTTTTGTAGGGGTTAGAGTTTAATTCAAAGTATCGTGTTAACGCGAGTTTAGCGACTGCTGAAGCTGCCTTCGCGTCATGATGCAGTCTTCCAGATTCCGGTTGTATGTCTCGATGTCGTTATAGTTTTGTTTGAGCTCAATTTTATCAAAGAAAAGGCGGTTGTAGAATTGAGCGGCATGCAGAAAGGTCTTGTAACGCTGATCGCTGGCGCGGCGGTCGTAGTGCGAGCGAATTGCATCTATAGAGGTCGTAATGTCGGCCTGAAGAAAGACAGCCTGCACTTTTGGGTCAAAACGTACAATCTGTCTATATGTGGTGTCAACAACGGGCATAACCTCTTTTACCAGGTTTTCGTATTCTGAGTTTTGTTCAAGCCGTTCTGCCAGGTCACTTTTAGAAATCTGCCTGCTAGGGCCGAAGTCATAAAAGATGCCGAAACATAACACGCCTGCCGTTAGCAGGAAAACGGCAACCAGAAAAAGAAACTGCTCCCGGCGTTCTTTAGTACTAAGTTTGATCATATCTGTGTGGCTATCTGCCGCGGTTTATTTTGATTTCAGCTGCACGGTTATTTTTGAGACAGGACTTCAGCTGGTCCTTTAAAGTTTCAATCTGGTATCCGGTTATGGAAAGCGAGTCCTGAATACCGGCCATTGTTGCTACGTTATCGCTCAGCTTGTCATACAGCATAAAACTCGGCGTTGGCTCGCGGTTTTCTTTTACAAGCGATTTGATTTTTACGTTCGCATCTCGGATATCGGTGAGCATGACCGCTTGCCGGTTCATTTCTTCAGAGTTGGTTACGGTAAACGTAGACAACTCCCTGAATCTGAGCAGGGCAATGTCAAAGTTTTTATTGATTTCCTTTCTCAGGCTGATCAGCTTTTCGGTTTCCTTAACTTTTGCGCTGAGCAGATCATACTCATGAGCCGAAGTTTTGAAATAGAAATAAACGCATAAAACTGCAAAGAGCAGTAAAAACACAAAATTTAAGACAAACACCTGGTAAGACTTCTTGAGTTCGTAGGCGTTAATAGGCTTCATAAACGAGGTTCAATTTAGGGCGTCGGGCAGTTTTTGGACTGCCTTTTGATTCTAGGGTTTTCAGTTTTTGTTTGAGAGACGTTAACTGATCAGCTATATCGCCCTGACATGTTAAGTGCCGGGACCAGGTTGAAAAATTAAACAACCCCGAACCAGTCAACAATTTTTGTTCCATTTAAATAAGCGCCCATGGCAGCGAATTTTTACAGCAGGCCTTTCAACTTTAAAAATATTTTCGAACAGCGCGAGTTTCAGGAGACTGATCTCGGTAAATCTATTTCGAATAACATCCAGCTTATCATTTTTACACGCTTTGGCGAACATCGCTTCAATCCTGATTTCGGTTGTGAGATCTGGGATCTGGACTTTGAACTTATCGTAAGCGAGACCATCTGGGAAGAGAAATTCAGGAAGTCGCTGCTCCGCTCCGTAACAGAGTATGAAAGCCGGCTTTATGATGTAAGCGCGGAAGTGAAGATGAGCGAAGTGGAGAAATTTTACCCACAGCGCAATGTAACCGAAATCAAAAAAAAGGTTGATCTTGTTGTTAAAGGGAAAATAAACACTACCGGCGAGAAATATTTTTTCAATACGGCGTTATTTTTAAGTCCGCTAACCAGTTAGGAGTGTTCTTAAATCTGGAAACGACTGCTCATTTTTCTGGACAAATTACCTGCACGCACTACACACCTGAACCGAACCTATGGACAACATATTTTACTCGTCAAAAGATGAAATCCGCAACCGGATATTGAAAAATGCGCGCGACTTCTGGGGCGTGCGTAATGCGAGCGATTTCGATCCGCTTGTCAAACTGCTGCTCGAGGCGCTGAGCGCTGAGCTTTTTCTCGTCTCAAATGACGTTAAAAATCTCGAGAACAGAATTCTTGATAAGATATCCCGCATCTTGTCTTCGGATATCCTGACCAGCCCGTTGCCGGCACACGGCATCCTGCAGGCGTTGCCGGTGGAAGCAACCGAGGTTCTTGGAACCCATCATAGCTTTATTTATCAAAAAAAACTAAAACAGCCTGACGGAAAAGGGGAGGATAAAACAGTCGACATTCCTTTCAGCCCCCTGGCTAAAACGCGGATCTTTAATGCCCGCATACGTTTTGTCGCTTCGGGATCACATCTTTTTAAACTGGAAGATTCGGGGCATAAATCTGTGGCAGCCAACACGCTGCCTGGTTTTTCCGTGGGTCAGAACAGTCTTTTCCTGGGGATCGAATGCGACCCCAGGCTTACATCGGCGGAGGGGCTGAGTTTTTACTTTGACTGGCGGAACTTTCGCGTTCAGGACGATGCCTATGAGCTGCTGTCGCTGTCGAAATGGTTCGCCGGCAATCAGGAATTATCTATGGTCCGGGATGCTTTTTTTCTTCGTGACCAGCGCGCCGAAGCTTTAGCACCGTTTCGCAACCAGAACCTGATGTACAGGCTTACAGAAGACGTTCAAAGCCACTACCGGAATAGATTCCTGACTATAGAAAAAACAGATATTCAGCAGATTAACCAGCTTATGGTTAACTATCCTGATACCTTCCCGGGCGTGTTCCAGCCTGCCTCGCTCGCTCTCCTGAATAAGCCTTTGTTCTGGATCCGCATTGAACTGCCGGCGGCGTTCAGCCCGCAAATGATCGAGGAACTTCAGGTTTATGTAAATGCGTTTCCGGTGGTGAACAAAAAATTGCGGGAAATTAAACACCGGCTCCGCACAATGACAACGATTATTCCGGTAAAAACTGAAGGCCATGAGCAGCTGCTTGCGGTCGACAGCCTGAAAGATAAACAGGGGAAGAGTTACAAAGAAGTGCCTTTTGCTGATGAGACCGAACGTGCGGACGGCTCGTTCACCATCAGGTATGGCGGCACCGAACGTTTTGACAGCCGTAATGCGCGTGAGCTTGTTGAATACCTGTTTGAATTACTTCGCGATGAGAAAGCGGCGTTTTATTCTTATGGCTCTGATTTCCTTAACAATACCCTGAAAAACCTCGAGCAGACCCTGTCTCTGATCGAACAAAAAACGCTGAACCAATCGGCCCATTTCAGGGAACTGCTCAATTATGTGGTGGTCAAACCCATAAATGATACTGATATCATGTTTCTTGACTACTGGCTTACTGATGCTGAACTGGGAAATAAGATCAAGACCGGCAGCAGGCTGATCCCGGTGAAAATTGCTGGCGTTCGGCCCGATGGTGTTAGTCTGCTGAGTACAACCGTTGGCGGAAGGTCACGTCTGAACGCCAGCGACCGTATACAAGCCTACAAATATGGTCTAACCACTGCCGACAGGGTCGTAACAAAATCTGATATCGTGAATTTTTGTTTGCTTGAGCTAGGCGACCGGATTGTCTCGGTAGATATCCGTAAAGGGCTGTTTGCATCTAAGAATCCGAAGGAAGGTTTTGTGCGGACTACCGATATCTTCCTGACACCTTCAGATAAAACAAAACTGCAGGCCGAGGAGTGGGAATCCCTGCTGGCACTTACAAAGTCGCGGCTTGAGGCCCGGAGCGCAATGGATCTTCATTTTCGTCTGATGGTTGAGCCGGCACGAGTCTGGTAAAACACCGGCTACAGGTACATGGTAAATCCGAGATAGGCGTTCCCCTGCTCACTGCCGATCGAGCCGTTCCGGTCTTCAGCAGAAGCTTCAAGTATAATCTCGTAAGCAGTATCAAATGGAAGCAGATACGAAGTAGCCAGGTCGGTTATTTTTGTGTTTATTCCGTCTGGCAGAAAATCCAGCAATTGGTTGGTCGGGCAGGGGCCGATATGAATGAGAACAAGGTCGTCATCACTGTCAAAGGTGTCGCCGGCTACACAATCGACGCCGAGCGTACCGGAACCAAGCCTGAATTGCATGGGCTCATCGATCCTGGTTTTTCTTCCGGGAGACCTGTCGCGCTGCACACTGACCGGTACAGAAAAAAGTACCTGCAGAAGCTGGCCCAGGAACAACAGGTCGTTTCGCTTTTCGTGAATAACCGGCAGAAAATGCATCCATATGATGCTCTGATGGCGGTCAAATAGGTCAAACTCCGGCCACTTATTCCTGAAGATGCCTGTCAGATTGCTGAAAGTCGTCTTTTTATCAAGCCGGCTTTCATAACGTTCAAGCAGAATGCGGAGGTTATACAGTTCTGCCTCGAAAGGCATGAAGAAAGTCCTGGCATGCTTCTCTTCTTCGCGTCGCTGCTGCACATCCCGGATCATATCTTCTTCAGACAGCGCTCCTTTTTGTGCATAAGGTTCATGAAAAAGACCTTCAGGAAGCATGTCATAGAAGCCCTCCCGATTTGCATCTATGCGTAAACAGTCGGCTAAACGTGTCTCAGAAAAATACGTGCTAATGTTATTAATCTCTTTACTGAACGACCGCCGGTCGCCCGAACGCGGCAATACCAGCACCTGATCTGCTGAAAGCAGTTCATTTTCAATAATTTCTGCGGCCTTGGCAACCGCCTTGTAGTCTGTAGATAACTCGTTGGTAGATTTAAGCGCTGATTTCATGAAAGGGATACCTTGTAAGACCTGCCCCGGAATAATTGTGCCAGAAAAGCTTTCGCCGGCCGTTAAACAATTTTAAGGTATCATATTTGCTAAGAAAAAATACCTCTATAAATCTATTAAATGGACGTAAAATCTTTCTTCATCCGCTATCTTTTATTTCCACTTATTTTCGTCGTTTCGGCCGCGATCATGGCCATCATCAATAAGAAAAATAAATTTCTTAACAATAAACGTCTGATCGTCTATGTCTTGCTGACAGCAATTGTGCTGGCGCTGCCGGGTTTTCTCGGTATGCTGGGTTTCGACTTCATGCCCTGGGGTTATATTATCAGTCAGATTTATTATCTCGGTATGGGTTGCCTTACCGTATTTTTGTTTACTAAACATTATCCCACCGAACTGATCGAGCGAAAGTTTTTCATTTTTTTTGCATTACTCATAGCCGCGCTGCTGGGTATTTACCTTTACCAGCTCGCATTTAACTGGTTAAGCGAGTTGAAGATGGGATTGTGGGGAGCAACAGCGATCAGTGTTTATTTTCTGCCGCTGGTTTTCTGGTGGACATATGTGGCATTTATCAGCATTCCAACGGAGATCTATAAGATCTGGCAGTATCCGCCAACTCCCCTTCGGATCGATATGGAACACCTCGATTTCGACAGGCTCCTGGTACTGGAACTTGAGCTATACAAAAATACCAATGATGCTGAGCCCTTGAAGGTGAAAGTAAAGGCACCCGAGAACATGAACTTTGGTATCTGGTTTCACAAGTTCATTGACGATTATAACCTGAAGTTTCCCAAAAGCCCGATCGAATTCAGAAACGATGAAAACCAAAGTTATAAATGGATGTTTTTCGTCAAAACGTCGTTTTTCAGAAAAAATCTCTTCCTCGATCCCGATCTGGATATCACCCGCAACGGAATCAACGAAAAAATGACCATTTATGCAAAGCGCGTTTCTGAAAATGTTGCTATGACACAGCCGAATGAAGACCAGGCCGTTTTCATTTAAAATTACCTAAACACTCTTATGTATGATATCTCCCCTGAAATATAAGCCTGTTAACTGGGTCGATGGCATGAAGCTGTCCGGTGCCCATTTTACGAGTACAGATCATTTTATCCAGGACTTTGTAAGAGACTCGTCCTCCGTTTTTATAAATAACAGTAATTACGGGCTGCTGCCGCCCTTTACGGGCAAGAACAGCTCGCATGACATTGAGATCATTGAGAAAGCGACCAACCATTTAGAGGTTCGCGTGCGGCATTGCAACGCCATCACAGCAGAAGGCTGCCGGATCGACTTATCAGGAAATGACCTGACGGAGCAGATCATCCATAACCACTATTTCAGTCCCGATCAAATGGAAGGAGCGCAGAATATGCTGTTCCATGTGCTGTTGGTTGTCAACCCGTTTGACAGGCAGCCCGCCGGAATGCCGGATACAGCAGAAAATCCGCCGCGGTACCCTGAAATCAGAAAAAAGTACAGTGTTGCTGTTCTGCCTGCGGGCGAAATTTCCCGTGACACGGCAGATGGGTTTCATCTTACAATAGGCCGGGTTTATCTGGAAGCCGGACGGATCGCGGTAGATCGATCGTATATTCCGCCGAGTGCAACAATCATCAGTCACCCCTTGCTGATCCGCTATTATGAGTTGCTGAACTCGCTGATCAATGAACTTCAGCAGGCGGCATTCCGGATCATAGACAAGACTACAGGCCGGGATTCTATCACACCCCTGGGGCGCAACATCCGTCTGCTGTCAGAAAAAATGCTTGATTATCTTGCTCAGATTTTCTACGCCTACAGAAATGTAGCCTATCAGCAAACACCGATGACTGTGCCCGGTTATTTTTCTACGCTTGCACATGTGTTTTTTACAGGAGTTAAACAGATTGAAACAAAGGAACGGGAGGAGATGCTGAAGTACTTTTATGAGTGGAAAGATGTTACACCTGGAAACTTTGAAGAATTGCTTGCCAGAACTATCGAACTGGTTTATGACCACCGCGACATTAATGCCTCATTTGCCATGGTCGAAGAGTTTATGCGGGTGCTTGTTGCCCTGTGGAACAAATTGAGCACGCTCGAATACATTGGTCAGCGCAAAGAAAACATCGTTGTAGCCGAGCAGCAAATGGTTCAGCAGGTACAAACCAGAAAGACCTGGACCTTGCTTGACTAAGCAGCCTATATTTGAAAACAGAAACTTATCTTTATACCGAACAAAACAACTTAACATGAATCTGTTAAAAAATTCAATCAAAACCCTGGCTTTCACTGGTACCATGCTGGTGTCTGTTCTTAGCTATGCTCAGGACGCAAAGCCTAAAGCGAGTCCGGCCGAAACCGTTACCGGTAAGGTAAAAGGCGCCAATATTACGATCAGTTACAGCAGTCCGGCGGTGAAAGGACGCGAGATCTGGGGAGCCCTTGAAAAGTATGATGCCGTTTGGCGTGCAGGCGCAAACGAAGCCACTACTGTTGAGACTGACAAAGATCTTACAGTGAGCGGAAAAGCGCTGCCAGCCGGTAAGTATTCGTTTTTTGTTATTCCAAAGCAAGGCAGCACCTGGACCGTTATTTTCAACAAGGAGCCAAAACAATGGGGAGCTTATAAATATGAGGCAGGTAAAGACCAGCTTCGTGCGGATGTAAAGATCCAGAAGTTATCTGCTGTACAGGAGCGCCTGAAATATGAAATAACCAAAACCGGTTTTGTATTGAAATGGGAAAAAGTTGCCGTGCCGGTAACGTTAAAATAAAAAAACCAGAAAAAACGTAATACCCGCGCTGAAGGCAACCTGTGCCTGCCGGCGTGGGTATTTTCATAAAGATTTGTTAGTTTTGTAACTGCATGCTTTCTAAAAAGACCAAATACGCCATCAAGGCCCTCGTTGCACTGGGAAAAAACGCTGATAAACCACCGATTCAGATATCCAGGATTGCTGAGGAAGAGCATATACCCAAAAAGTTTCTGGAACAGATCCTGCTTGACCTGCGTAACAACGGTTTTCTGTATAGTAAAAAGGGTGCAGGAGGGGGTTACAGTCTGAACAAACCCGCCAGTGATATTTACCTGGTTGATGTGATGCGTATCACCGACGGACCGATTGCCATGGTGCCCTGCGCCAGCATGAAATTTTATCATAAATGCGATGAATGCCACGATGAAGTAACCTGCGGCATCCGCAATGTTTTTCTTGATGTACGGGATGCAACGCTAAAAATTTTGAGCGAAACCAGCATTGCCGATATCATTTCCCGCGAAGGCGGCCTTAAACTCGGACTGTAGCTCCGGGTATTTTTTTGATTAAATATCCTACTATATCCATATACTTTATATATTTGTTTAATTAAGCAAAACAAGAATGCCTGTTTTAAGGGGCAAGTATGGCATCTGTTCAGCAGCGTGGTACTTGCACAGGCAGGTGCGTTTTCCCGGCCACCTGGTTGAGGAAGACCATTAATACATTTTAACATGCAAAGTTTCAGGACAGAGTTGGAGAATCCGCTCGTTGAACAGGATATTATCGATCTTGAAAAAAAGATCAGGTTATTCAGGGAAGGAGCAATACACGATGAGAAATTCAGAAGTTTACGTCTGGCAAGGGGCGTATACGGGCAGCGGCAGCCGGGCGTGCAGATGGTTCGTATCAAGCTGCCATTTGGCCGGGTAACCTTTCGTCAGTTTCTGAAGATCGCAGACATTTCAGACGAATTTGCCAGCAGCAACCTGCACCTGACTACGCGCCAGGACATCCAGATTCATTATGTAAGTCTTGACCGCACACCTGAGCTTTGGGCCAAGCTGGCTGAAGATGATATTACCCTGCGCGAAGCGTGCGGCAATACGGTTCGTAACGTTACATCATCGCCGACTGCGGGAATCGATCCGAAAGAACCTTTTGACGTTTCTCCGTATGCACAGGCAACCTTCGCTTATTTTTTGCGTAACCCGATCTGCCAGGAAATGGGGCGTAAGTTTAAGATCTCATTTTCATCAAGCGAAGAGGATACTGCCTTCAGTTATATTCATGATCTTGGCTTTATCCCAAAAATAAATCCGGCCGGCGAACGCGGGTTTAGAGTGCTTTTTGCGGGCGGACTTGGTGCGCAGCCCGTGCTTGCAAATCTTGTCCACGATTTCCTGCCCGAAGACCAGCTTATTCCTTACGTCGAGTCCACGCTGCGGGTATTTGACCGCTATGGCGAACGGAATAACCGGAATAAGGCCCGTTTTAAGTTTCTTGTTCAGAAGCTCGGTCTCGATGAAGTATTACGTCTTATTGCAGAAGAGCGCGTTGCCAACAAAGTAAAGACATATACCGTGAACAGGGAAGTGGTCGCTGATCCGCAGGTGCCCGCCACGGTTCCTGCCGGTACGGCAGCTGTAGCAGACCAGGCGCATTATGAGGCGTGGCTGAAGACCAATGTCTTCGAACAGAAGCAGCCTGGTTTTCATGGGGTTTATATTAAGGTGCTGAAGGGCGATATTCCCACGGCGAAAGCACGTGAACTGATCGCAGCCATACATCCCTATGCTGCGGATGAAATGCGCATTACTCAGAATCAGGGGCTCCTTCTTAAATATGTAAAAAAGGAATATCTCCCATATCTCTATCAGGCGCTGCATGCACTAGGCTATACGGCGTTGGGTTTTGACAGCCTTGCCGATATTACTACCTGTCCGGGAACAGATACCTGTAACCTGGGCATTTCAAACAGCATGACGCTGGCCGCCGTTCTTGAAGACCTGGTTTACAATGAGTATCCGGAGTTTATCTACGAACGCCAGCTCAAAGTTAAAATAAGCGGCTGCATGAACTCATGCGGGCAGCACGGACTGGCGGAGATTGGTTTTCATGGCAGCTCATTAAAAGCAGCCGGAAAGGTTGTACCTGCGGTGCAGGTCATGCTTGGCGGCGGAACGGTTGGAGATGGCATCGGGCGGGTAGCTGAACGCGTTATCAAGGTACCGTCTAAACGCGCAACAGCGGTATTAAGGGCGGTGCTGGATGACTTCAAATTGCAGCGTGCCACCGGCGAAAATTTTCATGTCTATTATGACCGCCAGGGTAAGGACTATTTTTACCGCCTGCTGAAACCGCTTGCCGATCTGGCAACCCTCCAGCCTGAAGAATTTGTAGACTGGGGCCATGAAGAGACATTCGAAACCGCTATCGGTGTTGGTGAGTGTGCGGGCGTGATGATCGATCTGGTTGGCACGCTGCTGCTCGAAGCCGAGGAAAAACTTGGCTGGTCTGAGGCCGCACTTAAAAATGGTGCCTGGGCTGATGCTATTTACCACGCCTATGCCGTATTTGTGAGCTCAGCGAAAGCGCTGTTACTCGATAAATCGGTTAACAGCAGCACCCAGGCCGGTGTGATCAGGGAATTTGACGAGCGGTATGTGCAAACGGGCGAGATCGGTCTCGAAGGTACGTTTACTGATCTTGTTCTGCAGATCAATAAAAACGAGCCGGACGAGACATTTGCAAATCAATATGTTAAACAGGCACAGGCGTTTATCGGCCAGGTGCGTACAAAAAGAGAGGTTGTCGTATCATGAATACAAAAGAACCAAGAATAACACTGGTGGGCGCCGGTCCGGGCGATCCGGAACTGATAACACTGAAAGGTCTAAAGGCACTTCAATCGGCCGATGTAGTTTTGTACGATGCACTGGTTGGCGAGGCTATGCTTGATCACGTTCCGGCGGCAGCCGTAAAAATATATGTTGGCAAACGTTCCGGTGAGCATGCTTATGCGCAGGAAACCATTAACAGGCTTATGGTCGATTATGCGGTTAACTATGGTCATGTTGTACGCCTGAAAGGCGGCGATCCTTTTGTGTTCGGCAGGGGGTATGAAGAACTTGAATTTGCGGCTGCGCATCATATTCCTGCAACTGTAGTACCAGGCATTTCCAGCTCTATTGCTGTAGCGGGAATTCAGCAGATTCCTGTTACACACCGCGGCATGAGCGAGAGTTTCTGGGTGGTAACCGGAACGACAACATCCGGCCAGGTTTCTGCCGACATTTATGACGCCGCCCGGTCAAACGCTACGGTTGTTGTGTTAATGGGTTTGAAGAAGCTTCAGGAAATTACCAATATTTTTGCCGCCGCGGGTAGGGCTGACCTGCCTGCAGCAATTATCCAGGATGGCTCGACACCTGCGGAGCGTATGGTAAGCGGCACAGTCAGAAACATTGCTGAAACGGCAGCACGCGAACAGATCAAGGCACCGTCTGTGCTTATATTCGGGGAAGTCGTTTCGTTGCATCCATCATTCAGGTCGCTACAGGTATTACATGCAGGAGTTACTGAAAAATAGCCCTGTTGGTGCAGACGCGGCAGGAAGCGCCGGGAATGAACTTTTTCCGGTCTTTGTGAAGCTTAACCAGCTGCACACCGTACTGGTTGGTGCAGGGAATGTCGGCCTGGAAAAACTTATGGCCATCATGCACAACAGCGCAGGCGCAAGCGTAAGTGTTGTTGCCGAAATTGTGTTGCCTGCGCTGATCGATTTTGCCGCTGCTTATCCAAGTGTAAAGATTATACAAAAAAGTTTTGAGCCTGCAGACCTTGACCGGGCCGATATCGTTGTTGCAGCCACGGCAGATAACCGGCTGAACGAAGAGATCAGAACGGCGGCGCATGCGCGCAGGCTGCTGGTAAACGTTGCGGATCAGCCGGCACTCTGCGATTTTTACCTCGGCTCTATCGTAAAAAAGGGCGATCTCAAAATCGCTATTTCAACGAACGGAAAATCGCCCACGATTGCCAAACGTTTACGTGAGTTGCTGGCAGAAGACCTGCCCGCCGATCTTGATATCACATTGCAGCAAATGAACGCGCTCAGGGAAACACTGCGTGGTGATTTTGCACAGAAAGTTAAAAGACTAAATGCTGTAACAGAGGTGCTTGTAGCCCCCAAGCTTGAACGCAAGATCAGGTATAATTTCAAGTGGCTGGTTTGGGTTGTTATGGTAGGCTTCATTGCTGCCGTAGGTACAACACTCTGGTATAAGGAACCCGGTTTTCAAACATTTCTGATTAATATCAATCCGGTATTTTACTGGTTTCTTCTCGGCGGATTTGTGTTCGCTATGATTGACGGTGCGATCGGCATGTCTTACGGGGTTACTTCGGCTTCATTTTCGCTGGCTATGGGCATACCGCCCGCCTCGGCCAGCATGGCTATCCATCTGTCTGAAGTGCTGAGCAATGGCATTGCGGGATGGATGCATTACCGCATGGGCAATGTAAACTGGAAGCTTTTTAAAATTCTGATCATACCCGGTGTAACGGGTGCCGTGCTGGGTGCTTTCCTGCTTTCGTCTCTTGAGCATCTTAGTCATTACACAAAGCCGGTTGTGGCTACCTATACGCTTATTCTGGGTGCGATCATTCTTAGAAAAGCACTGAGCATCCGCCGGAGGCGAAAAACGGAGAAGATTAAGAAGATCGGTGTTACAGGCTTTTTTGGTGGTTTTATTGATGCTGCTTTTGGCGGTGGCTGGGGGTCGATTGTTCTTTCCAGTCTGATTGCTGGTGGGCGGCATCCGTTATTCTCTTTGGGAACGGTAAAAATCACCAGATTCTTCATTGCCATTCTAAGTTCACTAACGTTTTTTACCATGCTCGGCGGTGCACACTGGGAGGCAGTCAGCGGTCTGATCATAGGCAGTGCAATTGCTGCGCCCATTGCAGCGAAGGTTTCAAACCGGATTTCTGCCAAGACGATCATGGTAGCTGTGGGCATTATTGTCATGGCGGTCAGCCTGCGAAGCCTTATTTTGTTGATATTAAAATTAGTATAAAGCATGTCGGAAATTGTTGGAGATATTGGTCCGCTATTGGACGAAGTGAAAGGAAAAGATCCGGTTACGGCTTTGCGCCTGCTTGCTGATAAGTATGCCGGGAAAATCGTTTTCTCGACCAGCTTTGGCTGGGAAGATCAGGTTATTACCCACCTCATCTTCAGTAACGATATACCTGTCCAGGTGTTTACGCTTGAAACGGGCCGGCTGTTTCCGGAGACCTATTATGTCTGGAACCGGACCCTGGAAATCTATGGAAAAAAGATAGAACCCTACTTTCCGAGACCTGATCTGTTACAGGAAATGGTTGGCGCGAAGGGACCGAGCAGTTTTTATGAATCGGTTGATAACCGCAAGGAATGCTGTTATATTCGCAAGATCGAGCCGCTGAAACGCGCACTGACGGGCAACGAATGCTGGATAACCGGAATCCGTGCAGATCAGTCTGCAAATCGCGAAGAGATGCATGAGGTTGAATGGGATGAAGGGAACCGGCTGTTCAAATATCATCCGCTTTTCCATTGGACGCTTGATGAGGTGAAAGCTTACATTAAGACACACAATATTGTGTACAACACGCTGCACGACCGCGGCTTTCCAAGCATCGGCTGCGCGCCCTGCACACGTGCGGTTGCGCCGGGCGAAGATTTTCGCGCGGGCCGCTGGTGGTGGGAAGACCAGAGTAAAAAAGAATGTGGCCTCCACGCCACGCATTAACACGCAAAAAAGAACATGAGCAGATACAACTTAGATTATTTGGACGAATTAGAAGCGGAAGCGATTCATATTCTCCGTGAAGTGGCGGGCCAGTTCGAAAAGCCGGCATTGCTTTTCTCGGGCGGCAAGGACTCGATTACGCTTGTACGCCTGGCCGAAAAAGCGTTTCGCCCCGGAAAGTTTCCGTTTCCGCTGGTGCACATCGATACCGGTCATAATTTTTCAGAAACCATCGATTATCGCGACAGGATGATGCAGCGTATTGGCGAAAAACTGATTGTAGGTTATGTACAGGAATCTATAGATCAGGGTAAAGTGATCGAACAAACGGGTAAAAATGCCAGTCGCAACGCGCTACAAACCGTTACCCTGCTTGATACCATTGCTGCGCATGGTTTTGATGCCTGTATAGGCGGTGCCCGTCGGGACGAGGAGAAAGCCCGGGCCAAAGAACGCATTTTTTCTGTCCGCGATGAGTTTGGGCAGTGGGATCCTAAAAGACAGCGGCCGGAGCTCTGGCATATCTATAACGGCAGAATTCACAAAGGTGAGAATGTGCGTGTGTTCCCGATCAGCAACTGGACAGAACTTGATGTCTGGAACTATATTCGCCGGGAACAAATTGAACTGCCGAGTATCTATTTTGCGCATGAGCGCGACTGCATTATGCGAAACGGGCAGTGGATGGCAGCTTCGCCTTTTTTGAATATGGACGAAGAAGACACCATTTACCACAAAAAAGTTCGTTTCCGCACGGTAGGAGACATGTCCTGTACGGCGGCGGTGGAATCTGAGGCCGATCAGATCGATGATATCATCAATGAGATCAGCGCTTCGAAGATCAGTGAGCGCGGTGCGCGGATGGACGACAAGGTTTCTGAAGCTGCGATGGAAGACCGCAAAAAGGGCGGGTATTTTTAAACTCAAACACCGGCTCTGCCCGGCGATATACATATGAATATCTTAAAATTTTTTACGGCAGGAAGTGTCGATGATGGCAAAAGCACCCTGATAGGCCGTATGTTATACGATACGGACTCTATCCTTGCCGATCAGCTGGAGGCGCTTCAAAGTTCAAACCGCAAGAATGACGACGGAACTATTGATCTGGCTATTCTGACAGATGGTTTGCGCGCCGAGCGCGAGCAGGGCATTACCATTGATGTTGCCTACAAATACTTTCAGACAGATAAACGCAAATTTATCATTGCAGACACGCCGGGACATATTCAATATACCCGGAATATGGTTACGGGTGCCTCGACGGCTACGCTGGCTATTATTCTGATCGACGCAAGAAACGGCGTGGTCGAACAGACCATCAGGCATTCATACCTTGTATCGTTACTGGGTATAAAACACGTGGTAGTTTGCATCAATAAGATGGATATGGTCGATTACAGTGAAACTGTGTTTTCTGCAATTACCGACAAATACCGCATTCTTGCCGGGCAGCTGAACCTGAAAGATGTAACATTTATCCCTGTAAGCGCGCTCAAAGGCGATAACGTTGTGCAAAAATCTGAGCGGATGGTCTGGTACGGCGGCGAAAGCCTGCTGCATTTTCTTGAGACTGTTGAGATTGAGGCTGATGATGATGTAAAGCTTTCCCGGTTTCCTGTACAGTGGGTTATCCGGCCGCAAACAGATGCGCTGCATGATTACCGCGGTTATGCCGGTCGCATTGCAGCCGGTAAGTTCCGTGTAAATGACCGGGTTACGGTACTGCCTGGCGGAAGCAGCTCGGTTATATCGAGGATAGAAATCTTCGATCAGCAGCCTGAAGAGGCACAGGCCGGACAGTCAGTTACCATTCACCTGAAGGATGATATTGACATCAGCCGTGGTGATCTTATCGTAAATGCTGAAAACCTGCCGCTTCAATCGAAAATGATCGAAGCCGATCTGTGCTGGATGGATACCCGGGCACTTGATCCCTCTCTTACCTATTTTCTTCAGCACAACAGCAAACTAACGCGTTGTAAAGTAAGTGAGATCATTTACAAGATAGACATCAACACCCTTGAAAAGCATAGTTCAGACGAGTTCCGTTTGAATGATATTGGCAGAGTGATATTGAAAACTGCCGATGAACTGCCTTTCGACCTGTATGATGACAGCCGGGAAAACGGAGCCGCCATTCTGGTCGACAGCCGGAACAATCTTACAGTAGGCGCTGTAATGTTCCGGGCCGATGTTGCCTGACCTTTATTGCTAACATGATAGTCAAGCCCGTTGCCTCAAGCACGGGCTTTTTTGTTACGCAATCGTTTTCGTAAATTTTTCGTGTATTTCTGGCAGGCAGGGATATATTTTCTTAAAATTGATTTAGCTAACCGCACACAAATAACCAGATATAAACTGAATATTTAAACCAATTCGAATATATGAAAATGAGATTCCTGTTACCCTGTCTTTTCCTTGCCGTTGTTTCGCAGGCTACTGCTTACGGGCAGAGCAGCCGTGGCTGGGTGAACCTGTTTAACGGTAAAGACCTGTCGGGATGGAAGCAGCTTAACGGCAAAGCAAAGTATGAAGTAAAGAACGGAGAAATCGTGGGAACAACTGTTGCCGGCGAGCCAAACTCTTTTCTGGCAACGCAGAAAAATTACGGTGATTTTGTACTGGAGCTCGAACTGTTCGTTGATCCGGCAATGAATTCGGGCATACAGTTCAGAAGTGAAAGCCGTACCGACTACCAGAACGGACGTGTTCATGGCTACCAGGCAGAAGTCGATCCATCTGCAAGAGCATGGAGCGGCGGTATTTATGATGAGGCGAGACGCGGGTGGCTGTACCCTATGGAAATTAATCCGCTTGCAAAAAATGCCTTCAAAAATAATCAGTGGAATAAATACAAAATCGAATGTATTGGCAACCAGATCCGGACCTGGCTGAACGGTGTGCCGACCGCCTGCCTCGTGGATGACAAAACCCCTGAGGGATTCATTGCCCTGCAGGTGCACTCAATTGGTAAAAACGACCAGCCTGGCAAACAGATTCGCTGGCGCAATATCCGTATCCAGACCAGTGGTATCAAAGCAGCGCCGGCAGACCGCATCTTTGTTGTGAATACGATTCCGAACTACGTTTCGCCGCTTGAAAAAGCGCAGGGATTCAGCCTGCTCTGGGATGGTAAAACCACAAAAGGCTGGCGTGGAGCTTACAAAAAGACATTTCCTGCAAAGGGCTGGGCCATCGAAAACGGCGAACTGAGTGTTGTCAAAGCTGATGGCGGCGAGTCTACAAACGGCGGCGACATTGTAACCGAAAGCCAATATGCTGCATTTGAACTGAAGTTTGATTTCAGGCTTACGAAAGGCGCTAACAGCGGTGTGAAATATTTTGTTACCGAAAGTGAGGGAAACAAAGGCTCTGCTATCGGGTTGGAATACCAGGTGCTTGACGACGAGGTACATCCTGATGCAAAACTCGGTCGCGATGGCAACCGCACCCTTGCGTCTGTATACGACCTGATCAAATCAAAAAGACCTGCCAACGTTCTACGCCCCATCGGGGAATGGAACCAGGGCGTGCTGCGTGTGTTTCCTGACAAACGGGTAGAACACTGGCTGAATGGTCAAAAAGTTATCGAATACACACGCGGTTCTAAAGAATTTCTCGACCTTGTGGCCATCAGCAAGTACAAAAACTGGCCTAACTTCGGTATGGCACCGAAGGGCCACATTCTTCTTCAGGACCACGGCGATCGTGTCTCATTCAGAAGCTTGAAAATCAAGATGTTATAGTCGATAGTATTGCCCATGGTCTGTAGTATGAGACTATAGTCCATGGGCTATGTCCGGGAACCTACCAAACAAAACCAAATATGTCAACAACAAGAAGAGATTTTATTAAAAAGTCGGCAATTGCAACTGCCGGAACATACCTTGGCGCCATGGGATTCAGCGCAAAAAGTTATGCAAACATTATCGGAGCCAACGACCGTGTCAGGGTAGGGGTGGTCGGTTTTTCAGACCGTTTTAAAGATACCCTGTTACCATGTTTTCTTCATCATAATAAAGAGCTGAACTTTGACATGGTGGCAGTTTCAGATTTGTGGAACTACAGGCGCGGACTGGGCGTAGACCACCTGAAGTCGAAGTTTGGCCATGACATCACTGCCTGTCGCAACAACGAAGAACTTTACAACCTGAAAGACCTTGATGCCGTAATTGTAAGCACAGCTGACTTTCAGCATGCCATGCATGCTATTGAGGCGGTGCAGGCAAAATGTGATGTTTATTGCGAGAAGCCTTTTGCCGAAACGATGGACGACAACAAGGCCGCTCTTAAAGCGATCAAGGCATCTAAACAAATTGTACAGATTGGTTCACAGCGCCGAAGCGGTAACAATTACAAAGCGGCAGCGCAGTTTATCAAAGACGGGAAGTTTGGCGGAATCACCATGGTTGAGCTAAGCTGGAACGTAAATCAGCCGGGTCGCTGGCGCCGGCCGGCACTTGTTGAAAAGCTGAGAGAACAGGATACAGACTGGAAACGTTTCCTGATCAACCGGCCGTTCGAAGCCTGGGATCCCCGTAAATACCTTGAATACCGGTTGTTCTGGCCTTATTCCTCTGGAATGCCGGGGCAATGGATGTCGCACCAGATCGATACCGTGCATTGGTTTACGGGTTTAAAACATCCGCGAAGTGTAACCGCGAACGGTGGCATCTATCAATGGAAAGACGGGCGCCGTAACTGGGATACGACAACTGCGGTATTTGACTATGGGCCGGAAAACGATATGCAGAATGGATTCCAGGTTGTTTTCACCTCACGGATGCATAATGGTGATGAACGCCCTGCTGAAATCTATTATTCAAATGGCGGTGAGCTTAACCTGATTACCAACAAGATATCGCCAAAAGGAGGACTTACTGCCAATGCGGCGAAAGCGATGAACATGCAGGCTAATTTATTGCCCGAGACCAGCTTACCGGGCCTTGCTACACCGGTAGCCGCATCTGCAAACACGGGTGGCGATGCCCTCAGCTCTGCTCACATGCGTAACTGGATGGAATGCATTCGTAGCCGTAAGGAGACAAACGCGCCTGTAGAAGCGGGGTATTACCATTCCATTGCCAATATCATGACCAATGCTGCTGTTCGTACCGGCGGTAAGGCAACTTTCGATGAAAAACGCCAGGAAGTCGTCGTAAACGGAAAAGTTTTTAAATATTAGATGGGACTAATCACAAAGCCATGAAAAAATACCTGTTGTACCTGCTGTTGCCGTTCAGCCTCCAGGCAATCGCGCAGCAGTCTTCAGAACTTCCTAAATGGGCCTTCGGGCCCTTTGTTCGTCCTCAAGGGGTCAATCCGGTGATCTCACCAGACAGTACCACGAAATTTAATGATCCGATGACCGGGCAGCCTGTAGCCTGGCAGGCCAATGATACCTTCAACCCCGGTGCTGCCATTAAAGATGGCAAAATATATGTCCTGTACAGAGCAGAAGACAAATCAGGCATCCGTATAGGCCACCGTACATCGAGACTCGGTCTTGCCGAAAGTGCTGACGGACTCAGCTTTACCCGCAGGCCTGAGCCTGTGCTTTTTCCCGGTGATGACGAACAGCGTGAATTTGAATGGAAAGGCGGTTGTGAGGATCCGAGAGTTAGCGTCACTTCAGATGGCACTTACCTGGTACTCTACACGCAGTGGAACAATAAAGTTCCGCGTATTGGTGCAGCCACAAGCAAAGACTTTATACACTGGAAAAAACACGGGCCGGTTTTCCGGCATGCGCACGGCGGCCGGTTTCATAACATCGCGTCAAAATCAGCATCTGTGCTAACCCGGGTTGTGGGCGGTAAACAGATTATGGCTAAATACAATGGGAAATACCTTATGTACTGGGGTGAACGCCATGTGTATGCAGCAGTTTCCTCAGATCTTGTCAATTGGGAGCCGCTTGTCAATAAAGATGGCAGTCTTAAGATTCTGATGTCTCCCCGCAAAGGCTACTTTGACAGCGACCTCACCGAATGCGGTCCGCCGGCAATCTGGACAAATCAGGGCGTCGTGCTTTTGTACAACGGCAAAAATCTTGGTAATGAAAACGCCAGCCCGGATTTTCCGCGAAATACCTATACCGCAGGCCAGGCGCTTTTTGATGTGAAGGATCCTCTTAAATTTGTTTCACGCCTCGACAAGCCATTCTTTTTTCCGGTTGAAGACTTTGAAAAGAGTGGTCAATACCCCGCTGGGACAGTGTTTATCGAAGGCATGGTACTGAAAGACAAGAAATGGTACCTTTATTACGGCTGCGCCGATTCGCGCGTAAGCGTGGCTGTTGCTGCGGCGAAATAATTTTCCGGCAGGTTGTTGCAATCGGCTGATCACGTAATCCTATGAACATGAACAGGCATCTTTTAGGCTTTCTTCTTGTTGTGTTACCGGGAATGGCTTCTGCTCAGCTTTCGGTACAGGTGGATTCGGTTGTGAACGGTCTTACAGAGGCATATAACGCTGCCGGTTACCCCAAGCTTTATAACATGCTCAGCACAGGCTTCAGAAACAACGTGTCTGAGGCCAGTATAACTGCGTTTTTCAGTCAGAATATGCGGGCGCCCCTTGGCAGGATCGTTAGCTGGCGTTCTCTTCACCGACAGAACGACCAGTTTTTTTATAAGGCAAGATTTGAACACGGTATTCGCTCGCTTGTGATTTCGCTCGATCGGGAACGTAAAATCACATACATGATGTGGAAGCCGCTGAATAATGCCGGGAAGATATACACGAACAATCCGCAAGACAAGCCTTACCTGAAGACCGCCGATTCCCTGGTACGCGACTTCATGTCGTTTGCCGGTAATTCGGCTATGGCCATCGCCCTTGTTAATGACAGCAGATGTGACACATTGTATTACGGATCGCCGGTACGTAACCAGGCTACACATGTGAACCCTGAAACCCTTTTCGAAATCGGGTCGATCAGCAAAACGTTTACAGGGGCAGTCCTTGCAGCTGCCCTGCGGTCCGGAAAGATCAGCCTGGACGAAGACATCAGGAAATATCTTCCCGGGAAGTTTCCAGGTCTGGAATTCAATGGGAAGCCGATCACCGTAAGGCAGCTTGCATCACATCGCTCCGGTTTACCGCGTATGCCTGCCAATTTTGAAAGCCAGGCGGGTTATTCGAGGTCTGATCCTTACCGTTCTTATAGCCGGACCGCCTTGCTGAATTATTTGTCTGATTTGAAACCAGACACGTTACCGGGTGTTCGGGAGTTGTACAGCAATCTCGGCATCGCGATTCTCGGCTTGGTATTGGAATCTGCAATGAAAATGCCTGTTGATGAGCAGATCCGGACAGTTGTGCTATCACCTCTGGGTATGCAACATACTACCTTTGATGCAAACCAGGCCAGGGGCACGAAAGCGGTCGGATATAATGGCCAGACGGGCGCTGCCACCAGCATGTGGACGATGAACGATTTTAATGCGGCGGGCGGACTGAAGTCGAACCTTCCCGATATGGTAAGTTACGTGAAAGAAAATCTAAAGCCGCGTTTGGCTGTCTCCAGGCTCGCTCAGCAGCGTATAGCCGGGTCAGGGCTGCGCGGTTCAGGACTTTGCTGGATTATTGACGGCAGGCACGACCTCGTGTGGCACAACGGCGGCACGGCGGGCTTCAGCTCTTATCTCGGGTTTAAACCTGGCTCCGGCCGGGGTGTTGTTGTTTTGAGTAATTCAGACACGAATGTTGATGACCTGGCGAATCGTTTGCTTGCGTTGATACCTGAGCATCATTAGCGCTGCAGGTAACTTAACACGGTTCTGCATCGGTTTTCAAGTACCTCATATCCACCATCAAGATTGGCAAACAGTTTCGAACCTAGACCGACGGCACTCACACCGGCATCAAACCACCGCGTGATACTTTCTTCTGTGGGTTCGACTCCGCCGGTAGGCATAAACCTGAGCGATTTGAACAGTGGTTTTATGGCCTTCAGAAATCCCGGACCGAGCGTGTCTCCCGGAAAAAGTTTGACAAGCGATGCACCAAGATCTTCAGCCAGCGCTATTTCGGTGGGGGTCATGCAGCCTGGAATCCATAGTGACCCGGACTGCGCAGCAACCGCGGCCACTTCACGGTTCACAATCGGGCTAACAATAAAGTCGGCTCCAAGTTCGATAAAACGCTCTGCCTCTGCCGGTGTCTTGATGGTGCCTATACCCAGTTTAAGATCAGGCATTTCGGAAGCACGAAGTTTCAATAACGCAGAGAAGTTAGCTGCTGCGGCGTCTCCCCGGTTAGTAAATTCAAAAGTCCTGATGCCGCCGCGGTAGCAGGCGCGAACGGTATCTGCGCAGGTATCAGGATTGTCATGATAGTAAACCGGGATAACCGGAAGCTGAAGGATATGATCTAGCTGTGTAACTTGCATGGTCTGGTTGTTAAAGTGCACCGTTGCCGAAATCGCCGGCAACAAATAATTTCTGATAACCGGCGGCTGTAGCCAGGTTTATTGTTTCCTGACCGGTTTTCTGTTCGCACAGGGCGAAGAGTAATCCAGCCATGAAGGCGTCGCCGCTGCCAATGCGGTCTGTAACCGCGTTAGTTTCGTAAACCGGCGAGAAAAAGTCTTCCCCATCGTGATGATAAGTGCCGTAAAAAAGGTTATGTGCGGGGTTGTCCATAAACCGGAATGTATAAGCAACGTGCCTGCAGTTGGGAAAGTTTTGCATAAGGGTTTTTGCCGACCCGGCAGCATGTACTTTGTAAGTTTCAGCGGGGGTGTCGCGGTTAAGCGAATCATCGACGGGGATACCGAGCATTTTTGCAGCTGCCCAGATGTTACCCATTACTACATCACAGTATTCAACCAGCTCAGGCATTACATCGAGCGGTTCTTTGCCAAAGTTCCAGAGCCTGTTCCGGTAATTAAGGTCGACTGAAATGCTGAGACCCAGTTTTCGGGCTGCCTCAAGGGCTTCTTTGCAGACTGCTGCCATGTGCTCATTGAGTGCAGGGGTAAGGGCGGTCCAGTGAAACCTGGTGTAAGGTTTTAGAACCGTCTCCCAGTCTACCATTCCCGGCTGCAATTCAGAAAATGACGAATATTTGCGGTCATAAACAACTTCGCCTTTAGAAAGGCCATTGGCAGACAATAGGAAGTATTGCCCCAGGCGATCTCCTCCCAGCAAGGTAGCGGCCGTATCGACGCCGCGTTTCTCAAGTTCAGCCAGTGCCTGCCGGGCAAGAGCATTTTCAGGTACTCTTGACATGTAGGAACAGGGAACGCCCCACTGACCGAGCGAAGCAGCGGCATTTGCTTCTGCACCGCCTACAAAAACCTTTGCGAGGTTGGAGCTATTGATAAAGGTATCGCCGGGTGAGCTGAACCGTAAGAGTAATTCTCCAAAAATTAAGATCCGTTCGTTCTGACTCATGCAAGCGTTATCTGGTGTGGCGTAAAATTGCCGAAATTGGCCGAAACGGTCAACGCTGCGCGTCAATTATTTACGCAAACGTTTTCGTAAATATTTTAACGGGATGTTCGGTTTGCAGGAGATTATTTTCTTAAAATTGAAACCAGTAACGGCTCAATCCGCTGCGAAAAACCAAATATTAGCTGAATGACAAACTATCAGAATCCGTTTTCACTGGAAGAAAAAGTTATCGTAATTACCGGCGCAACAGGGGTACTTGGCGAAGCATTCGTGCTTGCCGTTGCACAGGCAGGAGCGAAGGTTGCCATAGTCGGCAGAAATGAGGAACGTGCTCAGGCACGTGTAGCGCTTGCGCAGTCAGCCGGCGCTGACGCTTTATCGCTTATCTGCGATGTACTGGATGAACAGGCCCTGATTGACGCCCGCGAAACAATCCTGGCAAAGTGGGGCCGGATAGACGGACTGGTTAATGCTGCGGGTGGAAATATCCCCGGTGCGGTGATTGCGCCGAACCAGGATCTTTTCGCTGCAAACATGAACGATACCCGGCAGGCAGTGGAACTGAATCTTTTTGGAACTGTCCTTCCTACGCATGTATTCGGTAAGGTGATCGCAGCGCAGGGAAAAGGAAGTATCATCAATATTTCCTCGCTCGCGGCACAAAGGCCGATAACGCGGGTGCTGGGTTACACCATTGCCAAAACGGCTATAGAGGGGTACACAAAATGGATGGCGGTCGAGCTGGCACAGCGCTACGGCGATAAGGTTCGTGTAAATGCGATTGCACCTGGTGTATTTCTAACTGAACAAAACAAGGATCTGCTGACTAATCCGGACGGTTCGTACACGGAACGTGCACAGAAGTTCGTAACCAATACGCCTTATGGCAGGCTTGGCAACCCTGTCGAGCTTACCGGAACACTCGTTTACCTGTTAAGCGATGCGTCAGGTTTTGTTAACGGTGAAACCATTGTTGTAGACGGCGGATTCAACGCCTACAGCGGTGTATAAATAAGAACGCAATTATGAAATTAAAACAAAGCTGGAGGTGGTACGGACCAAATGATCCGGTCACGCTTCAGGATGTAAAGCAGGCAGGTGCCACCGGTGTGGTCACTGCACTGCATCATGTTCCTCACGGCGAAATCTGGCCGCTGGAAGATATCCTTGAAAGAAAAAATATTATTGAAGATGCCGGTCTGGAGTGGGTTGTGGTAGAAAGTGTACCCGTTCATGAAGCCATCAAGACCCGGAGGCCCGATGCAGATAAGTATATTGAGAATTATAAGATCAGCCTGAAAAATCTCGCTGAATGCGGTATCAGGACGGTGTGCTACAATTTTATGCCGGTGCTCGACTGGACAAGGACCCAGCTCGACCTGGTGATGAAAGACGGTTCCAAAGCGCTTTATTTTAACTGGACCGACCTTGCAGTTTTTGATCTGTTTATTTTTCAGCGCCTCGGCGCCGAGGCTGATTATTCAGAGAAGGTCCGAGATGCCGCCCGGGCCCGCTTTGCAGCCATGGATGAGGCTGAAAAACAAACCCTGACCAAAAATATCCTCATGGGAATTCCAAATGAGGTCGATATAGAAATGGAAACCCTCCGATCGAGTATCGAAGAATATCAGCGCATCGGGAGGGAAGGGCTGCAGGAAAATCTTGTCTATTTTCTGTCGTCAATTGCAGAGGTCTGCGAAGAATCAGGAATTAAGATGACCATTCATCCCGATGACCCGCCTTACCCCATCCTGGGTCTTCCAAGAATCGTAAGCTGTAAGGAAGACTTTGAATACCTGCTGAAAAAGGTAGACCTTCCGTTTAATGGTGTATGTTTCTGTACCGGGTCGCTTGGAGCCGGCGCTGCCAATCATTTGCCTGAAATATTCGAAGCTGTGAAATCACGGGTATACTTTGCCCACCTACGCAATGTAACCAAAGACGACGAAGGAAACTTTTACGAAGCCGACCACCTGGGTGGCGATGTAAATATGTATACCATTATGAAAGCACTGGTAGCCGAAAATGATACAAGGCAGGAGCCCATTCCGTTCAGGCCCGACCATGGCCACCAGATGCTTGATGATCTGGCAAAGGTTACCAATCCCGGATATTCGGCAATTGGCAGGCTGCGCGGACTGGCCGAACTGCGCGGACTCGAACTTGGTGTTAGCGGCCGTTATGGAATAGAATAATATGAACGCATTTATCAACGACAACTTCCTTCTGCAAAGCGACCTTGCTGTGCAATTTTATCAGGATTATGCCAGGGACCTCCCGGTAATCGATTACCATTCACACCTGCCGCCCGATGTGCTGGCCGCCAATACGCCGTTTGAGAATATCTCTAAGATATGGCTTGCCGGCGATCACTATAAATGGCGGGCCATGCGTACGCTGGGCGTAGAAGAACGTGCCATTACAGGCAATGCAACAGATAGGGAGAAGTTTCAGAAATGGGCGGCCTGTGTTCCGTTAACCATGCGGAACCCCCTGTACCACTGGACGCACATGGAACTCAAAAATCCATTTGGCATAACAGATCTTTTAAGCGAAAAAAATGCGGATCAGGTGTACGACCGTACAACCGAACTCCTGCAAACCGAAGCGTTCAGGCCAAAATCGCTGCTCAGCCACTTCAAGGTCGAAATGCTCGGAACAACCGATGATCCGGCAGATTCCTTAGAGCACCACCAGAGCCTGGCAGCATCTGATTTAAACACCAAAGTTCTTCCGTCTTTCCGGCCGGATAAATCGTTCGCATTAGGCCAGGGGCAGAATTACCGGGATTACATCAGCAAACTTTCTGCTGCCGCCGGAATCGGGATTACAAATATCGAGACGTTAAAAAGTGCCCTTGAAAACCGCATCGACTTTTTCCATTCGGCGGGATGCCGGATTTCAGACCATGGCCTGAACCAGATTCCTGCGGTAGATGCCGATGTTGAAACATTGGATCGCGTGTTGCGTGCGGTGCTGAGCGGCGATGACCGGGAAGGAGCAAAGTATGCCGATGCTTTCACCTACCACCTGCTTATTTTTCTCGGCAAAGCGTATGCAGCCCGGGGTTGGGTACAGCAATTTCACCTGGGTGCCATTCGAAACAACAACAGCGCGAAAATGGCCGCTATCGGCGCAGATGCCGGTTATGATTCGATCGGCGATTATCCGCAGGCAACCGGACTCTCCAAACTGTTTAACGCGCTAGAAAGTGAGGATGGGCTGGCCAAGACAGTCATCTACAACCTGAATCCAGCCGATAATGCGGTTTTTGCTACCATGATCGGTAACTTCCAGGGCGAAGGCATTCGCGGAAAGATCCAGTTTGGTTCAGGCTGGTGGTTTCTCGACCAGTTAGATGGAATGGAACAGCAGATCAACAGCCTGTCTACAATGGGACTTATTTCCTGTTTTATTGGTATGCTCACAGATTCACGCAGTTTTCTGTCTTATTCAAGACACGATTATTTCCGTCGGCTTTTATGCCAGATCTTTGCCGAAGATGTGAGAAAAGGCTTGCTTCCCAACGACCGTGCCTGGCTGGGTAAAATCATCCAGGATATTTGCTATTACAACGCTAAAACGTATTTTAGTTTTTGAAAACGATTTCATTCTGACCAGACAGACCAAAAATTATGAGCCATTCCAAAATAGGCAGCTACCGCTGGGTAGTCTGCGCCCTGTTGTTTTTTGCCACAACGATCAATTACCTGGACAGACAGGTTCTCAGTCTGCTCCATCCGACGCTTGAGGAGCAGTTTGGCTGGACAAACAAAGACTACGCGATTATTACCTCGGCTTTTCAGTTTGTGTATGCCTTATCGATGCTGTTTGCCGGCCGGATCATTGACAGGCTCGGTACAAAAAATGGCTATACGCTGGCGCTGATCGTCTGGTCGCTAGGTGCAATTCTCCACGCGTTTGCGATACCCCTCGGTGAGGGACTGATGGATATTCTGAGCTGGTTTGGCGTAGCTGCCATGTCTGTGTCGGTGCTTGGATTTATTGTAGCGCGCGCAGCATTGGGTTTTGGCGAATCGGGTAACTTCCCCGCTGCCATCAAGGCGACAGCAGAATATTTTCCAAAACGGGAGCGATCTCTTGCAACCGGCATCTTCAACTCCGGCTCAAACGTAGGGGCCATTCTGGCTCCGCTGACCGTGCCGTGGATCGCCGTGAACTGGGGCTGGCAAAGCGCCTTTCTTATTATTGGCGGTGTTGGTTTTCTCTGGCTCATTTTCTGGATCTGGCTCTATGACAAGCCAGAAAAACAGAAACGGCTTTCACAGGCTGAGCTTGATCACATTTACAGTGATGAGCCACGGGAGTCTGAGAAAACTACGCTCAACGAAGAAAAGCGCGCGGAAAAAGTATCATGGGCAAAACTGCTTACATACAGGCAGACATGGGCCTTTGCGATCGGTAAGTTTATGACAGACGGCATCTGGTGGTTTTTTCTTTTCTGGCTGCCAGGTTATCTCAAGTCGCAGTATGGCATTACCGGCACAGATATTATGATTCCTCTGGCGGTGCTGTACAGCATGACCATGTTTGGGAGCATTGGCGGCGGCTGGTTTCCGATGTACTTTATCAAAAAGGGTTATTTACCATATGACGGCCGTATGCGTGCCATGTTCATTATTGCCTTATTTCCGCTTGTCGTACTCGCCGCACAGCCCCTTGGTCACCTGAGTTTCTGGCTTCCGGTGTTGCTTATCGGTGTTGGCGCATCCGCACACCAGGCCTGGTCTGCCAATATTTTTACAACGGTGTCAGACATGTTTCCGAAGAAAACGGTAGGCTCTGTAACCGGTATAGGGGGGATGGCCGGTGGCATGGGCGGCGTGGTGGTGTCTATGCTTGGCGGAACTCTGTTTGATCATTACAAAGCCTTAGGTCACATTGAGACGGGTTATACGATCATGTTTACGATCTGCGCGCTGGCTTATCTTACTGCATGGTGTATCATGAAGTTACTCGTTCCGAAGATGAAACTCGTCGACCTCTAGCAAGAGATGACGAAGCGCGGATGTGCAGCTGTGTATCCATCAGAACTGTTTCAAATTCCTGCCGGCCGTGTTTCCCGGATAGCAGCGAGATGAGTTTCACCGCTGCAAGGTAACCGATTTCTTCGCCCGGCTGACTGATGGTGCTCAGGGGAGGATTGAAGACGTCTGCCAGGCGGGTATTGCTAAAGCCAATCAGGGCGAGGTCATAGGGGATTTTGATCTGCATACGCGTCAGGATGCCCAGGCAGGCCGTGCTGATCTGGTCGCTTCCGGCCAGGATGGCATCAGGAGCCTGTTTAGCGTTCAGCATCTTTTGCAGCGCAGATTCAAGTGCTTCGGGTACCCCGGAAGCCGCGTTAATCTTCAATTCGGCCACCTGGTAGTGTGCCGGGGGGATGCCCCGTTCAGCTAAGGCTGTTTCGAAACCACTAAGTCGCTGGGTGGCAAAATTCAACTCGGTACCGGCATGGATATAAGCCAGATTTCTGTAGCCCTTGTCGAGCAGATGCATCGTAGCATCGTAAGCACCTTTGAAGTTGTTTGCACCGACCTGATGCGTCTGGATGCGATCGCTGATACGGTCAAAGAGCACAACCGGCACGCCACGCTGCTGCACGCTGAGCAGTTGTGAGAAATCAGCGGTTTCAAGCGCAGGTGAGATCAGCAGGCCGTCTATTCCGTTTGCAATTAAAAGCTCTATTGCCGATTGTTCCTGCACAGAAGACTCCTTGCTCTGCATGATCATGATCTGGTAGCCCTTTTCCTGGCATGCCCGGTCAATACCTTCCAGCATGCCGGATACGAAGGTATTGTCGATCGCACATACCACTACGCCAATGGTTCCCGATCGGCCCTCTTTGAGCCCCTTTGCCAAACGGTTCGGGAAATAGTGATGACTGTGCGCAAAGTCGAGTACACGCCGGGCGGTTTCTTCGCCAATTTCGTGGCTGTTACGCAGCGCTTTTGAAATGGTCGATACGGAGAGGCCGAGCGCCTGCGCAATGTCTTTTAATCTGATTTTTGCCATCCTGATCTTCTGATCGCTAATATACAGGTGTTCGTCACATTTTGCCGTACCGGCGGAATGTCTTTTATTTGTGCGTTAAAGCAAAATTATGGGCAATACATCACTGATCGATCCGGAAATCGACGGCTTTTATTCAGGCGGCTCTGAAGAGGCCAGGCTTCAATTGGGACTCGGTCCCCTGGAGTTTGAGCGGAATAAGGAACTCATCAGCCGTTATTTGCCGGAGAGTGGTGTAGCGGTTGCCGATATAGGTGGCGGTCCGGGTGTTTATGCTGCCTGGCTTGCCGGCCTTGGACACAATGTGGTGCTGATCGATCCCGTGACCCGGCATATTACAACTGCGAAAAAAAAGGCGGCAAAGTTGCGCAAAACGTTTCAGGCAATCGAAGCAGAAGCCCGAAGCCTGCCCCTGGCGAACGCTTCAATTGATCTCGTGATTTTGCATGGACCGCTGTATCATCTGCAGAACCGTGCCGACAGGCTGAAAGCGCTTGACGAGGCCAGGCGGGTTTTGAAGCCCGGCGGTGTATTGCTTGCCTTTGCCATTAACCACTGCGCATCAACCGTTGTTGGGTTGTTGAACGGTATGATCCATCTGCCAGGCTTCAGGGAAATGTGCATGCAGGAACTGCAAACAGGTACGCACGAACCCTTAGAAAATATTCCGGGGATGCTGCCAAAAGCTTACTTTCACAAACCGGCAGATCTGAAAGCTGAACTGACCGAAGCAGGCTTCGCAACGCCCGAACTGTACGCGGTCGAAGGTATGATCTGGCTGGACAGCAAATATTTTGAAACCCGTGGCAATGACGGGCAGAAAGAGAAGATGTTTGAACTGCTCCGTGTCACCGAGCGCAATGAAGAACTGCTGGCCTGGAGTCCGCATATGATGGCGGTGGGACTTTCGCAAAAAAGATTCTGAAAAAATTGCATTTGTCAGGGATGAAAGTTATCTTAGGTATATCAAACAAATCAATTCATCCTTAAATCTCCCTCTATGTTATCGCTTTTATGGCCGCCGACTCTTTCTGAGTATCAAAACAACCCTGCGAGAGTTGTTCGCGGGCAGTCTCCCATCTTTGATCTAAACGCATCGTCTACTGTCATACGCTGTCTGAGGGTCTTGACATTTCTTGGAAAAAATTCATTTTATCGTTCCGGATAAGATTTTCTAATATCCTCGGACCTCAAATTTCAGAAGTTTCGAGTGCATTCATTTTTACAGTGTACGCAGCAGCATAAGCTTACAGCTTGTGGTTAGGAAGATATTACTCAAAAAAAATCTCTTAAACTAATATTCTTCAGGCATGATCATTCCCTACATCATAAATCTTGAGTCTAGAACAGACCGTTTAACGCATACTTTAATTCAGTTTCAAGCCCGGCCGGAGTTTGCGCCTGCATTGCCAGATGATCTCCAGATACGTGTAGTGTTCGCGACTGCAGACCATGACAAAGATCGGATGGCCATTGTTACCAAACATTTCACCGCACTAAATAAAATGGCTGACCAGAAAAAACTGGAATCTGCTCTTAATGACTGGTATACCAGAAAACATGGTAGATATGAGGACTGGGCGAAACGTTACCCCGTCACATTCGAGCCGGGGTTAAAAGTTGCGACCCAGAAACAAAAAGAATGGTGTGACATGGCAAACATAGTAGCTACACCCACGATCCTTATAAATGGACGAAAACTTCCTGAACCTTATCAACTAGAAGACTTACGGTATTTGCTAAGCCAATCCTGCTATATAAGATCAATTTGAAGCCGGGTGAGTGAGTGCCAATAAAAAGACTATTTGCTTATGAGAAGATTTCCACATTTCAAGCAACCAGACAGGATGGATTGCGGACCGACTTGTCTCCGAATGGTCGCTAAATTTTATGGTCGCAATTATACACTCCAGCGTCTGCGCGAGATCTGTGGCCTGAATAGGGAAGGTGTTTCAATGCTCGGAATCAGTGATGCTGCTGAAAAGATAGGCTTTCGAACAACTGGTAGTAAAGTAACATTGGCTACGCTACGGGAAGCCAATTTGCCTGCTATTCTTCACTGGAACCAGAACCACTTTGTTGTTCTCTATAAGATCAGTGGAAGAAACTATTATGTTGCCGATCCCGCAAGGACACTTATCCGTTACGAGCAGGATGAGTTTGTGAAGCATTGGTTTAGTACACACAATGATAATCAAGGTCAGGGGATTTTGCTTCTTATAGATCCAACGCCAGATTTTTATCATCAGGCGGGAGACAATGATAAAGGGATAAGCTTCAGCTATCTCTTCCGTTACCTGTTCCAATACAGGCAATTGCTCATACAATTGCTCGTGGGCCTCGCTGTCGGAAGTTTGTTGCAGCTCGTCCTGCCATTCCTGACACAATCTGTCGTGGATATTGGAATAAATACCAGGAATCTAAACTTTGTCTACATCATTTTAATTGCCCAAACTACGCTGTTTGTAGGGCGCATGAGCGTTGATTTTATACGCTCATGGATACTGTTGCACATAACAACCCGGCTTAATATTGCTATTCTCACAGACTTTCTTATCAAACTCATGCGACTTCCAATGAGTTTTTTCGATACAAAAATGACGGGAGATATTATGCAACGTATGAACGATCAAGGACGGATTCAGAGCTTTCTTACCGGATCTTCGCTCAATGTGGTTTTTTCTATGTTCAATCTTATCGTATTCTCAGTTGTATTGGCATACTACAATGTAACGATCTTTCTGATCTTTGGTGTCAGTAGTGTATTATATACGTTATGGATGGTGTTTTTTCTTCGCAAGCGCAGAGAACTTGACTACAAGCGCTTTGACCTGTCGGCAAAGAACCAAAGCGCCGTGGTGCAGCTTATACACGGAATGCAGGAAATTAAGCTCAACAATTGTGAACAGCAAAAACGCTGGGACTGGGAGCATTTACAGGCGGGTCTGTTTCGCTTTCAAATGAAAAGCTTATCTCTTGGACAATATCAGCAATCCGGCTCCTTCTTTATCAATGAAGGCAAAAATATCCTCATAACATTCATAGTTGCCAAGTCTGTTATCGAAGGTGACCTCACTTTAGGTAGTATGATGGCAATCCAGTATATTATAGGTCAATTAAATAGCCCAATAGAGCAGTTTCTGGGATTTCTGCAACAATTGCAGGATGCGAAGATCAGTATGGAAAGACTGAATGAAATCAATTCAATGGATAACGAGGAACCACTTGACAATCATTTATTAGACGAGTTGCCTGCAAACAAAAGTATTACTTTGAAAAATCTGTCTTTTACATATCCGGGAGCAGGAAATGAGCAGGTTCTCAGGAATATCAATCTCGCTATTCCCGAAGGTAAGACTACCGCAATCGTTGGTATGAGTGGAAGTGGGAAAACGACAATCTTGAAATTATTACTTCGATTTTATGAGGCGCAATACGGCGAGATCAAAATTGGGAGCAACCAACTGAATCATATTAGTTTTCGAACATGGCGCGCAAACTGTGGAGTAGTTATGCAAGATGGCTTTATTTTTTCTGACACGATTGCACGAAATATTGCCGTAGGCGATGCGAAACCCGACCCTGTTAAGCTCGATCACGCACTTCATGTTGCCAATATTCGTAAATTTATCGATAGCCTACCGCTGGGTCTTCATACGAAAATCGGTGCTGAAGGTAATGGCGTGAGCCAGGGACAGCGACAACGCATCCTGATTGCCCGATCAGTTTATAAGAACCCGGAATATATTTTCTTCGATGAAGCAACAAATGCTCTCGATGCAAATAACGAACGGGTAATTATGAAGAACCTGGAAGAATTTTTTTGGGGACGTACCGTAGTGATCGTCGCGCACCGACTAAGTACAGTAAAAAACGCTGACAACATCATCGTACTAGACAAAGGTATCATTGTCGAGCAAGGAAGCCATGCCGAACTTTCTGCGCTTAGAGGTGACTATTTTGAATTAGTAAAGAACCAGCTTGAGCTCGGAAATTGAAAAAAACACGTTGTCATGCCTGATAGAAATTTTACACCTGCAGCAATTCGTCTTGAGACACATAGCGATGAAGTAAACGATATTATTACTGCCGTTCCGGCCTGGTTGATGCGCTGGGGCATTACGCTGGTGTTTTGCATACTTGGAGGTCTTATCTTATTCTCGTCTCTGATAAGCTACCCTGATATCGTGAAAACCAGCTTGAAAATAAATTCATTAAATTCACCTAAAATCGTACTGGCGAAACAGTCAGGCAAAATTACCCGACTATTAGTCCGGGAAGGTGCTGCCGTAACACAGGGTATGTCATTGGCTTATCTTGAAAGCAACGCAAATCCACAGGATGTCATGACACTTAATGCCGTGCTAGCAACTTTACAAGCAGATGTACTCAATTACCGACAGGTTCTGAATGCACTCCCGGTCCGCTTAAATCTAGGCGAAATTCAGACAGAATATCAGACTTTTTATCAGGAATATCTTCAATATCAATCCACCTTAAGTAAGGGATACTATCTAAGTAAAAGAGCATATCTCACGAATGAAATGAGAGATGTGGAATTGCTTAAGAAACAGTTGCTGAAACAACAAGCTCTGCAGCAGCAGGTACTTGCAAACAGCGAGAAAGAATTTGAAGCTTATAAAAAATTATACGCAAAAAAAGTAATCTCGGTAAGCGAATTTTTGCAGCGTGAAAACGAATATTTTGCAGCAAAACAGCCACTTGAACAAACAGAAACCGCCCTGCTCAATAATACTTCCAGCCATAGTGCCAAAGAGAAAGAGCTCCTGGACCTGGATCATACAATCTCTGAACAGCAAGCTAAATTTTTGCAGTCTTTGAATCAATGTATCACCGCAACGCGGGAGTGGCTGCGGACACATGTACTGCAATCGCCGGTTACCGGACGCATTAGCTTCGCAGGAATTATCCAGGAGAATCAGAACGTTTCCGTTGGTCAGGAACTTTTTATTGTTAACCCGGGCAATACGGACTTCTTTGGCGAAATTCAAATCCCACAGTACAATATGGGAAAGGTTCGAATCGGGCAACAGACTCTTGTGAAAATGAAGAGTTATCCGTTCGAACAATATGGAATGATTCGTGGCCGGTTAACGTACATTTCAGATGTGGCTTACAAGGATAGCGTATTTATTGCAAAGGTTAATTTCGAGAGATTTGAAGACAAGGAGCCGGGTCGTCACATCACGTTGAAAAATGGAATGCAGGCAGAGGCCGAAATTATTACCGAGCAGAGTAGCCTGCTGCAGCGTTTTCTGCGAAATATCGCAAAAATGTTATCAGCTCGTTGATGTATACCCACACATAGATAATGATGTGCGGCCAGACATATGCTTCAATTGTAGACCAGATACTGCCGGCTACATTAACTGACTGTACAACGCATCCAGTTTTTCCTTTAGTGCTGCCAGCTCATTCTCCAGCTCTGTGACCCTTGCTTCGAGTGCGCCGGATGCAGCTGGTTTTAAATCTTCATCCGGCAAGTCAAAGTCTTCCATGCTTTGCTCGCCAAAAAGATGAACATAACGCTGTTCTTTTTGTCCCGGTCGTCTTGGTAAAGCCTTTACATAGGCTGGTTGATCCTGACTCAGTTTCTCCAGCATAGCCGTCACCTCATCCAGATTTTCAAACTCGTGCATGCGGCCCGCGTTTGTATTCAGCTCTCCCGGTGTCTGCGGTCCGCGCAGAAACAACAGGCTGATCAGCGCCACCTCCGCAGGCAGCAGCGGGAACACAATGGCAAAGTTATGTTTGAATTTGACCGCCCGGCTTGATCCGCCTGTTGCAGTTGATATCAGTCCCTTGCGCTTGAGCGTATCCAAGGTCAGGGTCACTGTCTGTTCGTCATAATTTACAACAGGCTTACGGGATGTTTTTTGATTGCAGGCCGCCGTCAGGCTGTTGATCGTCATCGGGTAGTAATCAGGGGTGGTCTTGGCTTTTTCCATTAATGATCCCAGAACACGTATCTCTTCAGCACTCAGCTGCGGTAGATTTTCGCTATAATCCATGGCTAAAGATAATCAACACCCAAAAAATATAAAGCTTTTACTGATAATTCTAGTCTGATGAGCCAGCCTTTCCTGATGGCTCCGGATTTGTTGTTATCTTGCGCCATGGCTGCAGTAGTGTTCAAAACGGCGGGTAGAAGGAGGTACGGACAGCTGCCTGTGATTATACGTGTGTGTTTTTCGCATGCACTGATTACAGGTTTTCGTCGCGTCGGTTTCATGCGCCGGGACGCAGCGTTGGTTATCATTTCCTCCTGTACGATAATTGCACTATGAAAGTACCTTGTTATTTGCATGATTGCCGGCTTGAGGTGATGGTGGGTGAGCAGACGGTCCATCTCACTAACAATACTGAGCTTGCCCGATTTTTGTCTGAAGACACGAAAGAGCGTACGCTCGAGCTCGCTCTCTTTCTCAAACAGGCACACCTGCAGGTAAGAGGAGAGCAGTTGAAAATAGCTGACGAGTCGCTCAAAACCGAGATCTGGGGCCATGTGATCTGGGAATTGCAGGTTTTAAGACTCAAAAAAGTATTGAGCCACCGGATGTTCCACAAAATCTTTCTTATTTTACTGCGGCCAACCGCTCATATAGACTGCGGCGCAAAGGGAAACGACCGCAACCGGGCATTATGGGATTTTCTATCGAAGCGGAAATTTCTCAGCAACATGCTCAATCCGAAACGCCTTTTGGCAAAGAAACACTATTAACTACATAAAAGAACAGAAGTATGGTTGTAATCACAAATCACCAGGAGTTTGAAGCACATTTAGGAAAGGAATTTGGCGTATCGGCCTGGCACACGATTACTCAGGAACAAATTAACCAGTTTGCTGACGCTACCCTTGATCATCAATGGATTCACACTGAGCCTGAGCGCGCTGCCGTCGAAAGTCCTTTTAAGGCAACGATAGCCCATGGCTATCTGAGCCTGTCGCTCATTCCATATCTCTGGAAGCAGGTTGTTGATGTTCAAAATCTTAAAATGGAAATCAATTACGGGATAGAAAACCTGCGTTTCGGGCAGGCAGTTGTGGTAGACAGCGAGGTAAGACTCAGGGTGAAACTTTCCGGAATTATGAATCTTCGCGGGGTAACAAAATCAACAATTGCTATTGAATTGGAGATTAAGGACCAGAAAAAACCCGCGTTTACCGGCGAAGCGGTGTTTTTATATCATTTCAATTCCTAAGGTAAAATCTTAAGAAAATGAAAAAGGCCCGGTGTGTGAGCCGGGCCTTTTCTTTATTTCTTTCCGCCGAAGACCGAGAAATGGACGTATCTCTTTGGATTTTCCTTCAGGTCTATAATAAGTTTGTTCAGGTTGTCTGATGCCGCATTCAGATTGTCGTACATCTTATTGTCATTGATCAGCAGGCCAAGGCTTCCCTGTCCGCTATTAATCTTTGTAACCACGCTTTGCAGATCGGCAACCGCCTTGTTTGCATTATCAATTGTCTGCTTAAAGTTAGCTGCAGCAAACTGATCAGTAACTGAACCCAGGTTATTCAGGATTGAAGTAATCTTTTGGTTGTTATTTTTGAGGTTACTTGAGATAGACTCAACATTGGCAAGGATTGCCGAAATTTTCTGCCCTTCTGTTCCTACCATATTATCGACCTTTTTCGATGTACCTTCGAGCGAAGCGAGGGTCGCTGCAATGCTGTTAAAGCTGCGGTCAATATTTTTCTGAAAGTTCGGATTCAGAATCGAATTGACACTTGATAAGATCGAGTCCATTTTCCCGATGATAAGTTCAGCTTTTTTCTGTACCGGCTGTACAGATTCCATCAGGTTTTTCTCAACGTTGGCGTTCAGTGTATCGCCGTCCTGTGCAAACTTACTGCCTGAACCAAGGTCCATGACGATCGCCTTGCTGCCCAGCAGGTCGGTGCTTTCAAGACGTGCCACGCTGTTTGTTGGAATGTCATACTTACCTTTGATCTTCAAGGTTGCCAGAATTGTTCCGTTCGGTTCCAGCTGAAGTTTATCAACACGGCCAATCTGGAATCCGTTGATAAGTACGGGTTTCGACACTGTAAGACCATCTACCTTTGTATAACGCGCGTAAAGAACGGTTTCGTCAGAAAAGATGGAGTTGCCCTTTAAAAAGTTGTAACCAATAATCAGCATCGCGATCGCGAATGCAGCGAGTATACCTACCTTGGTTTCGTTTGCTATCTTCATGTAATGTATTTGTGTTATTGGCCGTCCGGCAGCTACAGTTAATTTCTGTCAGGCTACCGTATCCTGCTGCTTCAACGAATCTGACTGTGCCTGCCAGAACCAACGGTTAGCCGGTTGGGCACAAAGCGGAGTTCGTTAATTTGTCCGGTTTTGATGTAAACACCAAAGTTCTCATTTCGTTTTAAAAATAGCAAAAGCGGCCAGATTATTTGGGAATTATTTTCCTTCGAGGTCTGCCTTATAGGTTTTGACAGCTTTAACGATAGCGTCAGTTATCTCGTCCTGACCCTTGTCAGAATTGATATATTTTTCCTCTTCGGGATGCGAGATAAACCCGATTTCAGACAGAACGGCTGGCATTCCGCATCGCTGCAGAATCAAAATGCCCTGCTCCTTGACGCCACGGCTTTCGCGGCCGTCTGCTATGTAGTTGGACTGAATCAGTTTAGCCAGTTTAAGACTCTTATCCCGAAAGGCGTTTTTAAACAAGGAGAGGATGATGAAGGTTGCCGGATCATTCGGGTCATATCCGTCATACTTTTCTTTGTAATTTTTCTCGAGTTTGATATCTGCATTTTCCCTGATGGCTGCATCCTGTTCATTAAGCCTGTGCGAGCCCGCTACAAAGGTCTCAACACCTCTGACCACATTGTTTCTTACCGAACGGTATTTAGGTACCTTTTTGCCGTTTTTCAATGTGGTGTACCCGTCCTGAACCTTGATGTTGCCCATCGAATTGCAGTGGATAGAGATAAACAGGTCAGCCTTATTGCTGTTAGCGATTTGCGCACGCTTCAGAAAATCGACGTCGACATCGGTTGTCCGCGTGTAGATAATCCTCACATCGGGCAATGCTTCTTTTAGCTTTTTTCCGAGTTTCAAAGTTACTTCCAGGGCGACAGCCTTTTCTGTTGAAAAAGCACCTGCGGCACCCGGCTTACGTCCCCCATGTCCGGCGTCAAGCACAATCGTCTTCACCTTGTAGCCCTGCGCAAAGAGCAGGAGGGGGAGAAGTGTTATCGAGAGAAAAACGAGACTGAAGTTTTTGACAGATCTGGTCAGCATTGATTTTTTTGACTGTAAAAGGATTTCAGCAGCGAAATGTTTTTATCTGGTGCGTAAACGGGAATTAATTCTGAACCTGGACGGCTTTTGTTTCCACACTATTCTGGTATGATTTGACCGCGTTAACCAGACAGTTTACAATTTCATCCTGACCTTCGGTCGAATTCATGTATTCTTCTTCTTCAGGATTACTTATAAAACCGATCTCGGTAAGCACAGCAGGCATCCCTGCGCGTGCAAGTACAGCAAGGCTTTTTTCCTGTACACCGCGGTTTACCCGGCCCACCTTTACATATTCATCCTGCATGAATTTTGCAACCCGCAGACTTTGCACGCGGTTGTTTTTCTTCATCAGGGAAACGATGATATCATTCTCAGGATTTTGATCCTCAAGGCCTTCATAGTTTTTTTGGTAATCTTTTTCCAGCAGCATCGCAGCATTTTCCCGTTTTATAACCTCATCCTGTTCGCTGAGACGCCCACTTCCTGATACAAAGGTCTCAGTGCCGCGCGTTGAAGTGCTTTTTCTATAGGTTGTCTGCCTGATCGGAATGCGTTTACCGCCTTTCCCTGTCTTATAACCCGTAATAACAGAAGTTGCACGAAGCGGCATATCGTTGCAGTGGATGCTGATAAACAGATCAGCGTTAACTTTATTTGCCAGACCGATCCGCTCGTAAAGCGGCACAAAGACATCTTCAGTACGCGTGTAAACGACACGTACTCCCGGTAACTTTTCCTCGATCGCTTTTCCGAGTTTAAGGGCTACCTGCAGGGCCACTGCTTTTTCGGTTGAATACTCGCCATGCGTGGCGCCGTCCTTGCCGCCGTGACCGGCGTCTACAACAATGGTTTTTAATTTGTAATCTTGCGCAAATGACTGGTTTACAGATAAAAAGGTGCTGACACCTAAAAATACCAATCCGAATAATTTATTAAGTCCCGGCAATGGTATATTTTTCATTAATTTTGAACGTTTTTGGTTAAGCATTGATGCAAAAATAACATTCGTACACGAATTTGAAACTCCAATATTCTATCCTTTTTTCGGGCACAATACTTCTATTAACACTTGTTAGTCAGTTTTCGTATGCGTCTGAGACTGTTTTTTTTCAGCAGATCATCAGAAAACAGGATACGTCGCGCAGGGCAAACCAGGTTGTACGGTTGCCTGGCGATACAGCTATGAAGACCATTCAGGATACTTCTAAAAAAGCTTCCGGTGGACTTGATTCGCAGGTTGAATATAAGGCAGAAGACTCTACCCTGGTTGATAAAAAGACAGGAATGGTTCATCTTTACGGCAAAGCAAGGGTGAATTATCAGGGCTTTGAGCTCGATGCTGAATACATTCGTTATGACTCAAAGAATAACCTGATTTTTGCCAGGGGTGTGTATGATCCAGCAACGAAGAAGTATATGGGCCGGCCAATCTTTAAAATGGAAGGACAAAGTACTTCGCTTGCTGATTCACTGCTTTACAATACAAAAACCGGCAAGGGAAACGTATTTAACCCGTTTACCGAGCAGGAGGGCGGCTTTTTCTCGGGTGGCATATCGAAGAAGCAGATTGATGACGAAATCCACGTAAAAAACGTGCTTTACAGTACCTGTAACCTTCCTTATCCGCATACGCATTTTGGTATCAACATTACGAAAGGGATCGTTACTGAACGCCAGATCGTAACAGGTCCCGTTTACCTTGAAGTGGAGCATGTACCATTGCCGCTTGGGCTTCCCTTTGGTTTTTTTCCAAAGCCGAACAAAAGATCATCGGGACTTATATTTCCAAATTTCGGTGAGGATGCCACCCGGGGTTTCTTTGCCAGAGACTTTGGTTATTACCTGGGGTTGAACGATTATTGGGATGCCAAGGTGCTGGCCACGATCTTTACAAGGGGTTCTTATGAAACAAGCCTTCTGACAAATTATACCAAACGTTATAAATACAACGGCAATCTGAGCTTCAGATATAACAACCTGATCAACGGTACTGAAGGTGCTTCAGACTACCTTAAACAGAAAGATTTTAACCTGTCCTGGAGCCACTCGCAGAACGCAAATGCAAGACCCGGAACAACGTTCAGTGCATCGGTTAATCTGGGAACGAGCGGCTATTTCAGAAATTCTGCGGCGGCAAACACATACGATCCGCGCGCTATCACGCAGAATATCATGAACTCCAGTGTATCTTACGGAAAAGTATTTGGAGATGGAAAGTACAATTTTACAGCCTCCCTTGCACATAGCCAGAACACGCAGAGTCAGCAGGTAGATCTGCAGTTGCCGAACTTTAACTTCAGCGTGGCTACTTTCAGTCCCTTTGATAAAAAAGACCGTGTAGGCGATCCGAATATTCTTCAAAAAATCAACGTCGGCTATAGCCTTCGCGGAAGTAATTCGCTTTCTGTAAAAGAATACGATCTGTTTAAGAGGCAAACGCTGAACAGGTTCAGAAACGGGCTTGCACATAGTATCCCGATCAGTACGAATTTTAACCTTCTGCGGTATTTTAACTTTACGGTCTCATCTTCAATCAATGAATACTGGTATCTTCAGACCATCAATAAAAGTTATTTTAAGCAGGAGAATGGTCAGGATCTGATCAGAACAGACACCGTAAACGGATTTCGCCGGGGCGGCGACTGGAATCTGAGCACCAGTATGTCGACAAAGATCTATTCGCAGGCTAACTTTAAAAGCACTGGCAAAATAAGGGCCTTGCGTCACGTTATGACGCCAAGTTTCAGTTTGACCTATAATCCGGATTTTACCGATCCGTCGAGAGGTTATTTCAAGGAAGCGCGATATACTGATGTGAATCCACTGATTAATAATACGCCGGTTAGAGACGCTCAGGGTTTGCCGCTCAGATATTCGATCTTTGAAAATGGAGTTTTTGGCGGCCCGTCAGCAAGGAAAGCTGCTTCACTTGGCTTTTCAATGGACAATACGGTGGAGATGAAGGTCGCTTCGTCGAAAGATACAACCGGTACCGGCGAGCGGAAGATACCAATCATTCAGGGTTTGTCTGTCAGTGCAAATTACAATTTTGTTGCGCCAAATTTCAAACTTTCCGATATTCCGGTTAGCGGCCGTTCGCAACTTAGCGAGAAACTGACTGTAAACTACAATGCAAACTTCAGCCCGTACGCTGTACGTACCGATTCTCTGGGTTTGACAAGTGTTATTGACCGGTATACGTGGAAAGACGGCAAGCTGCCAAGGCTTACCACCTTCGGACTTTCATTTGATTATAGTTTCAACTCCGAAGCGGTTAAAAGCAAGAACAAAAACCTGAACGACCTGAAAAACCAGACCGCGCCGGAAACACGCACGCAGGAGCAGATTGAGGCACTGAATCAGATCAGTCGTGATCCGAATGCCTTTGTCGATTTCAATATTCCCTGGAACTTTGCATTCTCATATTCTTTCCAGTACTCAAATCCGCTTTCGACCACGCCAACTGTTACAAATACGCTGAACTTTAACGGTGACTTCAATGTAACGCCAAAGTGGAAGGTGCAGTTTACCTCAGGTTACGACTTCAAGGCAAAAGACCTTGCCATGACCAATATCTCGATCTATCGTGATCTTCATTGCTGGGACCTGAGTTTCAGCTGGACGCCGTTTGGCCAGTACCAGAGTTATTCTGTAGATCTGAAAGTGAAAGCATCTATCTTACAGGATCTTAAGTTGAGCAAAAGAAAGGCATTTTATACCCGATTCTAAACCTACTTACATATGTTAGCCGAAATAATTACCATTGGCGACGAAATCCTGATCGGTCAGATCGTTGATACGAACTCGGCCTGGATGGGGAGGCAGCTCAATCTGGCGGGCATCGCGGTTAAACAGATTACCTCCGTTTCTGACCAGGCAGACCACATCAAAGAAGCGCTTGATGCTGCACGCAAACGGGCACAGTTAGTTCTGATTACCGGCGGCCTCGGACCAACAAAAGACGATATAACTAAGTTTACACTGGCATCTTACTTTGGGATGGGCATGAGGCGCGACGCGGAAACCCTGGCGCATGTAGAAGGTTTTTTCAAAAAGTTCAACAGACCGATGCTCGACGCGAACATTCGTCAAGCAGACGTACCCGACGGCTGTACGGTTATCCAAAACAAAAACGGTACAGCGCCCTGCATGTGGTTTGATGTTGATGGCTGTGTATTTGTTTCCATGCCCGGCGTCCCTTTCGAAATGATGTACCTGATGGATGAAGAAATTCTGCCCAGGCTGAAACAGCGTTTCTCACTTCCGGCTATCTACCACCGCACCATTCTTACTTCAGGCCTTGGAGAGTCATTTCTTGCCGAACAGATCGCCGACCTCGAAGATCAATTACCCCCGCATATTAAACTAGCTTATCTGCCAAAACTGGGGCAGGTTCGCCTGCGGTTATCAGGCCATGGCACTGACGAGGCTGCCCTTATTGCCGAAACTGATGCACATGCGTCCGCATTCATAGATCGCCTCGGCAAATTTGTGGTCATTGACCAGGATATTCCGCTTGAAAAAGCATTGATTGACCGTCTTAAAGAGTCGGGAATGACAGTTTCAACTGCAGAAAGCTGTACAGGTGGCTACATTGCGCATCTGATTACGCAACATCCCGGCTGCTCTGCAGTCTACAAGGGTGGCGTGGTTTCTTATGCCGCTGAACTGAAACAATCCGTGCTCGGTGTGCAGAGTGAAACGATCAAAAATTTTGGAGAAGTGAGTGAGCAAACAGCGCGCGAAATGGCGGAAGGAGCGATCAAACATTTTGGAACAGACTTTTCTGTGGCGGTTACCGGCATTGCAGGTCCCGACGGAGGCGTTCCCGGTAAACCGGTTGGAACAGTTTGGATTGCTGTGGCCAACAGGCAGGAGAGCCGGGCCAAACTTTTCCAATTCGGTAGCAAACGGACTCAGAATATAGAAAGATCTGCTGCTGCTGCACTTACTATGCTGCTGAATCTGTTTCGGGGCGAGGAAAATTAATTGACAGAAAAGCTTACTTTTGCCCTCGTTAGTTGTTTACATACGAGAACGATCTTATGGCTCAATACGAATTACTGTTACCAAAAATGGGAGAGAGCGTTGCCGAGGCAACGGTGATCAAATGGCTGAAACAGCCCGGTGATAACATCGGTATGGATGATGCCGTGCTCGAGATCGCTACAGATAAGGTCGATTCGGAAGTCCCTTCGCCGGTTGCCGGCAAGCTCGTCAAACAGCTCGCTGCTGAAGACGAAGTTGTACAGGTAGGTGCGGTAATCGCCATCATTGAAACTGATAATGATGCTTCATCTGAACCTGCGCACAATCCCTTTGCCAGCGAACCTGCAGTTGAAACACAAGCCGGTCACGACGACCTGCCGGGGATTTCACAGCTGGAAAGGCGTGAAGAGCAGCCCGAAACGCCGCACAGTTCAGAAAGATTCTACTCGCCATTGGTAAAAAGCATTGCAGCCGAAGAAGGCGTATCAATCACCGAACTTGATGCAATCAGGGGAAGTGGTGCTGAAGGCCGGCTGACTAAAGACGACCTTCTCAGATATATCGAAACCCGTTCTCAGGATAAACCCCGGGTTGCGGAAATAACGATAACCCCACCGCCGCCGGCTCGCCAGATCGAAGAACGGTTTGCACAGCCAACGGGAAATGCGCCTGTCCAGCATGCAACCTCTGTTTCCGGCACAGACGAAATTATTGAGATGGACCGGATGCGCAAACTGATTGCCGACCATATGGTTATGAGCAAACAGACGGCACCTCATGTTACATCGTTTGTTGAGGCAGACGTTACCAATCTGGTGCTCTGGCGCGAAAAGGTTAAGAAGAATTTCGAGAAGCGTGAAAATGAAAAAATCACCTTTACACCGCTGTTTATCGAGGCGGTAGCCAAGGCAATCAAAGATTTTCCTATGATCAATGTTTCTGTACAAGGAACGCAGATCATTCGCAAAAAAGATATCAATATTGGCATGGCTACGGCGCTGCCAAGTGGTAACCTGATTGTTCCGGTCATCAAGCGTGCTGATCAGCTCAACCTGGTCGGCCTGACAAAATCTGTTAACGACCTGGCTGGCCGGGCCCGGGTGTCAAAACTTAAGCCCGACGAAACGCAGGCCGGAACATTTACGCTTACCAATGTCGGCTCTTTCGGCAATATAATGGGTACACCAATCATCAACCAGCCGCAGGTAGCGATCCTTGCAGTCGGTGCCATCAAGAAAAAACCGGCAGTCCTTGAAACCGAACACGGCGATGTGATTGCAATAAGACATATGATGTTCCTGTCCCTTTCCTACGATCACCGTGTGGTAGACGGTTCACTTGGCGGCATGTTCGTCAGGCGGGTAGCTGACTACCTGGAACAATGGGATCTGAACAGAGAACCCTAGTGTCGAAGAAACAGATCTGGGTCCGGAGTCACAATAGACTATGGTCCAAAAGCAAAAGCCGGACTCGCTCCGGCTTTTTGCTAACAACAAAACAAATAAAAGTTAACTATGAAACAGCTTCGGCAAAACTTGCCGAGGCAACTTTCTCTTCTTTATAAATCTGCCTTCCCGTGTAGGCGACAAACACATCCTGCTCAAGCAGCAGCTCGCGGTTGGCTATCAGGCTTTCAAGTTTCACCGTTCCGATCACGTATTTAAAGCTGTGCGATGAATGCCGCTCGCTGATGTCATCAAAAGCCAGAATCTCCAGCAGATCTTCATCAGTGTAACGCAGGTAAACTTCGAGCAATACATTTCCTGTATGTGTTACCTCGTTTTTCTGGTGGTATTTTTTGTACTCATATTTATAATCATATCGCAGTGCCGCAATGTCTGACAGTACTGCCGCGCCGGTAGGATGCCCGCCAGCACCTTTCCCAAAGAAAAACTGTTTATCTGCAAATGCGGCCTGAACGGTTACACCATTGTACTCGTTTTCAACGTTGAACAAGAAGTCATCTGTGGCAACCAGTTTTGGTAATACATAAGTGACAACCTGTTTGGTGCTTACCTTACGGGCAGTAGGAATCAGTTTAATCTTATAATTTTTCTCACGGGCAAAGCGGATATCATGTATTGACAGGTTTTGAATGCCAATATTTAGAATATGGTCAGGGTTTATGAAAAGCCCGTATGCATGGGCGGTAGCAATTGCCAGCTTGTATTTCGGATCGTAACCGCCCACATCCAGAATCGGATCAGTTTCTGCAAAGCCCAGATCTTGTGCCTGCTTCAACGCCACATCGTAGTTCAGGCCTTCGTTGAAGATTTTTGACAGAATAAAGTTTGAAGAACCGTTGAATATGCCGCTTACCGCGTGCAGAAGTTCATTGTCATAGTACTCTTCCAGGTTTCTGATAATAGGAATACTGCCGCATACAGCACCTTCATATAATAATGAACTGCCGTATTTCTCCTGAAGTTCAACCAATTCGGTAAGGTGTTCGGCAACCATCTTTTTATTTGCAGAGACCACGTTTTTCCCGCCTTTCAGCGCCCGTGTAACAATCTGATAGGCTGCATCTGCATCGTTGATCAGTTCTACAATGGTATTGATCTCATCATTTTCCAGAATTTCGTCGTGATTTGTCGTAAAAAGATGCTGGTCAAGACTGCGTTTTTTCTTTGGATTTTTGATGGCAATTTTAACAATTTCCAGATTGAGGCTTTGGCTTTGAATAATGTCCAGAAGACCCTGGCCCACTACACCAAACCCAAACAATCCGATTTTGAGGTTCTTACTCATTTTATGCTGTTTTGTGTAATTTGACAATTTTATTTTTTGCGCTTTCGCGGATAAAATTTCCGATCAGGTTTGTAAGTGTGTCGGTCTCAATAAGGAAACCATCATGACCGTAATCGGAATGGATGACAGCAAATCGGGCTCCGTCAATATGCTCAGCCAGATATTGCTGTTCGGTAACAGGGAAAAGAAAGTCGTTCTCAATACCGATGACCAGGGTATTCGCCCTGACAAGCTTGAGGGCCGCTGCAATGCTATCGCGTCCCCGGCCTACGTTATGACTGTCCATTGCTTTACTCAGATACCAGTAACTATAGGCATTAAACCTGTTTACAAGTTTTTCGCCCTGGTAATTTTGGTAGGATGATGCCCTGAAGTGGTCTGTTTTTTCATTCACACTCTCAACCTGTGTGGCATTGTAGGCGGCGTACGTGCGGTAAGACAGCAGCGCAATACTTCTGGCTGCCTTCAGACCTTTTGACCCGCCATCTGGTTTGTTTGCAAAGAACGTCCGGTCGGTAGTGATAGCAAGGCGCTGACTTTCATTAAACGCAATACCCCATGGTGAATGGGCTGCGTTCGTTGCAACAAGAACCAGGTTTTCGATGCGTGCAGGCTCCGTTATGCTCCATTCCAGTGCTTGCTGACCACCCAATGAACCGCCGATCAGCAATTTGATTGTACCGATACCAAGGCTGTCTGCCAGTACTTTATGGGCGCCCGCCATATCCCGGATGCTGATGGCCGGAAACGAAAGATAATAGGGTTGACCTGTGACAGGATTGATACTAAGCGGGCTGGTTGTTCCATAGTGCGAGCCCAGCACGTTGGCACAGATGATAAAATGCTCTTTGGGATTAAACAACGCATTTTCACCAAACAGGCCTTCCCACCAGTCAAATACATCGGCGTTGGCGGTCAGCGCGTGGCAGACCCAGATGACATTATCTTTATTGGCATTCAGTTTTCCATAGGTCTGGTAGGCCAGCTGAAGCTTACGAAGCTTTTTGCCGTTTTCCAGTTTGAATAATTTTGGATGCGTATATGTTTGTTGTGTGCTCATTGTTCTTTGTTCTGTGTGCCGGTTAAGCAGGTTAGCCCAGCTGGCTGAAAGCCTGTTCAAGATCGGCTTTGATGTCGTCGATATGCTCCAGACCAACCGATATGCGAAGCAGGTTTGGTGTTACACCTGCGGCAAGTTGTTCAGCTTCTCCAAGTTGCTGGTGGGTAGTTGCTGATGGCTGAATGATGACCGTTTTTGCGTCGCCAACATTAGCAAGATGCGTGATCAGTTTGAGGCTGTCAATGACCCTGGTTGCATCTGCCTTGTCGCCATTCAGCTCGAAAGAAAGCACGGCTCCGAAACCATTGCTTAAATACCGCTTTGCAAGCTGATGGTACGGACTGCTTTCCAGGCCCGGGTAGTTTACTTTGGCCACTTTCGGGTGCGCTTCCAGCCACTGTGCCAGCGCGAGGGTGTTGTCAACATGCCGCTGAACGCGAAGGGATAAGGTCTCAAGACCCTGGAGCAAGAGGAATGAATTAAAAGGAGCGAGGGCAGGCCCTAAATCGCGAAGGCCCTCGACGCGGGCGCGGATAGCAAACTGGATGTTGCCAAACGGACCACCAATGCCGAACACGTCATTAAAAACAAGACCATGATAACCTTCAGATGGCTCGGTGAACTGTTTGTATTTTCCGTTTCCCCAGTTGTATGTACCACCATCAACGATCACGCCGCCGATGCTGGTGCCATGGCCGCCGATCCATTTTGTTGCAGACTGCACAACAACATGCGCGCCATGCTGTAAGGGCTTGAACAGGTATCCGGCGGCGCCGAAAGTATTGTCTACGATGACAGGAAGGTCATGTTTTTCTGCAAGCGCTGCCAGCTTTTCAAAATCTGCGATACTGAAAGAGGGGTTACCGATCGTTTCCAGATAGATCGCTTTGGTTTTATCATCTATTTGCGACTCAAACGTACCGAGATCATCGATGCTTGCAAAACGGACATCAATGCCAAGCCGCTTGAAAGTTACCTTGAACTGGTTGTAGGTGCCGCCATACAGGTGACTGCTTGATACAAAGTTGTCGCCGGCTTCCAGAATATTATGCAATGCGATAAACTGAGCAGCCTGGCCGGAAGCAACCGCCAATGCAGCCACACCTCCTTCGAGGGCTGCTACGCGTTTTTCAAAAACATCAGTAGTTGGATTCATGATCCGCGTATAGATGTTACCAAATTCTTTCAACGCAAAAAGATTCGCGCCATGTTCCGCGCTGTTAAATGCATATGAGGTTGTCTGGTAAACAGGTACGGCGCGCGATCCGGTTGTGGGATCGGTTTCCTGGCCGGCGTGGATTTGAAGCGTTTCGAATTTATATGATGTAGACATGGTTGATTTGATTTTTGTAAATAGTAAACGACTTGCGCATGTTGCGCGGTGATGTACCCTGGGAGGGCCTTCCGGTTTGAATTCTAAATAACAAAAAGGAAGATTTTCAGATTACTGCATGCAACAGTGCATACAGAACATCTGAGCGTTACAAAAACCTTGTGTAGCGTAGAGGTGGCTGCCCGTGGCGTGTAGCGGGGCATGAGATAGAGCGGATGTAAAAAATACTGCTTTCATGTGTTACAATTTATATTTGTCCGCAAATTATTCTGTCGGACCAGGAATTGGCACCTTCTCCTATCGGGAGGGTTGCCAGTGGGTCTGGGAGCCTGTCTCTCGCCACTTCTTTATAAATCAAAACCCTGAGTTTTGACTATATTTAGCTTGCTGCCAAATAATATTTCAAAAGTCGCAAATTAAATGATATCTGCCAAATAAAATTTCGAAAAATAGTCAACAGCTTGTGCTATAAATAGTTAAGCCTTAACTTTCGTAGGCAAATTTTCCATGTTCGCCTTCAACCGAGACCGACTTGCCGGTAGAAGTTTCAACGAAACCAATGATCTGTGCATCAATGCCAAAGCTTTTTGCGGTTGAAATGATTTCGTCTGCACGATCGCGTGATACGTAAAGTTCCATTCTATGTCCCATATTGAACACTTTGTACATCTCTTCCCAGCTGGTTCCTGATTCTTCCTGGATAAGTTTGAAGAGAGGCGGGGTTGGGAAAAGATTGTTTTTTACAACATGAAGGCCTTCATTGATGAAATGCAGCACTTTGGTTTGCGCACCTCCGCTGCAATGTACAATGCCGTTGATACCCTGGCGACCGTTTTCAAGGATTTTTTTGATAACGGGTGCGTAGGTCCGTGTTGGCGACAACACCAGTTTTCCGGCAGTTATTTCACCGAAGTTTTCCACCCGGATGGGGTCAGTTAATTTTTTGCTGCCCGAGAAGACCAGATCATAGGGTACAGCAGGATCATAACTTTCAGGATAACTTTCAGCTACAGCTTTGCCGAACACGTCATGTCTGGCCGAAGTAAGTCCGTTTGAGCCCATGCCGCCATTGTACTCCTGCTCATACGATGATTTTCCGCTCGAAGCAAGTCCTACGATCACATCACCGGCACTGATGCGGTCATTGCTGATCACATCTTCACGCCTCATGCGGCAGGTCACCGTAGAATCGACAATGATTGTTCTGACAAGATCGCCTACATCTGCGGTCTCACCCCCTGTTGAATAAATAGAGATACCGAGTGCACGCAGCTCAGCAAGAATTTCTTCGGTGCCGTTTATCACGGCGGCAATAACTTCGCCCGGGATCAGATTTTTATTTCTCCCGATGGTAGAAGACAGCAAAATGTTATCTGTAGCGCCCACGCAAATGAGATCATCAAGATTCATGATAATGGCATCCTGTGCGATACCTTTCCAGACGGAAGCATCTCCGGTTGCTTTCCAGTATACATAAGCGAGCGATGATTTGGTTCCTGCACCGTCTGCATGCATGATATTGCACCATTCCGGATCATTACCAAGTACATCGGGAATGATCTTACAAAACGCTCTAGGGAAAATTCCTTTGTCTATGTTTTTAATGGCATTGTGCACATCTTCTTTCGAGGCAGAAACGCCCCGCTGGTTGTAACGGTTATCGCTCATGTTGCTGCAAAGATAAAATTTTCGGCATGGAATGGTCAAAAAAATAACCCCGGACACAGCGCCCGGGGTTATAAAAAATTAAACGTCTGCAGCTTATTTCAGGAACAGCAGTTCTCTGAATTTTGGCAATGGCCAAACGCTGTCATCAACGATCTGCTCAAGCTTGTCTACGTGGTAACGGATGGTTTCGAAATACGATTTAACCTTTTCATCGTACGCGATTGATTTCTCACGGGTGTCTTCGATTTTGTTGGTTGCTTTACGCTCTTCAAGCATCGAATCGATATTCGATTTTACCAGGCCAAGGTGCTCCGAAAGTTTGTTGACAATACCCATAGGAACTCCGATCGCTTCTTCGCTTACACCGAGATCCTTCAGTCCCTTAACGTTCTCGATCAGTGTGTTTTGATAAGCGATTGCTGCTGGAATGATTGAGGTGTTTGCAACCTCGCCGATAACACGGGCTTCAATTTGCAGTTTCTTGTAGTAGTTCTCCAGCATGATCTCATGACGCGCATGAAGCTCACGTTTGTTGAATATATTGGTGCTGGTAAATAATGCCGTAGTTTTTTCGCTTACGTAAGCATCAAGCGCTTTTGGTGTGGTTTTGATGTTCGACAGACCACGCAGGTTTGCTTCATCTTCCCATTCCTGGCTGTAACCGTTTCCTTCGAAGCGGATATTTTTTGATTCCTTAATGTACTTTTTGATAACTGTCAGCAGTGCGATATCCTTTTTATCACCCTTTTTGATCAGTTTATCAACCTCAACCTTAAACTTGGTCAGCTGGTCTGCTACGATAGCGTTCAGAACAGTCATTGGTGCTGATGAGTTTGCTGACGATCCTACCGCGCGAAGCTCAAATTTGTTACCTGTAAAGGCGAATGGCGATGTACGGTTACGGTCAGTATTGTCGAGGAGAATTTGTGGAATCTTTGGAATACCCAGCCAAAGCGCGTTATCTTCTTTGATCTTTTTGCTGATTCTTGAGTGCTCGATCTCATCAAGTACTTCATTCAGCTGCTGGCCAAGGAAGATTGATATGATGGCCGGGGGCGCTTCATTTGCTCCAAGACGGTGGTCATTGCTCACTGAGGCAATGCTTGCGCGAAGCAGGTCTGCATGCTCATGTACCGCTTTGATCGTGTTGACAAAGAAGGTAAGGAACATCAGGTTGTTTTTTGGTGTTTTGCCCGGAGCAAGCAGGTTTTTACCGGTATTGGTAATCATGCTCCAGTTATTGTGTTTACCCGAACCGTTGATGCCTGCGTAAGGTTTTTCATGCAACAGGACGCGGAAATTGTGGCGGCGGGCTACTTTTTCCATCAGGTCCATCAGCAGCTGATTGTGGTCAATGGCAAGGTTAATTTCCTCATAGATAGGTGCACACTCGAACTGTGAAGGAGCAACCTCGTTGTGGCGGGTTTTCAAAGGAATACCCAGTTTCAAAGCCTCGTTTTCAAAATCGACCATGTAGCTGAATACGCGCTCGGGAATCGATCCGAAATAGTGGTCTTCCAGTTGCTGACCTTTTGCGCTCATGTGGCCGAAAAGCGCGCGACCTGTAAGAACCAGGTCAGGACGGGCGTTGAACAATGATTCGTCGACCAGGAAATATTCCTGTTCGATACCGAGTGATGCGTTGACTTTGGTAATGCTTTTATCAAAATACTGGCAAACGTCTACTGCAGCTTTGTCAAGCGCAGCCAGTGCTTTCAGCAGGGGAGCTTTATAATCAAGTGCTTCACCAGTATAAGATACAAAAACGGTTGGAACACAAAGTGTTTTGCCCGCTTTGCTTTCCATGATGAAGGCAGGTGATGACGGATCCCAGGCTGTGTATCCGCGCGCCTCGAATGTGTTACGAATTCCGCCGTTCGGGAAACTTGATGCATCCGGCTCCTGCTGAACAAGCGCAGCTCCAGAGAATTTCTCGATTGCGCCATCAGAGCTTGGCTCAAAAAATGCATCGTGTTTTTCTGCAGTTGTACCTGTTAACGGCTGGAACCAGTGTGTATAGTGGGTAGCGCCTTTCGACATCGCCCAGGCTTTCATTGCAGTTGCAATTTGATTGGCGTCTTCGTGCCCGATCAGTTCGCCCTGGTCGATAGCTACGGTTAGTTTTTCATAAACATCCTTTGATAAGAAATCTCTCATTTTTCTCTTATCAAATACATTCAAGCCAAAAAAGTCAGAAATTTTTGCCGAAGGTGATTTTACTTCAGGTGAAATTCTGGTTTGAGCCTCCTTTAATGCGATTGTTCTAAGACTTTTCATTTAATTGTTTAGTTTTTTTTGCCAAAAATAACATTATCAAACAAAAATCACTTAGAAACTGCGACTAAATTTCAGAATTTCAGCAAAAAGGCTCACAAATGCTGTTAAAGGCTTTCGGGTATATTGCGGGCTGCCGAAAATTTTTTTTCTGATGGGGGTATGGAATATTATCCTGGCCGACATCATCAGCATAAATCAAAACCTTAGACTATGTTCAACTCCGCATTCAATGTGTACAAAACCGAGTGGCTCGAGATTGTATTTAACAACCGCAACAAACAATATGGTGCCTATCAGTTAAGGGCAGCATCATCGCGTATCCTGCTTTTTGCATTGACACTCTCATCTGCTGTTTTCATCGGCGCCTTTTTTATCCCCGTCATCTATGCGAAATTGTTTCCGAAAGCCCAAGTAAAGCACGATCAGGTTACAACTGTTAACCTCGAGCCGATCCACGAGCTTAAACCGCCAAAAGTTGAGAAACCTGCAGAACAGCGTTCGTCAACTTCAGAGAAAATAAAATCGACAAAGTGGACCAGCAATATTGCAGTGGTAAATAAGGAAGTTACAGATACGCCGCCAACGGTTGATGAGTTGAAGAACACGGCGATCTCGAATGTAACCCAGGATGGCCTTGAAAATGTTCAGATCGCGCTGCCGCATGCAGATACACCCACCAATGGGTCCGGGTCCGCACCCGCGAAAACTGCAGATAATGAGGTTTACAGCAGCGCGGGGGTGGAAGTTTATCCACAGTTTGTCGGCGGACAAAAAGCCTGGGAAAAATATATCCAGCGCACGCTTCGTTACCCCTCAGAAGATATACAGGGAAAAGTGCAACTGAGTTTTGTGGTTGAAAAAGATGGCTCGGTAAGTAATGTGCAGGTACTTAAAAGCCTGAATGCGGCCTGCGATGCGGAAGCGATCCGGGTCATCAGCAAATCACCTAAATGGATTCCCGGTGTTAACAACGGCCTCCCGGTTCGTGTGCGGTATACCATGGGTATAGCGTTTAGTATTGGAAAGTGAAGGTGAGTCTTGAGATTTGAGTCCTGAGATTGAGACTGGGCTGTCTTGTCCTGAAATAGGTTGACACATTAATCAACTTAAAACAAGGATTATCATGACAAAAAGTAATCGTAAAGTGATTCGGTACAGTATTAGCTTCAAGCAGAAAGTAGTAAAAGAGATCGAGCAAGAGGGTTTAAGCATTTCAGCAGTAAAACGTCGTTATGACATCAGTGGCGGAGCCACTATTCAGAAATGGCTGCGAGAGTTTGGACGTGCTCATTTACTTAACACAGTAATTCGGATTGAGATGAAAGATGAAAAAGACAGGACATTAGAACTGGAGAAAGAGATCAAGAAGCTAAAGCTTGCCTTGGCAGATGCATACCTGGAACGGGATTGTGCTGAAGAGGTTGTTCGTCAGGCAAGTAAGCTTACCGGTATGGATTTAAAAAAAAAGTT
>NZ_RXNQ01000001.1 GCF_004138205.1 Pedobacter sp. SYP-B3415
TTTCAACGCAAAGATCAAAGCACTAAGGGCTCAATTCAGAGGTGTCAGAAACGTGGAGTTCTTCATGTTCAGATTGATGAAAATCTATGCTTAATCCAACTTGCCCCCCAGATTATTTGCTTGATCCAAAAAATGGCGCGATAGCGACAGCTTCGTTTATTGATGAGGCCTCCCCCCCAGGGATCACCGAAGCGACGGCCGCAGCAGAGCGGAGGACGGCGCGGAGGTAATCCTGACTATACGCACATTTTCTTTACGGCGATTTCGCCACGCCCTCGATCACCGAAGCGACGGCCGCAGCAGAGCGGAGAACGGCGCGAAGGCAATCGTGACTACACACATTTTCTCTACGGCGATTTCGCCAAGCCGGCACGGCTTGATCCCGGAAGGGCCGGAAAACAAAAAATGGCGCGATAGCGACAGCTTCGTTTATTGATAAAGCCTCCCCCCAGGGATCACCGAAGCGACGGCCGCAGCAGAGCGGAGAACGGCGCGAAGGCAATCGTGACTACACACACATTTTCTTTACGGCAATTTCTCCAGCCGGCACGGCTTGAAGCGGAAGGGCCGGAAAACAAAAAATGGCGCGATAGCGACAGCTTCGTTTATTGATGAAGCCCTCCCCCAAGGGATCACCGAAGCGACGGCCGCAGCAGAGCGGAGGACGGTGCGGAGGTAATCCTGACTATACGCGCATTTTCTTTACGGCGATTTCCCAGGCCGGCATATGTGATAGCCTAAGGCTCAGCTAAAGAAATTAACATGCCGTCGGCAGCAATGGTAACAGAAAGGACTGTCTGGGTAAATCATCAGTCCGGGCTAGCGTCACATCGCCTGTTGACCGATAATTCTAAAATGAATATGGAATTGGGCTGATGAAAATGTAGTAGCCGTTGTCTGCAGTTATATGTTATATGGCTATTTGAGTTTAACGCTATGCATTCAAAACGAAAGCCAGCGGCTGTCCGCTGGCTTTCCCCTTTTCTGTGCTTTCTTATTTCTTAAATGCAGCGCCATCAATAGACAGCTCTTCACGACTTATTGAAAGCACAGCATTACCGTAAAGATCACTGTAGTCAACCGCAAAAAAATGGTCAGAATAGCTGCGTTTCTCTGATGATTGAGAATATGGCTGAGGGGCAATACACAAACTTAACAAGCAAATAAAAGCAGCTTTTTTATAGTGAATGATTTAAAATTCAATTAACTGATTGCCACGCTAAGGCCTGGCGCTATTTCGAACCTGCACCTCTGGCTGGAGAAATGCAAACTTGCCTTCAAACATTTTGCCCACGAGCGGCAGCGGTTTTCTCGCTTCATTATTTGCTGCTATGATACCCAGTAACATCAGAATAAATGTTCCCAGGCTAACGACCAGCGACAGGATATAGGCGCCCGGCAAAATGGCAACTACAATAGACGACGCAATTCCCAGCAAGACCGATAAGATGATCAGTCCGAGGGATTGTTCCAGATGATAACCGACCAGGGCATCTTTATCTGCTCTTTTTTTGTACTCAAGGTAAGAAATGATCCACCCGATAATGGTGATGTAGGCTACTATAGCCAGTGTTTTGTTTTTCATAACTTTATATTTTTGTGAAATAGATGTCAGCAAATCTCGAATACTTTCATCCTGTCATCAAACAAATGTCTACTACAAGGTGTCTACAGCTGAAAAAAACGGCGTATACAAAACGTCTACCAAAACATGAAGTGCATACGCTATCAATAGCATAGTGGTAAATCGAAGACTGCCAGCAATGAGAGAATCCAGATCTTATCTTTATCTGATCTTCCTATTCAACTTATTAATTTCCCCTATCCTGCAGGCGCAGGATTACATCGTGGATTCGTTGAAGCAGGACCTTGCCAGATCAAAAACAACGGAGCAGGCGGTAAAAATGGCTATGCTTGCGCGGGTCATGTACGAGGGAGATCCGGAATCCGCTCTCAAATCGGCGAACGAAGCGCTGAAACTGGCCCGCAAAAACCAGGATAAGGCGCATCTTACATTCTGTTATGCAACACTGGGATATATAGCAATGCAGCGCGGTGGGCAGGTACAGGCAAAAAAATATATTGACACGGCGGTAACGTATGCGGGAAAAACTAAAGATCCGGCAACTGCCTCTTATGCATGGCTTCGCCGCGGCTGGTTCGACCTGGTCGTTGGTAACAATGAACAAGCTATGGTTAGCTTGCTCAAAGCAGCAGGGCTTGCAGAAAAACAGCAAAACAAACAGGCATTCAGTTATCAGTCGCTGATCAATCACTATATGTCCAGCATTTATGCCTACGGAAGCGACACCGCTAAACAACGCAGATATGCAGTAAAAAGCTTGTGGGCTGCCCGGCGAAGTGGCCGTCCGGATGATATACAAACCGGCTACATGACAGTTGCCCATAGTTTCCTGTCAAAGTTTGAGCGGGACTTGTCACAGCGAAAATGGCTGGATTCATCAAAAGCGTTTTACAAACAAGCCATGCAGTATTATCTCGAAAGAAAAAGCCGCATTTACATCCAAAGTAACGGCGCTGCTACTGCACTGAACCTTGGCAACATATATTTTAAATATCATCCGCGAAGCTTCCGCGACAGCGCCGAATTTTATATAACTATTGCACTAAATATTGGCAGAAAGACAAAGAGTCATGAAGTCATTGCAAATTGTTATGGTCTGTTGAGCGAATACGCCCTGGCAGATAAGGAATACAAAAGAGCTGAAACCTTTTTGTTAAACGGCCTTGCAGAACTGGAGAGTTTATCGCCGGGAGCCGATCTAACCAGATCAAGACTTATGCTTGGATTGGCCAACGTAGCTGAGCGCGCAGGCAATTCCGGTAGTGCCCTGGCCTATTACAAGCGGTACATAGATTATTATAAAAAGGTTTTTGATGCTGAGAAGCTGGCAACAGTTCAGCGTATGGAAGAAGAGTTTCATACGGCACGGCAGCAGGACGAGATCAGAAATCTGAAGGAGCGTGAAAGTTTTAACCGGAGATCAGGCTGGCTGTACCTCTGCATCGGCGCGGTCAGCATCCTCTTCCTGTGCTTTTTACTTCTTTCCTATCACTACAAACTCAAAGCAGCCCGCCGCCAGGAACAGCTGGCTGAGCAGGAAATGCAAAAGGCAGCACTCAAATTGCGGTTGCAGGAATCGGAGGCTGAGCGCCTGGTGCTTGCCAAACAGGAGTCTGATCTGCAGATCACACTAAAAGAACAGGAACAGGCCCGGTTAGAGGCCCAGCAGGAGCTGCTTCAGGACCGGACGGAATGGCTGGAAAAAGAACTGCTGGCTGGCGTTCTGAAGATTGAGGAAAAGAACGCCATTTTAGATTCGCTCAAAGCACGGGCACCGAATAATGAAGATAAAATTACGGCCAAACACATCAGTCAGATCGTTAACCAACACCAAAAATTGGATGAGCAGCAGTATGAGCTTAGCCAGATGCATCCAAACTTCTTCAACAGTTTGCAGGAAAAATGCGGCAACAATTTGACGCGGCTCGACCTAAAATACTGTTCATACATATTGATGGGACTGGACACAAAGGAAATAGCTATTCGGCTGGGCGTGGAGCCAAAAAGTATTCGCATGGCGAGATACCGGCTTAAACAAAAATTCAGCCTTTCGAAAGATGACAACCTTGACCAGTTCGTGAGATCATTTGGAAGCCGGTAGGGTTCTGTACCTTAAACTACCCCAATCCCCAATTTTATCGTACTTTTGCAGCCGTTATCGATTTCAGCCTGTACACTATGAATAATACAAGCAGTTCGGCATTGCCGCCTGTTGCTTTGCGCATCTTTGACACCCTGCCAGGTCAATACCTGGTCTTGTCGCCGCAGCTAACTATTCTTACTGCCAGCAATAGATACCTGAAGTTCGCCAACCTGAGCAGGGAGGATATTACCAACCGTTCACTTGCTGATGTCTTTTCCGGTTCCTTGTTTAACTGGTCAGATGAGGCGAAAAACCTGATAATTGAATCGTTGCAGCAGGTTGTGACCACTCAGTTCGCCGAGCAGTTATCCATACCTGGAGCCTTCTCCGAACCAGCGACCGCCCCGGTAGAAGTATTAAACCACCCGGTTGCAGATGATGACGGTGCTGTTGCCTATGTGATCCATGAAATTCGTTCCGTACCGGCAGGAGACGCTATGCAGGATAAATCGGCAGAAACGATTCGCATGAAAGAAGATGCGGAAACCGGCCAGCACGACAGTGACATGCAAGTTCTGTTCGATGCAGTCCCCGCCCAGATTGCCATTCTCCGGGGGCCGGATCTGACCTACTCATACATCAACCCACAGTATAAAAGGGAGCTTTTTCCACACCGGGAAGTGTTGGGTATGCCGCTGCTGGCGGCGTTACCTGAGATCAGCAACGATCCGATCGTTCAGATCCTATACTCGGTGTATCACACAGGCAAACCGTATATTGATACTGAGATCTGCGTACCCTTGGCCGCTGAGGCCGGCGGCGAGCTGGAAGACCATTTTTTTAACGTCGTCTACCAACCGCTGCGCAACGAAGCGGGAGAAATTGATGCACTGCTAAGCTTCAAATACGAAATTACCCAGCATGTTGCAGCCCGGAAACTCCTGGAAGAAAAGACGGCAGATCTCGAAGTTCTTAACAACCGGCTCCATGATGCCTACCAGGAGCTGCAGGCTATAAACGAAGAACTGAATGCAAGTAATGAGGAGCTTCAGGCTACAAATGAAGAACTGAACCAGGCCCAGGATGAACTTGCCATTCTCAATGAAACGCTTGAACAACGCATTCTGGAACGTACAGCCAGATTGCAGGACAGCGAGCATGAACAGCAGGCGCTTAATGAAGAGCTGATGGCCGTGAACGAAGAGCTGTCATCGACAAATGAAGAACTGATTGACAGCCGCACGCGGATTGAAGAGACCGCCGAGCAGCTTGCCATGAGCGAACAAAAGATCAGGAGCCTGGTAGACAGTGCCCCCTTTCCGATTGGTGTGTATGTTGGCCGCGAAATGCGCATAGAAATGTTGAACCAGGCAATTATTGACACCTGGAACCGCGGCAGCGACCTGATCGGCAAAACATACGCAGAGGTCTTGCCCGAACTTGCAGATACCGGGGTTTACGAGCACCTTGACCGGGTGTACACGACCGGCATACCCTATCACACCAGAAACGAAAGGGTTGATCTGCTGGTAGACGGCACACTCACGCCGTTTTACTTCAATTACGATTTTACGCCACTTTTTGACAGCAGCGGCAAGGTTTACGGCGTAATGAATACCGCAGCAGATGTAACTGATCTTGCTAACGCCAAATTGCAGGCTGAGCAAAGTCAGAAAAGCCTGTATAACATCATTATGCGCTCTCCGGTGGCAAAAAGTATCTTGCTTGGTGCAGAATACAATGTAAATGTTGCTAACGACAGGATGATCACCCTTTGGGGAAAATCCCGTGAGGAAATGATGAACCACCCTATCTTCGAAGCACTGCCAGAGGCCAAAGGACAGGGCCTGGAAGAGCTGCTGGCCGACGTTTATAACAACGGGCAGACCTTTGAGGCCAAGGAAAGAGCTGTTTCACTACTGAGAAACGGCAGCCTGGAAACGATTTATCTTGATTTTGTTTATCAGCCCTACCGCGACGCACACGAAAACATTATCGGTGTGATCGTGACTGCCATTGATGTGACGAGCCAGGTTGTATCCAGGGAGCGTGTACAGCAACTCAACGAAGAACTGGCTGCAACAAACGAAGAACTTCAATCGGCAAACAACGTTCAGGCGGGTATAAACGAAGAGCTAAACGCGCTGAACGAAGCACTCAAACTTAGCCAGGCCGAGGTCCAGCTCGCAATCGATGCAGCCGGTCTTGCAACCTTTGACCTGAATCCTAATACCGGCAGGTTTGCAGGTAACGATATGACTAAGGCCTGGTTTGGGCTGCAGCCTGCAGACGAGATCGAGCTTGAAAAAGCGGTCGCTGCCATAGCTGAAGAAGACCAGGAACGGGTGCAGCAAGCCATTGATACGGCGATGTCTTACGCTTCAGGCGGAGACTATGACATACATTATACGATTATCAATCCGCTCGATAAAGTGGCAAGGGTTGTCAGGGCAAAAGGAAAGGCCCAGTTTAATGAGAACCGAGAGCCCATCCGACTCAGCGGCGTTCTTCTCGATATTACCGAGCAGAAAAAAGACGAGCAGAGAAAAAATGACTTTATCGGCATAGCCAGCCATGAGCTGAAAACGCCATTGACCTCCCTCAAGGCGCTTATACAGGTTACAGGCCAGAAGCTGAAAACCAGCGAAGACCAGTTTCTAAAAAATACTATAGAAAAATCTGGCGTACAGGTTAAGAAGATGGAAGCCATGATCAATGGTTTTCTGAATATCTCAAGGCTGGAATCGGGAAAAATGGCAATTGAGAAAACACGGTTCAACCTGCAAACGCTGATTGAAGAAATCATAAAGGAAACTGCGCTGACAACAACAAGTCACCAGATCGTATTCGAATCCGGGTGTCCGGTTGAGATAACCGCCGACGCAGACAAAATTGAATCAGTCATATCAAATCTGATCGGCAATGCGGCAAAGTATTCTGCCCGCGGCACTAATATTACGGTAAACTGCCAGCAAAGTTCAAAGCATGTCACGGTAAGTGTAACCGACCAGGGCATGGGCATTACACCCGAAGATCAGCAGCGGATTTTTGACAGGTATTTCCGTGTTGAATCCAGCCATTCGCGGCATATTTCAGGCTTTGGTATTGGTCTCTATCTCAGTGCCGAAATTATCCACCTGCATAAAGGTGAAATAGGTGTTACAAGCGAGCCGGGAATTGGGTCGACTTTTTACATCAGGTTACCGCTGGATCTGGACTAAGCGGGCATAGTTGCATTTCTGACAGCCGGCGTATCGTCGGGAAAAAGTGGAATTCCGCACGGGGAATATCCCGTTCATTGTTTTGGTCAGGTACACCAGATCTGGAGAGACCACTATTGCTTTGTCCATTATTCCCAGCTTGTGTACATAAAATCTGATGCTGTTTCCTGCCACCTGGCTGGACTGCCTGTTTTTTCTATCTTTGTGGCGATAGCCACCAGGCTTTACAGATGAATTTACGCGAACAAGAAAGCACCGAGCAGTTTTTATCAGGAGGTGGTGAGATGGGTAAACTGATCCGGTCTATGGACTGGTCGAAGACTGCACTGGGACCAATAGAATCCTGGCCACAAAGTCTTCGCACCTCGGTTAGCCTCTGCCTGTCTTCGACTTTCCCTATCCTGATTGCCTGGGGTCCTGAAACCATTCAAATCTACAATGACAGTTACAGGCCCATCTGTGGTGCCAAGCACCCCGAGTCTATGGGTATGAACTTTCGGATCTGCTGGGAAACGGCCCTGCCGGTAGTTGGTGATGCCTTTACCCGCGGTGAACATGGCGAAGGCACGTATATCAACGACCAGCGTATGTTTCTTGACCGCTATGGTTATCTGGAAGAAGCATTTATGACCTTCTCATTTGCGCCGATACGTGATGAGACCGGTGGCGTGGGTGGTATCTTTCATCCCATTACCGAGACAACGGTCAAGATTCTCAGCGGCCGCCGTACGCAGGCACTACGCGATCTGGGCGCTGCCATTGTTAAGGCTAAATCTGTTGAAGAGATCGGGAGCCTTACAGTAGCGCGGTATGATGAATATAACCTGGATATTCCCTTCCTGCTATTTTATCAATTGGGAGAGACCGGGGCCAGACTGATAAGCGCCGCCGGCATTAGTGACTGCTCTGCGCTAAGCCCTGTACATATCGCGCCAGGTAACGATACAGCCTGGCCACTCGATGCCTGCGCACGTTCTGGCAAGATGGAAACCGTAACCGATCTGGCGGGGCGTTTTGGCACTTTCGTTTGTGGCCCCTATGAAGAACCTCCGCATTCGGCTGTTATCCTGCCGCTCAAGCTTTCGGGTCAGGAAGAGCCTTACGGATTCATGATTGCCGGTGTGAGCGCCAGGCGGGCACTGGATCAGGATTATCTTAACTTCTACGATCAACTTCTTAACACCTATAACACGGCGATCTCGAACGTTTACGCGTATGAACAGGAACAGAAACGCGCCGAGGCACTGGCAGAAATAGACCGTTCCAAAACCGCATTTTTCAGCAATGTGAGCCATGAGTTCCGCACGCCGCTTACTCTTATGCTTGGTCCGCTGGAAGATCTGCTTAGCCGCGAGCCCCTGGAAGATGAGCTCAAACAGCCAATCGAGGCCACGCACCGCAATGCGCTCCGGCTACTTAAACTTGTGAATAACCTGTTGGATTATAGCCGGGTTGAAGCTGGGCGTGCTCAGGCCGCATATCAGAAAGTAGACCTGGCAGAGTTAACTGCTGACCTGGCCAGCAGTTTCCGGTCAATCATCGAGAAAGCGGGAATGCAGCTTTTGGTGGAGACCGAAACGTTGACATCACCCAGTTTTGTTGATAGGCAGATGTGGGAAAAGATTGTCCTGAACCTGCTTTCAAATGCGTTCAAATATACCCTGAAAGGGACCATTACCGTGGCGCTCAGCCAGCAGGGCAATCATGCTGTACTGCAGGTTAAAGACACCGGTATCGGGATACCGGAGAAGGAACTGCCACATATGTTCGAGCGCTTTCACCGGGTAGAAAACGCTGCAGGCCGTACGCATGAGGGAACGGGCATCGGTTTATCACTGGTGCATGAACTTGTCAGCCTTCACGGCGGCGAGATCGCCGTTGCAAGCAGCGAAGGCATTGGCAGTACATTTACCGTCAGATTGCCCCTGGGCAGTGATCATCTGCCGCAGGCGCACATGCTTACGACAGAAAAAACTGTCGATACAACTGCCCTGAAAGGTGCGTTTATCCAGGAGGCCTACAACCTGCTGCAGGATAATGCCGGCGCTGAATACGCCAATCCGAATGCAAACAGCACTATGAGCGCGCATCAGGATTTGTCTGTAACCAAAGAAACCAACATTCTTGTTGTAGACGATAATGCCGATATGCGTGCCTATCTCAACAGGTTACTTGAACCGTATTTCTCGGTTACACTTGTCGTGAATGGCGATGATGCGCTTCGCAAGATCCGTTCATCGGATTTTGATCTTGTACTAAGCGACATGATGATGCCGGTACTTGACGGAAAACAAATGTTACGCAGGATCAGGGAGACACCTGGTACGCAGAACCTGCCGGTCATCTTTCTCTCGGCCCGTGCCGGCGAAGAAGCACGTATTGACGGACTTGAAGCGGGAGCCGATGATTATCTCGTCAAGCCTTTCTCGGCGGCCGAATTGTTAACGAAAGTCCGGGCACAGATCAAAATCAGCAAAACACGTAACCATGCCGAACGGCAGTTACGGGAATTACTCACCGAGGCGCCGGTCGCTATTGCAATCTACAGCTCAGCGCTGCATATAATTGATTTTGCGAATGAGCGGATGCTTCAGTACTGGGGAGTAACCGCAGCGGAAAGCTTTGCACGGCCTTTACTGGAAGTCATGCCGCACTTGGGGCAACAGGGTTTCGGCGAAATCATGGATAAGGTTTACCAGACCGGCGAACGGTTCGTTTCTGGCGAAATACCGGTAACCATAACCAAGGGGGGTATAGAAGAGACCACCTATATTCATTTAACGGTCGAAGCCCGCCGAAGCGAAGACAATGAAATTGTAGGTATGATCGCCGTTGCGGCGGATGTAACCGAGCAGGTTCTTGCCCGTCAGAGCCTTGAAAAGGTTACCGATACACTTAAACTTTCACTCGACGCAGCTAACCTGGGTACATGGCGAACAGATCTGGGTACCGACCACCTGATCATATCAGATATAACAAGCCGCATTCATGGCTTACCTCCGGGAACCGAACTCATGTTTTCAGATAGCGTGAATCTTGTCCTACCTGAACACCGCGAAACACTTATACAAGGCATTCGAAAGGCTATAGAAACAAAGGGACGATTCAGCGAGAATTACCAGATTCAGCCGGCCGATGGCGGAAAACGCAAGTGGCTTAATTCTACCGGCAAAGCTGAGCTTGATAGTGAGGGAAATGTGACAGGCGTAATCGGAGTGATCATTGATATAACAGAATCTAAGGAGGACGAGCTGCGGAAAAACGATTTTATCGGTATGGTAAGCCACGAACTGAAAACGCCTCTGACCTCGCTGAATGGGTATGGACAAATCCTGGGTCTGTATTCACGAAAAAACAATGACGAATTTCTTCAGGATAAGGTCGACAAAATCATCGTGCAGACAAAAAAGATGAACAGCCTGATCAACGGCTTCCTGAATGTTTCCCGTCTGGAATCAGGAAAAATACTTCTTGATAAGACCCGCTTCAACCTCTACGAATTGATTGGTAGCATCATAGATGAAACCGCAATCATTAACAATAGCCATACAATAACCTTCACAGGGCAGCAGGACATCATCCTCTATGCCGATCGCGACAAAATAGGTTCTGTCCTGTCCAACCTGCTTAGTAATGCAGTTAAATACTCGGGCAGAGGGCACAAGATCTATGTTTCGGCAACGCCCGGCTCCACTGAGGTAACCGTTGCTGTCAGAGACGAGGGTATCGGCATTAAACCGCATGATCTTGAAAAACTATTTGAAAGATATTACCGCGTAACCAATGAAAGCACCCAGCACATTGCCGGTTTCGGAATCGGACTTTATCTGAGCGCAGAAATTATTAACCGGCATGAGGGCAGGATCTGGGCTGAAAGCGTTCCCGGCGAAGGTTCCACTTTTTATATTACCCTGCCCCTGTCGCAGGAATAATTTCTTGTGCAACATCACATGACCGGGGGGCCTCCTATTGTTTTTCATTGAACATAGCCCCTTTCTCCCGGCTGTCTTTTTTTTCGTTGTTAAACTGAACAGTATGTCGCTGACCGGCGTTAACTCATGTAACCCGGCGGGGGATACGCCGAATATCCGCTGCTGATAAAGAGCGGGTCAGGCCTATAAGAATTGTCATAGCCGCCGGCAGGCGAAATATGAATTCTCAGGGATAGCACATATGCAAACTGTAGAAGTAAGTAGCATTGAACATTACCTGACACTGATCAAAGAACGGAAGGCGCAGCGAATGTCCGCAGGACACATTGAAGATTTCTTATTCCGCGGACAAGTTATGGACTCTCCCCTGCTACCCAAGATCTGCAGGCTCAGGGCAAAAGGGGAAATTCTTGCTGTTGAGCGCAAATTACTCGTTGAATTTAAGCGTACCAATCCGCTGCTTATTGAACAGCTCCGCGCGATGGACGACTGGGACTACCTGACCATAGGCCAGCATTTTGGCCTCCCCACGCGGCTGCTTGACTGGACCAACAATGCCCTTACAGCGTTGTGGTTCGCAACCTCACCGATAGATGCACACATTCCACCCGATAATGACTTTGCCTTGGTATGGCTGTTGATGGCAGACAGCAGCGATTTTGATCTGGATATGGAGCAAACCCATCCGTTCGATGTACAAGAAACGAAGATGATCAGACCACGGATCATCAAACAACGCATTAATAGCCAGTCGGGCGTGTTTAGCGTCATGTCTACCGCAGACCTCGAACAAAAACGGTTCCTGAACGAAAGCGACACTTACAATCAAAAGCTGGTAAAGATCAAAATCAGTAAAGAGCGTTTCCCTGAAATCAGGAACGATCTGAACACTCTTGGCGTAAATGCATTTACAATCTTTCCGGAACTTGAAGGGCTCTGCACCCACCTGCAGTGGCGATACTTTGATTAACCGGCATTGATAACCCGATTGCCCGGAGAAATTTTAAACCTTAGACCGGGCTGCCCTGTTCCATCATAAAAGCTGATCCCTGCTTTACACCGACTTAAGAAAAATTATCATGAGCAATCAGAATAACGAAGACACCACCCGGAACGAGGCGCATACCAGGCGCACTGAAAACGGGTCTGAAGAAGTTGAAAAAGGACTTGGCTATGGTGCGCCGGGAGCGGGCTCAGGCGAAACCGTTCCGGCAGAAGAGGGTATCCCGGCAGAAGAAGCCATTGAAGAGATCGAATCAGGAGGCAACCAGCGGGATACAGAAGAAACCGCCGACGACCGCGATACGGCTGTCTGATCAACACCTCCATTAAAGACAGCAGGCCACTATCAGAGGGCTGGCAAACAGGATGGCACCCATGGCAAACACAGCGGTCAGGATATGAATAACTACATGTTTTGCACGCAGCAGAACCAGCTGTTCAATCAGCCGCCCAAGCCAGAACAGGGACATCCCGATCATAACCGCCTTCCCCAGCCTGGTATTTAGCAACTCGTCAGGATACGCAAAACACAGAAATGCGATCAGGAAGAAAATATAGATGATCCGCAGGTTGAGGATCTGAAGAATTCCACGGTTTGCAAAACTCAGTTTCTTCAGTTCTGTTTTCCAGTTAAAGAGTTTCCAGAAAAGCAGGTGAAAACCTGCAAAGGCAAGGCTGTAGACGCCACAGACTAAAACGAGGGTATACATTTGGCTGCTGTTTACTTAAAAGTTATGCTCCAAAACGGGCGTTGTATAACGACCAGTCAGGAACCTGGTTGCAAACTACAAATATTACTGATTGTTAATGCGGCAATTTGTGTGCATGCGCAGCCCTGCCTCCTTGTCGGCCGGAAATGTCGGTTAGTCTGCCTGCGCTCCGCCGGCGGCTGAAGATGCTGCAGGCAGGATAAACCAGAAAGTACTGCCAGAACCAGGCTCACTTTCGACCCCTATTTCGCCTCCGTGCCTGGTCACAATGTCTTTCGCAATATACAAGCCCAGGCCCATGCCAGATCCGGAAGTTTGGTGAGGCATAATGCGGTAATATCGCTCAAACACATGTTCAAGCTTATCTAAGGCAATGCCTGGCCCCTGGTCGGTCACGGAGAAGATTGTGCCGTTTGGCGTACGGCCGATCGAGACCTGAATTCCTTCCGGACCCTTACCATATTTGACAGCATTCGTGATCAGGTTGGTAATGACCTGTTCCATTCGTTGTTCATCTGCGAAAACCTCCAGATGCTTCTCTCCCTGTATGGTGATATCGTGATGGTTCCATTGCCTCTCGCGTTCAATACATGCCTGAACAAGCGCAAAAAGATTGAACCACTTTTTCTGAAGCATGACCTGGCCTTCGCGTATGCGGCTCACATCGAGCAGATCTTCAATCAATGCACGGATGCGGCGGCCGCTGCCCAGCGCCTGGCCGATCAGGTGGTCAGCCATCGAGCGGTCTTCGCGGTTCTTTACCCTGTTCAGCAGTTCGAGGGAAACATTCAGGCTTGTAATGGGTGTACGCAGCTCATGACTTGCAATTGAAACAAAATCATCTTTTTGCTGTTCCAGGCGCTTCTGTTCTGTAATATCGAGTACAGTTCCCAGCACGCGCTGTGGCTCACGCTGCGCATTGAAATAAATGTTTCCCTGAATGCGGATCCAGCGAATTGCCCCATCCAGAATAAGCCTGGCCTCGTAATACATTTTACCCGTCTTTGCACCCGCCTGGTGCGCATCTCCCGAAAGATGGCGGTCTTCAGGGTGGAACTTTTCAAGTATTTCAACCCTTGTCGGTGAGGCTGCAAACCCAAAGATATCGTTGAACCGATCTGAAGAAATTAGTTCCTTTGATGCATAATGATAGTCGAATGTACCGATATCCGCAGCCTCGATTGCAAGTCTTGCGCGCTGCTCAACATCTTCAATACGTTTTCTGGCAAGTACTTTTTCTGTAACATCTATGCCCACAACCAGGACCGAGCGCACGGCACCGTTGGCCGCAAACACAGGTTTGTAAGTAAAGTCTACGTAGACCGTTTCAGGTTCGTTATTGCGAATAAGGTTTAATCTGTGTTCGACAGCGATGAAAGCTTCGCCGGTGTCAATTACCTGCTGCAAAACGGGCGCGTAAACCTCAGCAGCTTCTGCAACACCTTCCCAGATTACCTGCCCTTCAAGTTGTTCCCGACGTTTGCCAACAAGCTTAAGATAATCGGTATTTACAGCTTCAACAACAAGATCGCCGGCGCGGATCAGGCAAATGGCAAAAGGTGCCTGCAAGACCATCTCTCCGAACCTGCGGTCACTCAGACTTAGTTCGGCATACGAAGTTTGCAGTTCTTCATTCGTCGCGGCCAGCTCTTCGTTCATAGCCGCAAGTTCTTCATTGGCTGCCGACAACTGCTCATTTGCGACCGAAAGTTCTTCGTTGGAAAGGCTAAGGTTCCGGTTTAGCCGATCTACAAGTTCCTGCTGCCGCACACGTTCAGTAACATCTGTTGCGGTATGTAAAATGCACTGCACACGACCATCGGCATCGCTAACAGCCCTGTATTCAAAATCAAAGTAATAGCGCTGAAGTACGCCCTCTACGACAAGATCTGCCGCCGTATTTTGACCTGATAGGGTAATTCCCTCTTTCCAGACCCGGGCAAACATATCTAAAAATGGCTGGGTAATAAGTTCCGGCAACGCCTCTTTCAAAGGTAGACCTATAACTTGTCTGCCTTTGCCCCAGATGGCCAGCATCGCTTCATTTGCAAAAACAATCCTGGCGTCTGCCCCGACATGAATGGCCGTGGCATCTTTACTAAGTGTTAGTACCTGCAGTATCTGATCAGACGACAGTCCTGATGTATTTTGATCCATGTATGTTTTTACAACGCTAATTCAAAAGTAAGTAACGCAAACTGACATTGCGTAGTTGGATAAAATTTAAAATACTTAATCAGGTAAATCAATGCTATGGACACCCTTTTCGAATAAGTAATCTTAAAGCCTGCAGGGAGAAGTGGACTAAACGAAAAATCAGCCCCTTTGCTCAAGCTGGCGAAGCCAGTCATGAACGTATTTTCCCCACCTGGAAACCCTGACTTCTGATTTTAGTCTCTGGGCAAAAAGAATACGACCGCTGATATCGGTGATCACAACAGCCTGCAGCGGTGGAAGGGTTGCGGAATGTTTGTGCTTAAAACGCACTTTACCGGTCTGCCTGCGTTTGGATGGTTCGCCTTCAATACAGCGCAACAGGAGCTGTCCATCCAGAACCTGCTGGCCCGGATAAGCAAGCAGCCGGTAATTCGGGGCGTCATCAGCTGCACCGATCTGACCAGATACGAGGTATTCAGACGCGCTGTCTGCATCGCAGCTTACAGTCACCTCTGCTGTACAAAACGCAAATGCGGCAATCTCCTGTTCAAACTCATCTACAAGGATAACCCGTTCGTAAATACAGTTCTTCAATATTTCGCCGAAGGTGAGTGTAAGAGGGTGCGAACCGGAAATCTCGTTATTCGTCCACCCGATCACCTCTAATACAAGACATCCGGTTTCATTTGTCAGGTCTTCCCTTTTGCAAAACTGAAAGTCGAGGTGATTTTGCGCATCATTCGTACCGAGCGTTACGGTAAGATAAAAAATCAAAGCATTGTTCTGTACTTTGACATACGCTTCCCAATACTGATATGCCGTTGAACAGTTCATTGTGTGCTTTTCTCAAAGATAGAACTGGAAACTTAGGTCTTTCAGATAAATACGTATTCAGGTACTAAACGGATGTGGAATTTATCAAAAAGCAGGTAGTTAAGGATTACCTTATCCGTTTAACTACCTGCCTGCAAATAATCTTACCTGGCATGATTTGCCAAAAAACGTGTTAAGTGAACTGCCGCCGCCGGCGTCTGATCCACAGCAGCGCCCCTGTAATGGCAAGAAGACCGGGTGTCAGACCAAGGATTACGTACAGGATTTTAACCGGCGTACCACCAAAGTGGCCGGCATGCAGCTGGAAAAACGTTGCTTCAGCGCGCGTAGCTAAACCCTGTTCAGACAGGCGCTCAATCGAGACAATCCCGGCGGTTTGCGGGTCTATTGCTACCGAGTTTCCGTTATAGAATAATGCCTCTTGTGCGGGAACAACACCTTTGGCTACGAAATTTTTTCCGGGCTGCGTAGGCAGATACACGTTTTTTATAACCAGGTCCGGGAATGCCTGCCGGGCTTTTGCGAGCATGCTGTCTATTGAAGAAACCGATGCGACAGCAGCAGGGCTTGCCACTTTCTGCCTGTTCCAGTACCCAGGATCAAAAGAAAATTTATTCATCCAGAAGCCGGTAAAAAATATGATCAAATTAAAAACGAGTGACCATACCCCTACCACACGGTGTAAACCTGAAGCAATGGTACGCCAGTTCTTCCAGGCAATACCCGCCCGGAAGGTTAACACCTTCCATACATGCCGCCGGTATATCACAAAGCCGGTAATTGTAGACAAAAGCATTGTCAGCCCGAAAACGGTAGCCAACAGCAGACCGGGTATGCCCATCTGGAAGCTCCAGTGAAACTGGACAAGCCAATGCATAAGGCCCGTTCGCAAATTTCGAAGTTCCCCGTCCCGCAGTACCTTACCTGTGTAAGGGTCAATAGTCATCATACCAAGATCGTATGTACTCAACCGGCCATCATTCTGGTAAATTCTGAATTCATAGGCGCGGTCCGGGCCGGCATCAGGATTTAACCACGCAATTCCCGCTGCTGCCGGTCGTCTTGCTACGATTTTACGGTAAATTACATCGAGCGGCAAGGGCTCTGCGGCTGGTTTAACCCGAAGCAGGTCTGCATGCAGCGACTGATCGATTTCTTTCATAAAAACGATCATCGAACCACTCAAACCCAATAGCAGCAAAAAGACACCACTGATCAGTCCAAGCCAGCTATGCAACCGGAAAGCCTTTTTCCTAAGCTGGTTTAACGCACTCATCTGATCTGATAACTTACACCGACCCTGAAATTGAAGGGATCTCCCAGACCGCCGGTGGTTGTTGATGAACGGCTGCCAGTGAAATAATGCCTGTTGGTCAGGTTAAACGCGTTGAACTGAATCCTGTAACGGGCAATCTCATAGTCGATCGCCGCATCAAATACGGTATAGGCTGGAAAGACAAAGTTCTGATTGCTAAGCAGACCTACCTGATCACCGATGTAACGCCAGCCGCCCGCAACCGCCAGGCCCTTCAGGCTTCCCGTTAGCCGGTACCGCAGCCAGGCATTCACCATATGGTCGGGTGCATTTGCAAAACGGTCGCCTTTTTTCCCATAAGAACTGGTGCTGCGCAGCACATGCCTGTTATATGCGTAACCTGCAATCAGATCTATGTTTCCGGCGGTTCCTGTTAACGACAATTCCAGTCCGGTACTGCGGGTGCCATCTATCGCCGCCTGTCTGTGACTGTTTTCTTCTGTCGGTGCCGGTGTGAGGATATTTGCATAATCAATCTGGTAAGCCGAAATAGTCGCAAAAACGGCTCTTTTCAATAACTCAGCCTTGGCTCCCAATTCATACTGTGTTGCCTGCCGGGTAGGAAATGGCCCACCTGACAAGGCATTATTGGATGTCTGCGGATTAAATGAACGCAGAACCGTTCCGTAAACAGACAGTTGCTCCAACGGGAGATAGACCAGGCCAGCCCGTGGTATAAATCCCGAAGCTTTTAATTCATCGCCCTGCTTATTGTCACGCGGGGAAAGCGGGGTTTCAAGTGCATCATAGTGGTCATAACGAAGCGACAACAGCAACTTTAAAGTCCGGCCGAGACCAACCTGGTCCTGAACGTAGGCGCCAACCAGGTTTGTAATGCGCTTGTTATCATCAGATTCCTCTGCCGGCGCATCAGCAGCGGGTACATCATTCCGGTAATCAGGGTGCAGGATTGAGATGCGTGTTGATGCTTTATATTGATAATCATTTTGCGTCCAGCCATAGCGGTTATAGTCAGCACCAACTATGATCTGGTGTTGTAAGGGCCCTGTCTTTGTGCTGTAGCTCGCATAAGCCGTACTTTGCAGGCTGAACCGGTCGGTTTCCCAGTCCTGGTAACCCCGGCTGATCGAATCGTTTCTGATTCTGCCGACCGGTATATGGTCCGTATAGTCAAGCACATTTCTAACCGCACGCTGCACAACAGTGAGCTTCAGATGGTCTGTAAAAGCATGATTAAATGTTAACGTTGCAGATGCGTTGTTCGTTTTTCCGTAATCGGTCGGACTTTGAATTGTCAGGTTTTTGGGGTAATAGTTAAAGTCAAAGGTTCCGTCTGCATTGGGCCTGATAAAGCTACCATTGTCATACTGATGAACCGCCTTTTGATAGGCATAATTGACCTCCAGATTAAGTGATGTAGCAGCTGAGAAGAGATATGTAAGGGAGGGGGCGAAAAACAGGTTTTGTTTTTCCTGCTCCGCGCGAAAGCTGTTTGACCGATCATAACCCACGATTGCCCTGTATAACAACTTTTTGTCTTTCGTCACAGGGCCGGTAAAATCTGCAGATGCCCTGTAGAAATTCCAGCTGCCGGCAGAAAGGTCTACAGTATAACGTGATGTGGCTTCCGGCTTCTTTGTTATAAAATTGATTACACCCCCGGGCGCGCCTTCACTAAACAGTGCGCCCGATGGTCCGCGCAGCAGTTCCACCGACTCGATATTATAAAGCAGCGGCTGCTGACTCCACAGAAACAGGTTACCGCGAATACCATTATACAGCAGAAAACTGGCATCATTTGGCGAATATGCGGTAAATCCGCGCATACTGAACGACCCGTTTCCATTGTTCGCCTTTAAACCGGTAAAGCTGCCGGCGAGTTCATTTAATGTGAAAGCCTGTCGGTTCCGCATCACTTCTGATGATACCACCTGCACAGACTGCGGCGTTTCCAGCAAGGGCATATCCATGCGCGTGGACGTGGCCGACTGGCTGATATGATACGGCTTCTTTGATCCGTTCACCGTAACTTCCCTTAATTCCAGCTTACTTTCTGAAAGTTCAAGACTAAGAAAGGGATTGTTGCCTTCGCGAACCGTCACATTTTCTTTCAAAGCAGAAAAACCGAGGTTAGAAACACTGAGCACATACAGGCCGGCAGGTACTCCGCTGATGCTGAACCTGCCTGCGTTATCAGTTTGGGTGATATAGTCACGCTGACCGAGTTTGATGGTTGCACCGGCAACAGGCCCGCCGCCGGCATTCATAATTCTTCCTTGTAAATTTCCCGAACCGGGTTGACCGAGGACGCTGTTGGTCAACAAAAACAGCATTCCCAGCATGAATGAATAAATCTTCATTGCGTATATAAGATTTTCCCGATGCAATCTGCCGGTTTATGACCGGTTGACACGCATCTGGCGATTTAAATAAAAAAGTATAGCCCATCTGTACAGCAATGACTTTACTGCACAACAGGATGGAGATTAAAACAGTTTAAATAAACCGGGAACGCTTTGGGGGCTGAAAAATAGTGGCCGATCGGCTGAGGAGTGCCGGTACAGCAGCGGGAAAGTATTTTGTGTGGGGATATTCGGGATCTTCGAAACAGACGGAAGCAGGGTCCTGGTTTAATGCCTCCTGCTGGCTGTTTTTACGGGCTTCCCTTTCCTGCTTACGTTCTTTCTCCTGTACTGCCTTAACCTTTTTCATCAGGTAACAGCGGCCATTACAATGCAGTTGCGGGCGCGCCTTATTTTCGCACAACACGGAAGCGATATAATTTTTGTTCACCTCAAATTCAGCATACACCATAAAGCGTGAGAAACTTGAGCCAAGCAGGGTTAAAATTAAACAGAAAGCAAGTATCCGTTTGAACATTGGCGCAAAGATACAGGGAATACACTTGTCAGAAAATAAAAGTGTCAAAAAAACCAGGCATGCATAAAGTCAGGTTTGCAGGTTTAATTAACGCGTGCCTAAACCAAAGCTTTCCGGGTGGTGTTATGAGCATGCTATGACACAATTCGCCTATCACGCTTCACACGAACAATTCAGCCCGACCGAACTTAGAGAACATGCAGCCCTTGCTGAAGCTTCGGGCTTTGACGCAATTGCTTCATCAGATCATTTTCACCCCTGGAACAAGCAACAGGGTCATAGCGGCTTCTCGTTTGCCTGGCTTGGGGCATCCATGCAGACAACGCGTCTTCCGTATAGTATGGTTTGCGCTCCGGGCCAGCGTTACCACCCGGCCATTGTTGCGCAGGCGCTGGCTACACTATGTGAACTGTTTCCGGGTCGGCTCGACGTGGCGCTTGGCAGCGGAGAAGCGCTGAATGAACGTATTACGGGTGAAGAATGGCCGGAAAAAGATGTACGAAACCGCCGGCTTAAGGACTGTGCTACAGTAATTCGCAGTCTGCTTGCCGGTGAAACAGTAAACCATTCCGGTCTGGTCACAGTGCGAAATGCTAAACTTTATACCCTGCCAGAAACTACTCCGCGTCTCTTTTGTGCCGCGCTGAGCGAGGAAACTGCACGCTGGGCAGGAACATGGGCCGACGGCCTCCTTACAGCGCATCAGGAACCAGATGCCATGAAAGCCGTTATTGCCGCATTCCGTGAAAACGGCGGTCAGGACAAACCCATACACCTGAAAGTGCAGCTCTCTTATGCGGAGACACGCCAGGAAGCCCTTACGGCAGCCCATGAACAATGGCGTACCAACATCCTCTCTCCTACGCTCCTTGCCAACCTTGAAACAACTACGCAGTTCGAAGCGGCAGCCGAGTTTGTTAGAGAGGAAGATCTGACAGAAATGGTACGGGTTTCAGCAAACGCTGACGAGCACATAGAGTGGATCAAAGAGGATATGAAACTTGGTTTCGACAGGATCATCCTGCATAATGTAAACCGCAGCCAGGAAAGATTTATCAAAGATTTTGGCAACATGGTCCTGCCCGCCCTGCGGAATATGTAATCCCGGCTCCGCAGACGCTATACCTAGTGAAGATCAGGGCCAATCAGCCCCTCAATAATTTGGTTATGAAAGAAGAAAACAGCTGTCCGCAACCGAATGGAGTTTTGCTCATCGTAGGCGGCCATGAAGACAAGACCGGTGCGCCCGAAAAAAAAGTGCAGAAGGCGAATTATAAACCGCTTGAAGTACTCAAAACTTTTTTAGAACTGACAGGTAAAGACAAGCCGGTAATTGAGGTAATCACCTCAGCCAGTTCGGAAGGCCAGGAGAGTTTTGCTGACTATGAAAAAGCATTCCGGGAGCTTGGTCTTGCAAATATTGGTCATATTCATCATAACAACCGCGGCGAGGCTAAAGACTCAGGGCTGGCCGATCGCATCAGGGAAGCCGACGGCGTATTTTTCTCAGGTGGCGACCAGTTGAAATTAACTTCATTATACGGCGGAACGCCGATGTTATATACGCTGAAACAGCGCTATATCTATGATAAGGTTGTAATAGGCGGAACCAGCGCAGGTGCCATGGCTATGTCTACGCCGATGATCTTTGCCGGGAATGCAGAAGCCCAGCAGCTTGTCGGTGAGATTAAAATTACCACTGGACTGGAATTTCTGAAAGAAGTTTGTATTGATACACACTTCGTTGATCGCGGACGCTTTATCCGGATGGCGCAGGTTGTTGCCACGAACCCAACCTGTATAGGCCTCGGCATCGAGGAGGATACGGCTTTGCTGGTGCGGCAGGGCGACGAACTGGAAGTTGTGGGCAGCGGCACGGTTGTGATCATTGAGGGCTTCGGAATTTCAGATTCGAATATCCTCGATTTCGGAACAGGAAAAACCATCTCCATCCAGGACCTTAATGTAAAATTGCTTGGCCGTGGCGACCGCTATATGATACCCCGTGTAAATCCGCCTCATTTGTAACGGACAATAGATAGATAGTCGTTACCGATAGACCCAGCTCTGTCAGCAGAACTATTTACAGTGCATTTACTGCCGTGATATTGATACCGGTAAAACAATCGTCCTGGCAGTTTTTCGGCACATAACCGCAGGATGAAATAATTCCGTTATTAGCGGCTTCAAAATAGGTATCTGCATCTTCGCGCCTGACCAACCATTGGGTTCGAGCCATGTCATAGATCTGATTGAGTGTGCGTGTTGCAGCACCATCAGAATGGCTGTTTAATCCGGTCCGGTCTTCGGTCCACTGCCCGAGGGTTTCCACGGCACCATTGTCTTTTCGGATTTTAGCAATATATTTTCTTCCGGTCACCTCGCCAGCCTGAACGGTAATCACTGTCTCGGTAAAATATCCGGTCCAGGATGCGGATCGAACCGTATAGCTGTATGAATCAGCAGAAGACTTCTTAAAGGCAAGCCAGGTGTCAAAGCTTTTTTCCAGGTCGCTTCGGTAAGTAAGGCCATCTTTTTTACAGGAGATCAGGGTTGTGCCTGCGACAAACAGAAACAACAGCGAAAGCATCATCTTTTTCATGGTTACAGTATGGTTATGTTGCTCAGAACGCCGGGGCTTACCAGGGCGCTACATGAGCGGAAAAATATTGGAAAAACAGATACTTCCGGGGGCAGCCTGCCTCCCGGAAGTAAAGACCATTACCTTCTGTTGTAATGATCAACAGCATCTTCGAGATGCCTGCCGGCTGATGCTCCGACAGCATATCCGCCTAGCGCGAATCCTGCCCCGATGCCAAGCAAAGCATAACTTGCACCGAAACTCGGCATACGGCTGTCGAATGAACCAACCGACTTCGAGCCGGAAATCAGGAAGGATGCAAGTCCGCCGATAATCGCCGCGCCCGCTACACCGTACATCACCCGCGAGGTTGATACCTTCCGTTGGTACCTTTTCAAAAGCTCCTGACTTTCCGGACTGTCTGCCATGTCGTGCATAAGATTGATGGAATTAACGCGCTTCAAATCTTCAAAGCCTTTGTTGTAATACATACGGGTGTCAACGCGCTGTGGCACGGGACGCCGGTAGCGCCCAAATTCGCCCGATAAATCTACGTCGTAAGCCTGTTGCTGATAAAGGTTCAGTTTACCTTCGACGATGCGCTCGGAAAAGGAGCTTACCCCCCCCAGGTTCAGGCGGCGTGTATTGCCGAAAAACCCTTCTTCATTGCTAAAGAATTTTACCTGCGCCGCCGGGACCCGGCGAGAATCGACGCGAAGATGCAGGGAACCATAAAAATCAGCTCTTAGCCTGATGCGTTCGGCCTGAACCACGGAATCTGAATACAGGTAGAGATAATTGCCAGCGGGCTGCTGCTGAGCCGCAGCGCTCAGGCCATAGCAGCCCAGCGCGATGATGAGTAATTTTTTCATATCGGTTACATGTGTGTGTGTAATCAATACTACTTAAAAAAAGTGTAAAAAAACCTTTGTAATCAACTCGATACGAAAGATTTGCCGACCGGCATCAAAGACTGTTTTTTTATCTTTGCCTATGACTTTTGCAGATAAGGTTATCGCATACAACCGCAAACTTGAGTATACCGGTCTTCCGCTGCCGCCGGGTATACGTGTAATGAACCCGTTTCGGGAGAATCCGCAGGCGCTGGAAATCTCTGAAGCATTTTATCGCAAATATTATAATGATGAAAAACCGCGGTACCTGATTCTCGGCATTAACCCCGGCCGCTTTGGTGCCAGTCTTACCGGGGTGCCTTTCACTGATCCGAAACGACTTGAGGCCGTATGCGGTTTAACGTATGAGGGCAAAGCTTCGCACGAACCGTCTTCCGTTTTCATATACGAGATGATTAATGCCTACGGTGGACCCGAAAAGTTTTACGGAGACTTTTTTATCAACTCGCTTTCACCACTGGGTTATGTAGCACAAACTGCAAACGGCAAAGAAAAGAATTACAACTATTATGACAGTCCGTCGCTGTTAAAGGCAACAATCGCTTACATAGTTCAGAACATCCGGCAGGTTCATGATCTGGGTGTCTTCACCGATTGTTGTTTTTGTCTTGGAACCGGCCAGAATGAAAAGTTTCTGCGTAAGCTAAATCAGGAACACCATTTCTTTCCAAAAATAGAAGCATTGGAACACCCGCGTTTTATTATGCAGTATCGTCAGAAGACACTGACTGACTACATCGAAAAATACCTGAACACGTTCCGTAAAATCCTGGATGGGAAAGGGTAAAGTTGGCGAACAACCAACTTTAAAGAATTGACCGCTTGTTCTTTAGTCCCAAAAGTACGTTTTTCAGGACCGGGTTTAGCAGAATCACAGCTGTCCACACAAGCATGCCAAACACCACTGCGAAATAAAAGGGTTCACCCACGCGGACCATGGTAGCGGTCGCTCCCCCGAGGAAGGCCGTGACCAGGATTGCGCCCGGAATGCGTGTGCGCGGAATTGAATACACTATTGTGGCGAGCAGAAGTACTATCCCCACAGGCCGGACAGTGTAGGCGGGCCAACCCAGGGCAAGTGTTCCCTTCACGGAATGCGGTTCCAGCATGATTTTGCCAACGGCATCGAATAATAAAAACAGGATGCACAATACCAACAGGATTTTTCCCGCCAGGGCGGTTCTTCCGGTTGCTGAACTGTTCAGGGTGGTGGCTGATTTCTTTCTCATAACTTATTATGATGAATAAACATATATGATACAAAAATAGCACCCGCAGCGCCTGTTCACAGTGTCTGAAAACGACATGCTGATGGGCCGGATGCGGCTTATTGACCATCCGGCGCAGCCGCCGCGGCCCGCCAATGCCTGAACCGCAAATGGTATAACAGGTAATAAGCTAAGGCGGTAAACAAGCATAGACCAAACAGGATCCACCACAGAAGCGGAAAACCGGCACGTTCAACCACGAGCCCCCCGGCTGCAGGCCCGATGATCTGGGCGGCGGCCCAGCCCATTGCAAAAATACCCGCATAACTGCCACGGTTGCGAACCGTGGTTCGCGCCACCCAGAAAGTCGTGATAAAAGGTATGGCCAGGATCTCGCCAAAGGTAATCAGCACAACCACAACCAATGCGTTGCTCTTTCCGGGAGGAAGTACGTTGACACAAAGAAAAGCAAGCGCAGAGAGCAGGATACCGGCAACAGCGTATAACAGCGGATGTCTGCGGTTTTCAAGCCGCTGCACCAGCACCATCTCAATAAATACGATGATCAGTCCGTTCAATGCAAGCAAAAAGCCGATGAATTTTTCGTTGAATCCCCACTGCAGTTTATAAAATACCGGCTGGATAACCATGAACTGGACAAAACAGGAGGCATAACATAACATGAACAGCATAAAAATGAGAAACACCCCGTCCCGATAAGGACTCGCTTCCTGCGTATTTTCCGGCTGATGCTCTTTTTTACCGGCCTGAACCCGCCGCGGCATAAGCCGAAGAAGCATCAGTGCCGCAAAAATATTGGTAATGCCATCGACCCAGAAGATGAGGTGATAGTCTATAGAAGCGAGCAAACCGCCCAGCCCACCGCCAACAGACCAGCCCAGGTTAATCGCCAAACGATTGAGCGAAAAGGCCCTGGTTGTTGCCTCGGGGGCGCTGTAGGCTGCAACGGCGGCTGTGTTAGCCGGTCTTACCGCTTCGTTACAAATACTTAGCACCAGGATACCTGCTGCCATCACCTCAAACGACCTTAAAAAACTGACCATGACAAACAGCGCACCGCCAATCAGCATGGAACCGACCTGCACGTCATAAAAACCCAGCCAGTCGGTCAGTTTGCCCCCGATAAAGCTCCCGATAATGGCACCAATGCCAAAGATTCCCAGCAGGATTCCGGCCTGCCCGACAGAAAAATGAAGTTCACGGATACAATAAATAGACAAAAACGGCACGACCATGGTTCCGCACCGGTTGATAAGCATGACCAGGCTGAGCAGCCAGCTGTCACGTGTAAGACCGCTGTATGCAAGCCGGTAGATATTTATAATAGCATTCATTTGGTAGTCAGGCTGATCGGTTAAACGCGCAAATTACCGCATCGGGCTAGTTTTCACTTGTATTTTTACGACATAGCGTATGGTCTAATGCCGGGAGTCCATAATCTGGACTCAGGCATGTCTCCTGACATACTTATCAAGATTCAGCAACAGCACACTGAGAAGAATAACGGCCAGGCCGGTCATGTGCCAGAAAGTAACATGCTCACCGGCAAAAAACACACCAAGCAGCACAGCGATAACCGGGTTAACATAAGCATGCGTACTGACCTGGGTGGCGGGACGAACCTTAAGCAGCCAGACATATGCGCTGAACGCTGCAATCGAGCCAAATATGATCAGGTAGGCTATCGCCAGCCATGAACGAAGGGGTACACTGGCCGGATTAAAGGCATTGAACTCATCATGAAGTGCTGCCAGCAGAAAAAAGGCCAGACCGGCAACGATCATTTGCCAGGCTGTATTGACAGAAACGGGAGAAGCGCTGGTTTTGCCTTTAGACCACAATGAACCGGCCGCCCAGGCCACCGGCGCAAAGATCAGCAGGATGATGCCCTGCAGGTATCCCTCCTTTGGCTGCGCAGCCTGTTGCCCGAGTTCCTGTCCGAAGAGCATCAGCACCCCGATAAAGCCGCTCAGCAGCCCGAGCAATGTCGCAACGTTGCGAAGATTCTTCTTCCAGTTTGCTTTGTCGAGCACAACAAACCACATCGGATTGACAGATACCATAATGGCGACCATTGCACTGGGCAATACCTGTTCCACCCAAATCACAATGCCGTTGGCAAGGAAAAGCATCAGCAGACCGCTAATGCCCGAATTGACAATGTCGCGCCGGTTCCAGACCGGCTGCTTCCTGACTGCGCACCAGCCAAGCAGCAGCAGACCGGCAATACTGTACCTGACAGCGCCCATCAGCATGGGCGGGAAACCGTCTACAGCTATCCGGATGAAAAAGTAGGTTGAGCCCCACACAACATAGACAATGGCAAAGGCAAGAATCACATACGCAGCAGAGGCTTTTGAACTGGAAATTTGTGTCATGAAGTTTCGGATTGGCTGCCAAAATTAGCATGAATTGAGCTACCTTTATAGTCCAGGATTTATAAATGCAATAGTCCAGATGCCCCTCATCCCCCACGCCATTTTAATCGATAAGTCGTTGAGTGTTCCGGTTTATCTTCAGATTTCAAACAACATCATTAACCAGATCAGGTCGGGTACCTTGCCCCCCGGCGCAACCTTGCCAGGCAGCAGGCAACTGGCTGCCGCGCTCGGCGTTCACCGTAAAACGGTTATTGCCGCGTACGACGAACTTTATGCCCAAAGCTGGGTCGAAGTCATAGCAAGAAAAGGAATTTTTGTTGCCAGACAGCTGCCTGAATTGACGCCACAACCCATGATGCAGGGCGGCGCGAAACAAGACTATCCCCGGGAGAGTTATTTTCAACTGAATAAGAATCTTTTTCCGGACGTCATGTCTGCTGTTACCCAGGCAGAACAACATCTTTATTTTAATGACGGTTTTCCCGATACAAGGCTTGCGCCGATCGACTTACTGATCAGGGAATACCGGCGTTTCGGCAGCTATCGTTTTACACCGAAGTACCTGATGTATGGTCCGGTTCATGGCTCTGAGAATCTGCGCAATGAACTTGCAGGTTTTCTGGCAAAAACCCGCGCGCTAAACGTCAGCGCGGAAAATATTATCATAACCAAAGGTGCACAGATGGCTTTGTATCTGGTATCGCAGGTGCTTTTTAAACGGAATGACGTTATTATTGTTGCCGACCCGGGTTATAAAGGCGCGAATGAGGTATTTGAGCATGCGGGCGCGCTTGTCAGGTATGTCCCGGTAGACGACCAGGGCATGGATTTGGATGCCGTTGAAGACATATGCAAAATCGAAAGCGTCCGGGCTGTTTATGTGATTCCCCACCATCATATGCCTACTACGGTTAGTCTCAGCCAGGACCGCCGCATCCGTTTGCTCGAACTGGCCAGAATACACCGCTTTGCCATTTTTGAAGATGATTACGACTTCGATTTTCAGTACACGGGGAATCCGATACTTCCCCTTGCCAGCGCCGATCGTCATGGCAGCGTGGTTTACATCGGTTCATTCTGTAAAACGATTGCGCCGGGAATACGGATCGGGTTTATTGTAGCGCCAGCAAACCTGATCAGTCAGACAGCAACTTTGCGTAAGCTGATCGACAGACAGGGTGAACAATTGCTGGAAGAAGCCATTGCAAACCTGCTTAAAAACGGGGACATCAGCCGGCACCTGAAAAAAATGAATAAAATTTATCATGAACGGCGCGACCTGCTTGCCGCTCTCCTTAACAGCCACCTTAACGGAAAACTGCGTTTCAGGTTGCCTGACGGCGGATTTGCCATCTGGGCGGAGTACCTGAACGGTGTCAAACCTGCAAGGGTAGCTGAAATTGCTTTTGAGATGGGGCTTAACATAGGAAATGTGGCCGATTATTTCAGCAATAACCCCAGGCCACAACCATTTGTACGACTCGGTTTTGCATCTATGAACGAGTCAGAGCTTAAGGACGCGGTAAGCATCCTTGCACGTGCTTATGATAAAGCGCTGCAGGAAAAGACCAGCAATCTTACTCCGCAGCTTTCACCAGCATCCTGATCGTGTAAACGGCCTGTTTTGCGGTGACGAAAAGAATGTCTTTGTCTTTGCCGCCAAAACAGAGATTGGCTGTCCACTCTTCAGGCACTTTAATGTGTCGCAGCTCCCTGCCTTCAGAATTATAGATCGTAACACCATTGCCACTCAGGTACACATTACCCTGACTATCCAGCGTCATGCCGTCACAACCCTTCTCAGCAAACAAGGTGCGCCCGCTTAGTTTTCCGGGGCCGTCAATCGTGTACCGGTAGGTTTTTCCACCGCCAAGGTCAGTTACATACAGTGTTTTTCCATCAGGCGTGCCGACAAGGCCGTTTAGCTTGCGGAAAGCCGTGTCAACCAGCACTGCCGCAGCGGAACCCGGCGCAAGGAAATATAAGCCCTGGTGTAGTAACTCGGGTGCCTTCCGGCTCCAGTAGTCGCGTTGATAGTAAGGATCTGTGAACCATATGCCGCCGTTTTTGTCGACCCACACGTCATTGGGGCCGTTAAACAGACGGCCTTCGTAATTTCCAAGCAGTACTTTTACCTTTCCGGCTGGCGTAACAGACCAGAGTTCATTTTTTTCATCGGCACAGGCGATCAGGCTTCCATCCGGATGAAAAAACAGGCCATTTGACCTGCCTGCGTTTTTCATAAATAAGGTCAGTTTGCCGTCAAGCCCGAATTTCCAGATCGTATTGTTCGGCTGGTCGGTGAAAAAAATCTCACCTTTTTTATTCATTGCAGGCCCTTCAGTAAATGCGAACTGCCGGCTTACGAGCTGCAGTGTCGCATTTTCCTGTACAGGGTCAGAAACCTCCTGCGCCATCGCAGGGCTGCCCGAGAAGACCGCCGCAAATGCTGCGGCTAAGAGATATAACTTTTTCATCATTCTGTTAATGGAAACCGCAATGACCGGCTAATTGTTCATCGGCCAGCGTTAATCGATCTACTCTGGTCGGTGGGTCATCTTACTTCTCGCGCCACTTTTCTTCAAGCATCTTAATAAAATAGCCTCCAACAACGCTCCTCGCCTGGAAACCAACCTGTTTGCCGTCGGTGGTTTCATGCCAGTCGCTCAGCGGAACACGGCTGGGCGTTTCAAGCGCATATTTATAAACCGGTTTTATGAGCGACAAAAAATCCTGCCGGTTGGCGGCCAGGCCCGCCGTCCACACGATCCAATCAGATTTGGTATAGGTTTTCCGGCTATCGAGCGGAAGGCCATAGGCATTTTGCCTGCCAAGGTAATACCGAATTTCTTTTTCGTACACCTCTTTCGGGAAAAGATTTAACCTGAGCAGTTTGTCCCACACAAGGTTATACTTCTGGCTCCAGGTTCCTTTCTTGTCAAAAGTCAGGGCGTAATGATCGCCATCATCAGCAAGGACCATCCATTTATTTGCATAGTCTTTCGCCATCGCGGTGTATTTGTTGGCCGTTTCCGTTTCGCCAAGCTGGCCTGCAAGCCATCCATAGGCGCCTAAAGCGACAATCGCTTTTACAGAAAGGTTGGCATTTCTGGCTAGGTGACCGGCAAAGTCATCTGTGCAAAGCTGATTTGCAGGGTCCAGCCCTTCCCTGCTCAGATAATCGGCCCAGATGCCGAGCGTTTTCCAGTGTTTGCGTGCATATTCCGCGTTTCCTTCTGCCCTGGCTACTGCAGCAGCAAGAATGATCATGTTGCCTGATTCTTCCACAGGCATGTCTTCGCCATAGGTCTGGCCATTGGCCAGCGGATATGTTCCAAGATCGTGCGCAGCAAAGGGTTTTTTCCAGCGGCCGCTTTCACTGTAAGCAAAAATACCGTTCAACAAGCCTTTAGCAAGCTCGGGATTATAAAGAAGAAACATCGGTGCAGACGGATACGTTACATCTACAGTATAGATAGACCCGTTGCTGAAATTCTCTTTAGACATAAATAAAAGCTCACCCTCAGGGCTGTTTACAAGTTTGTGCGCTGCAATGGCCTGGCGATAGGCCAGTACACAAAGTCCGGCATATTCCCTTCCGCCCGCCGCAACAGCCTGCTTAAACAACTGGTCATCAAACGCCGCAGCACGGTCTTTGAGAACAGGATAATCGGAAGCCGCCTTTACAAGTTCGTCTTCGAACTTTTTATCGCCTTCGGTATTCCAGTATGCTTTCAAACGTTTTCCGAAATACTCGACGGCATCCAGATCATCATACCCCAGCATAAGCATGTTGCTTTTTGCAGCGGCACCAACCCGGCCCAGGTCCCAGGCCGTATTCAAGGACAGGCTCCGGCCCTCGCCTACATCGCCCGCAGGGTTGGTAAAAGACAAACGTACATCAGCAGCACGGCTAATGGATTGAGTTGCGGTCGATCCTTTTGGGAGGGCCACGTAGACGTACCCCCAGTCGATCCGCAGGTCGTCACCTTTTTTGCGCAGAACCGGCTGTTCCAGCGTTCCGGCCTTCAGAAACGCAACGCCGTTTGTATGTCCGCGGCTTGCCTGTACGGGTTGAGATGGCTGGTTTACAGCCAGGTCTGATGAGGTACTGATCATAACCTGTACCTGATGTGTCTTGCCATCGTTCGCCCGGACCTTATAACTCACATATGAAACAGGCCTTGAGACAAGGTACAGATCTTCAAGCAGGAGCGGCGACAGGAAATCAAGGTCCAGGTCTACACCACCGCAGCGAAACGTATAATTTGTTTTTGTCGCCGTCACTGTTACAGACTTTTGTACCGCCTCAGCTGCGGGTGCACCGCGGCCCGGCACTTCGGTTACCAGCCCCGCATCCAGCTTACGGCCGCCTGCCGTGTTGGCAACATGAATTGCAAGCGTGTTTGTGCCGGCCCTGGCCAGGCCTTCGGGTAACGGAATGTAGATGTATTTGTTATTTGTCCAGCCTTGTTTCCTGAAGATCTCTCTACCATTCAGGTAAACTTCAACGTTATCATCATGGTCAAGTTTGACAAATAATTTCTTTGTTTTTGCCGCTTCGAGTTCGAAGGTCCTTTTAACCCAGAGATGAGCAGACCGCCATAGCGTTTTTGAAACACGGTCATCGCCAAAGGGCGCTTCGGCACTTTTCCAGCTGCTCGGTGTAGCAGCGCTTTTCCAGTCTGGTCCGGGAGTGTCTTCAGTATATTGAAACACTGCCTTACCGTCTTCTGAAGAAGGAACAACCGAAACATACTGTGGCTGTTCGGCACCAAGAAACCTGTAAATTTTACCATCAACCCGTACAAAACCCAGTAATGATTGTGCTGACCCGGTCCAGTGTGTTGTTGATGAAGCATTGAGTTTATCCGTGGCCGACCAGATGCTAAAATAACTGTCGTGGGTAATCAGCGGATAAGCGGGTGCGCGGTGCTCCTGTGCAAAAAGTGTCGTGGCAAGCAGCAGCAGACTTAATGTCTGAAGGAATCTGAGGTTCATAATATAGGTCTAATTTGGTTGCTAAATTGTTTTACTTGACAAACATAAACACCTTCTGGACGAAACTCGCCAAGAGGAGATACTTACTGTCAGGCAGAACAAGTATATTAAAATTCCCTGCATCAAACCACAATTCGTTTCATCGCAACCGAAATGTTGCTGTAGACCGCTCATTTCGGCTCGTAACGCAATACGTACTTCCGGTAATATCTGCCCAGTTCAAATGTTCGCTCAAGCACGATCAGCAGTACGGTTGGAAGCAGGGCAAGCTCAGGCAGACCGGCAATGTAAAGTACATAGCCTGAGACCAGGATCAAACGGAAACATTCGAGGTAATAAATCCATTGGCGCTGTTCCAGCAGGGCGCCTATATTGATCAGTGTAAGCAAAATAAAGCACAAAACGCATGAGGCTGCGATCACATCTACATACGCATAGAATAAGGTAAGCGCGAGCAAGAGGACGACACTGATGACCAGCTGGAGATTAATATAACCCCTGAACTTGTATTTATAAATCTGTGCGCCGCGGTTCTGCAGCCACCGTTCCTCAAGCAGCGGCCTGATGTTCTGGTCCATACCCGCCGGATTACCGAAAACTGCGTTCCACTTCGCTTTGACGGTTCGTGCGCGCCTGAATGCCTCGGCAATCTCAAGGTAATAATGAAAATGCTGCCATAAGAAACTATAACTTTTTAAAGGGTGTGTCAGGCCATAACGGGGCGGCTCTTCCTCACGTTTGTATGTTCCGAACAACATATCCCAGCATACAAATACGTCGCCGAAATTTTTGTCAAGATATTTTTCATCGGAAGCATGGTGAATGCCGTGTATTGAAGGAGTAACAAGCACATATTCCAGCCATCTGACTCTCGGAATCATTTGTGTGTGCGTAAAAAAAGAGTAAGCGCCATGCACGACCAGAATAGTCATGACCATAACCGGTGCAAAACCAAGCAGGGGCAGCGCGCACCAGAACAATGTTCGTACCGCAGCCTGTAGGGTTGTAATACGGGCAGAAACAGTAAAGTTGAATTCATCACTCTGGTGATGAACAATGTGGGCCGCCCACAGGAAGTTGATTTCATGCCCCAGACGGTGGTACCAGTACCAGGCAAGATCTGTGGCCAGCAGCAGGAGTAACCATACCCACCAGGTTTTTGGAATGTCAAAAATGGCATAATTGGCATAAACCCATTCATAGAGCCTGTAGAAACCGACAGAAACAAACAGGTTCAGCAGGCGTTCTGCAATACCTATGCTGATATTGGCTACACTCCCTTCGTAGTTAAAAAGGTGGGCTTTTTTTTGTCTCCTGGCGAGCATATATTCCAGGAACAGAAAGAAGAAGAAAGCAGGTGCAGCAAACGCAGCATAGTTCAGATTGTCCATCACGTTTTCAAAGGTTTTCCAAACAAACAAAAAATATACTAAATCTATAGAATTAATATTAATATTTATGCGGTATTTGTGCAAATTGTTGAAAAAGCCTTAATGTTTACGCACTTAATAATGATAAATTAGCCGTTATTATTTGTTTAACCATAGCCCATGAATACGCAAAGCATCGCAGATCAAAATATTCTTACCATCGATATCGGCGGAACAAGTCTTAAAGCCACCATTCTTACCCCTGCGGGTGAGCCGGTTTCTGAGTATATCAAAACACCGACACCTAAAGAGGCTACGCCCGAAGATGTGATTAAGGGAATCAGGGAACTGACTGATCAGCTTGGTGATGCCTATGGCCGGATCTCTATGGGCTTTCCCGGTTATGTAAAAAAAGGGCGGGTACAGACTGCGCCGAATCTTGGTAAAGACAGCTGGAATGATTTTCCGTTGGCGCAGAAGATAGCAGATATTTATGGCAAACCGGTCAGACTGATCAATGATGCCGACCAGCAGGGTCTTGGTTTGGTGAGCGGGCTGGGGTTTGAGATCGTGTTTACACTGGGTACCGGTTTTGGCACCGCACTGGTCTACGACGGAGAGCTCCTGCCCCATCTGGAACTGTCGCATATGCCCGTAAGCAAAACGGAAGACTATGACGACTACGTCGGAAAAAAGACCATGCAGGAGATCGGAAAAGAACGCTGGAACAAACGTGTCAAACGCGTTATCGGCATCTACAAGACGGTGTTCAATTATGATACCCTGTATATCGGCGGTGGCAATGCCAAGCATCTTGACTTTGAGCTTGACAAAAACATCCGCATTGTTTCAAACCGTGACGGCATCAAAGGGGGTGCGCGGCTGTGGTCGGCCAATGAAAAATACGATGTTTTCACTAACCATCCGGCAGAAAAATAAAAAGTCACCCTTAAGAAATATTGTTCCATTCTCGCCCGTCAATTGTTAGCATTATTGATCGGTAAACTCTATTTTTGGCGCGAAACAAATACCGCGTAGACAATGAGTACCACCAATTCACAATACCGCCTCGGCATGATCGGGCTCGGGACCATGGGCCGCAATTTGCTGCTTAACATGGCTGACAAGGGTTTTTCAGTAACAGGTTACGACAAGGACCCGAAAATGCTGGCGAAACTTGAAGAAGAGGGAAAGGAACACCAGCTAAAAGGCTTTGGAGACATCGAAGCGTTTATTGGTTCTTTAAAAACACCGCGCACGCTTGTGCTGCTTGTACCCGCCGGTCAGATCGTCGATAATGTGATTCAGGAAATAAAGCCGCTGCTTTCTGAAGGTGACATCATCATAGACAGCGGAAACTCTTATTTTACAGATACGACCCGCCGTGTGGAAGAGCTTGCTGAAGCTGGTCTCCATTTCTTTGGCATGGGTATTTCAGGCGGCGAAGAGGGCGCCCGTTTCGGACCAAGCATGATGCCGGGCGGCGATAAGAAAGCATACGCAGAAGTAAAAGAAATTCTCGAAGCTGTTGCGGCGAAAGTTGGCAGCGATGCCTGTGTTACATATATCGGCCCCGGAGCTTCAGGTCATTTTGTAAAAATGACCCACAATGGTATTGAGTATGCCATTATGCAACTGCTGGCTGAAACCTACCAGGTACTCAAACAAACGCTGGGGTACAGCAACCAGCAGATCAATGAAACCTTTTCCAGGTGGAACAAAGGTTCGCTTCAATCATTCCTGGTAGAAATTACCGCTGAAATTTTTCTCTTCAAAGACGAAAAAACCGGTAATGACCTTGTTGACATGATCAAAGATGAGGCCCGTTCCAAAGGCACCGGTAAGTGGACATCTGAAATAGCCATGGACCTCCAGCTGCCGGTTCCGATCATCAACGAAGCCGTTTCGAACCGTGACCTGTCCAAATACAAATCGCTGCGCGGAAGCCTGGCGGCCCTTTATCCGGACCAACAAACAGGTGAAGCCCAAATCACCGAACAGGAACTGGAGCAGGCATTCTATGTGGCGATGGTTACGGCATACGCACAAGGCATGCACCTGCTCTGGCAGGCATCTAAACAATATCAATATGAGCTAAACCTGGCTGAAATTGCAAAGATCTGGCGTGGAGGCTGTATTATCCGGGCGGCGCTGCTCGAAGATATTTACCAGGCCTACAGCAGGCAGGCAGACCTGGAGCATTTATTCCTGGATCAGCAGGTTGCGGAAAAACTTTCATCGGCAGTACCGGCCCTGCGTAAACTCATCTCAGATACCGCGCTGTCAGGTAAGGCATTGCCCGCATACAGCTCAGCACTGACTTATTTTGATACTATCCGTACCGAACGGATGCCATCGAATTTGATTCAGGCACAACGCGACTTTTTCGGCGCACACACTTTTGAACGTATAGACAGTGAAGGCACCTTCCACGCCAACTGGAACAACTTATAGGGCAATCATGACACAGAAACATTCCACCCAGCCAACTATATTCGTCATCTTCGGAGGCACCGGCGATCTGAACCAGCGGAAACTTTGTCCCGCCTTGTATAACCTGTTTCTGGAAGGTTTTATGCCTTCCAAATATGCCATTATCGGGACCGGCCGAAAAGAGATTCCTGATGCAAAATTCAGGGATACCCTTGAAACCGCTGTCAACCAGTTTTCCAGAACAGGAAAGGCCGAAAAAGATAAATGGAGCGAATTTGCTTCCAACCTTTACTACTGCCCCACTGATTTTAACACCCCGAAAACTTTCGAAAATCTGAAGGCACAGATCGAAGAAAAACAAGCAGAGTTTGGCTCGAGCACCCAGGTTATTTTTTACCTGGCGGTGGCGCCAAACTTCTTCCCGATCATTGCTGAATGCCTTCAGAAATATAAGCTTGCGCAGGACGAAGACAACAGCCGGATCGTTATAGAAAAACCATTTGGCCATAACCTTGAAACTGCGAAAGAACTGAACGCTTTGTTAAGCAAAATATTCAGCGAGAAACAGATCTACCGCATTGACCATTATCTCGGAAAAGAAACCGTTCAGAATATGATGGCTTTCCGGTTTGCCAATTCACTTTTCGAACCGCTGTGGAACCGTTCCTATATAGACCATGTTCAGATCTCGGTAACCGAGCAGCTGGGCGTCGGCGATCGCGGCGGTTATTATGAGGGTGCCGGCGCACTGCGGGATATGATTCAGAATCACCTTCTACAGCTGCTCTGCCTGATCGGCATGGAAACGCCGATCAGTTTTGATGCAGACGAAATTCGGGACCGCAAAGTTGAGGTGCTTCGGGCCATGCGGTCTTTCTCATCAGAAGACATCCGGTTTGGCACCGTGCGCGGACAGTACAGCAAAGGCTGGGTTGAAGGTAAAGAGGTTCCCGGCTACCGTTCTGAGGTCGATGTAGACCCGCACTCCAATACCGAAACTTTTGCAGCCGTTAAGTTCCATATTGACAACTGGCGCTGGCAGGGTGTTCCGTTTTATGTACGTACGGGTAAACGCCTGAATCAGACCTCCTCGCTTATCACCATCCAGTTTAAAGACGTTCCGCACCATATCTTCAGTCCGGAGGTTACAGAAAGCTGGCAGCAAAACAGGCTCATCATCAGCATACAGCCGGAGATGAGCATTCGTTTACAGGTCCAGGCAAAACGCCCGGGTGTAAATATGGTCCTCAACCCGGTAGACATGGTCTTCGATTACAAAGGCACGTATGATACCGACAGTCCTGAAGCCTATGAAACCCTGCTGCTCGATGCGATGACCGGCGATCAGACGCTGTTTATGCGCGGCGATCAGGTTGAAGCGGCCTGGGAACTTGTTATGCCTATTATCAATGCATGGGAAAGCAAGAAATCGTTGAACTTTCCAAATTACCCGGCAGACAGCTGGGGCCCTGAAGAAGCCGAAGCACTTATTGCGCGAGACGGTTTTCACTGGTTCCACCTGCCTATGAAAAACAAGGAGTAATATGAGTTTATTAATCTATAAAACGGAGCCCGAGCTGTTCGAAGATCTGGCCGCGTTTATCATCTCGGTCGCCGAAAAAGCGATTGCTGAGCGTAACTGTTTCAACCTTGTCTTAACCGGAGGTAACTCGCCCAAAAAACTGCATGAACTGATTGTTTCAGCATATAAAGACAAACTGGACTGGTCTAAAGTTTACTTCTTTTTTGGCGATGAGCGGAATGTTACTTCAGACCATGAGAGTTACAACGGCTTGATGGCCAAAACGACGCTGCTCGATCCGCTCGGTATTCAGGAAAACCAGGTCTTTTACGTAAATACGGCACTTGCTCCTGAGAAGGCAGCTATAGAATATCAGAAGGCCATATCGAAACACTTCAACGGCAGTGACCTGAGTTTCGACCTGATCTTGCTTGGCATGGGCGACGACGCGCATACCGCCTCACTTTTCCCGCATACAGACATCCTGAAAGAAAAAGATCCGGCAGTTGCAGCTGTTTTTGTTGAAAAGCTGAACACCTATCGCATCAGCATGACCGCACCGCTGATCAACAAAGCGGAGCACGTTGTTTTTCTGGTCTTCGGGGAAGGAAAAGCAAAAGCGCTCAGGCAGGTTATCTCAAAGGAGGAAGAAGACACGGACACCTATCCGGCAAAGCTGATCCGGCCCATAAGCGGCAGCCTGACCTGGTATGTAGACGAAGCTGCGGCTTCACTTGTAGAATAAACCAATCCCGCCCCCCGGCGGGATTTTTTATGCCTGAAGGTTTTCCTCTATCATCAGATTGATCATGCCGTCTGCCAGGCCCAGCCGGGGAACATAGATCTGTTTAATACCGGTCCATTTCATCAGCGTAAGATAGATCTCTGCCGCGGGAATAATCACGTCTGCGCGGTCCTGGTTCAGACCGAGCAATGAGATCCGTTCTTTCAGCGAATGGCTGTTGATCTTGTTGTACAGCGCATTCAGTTTGATAAAACTGAGCGGCATATTTTCCTTTTCTTCAGACATTCTGAAAAGTTTGTTGATATTACCTCCGGTGCCGATCGCAACAAGATGTTTGTGCTGGCGTGTCTGCTCTTTTACCCAGTCGCGCATGTCGCTCCAGTGTTCTTCCTTATCCTGGTTGTCCAGGATACGAATCGTACCGATGTTAAACGACCGGGAAGCGACTACCTGTTTATCCACGAAAAGCGAAAGTTCAGTACTTCCTCCCCCCACATCGATATACAGGAAATTTTTTCTGATGTCAAGCTGTTCCTCAATATGGTTAGCATAGATGATCCTGGCTTCCCTGGCTCCTTCTATGATTTCCAGGTTCAGACCGGTCTGCCGGCTGATGTCTGTGGCGAGCTCTGCCCCGTTGACAGCCTCTCTCATAGCCGATGTTGCACAGGCCAGATAGCCTGAAACCTGGTATACGTCCATCAGGTTTTTAAAGGCCTGCATGGTTTTAAGCAACGCTTCACCCTTTTTTGGCGAGATGTGTTTTTCAAGAAAGGCATCATCGCCCAGACGCAGGGGCACGCGGATCAGCGTATTTTTTTTATAGGTGTATTTGTCATCTTTTAGAATCACGTCTGCAATCAGCAGGCGTACAGCATTTGAGCCGACATCAACGGCAGCATATCTGATCATGGTCAGGTGGAATGTTTGGCTTTTAGGTAATTATAGATATCTACCTGGGCGCGGATTTTTTTAGCCGCGCGGGTCCGGTAATATTTGTTATTGTTAAGCCGCGTAATTTCCCGGGCTTTTGTGTTGTCCTGCAGCTGGAGCTCAATGATCTCGCGGATTTCCTCTTTAACGTTTTTGTCAAGAATAGGGAAACCGACTTCAACGCGGTGTTCGAAATTCCGCGTCATAAAATCGCCGGAAGAAAGGTACATATCTTCTTTTCCGTTGTTAGCAAAGATGAACACCCGGGCATGCTCGAGATACTTATCTATGATACTGATTACCCTGATGTTTTCGCTGTAGCCGCTGACTCCGGGCACCAGGCAACAGATACCACGGACAATGAGCTGGATTTTCACACCGGCATTACTTGCCTGGTAAAGCTTGTTTACAATCCCTTCATCTGCAAGGCTGTTTACCTTCAGGATCATATAAGCCAGTTTGCCCTGTTTGGCATGCCTGATCTCCCTGTCAATGAGTTTATAGATCTTTGACCTCGACTCCAGCGGCGATACGATCAGGTGTTTGAAACCACGGGTTACGGTCCGTTTGTTTAATGCTTCAAATAGCTTTACCAGATCGCCGGTTATTTCCTTTTTTACCGTAAACAAGCTGTGGTCGCAATAGATACCGGCAGTCTTTTCATTAAAATTTCCCGTAGCCAGGTTCGCATAATAGACGGGCCGGTCTTTTTCCATCCGTTTAACAAGACAGATTTTGGAGTGCACTTTATAATCGGTCAGCCCATAGTTGACGTTTACGCCTTCCTCCAAAAGTTTGCTCGTCCAGAAAATATTGGCCTGTTCATCAAAACGCGCTTTAAGCTCTACCAGCACATTAACCTTCTTACCGTTTTTTGCTGCATTGATCAGCGCATTCACCACCTTTGAATTCTCAGCGAGCCGGTACAGTGTAATATTGATTTCAGCAACCTTCGGATCTATAGCCGCCTCACGCAGAAAAAGGATAATATAGTCATAAGACTGGTATGGCAGGTTTACCAGATAATCGCGGTCTGCCATCTTTGCGAAGATGCTCTGCGTTCGGTGCAGGTCTTTAACCTTCAATGGCGGAAGCGAGGGATAATTCAGGCTTGCGCTGCCAACATTTGGAAAGGCAATAAAATCGCCAAACCGATGATACCTGTTGCCCGGGATCAGGCTTTCTGCCTGCAATTTAAGTTTCGCAACCAGGGTGTTGAGCATTTGCATAGGCATATCTGAGTCATACAGCAGACGCATGGGTTTGCCCTTTTTTCTCTTTTCCAGGCTGCTCTTCAGGTCATCGATAAATTTGTCGCTAACGTTCTTATCAATATCCAGCTCCGCATCGCGGGTTACCTGGATGGTGTAGGCCTCAATGCTATCGTACATAAACGTAAAAAACAGGTCGTCAAGGCAATAACGTACAATATCTTCTACCAGGATAATGAACTTCAGGTCGTGAGTTTCGGGAAGAACCAGGAAACGCGACAAAAATGGGGGCAGTTCTACCAGCGCATAGCGCTCGCGACCCGAGCCGGTCTTTTTATTGAGCCGTACAAAAAAATACAGATGCCTGTCTTTAAGCTCTGGAAACGGCTTTTCAGGATCAACCATTACCGGCACAAGATTAGACAAAATCTTATCGCGGAAGTAGTCTTTTACAAAAGTTCCCCGCGCTACATTGAGTTGGGTATCATTTAAAATAAAGATCCGGTTACGGGCCAGTTCATTGATCAGGATATCCTGAAATAGCTGCTCGAAACGTTTTTCCTGCTTTACAACGAGGTTTTTTATTTCATTAAGAACCTTTTTCGGATTGAAGCCCAGCAATTCCTTTGATTTTTCATTCAGATTAGCCAGGCGGCTCATGGTTGCCACGCGCACTCGGTAAAACTCTTCCAGGTTGGATGAAAAAATAGACAGGAACCTGATGCGTTCGATCAGCGGCACACTTTCGTCGGCCGCCTCCTGGAGAACCCGCTCATTAAAATAAAGCCAGCTGATCTCCCGGTTTAAGAAAGGACTTTTTTTCCTGGATTTGGTCATCATAAACAAAAAATCCCTGCGAAACAGGGAATCCAAATATGCTCAATCTGTGTAAAGGAATCGTTAACCATTTGGCATACCGGAGTTAAATAATTGTTAATTATTTTCCTGTAGACTTCCGTCTGCCAGGTCCTGGCTTCCGTACAGAAGTTGTCTGCGTAGTATCCTGGCTTTCAAAAGATTCCTGAGAAGCGGCCGCAGGTAATGCCGTCTTAGCCGGCCGGCCTCGTTTGGCGGCAACCGGCTGTACGCTCGCAGTCTTATTGGTGCTCATTCTCTTTTTAGGCATACTGGTTTCAGGTGTTACGGGTACTGCTTTAACAGCGGTATCCCTGGCCTTCAGCACCGGATTTTTTGTCTTCACAACCGGTTTTTCAATCAGATTTCGCGCTTTGTCAGCGGTTTCGATGGCAGCTACTTTTACACTCTGAACTGCAGGTGCAGCATTATTTGAACCGCGGTTGCCGGATTTTGAATATTTTCCCGGCTTTTTCTTTACGTCGTCTTTTGCAGCAATAGTTTCAATCCTTTCTTCCACCAGTTCTTTGACCTCAGTTACCTTTTTAGACAGCCGTTTTGCGATCGACTTACTTGCTTTAGCGATTTCCTCGCCAATGTGCTCGGCATTATGGCCCAGACCGCGAACCGCTTCAAGGAAACGCTCGCTTAGGCTTTGCTCAAGTTCTTTTTTGGCTGCTTTTTTTGCCGACTTTTTTTGAGACTTCGGTTTGGTGGTTTTCATAATATTTTTTGTTTTTTTGTGCGGAGTTGAGGTAAGAGCCTCAATAAAATTAGTTTTTTTTTACCCAAAATACCAAAATCATGCCTTCTTTTGATATCGTGAGCAAAGTGGACGCGCAGACACTGGATAATGCTGTGAACAATGCAAAAAAAGAGATTCTGAACCGCTACGATTTCAACGGCTCGAAAAGCACAATAGACCTGGATAAAAAAACGAATGTCATTACGATCGTAACCGAAGATGACATGCGTCTTAAAGCGATAGAGGATTCTATTATTTCGCGAATGATGAAACAGCAGCTTGATCCCAAGAGTATCGACTTTGGTAAAGAGTCAGCGGCTTCCGGAAATATGATTCGCAAGGAATTGACCATTAAAGAGGGGATTGATAAAGATGCGGCGAAAAAGATCGTGGCAAAGATCAAGGCAAGTGGTCTGAAGGTGCAGCCCGCTATCATGGATGACCAGGTGCGTGTAACCGCAAAAAAGATCGACGACCTGCAGGCTGTGATCTCACTGTGCCGCAATGAAGACTTTGGCCAGCCCCTGCAATTTATCAATATGCGCAACTAATGGAGATCCGGGAAGACAACTACGTATTTTCTGACGACAAGCAGCTTATTGACCTGCTCTACGTACACAAATATTTGAGCGAGGAGTCTTACTGGGCTGAGCAGATCCCGCTTGAGGTAGTTAAACGATCTATTGATAACTCACTTTGCTTCGGCATTTACCATGACAACAGACAGGTAGGTTTTGCGCGCTGGGTTACCGACAGGGCCACCTTTGCCTACCTTTGTGACGTGTTTGTAGACACCAGGCACCGTGGTAGAGGGCTTTCGAAAAAACTGATGTCGGTTATGATCTTCCACCCCGACCTGCAGGGTCTCAGGCGGTATATGCTGGCTACGCTCGATGCACACGGTTTGTATGAGCAGTTTGGTTTCAGGCCGCTTGAAAACCCCGAAAGGATCATGGCGATCAACATCAGGGATATTTATAAAACTGAAAAATAAAAGAGGCGCTTCATGGAGCGCCTCTTTTATTTCATTTGCTTATCTTATTTCAAAGAGAGTGGTTTCACGCCTTCGAAAGTTATCTTAACCGGCTGAATGGTGCCGTCTTTAGCAAACTTCATCTCTTCGATACAGGTTACCCGGTGGTTACCGTTGTTATCGCCGAGCGGACGGCGGTGATAAACGATGAAGTATTTGTCTTTCTTCGGATGTTTGATAACAGAGTGATGGCCTGCACCCGTAGCCACGGCAGGATCCTGCTGAAGAATCTTACCAATTCTTTTAAAAGGCCCCATAGGTGAGTCTGCAATTGCATAGGCCACTGAATAGTCAGGACCGGTCCAACCGCCTTCAGACCACATGAAATAATACTTGCCATCTTTCATAAACATGAACGGCCCTTCTACATAACCCTGCGGTGTAATCTCCTTAAACGTTTTACCATCTTCAAATGGAATAAATCCGGTAAAATCATTATTTAGTTTGGCTATGTTACAATGCGACCAGCCGCCATAGATTAAATAATATGTTCCGGTTTTAGGATCGCGGTATACAAACTGGTCAATTGGCTGTGCACCATTATGAAATTTGTCGATAAGCGGTTTCCCCAGGTGATCTTTATAAGGACCTTCAGGCTTATCTGCTACAGCGACACCGATGCCACCTGTTTCCTTGTCGCTCTGGATATCATTAGCACCAAAGAAAAGATAGTACTTTTTATCTTTTTCAATGATTGACGGTGCCCACATGGCCTTATTTGCCCATTTGATGGCGGCTGTGTCGATAACCCGCGGATGTTTTGTCCAGTTCACAAGATCAGGAGAGGAAAAAGCATCCATGAAAACCTGCTCGCGGTAACGTGCCGAATAGGTTGGATAGATCCAATACTTTTTACCGAAAACAATTCCTTCCGGATCAGCATACCATCCTTCAAAAACGGGGTTCCCGTTTTGTTTCTTGTCTTTCACTTTTTGCGCATACCCGCTCAGGGCCAATGCACAGCAGCATGCTGCTGTAAGAAAAATTCGCATCTTCATGTTCTTTATTTATTTCTTAACGGGTACAAGGCGGTAAACTGTTCCCGGAGATTCGACCGCAATATAAATAAAACCATCGGGACCCACCCTCACATCGCGCAAACGGCCAATATTCCGGAATAAAATTTCCTCGTGTACTACTTTATTATTTTTTAGGACAGAGCGGTTCAGGTACTGGAATCGCAGCGAGCCGCTGAGGATATTTCCTTTCCAGCCGGGGTATTTATCGCTGTTTACGAATGTCATCCCGCTTACGCCGATAGAGGGCAGCCAGAAATGAACAGCGTCTTCAATTCCAGGTTTTTTACTCAGATCGCTTATGATTTTCCCATTGTAATTGATACCATAGGTAACAACCGGCCAACCATAATTCCGGCCTTTTTTAATGATATTGATTTCGTCACCTCCCCGAGGGCCATGCTCGTTTTCCCAGAGCTGTCCGGTGGCCGGATCGATGGCCATTCCCTGCGGATTGCGGTGACCGTACGACCAGATCGTAGCCCCGGCGCCTTCAGTTTTTACAAAAGGATTGTCTGCAGGCACAGTGCCATCGGCTTTGATGCGGTGAATCTTGCCCAGGTCATTTCCCTTTATCTGCTGCGGATTTTCTTTCTCATTTCCCCGCTCCCCTACCGATATATACAATAGTCCGTCTTTGCCAAACTGTAGCCTTGAACCGTAATGATGCTGTGTGCGGGAATAAGGTTTTGCCACGAATATATCCTGTTGGCTACTTAACTGATTACCAGACAACTTCGCCTTTAATACGGCAGTGGTAGCCAGCGTTGCGCCGCCTTCTTTCTTGTATTTTGAATAGCTCAGATAAATAAATCCGTTGCTGGCAAACGCCGGATCAACAGCTACATCCATCAGCCCGCCCTGTCCTCTGTTCAGCACCTCTGGCACACCGGAAACTTCAGAACGCCTCCCTTCTGCAGCAACATGATAGAGTTTGCCATTGCGGTCGGTAACCAGCATAGCGCCTTTAGGCAGGAAAGCCATTCCCCATGGAATGTCCAGACCTTTTACAACAGTATCAAGTTTAATGGTTAGTGCCTCTGTCTTAAACGTAGCTGATTTTGGCTTATCACCGCCCTTGTACCGGTCTACATTTTTTATGCCTTTCAGAATGTAATCGGCAAGTGCGTACACTTCCTTATCAGTGAAGGTCGAATCGAATGAGGGCATCCCCTCGTCCGGCCAGCCTTTTTTGATCGATTTGAAAAGATCATCGCGCGAGCTGCCATGTTTCCATGACCTGTCGGCAAATGCGTCCATTTTTTCGCCATGGCAACTGGCGCAGTAATTACGGTAGTTTTCTTCAGGGCCGGCCTCCATGTTTGGCCGGGCTGTCAGGCCGCCATCGTTGTGGAACAGCGTGGCTGCAAAAAAGAACGGACTAAGCAGCACAGGTAATACGACCAGGGATTTTTTCTTCATACGTTTTGTTTGCGCAAATCAGACTTTGCAGGGTGGAAAATACGAAAAAGGCATCAATGCTGATCAGATCTTGCAAAAACAGCGCGTTTCGGTCGATAATGTTACATATAACCCCTGTCGGGCAGGAGACGCACCCCGGCTGCTTGCCAAATAAATTTGTACCTTCGTCTAAATTGATCTTCCATAAAAATGAAGTCTTACCTCCTACTTTCTTTTGCACTTCTCCTTAGCTGCTCATCTGTAAAACAGGGTACATCAACGGGCGGGAACAGCCAGTTGCTTCAGGACCTTGAAGTGCTGTCATCTGATGCGTACGAAGGCCGCAAAACCGGAACCAAGGGTGCAGAGATGACCCGGCATTTTATTACAACACGTTTTACAAAACTTGGTCTAAAATCATGTGCTGGTGGCATGCCGTATGTAAGCGACTTCAGTTTTAGCGACAGGCAGGGAAAAAAGATAACAGGAAAAAATGTGATCGGTTACATTCCCGGTAAGACAGCTGCTGCCATCGTAATCTCCGCTCATTATGATCACCTGGGCGTGCGCGATAATAAAATCTTTAATGGTGCTGATGATAATGCTTCAGGTGTGGCGGCCCTGCTGAAATTTGCTGCTCACTACGCTAAATCAAAAAACAAACCTGAACATACGCTGATCTTCGCAGCGTTTGATGCTGAAGAAATGGGTCTGCAGGGTGCGAAGGCCTTTGTAGCCAATGCACCGGTACCGCTTGACCAGGTGCTGATGAATATTAACATGGATATGATCAGCCATAACGATAAATCAGAATTGTATGCCTGCGGCACATTCAAATATCCACAGCTAAAGCCTTATCTCGTCACCACGGTTCCGGGAATAAAGGTTTTGCCCGGTCATGACGATCCCAAAATGGGTCAGGATGACTGGACCAACCAAAGCGATCAGGGCGCATTCAACGCAAAAAATATCCCTTTTATTTATTTCGGCGTTGAAGATCATAAAGACTATCACAAGGAAACAGACGAATTTCAGAATATCAACAAAGAATTTTATTCAAAAGCGGCCGATGCCATCCAGGAAATTATTGGCCGTATAGACCGGGGTGTTACCATCCAGTCGTTATACCGCGAAAAGGTCCAGATGAAGAAACAATAGCGCCAGCGAAGATGAAATATAAAACGTCCTGCAATAGACATGCAGGACGTTTGTTTTTTAGCATTTTTTAGGTCTACCTGGCTGGTGCCGGAAAGCCCGGTTAATATTCTACTTCGATAATACCTGAAACGGGTATGTGAATGCCGTGTTTCAGTTGCACAAATCCCTCTGTTGCAGACCATACGGTCGTTTCTACCTTTTTTGGTCCGGAAAAGGTGTTAAATGTCAGAACGGTTTTTGATTTGTAGGTGTTTCCCAGTCGCGCTGCAGCCTGCAGTTTCTCGGTGATGTCGCCTGCGGCAGCCGCTCCGGCCGGAATGATCTGTCTTACCTGGATGGTTTCTTTCGCTATCAGTTCTGCTCTCATATCAATAGTTATTTCTTACTATTAAGCTATCAAATAAATCTGGTTATCGCAAATCCGGAACCTTGTTTTGAGGGTATGATGACATTCCAGGCTTCATTTTGCCTGCAAACAAAAAAGCCTCCTGTATGGTGGCAGGAGGCTTTTTTTATATAGATAACGAGCTTACCTGAGTTTGTGGCGGGTCTCGATCATTCCTTTAAATTCCTGCGGACCAAGCTCGGTTTGCAGCGTCAAAGCACTTGAAGCAGATGCTGTCCGGTTTAGTGAACTACTCACCTTTCCCTGACTGGTTACCGTAGCACCCGGCGCCAAAAGTGATACCGCGCGGGCAAGATACAGATCGCGAACGTCTCCAAAATCATACATGGAATTACCGCTTATTTCTGCAAGGTTCTGCTCAGGTACCATGCCTGTATAATAACCTCCATCGCCGCGGGAATTCTTCGTCTCAAAAAGCGACATGTAAACATCATATTTGTTTTCCAGAACTACAGGAAAAAAGCCGATCGGCTTACCATATGTGGTCTGCCCTACCAACTGCACTGTCATATGGGGTTTAAGGCTGTTGATCACGAGCTCGCTTGCAGAAGCTGTACTGCCTGATACAATAAAGACGATGTTTCTCACACCTGTAACAGTACCTTTCTTAGCGAAGTTTGCCGTCATTGCGGCTTCTGAATAATTCACATCGGCATAGGTAACAATCTTTCCGTTCTGAAACTGAACCTTATCATTAGCGTCAAGCAGAGGCTGATTTTTCAGAATCGTTGCTTTGCCCTCTTTCATGGTCTGGTTGTAATGCTCCACATACATGGTTCCGGTTGCGGTTGAAGGAGCGATCAGATTGATCAGATGCTCGGCCGTGCTTACGTAGCCCCCGCCATTGTAGCGAAGATCGACAATCAGGTCCGTTACTCCGTGCTGACCGAAAAAGTTAAAAGCATTTGTAAGTTCAGTAACCGAATTCGCCGTGCTCGAGAAACGGGCATACGCAAGATAACCGATCTTATGCGTTCCGGCAGTAATCACAGTTTGCTTGTAGATCGGGTTGCTTCTAAAAATTGCTTTGGTCAACGGAACGCTTACTGTCTCACCGGTAGATTTGTTGATCTCAAAGGTGACTGAATTTTGTTCGATAGCAGCAATGATTGTAGCGATCTGAGCATTGAAGTTTGTGCCGTAACTGGCGCCGTTTATTTTCGTAACGCGGTCGCCGCGCTTAATACCCGCAGTCTCAGCCGGTGAGCCGGGATACACCGCCGTAACAAAGATGCTGAAGTTTGAGGTTGTTCCGTAATAACCAAGTCTTACACCGATATCGTTTCCGTTGCCTTCAAGGTCTACCGACATGCGCTCACTTTTCAGACTGGCCTGTGGATTTGCATTGGCCTTATCAAAAATGTACGAATATTTTGGCGCCAGCTGCCCTGCCACGTAATCCGGCGAAGCCGATGTTTTTACCAGGTTGAACAGATTGTTTTCGTATTTATCAAGATTGGTACTTCCGGTTGTGTATTTACGTGGTTCATATGTATCATAACTGGGCAGCGAGCTGTTCCAGTAATAAATCTGCTGAGCGTAAAGGAAAATGGAATCATTTGTAAGTTCGACGCGGTTCGTTGTCGGCGTCTGCTTGGTGTTGCCTGAGGCCGGTGGATCTACCGGCGGCGGCTCGGGCGTTTCTACATTTGATTTTTTGCAGGAAAGCGCCATTCCTAAACACAAAACCGCCGCTGCTTTAAACAGTGATCCCCTCGTCGTCATATTTATCATGAAATTACAATAAGTCTTTAACACGAATATACGGTAAATTGGGTGGGAAAGATGCGGCCGGCTGAAAATTGTTACCGGCTACCAGAAGAATATTTTCAGCGCTAATACCGCTGTTTTCAATGAGTTCCGTATAGACCGATTCAGGCGTTTTGTTCAGTTCCTCGCAGAAGTAAACCTCCAGATATTTTTCCAGGCCATGCCACTCGATCTGCCTGATTTTGTTCAGTTGCTGTTCAGGGTCTTTTGGTGTAACGATCCAGATTTTTTTCCGCTCCACAACCAGTTCCTGCAAGAGAACAAGCAGATCTTTGAAAAGCAGGAGTTTGAGCGGAAGTTTGGCGCTGCGATGCAGCCGGTCGAAGTTTTCTCTAAAATGCGCTCCAATGCCAAAGCAGGATGCCGTTTCAGCAAAAATGTCTGCCGGACCATGTGCTTCAAATCTTTTTTTCATGAAGGCTACCATGTCTGCGGCTGGCAGCTGTTCCGTATATTCCATAAACTGGGCGAACAGGTAATAAACCTGCAGCAGGTAATCCCTTTCAGGATAAAGCACATCGTCGAACTCAAAAATGAAGGCATTTTTATGCCTGATCAGGTGCTCATAAGCCATTGGCAGATACGGTAAAAAGTGTAAATCGTTCCTGCGGATCAAGCTGGAATGCACCCTGAAGTTTCAGGCTCCGCCCCAGATCAAATTGTGCTTCAGAAAGTTCGGGCACAGCGGCGACCGGCTGTCCGTTCATCCAGACTGACCAGTTTGTTGCGGGCAGATCAACCGCTGGCAGGTATGATTCTGCATCAACCGGCAGCAGCACCGTTATACCAAATTCATCAAACAGCACCGCTGCCTGGGCAACGGCAAGAATTTCTTCCGCGAGTACGGGCAAGATCGCGTCAGCATCATAATCGAGGCAGGACTGCAGCAACTGGTGCGCCAGCGCATCGGGCAGAAACTTTCCCAGCGAAACCAACCGGTACTCGTCAGTTTGCATAGATGGCATCTCTCCATAGCCCCCAAGAACGATTTGGTTGCCCGGAAAGGCCTTCAAAAGTTTGAATGTGCGTGGCGAATGGCCGCCGGTAATCAGGACTGTCACAGTGTATATAAAAATTGAATGGTTAGGAGGAAACGATCATGCCGTCTTTCATCGTCACAACGCGATCGCTCATTTTGGCCAGGTCTTCATTATGCGTTACGATGATGAAAGTCTGGTTAAAATCGTCGCGCAGTTTAAAAAACAGATGATGCAGGGCCTTGGCATTTGCCGAATCAAGGTTGCCTGAGGGTTCATCGGCAAGTACAATGCCGGGGTCATTTATCAATGCGCGTGCAATAGCTACCCGCTGTTGTTCTCCGCCAGAAAGGGCCGACGGCTTATGTCCGGCCCTGGCGCCGAGCCCGAAAAAGTCGAGCAGTTGGTGCGCTCTGGCCTCTGCCTGCTTTTTTGCGGTGCCTGCAATGAATGCCGGAATACAGATGTTCTCTAATGCAGTGAATTCGGGAAGCAAGTGATGAAACTGAAAGACAAAGCCGATATTCCGGTTACGGAAGGCGCTAAGCGCATTGCCGTTCAGCTTATTTACTTCGGTATCCTGTAAGATCACCGAACCCGCATCGGGCCTGTCGAGTGTTCCTAAGATGTGCAGCAGCGTGCTTTTACCCGCGCCCGACGCACCAACGATACTTACTATCTCACCCTGGCTAACCGCAAAGTCGACCCCCTTGAGGATAGCGAGGTTCCCGTACGATTTTTTGATCCCTTCCGCTTTCAGCATATGCAAATGTAGAAAAAAAGATGACGCAGCATCACGATGCTGCTGGAAGACAATTACCTTGCCAGGGATGGTGGTGGGGAAGTTTTAAGTGGTAAGTGCTAGGTTGTAAGTTTTAGGTGGTAAGTTTTAGGCGCAAACTCCCCCGGCCGGTTCGGCGTATTGAGGGATATGGACGCGTGGTCTTTCGTCTTGGTTTCTTGTTCTTTGATCTGATTGAAGGCTCAGCGTATTGAGGGGACATAAAACGTGGTCATCCTGGTTCTTTTCTCTTTGCTCTCCCTTCGTAAACGGCCGCTACTGCCTCCTCGCAGGGGATCCCTCGCCGTTGCGATATCAAAAAAAAACGGATTGCGTAAACGCGCTTCGGGATGACGGCATGGGTTACGTCGGTGGGGCTTGGCAAAGTGAGGGGTTAGGCGCCCAGGTCCTGATTCATGGCTCGTGGCTCACTGTTGTCTGGGGAAAGTTCGCGAAAGCCCATAGTCCTTTGGTTTCCAATAGATGTGAGCCTATAGTATCGGACCGCTCACCGCCGCGGGGCTCCTTCTTTTTCTTGGAAAAGAAGCAAACCGCTCCGGCTGTGTATCTCTTCTTGCATAAAAGCATCAAAAGTCCGACGGCGGCGGGAAAAGGCCCGGATTACCCCTGCGTCATTCCGTTCCGGGCTGGTTCCCCTCCTTGGTTCCTCCCGACCTCCTTAGAACAGTGCAAGACTTTTAATACTTTTCTGCGGCGAGAAGATACAAGGCCGGTCCGCATCTATCAGTGGCAATAATCAGGCAAAACCCTCATAGAAACCACCGCCTGTACGTAAAACCCGCACACATATAATACAGGGGGGCTTGATTCAGAAGACTCAGGCAAATACTGCTTTGAGACTGTTTCAGAAGGATCTTATTTCACTCGGCGAATTCAACCGGACAACACTGGCTCGTGGCTCATGGATCGGCTAGCGGCCATTGAGGGGCTAGGCGCCGTGGTCTTTGTCTTGGTTCCTTGTTCTTTGATCTGATCAACTTACAACCTGCCTAATCTCAGCCCGACCATAAGTCCGTGCGCTCCTTATGATTCAAAAAAAAACATTACAAAAGTTCACTTATGTTTGCAAATCCAAAATACTCGCATAACTTTGCAAAACAAAGTACTTTTAAGATGACTGATCAACAGGAACAGATTTCGGCATTGAAAGACATCCGCAAGATGATGGAGCGCTCGTCCAGATTTATCTCATTGAGCGGACTTTCTGGCGTTGGCGCCGGTATATCGGCACTGGTTGGTGCTTTCCTTGCGCAGCGCGAACTTGATCGCTTCGGAAACAGCCGCTTTGGCGACGCCCGGGCCTACGCACCCGGTGTGAGCGGGGAAACTGATCTCGAATTCAACCTGATCTGTATTGCCCTGGGTGTACTGGTCGCTGCACTGAGTTCCGGATTTCTGTTTACCTGGCTAAGAGCCCGCCGCGGCGGCCTTCCGCTGTGGGATCGCACCACCCGCAACATGCTCGTTAACCTGTTCATCCCGCTATTTGCCGGAGGATGTTTCGTACTGTCACTGCTGGTCAATAATTCCGGTCTGGTTGCACCTGCCTGCCTGATCTTTTACGGCCTCTCACTCATCAACGCCTCAAAATATACACTCACTGATATTCGTTACCTCGGATTTCTGGAAGTTATTCTCGGCATCATCAACCTGATCTTCCCAGCGCTGGGTTTAATCTTCTGGACAATCGGCTTCGGCATCCTGCATATCCTCTACGGTACAGTGATGTATTTTAAATATGAACGCAAAAGCACATGAAAAACCCGATCGAGTCGTTAAATAAGATTTTCGACAGCCGGATCCGTCTGGGTGTGATGTCAGTGCTCATGGTAAACGAACGCATTAACTTCAATGACCTGAAGCAGATGCTGGAACTGACCGACGGCAACCTCGCCTCACACCTCAGCACGCTTGAGCAGGCCGCACTGATCTCTGTTCACAAAGCTTTTGTCGGAAAAAAAACCAATACAACCTACCAGGCAACAGAGGCAGGCAGACTCGCCTTTAAAAACCACCTCGATGCCCTGGAAAAAATGATTAAAAATATAAGCTAATTTTTTTTGCACATACACTTTGAAACACAAAGCACTTTTAAAATGAAAATAAAAATTAAATACGACTTGCTCCCGCTGCTTTCAATCGCAGGCGGTCTTCTTTTCAGCCTGCTATTCTGGGATCAGGCGCCCGGCCTCAATAAACTGGTTTACTCGGCTTTTATTTTGCTGGCGTTGCTTTTAAGCCGGAACGTTCCTGCAGACAAAGTCTTTGCCCTGTATGCGGCCATACATCTTTTTTCGGCGCTAATGATTGTAGTGAACCATTCTGAAATGGCGGCCTGGGCTTACTACATCAGCCTGTTTGCATGGGTGGGCCGTGTACATTATCCGCTTTTGAAGACTGCAGGAACGGCAATCGTTGCAGGCATTTTCCGGTTTGCCACCTTGCCCTACACCCTTTTTCAGCGCCTGAAACGGATGCGCATTGCAGGGATCTCACTCCGCCCCGTTTTGCGCCAGCTTAAGTACGTGCTGCTGCCCGCGTTCATACTACTCGTTTTTACACTCGTTTATGCAGCAGCCAACGAACAGTTTGCCGATATGCTGTCACGGCTGATCAATTCGATATTGGATGCCATCAGTCTGCTTGAAAAGATCATCTCAGTTAGAATGATTCATATCCTTGCAGGCATGGCCATAACCGCAGCCCTGATCCTTAACTATGAGCCTTCTTCATTTGAAAGAATAGAAAGCCGGCTTACCGAAGCGCTGATCAGAAAAGAAAGGCACGACCGGACGAAATCTGCGTTACATGCGTTTGCCGAAATTTTTTCCATTAACCTGTCGGGCCGTAAAATGGCGCTGAAAACGGAGTTTATCAATGCCCGCATCTGTTTTGCGCTCCTAAACCTTCTGCTGTTATTTGTGAATGTGCTTGATATGATCACCCTGTTCACGAAAGGTGCTGACCTGAATAATCCTTCGGCAGCCTTGCATGATGGCACAAATGCACTGATCTTCAGCATCGTGCTGGCCATGGCAGTGATTGTTTTCTTTTTCAGGGGGAACCTGAACTTTTTAAGTAATAACCGTCAGCTGAAACTGCTGGTCTATGTATGGATTGTGCAGAATGCATTTCTGGTTCTCACCGTCGCCCTGCGCGATTATCATTATATAGACCTTTACGGGCTTACCTATAAGCGGATCGGTGTTGGCGCATTTCTGATTCTCTGCTGCGCAGGACTTTTTACGGTTTACGTTAAGGTAGCTGCAACGCGAACCTTCTTTTACCTGTACAGGTGGAATGCCTTTTTCTGGCTGATATTCCTGACAGCTGGTAGTGCTGTAAATTGGGATGTGGTAATTGCAGGCTATAATGTAAACAGGGCAGACCGGATTTCACTCGATGTAGATCACCTGATGGGCTTGAGCGACAAAGCCATTGCAATCCTTCATACAAACCGTGATCTGCTTAAAAAGCAGGTCGCTGCGATTTCAGAACAGGATGATCGCACGACCGTTCCAAAACCCGGGCAAGATAGCCTGAAACAGGATGCCGGCGCCTTACAGCTTGAAGCAGCAAAAGAATTTTCAGAGCAGCTGGAATCGAAAATTGAACTGTTCCGTAAGCGGCATGAAAAAAGTGGCTGGCAGGCCTGGAACCTGCCCGACCAGCGAACAGCGAGGTATCTTGAACATATAAAGTAGCGCGGTATCCCTGGCAGCAGTGTTGTGGGGCGGCTGCCGGGGCAAAACCGTAAATCATTGTCTTTGGGTAAAAAGTTGAAGAAGGAAACAAGATCTTTCTGAACAGTCTCAAAGACTTTTGATGCTTTTATGCAAGAAGAGATACACAGCCTTGACTTCATGCCAAACGCAGTGTAATGCGGAGGGATCTCCCTGGTGCTCGGCATTGCCGTCACCTTGATGAAAAAAGCTTTATAACGAGCAAAGGTGAGATTCCTCACCGCACAATTCGCGGCAGAAACAATTTGGCCTGCGGTTTCGGAAGGAACCCCCGCGGCGGTGAGCGGTCCGATATCACAGCTTACATTTATTGAGAACCGAAGGGCTACAGATTACGCAAAACTATCCCCGGACAACAGTGACCCTAAAATCAAAAGCACGCAAAAAAGATCGCTGTAATTTTTAGCTTTGCAGCAACACAAAAATTCACACCCAACAATGAAGAATAAGGTACTATCCCTGGCTGCTGCCGCACTAATCTTTACTGCCGGCTGCCAGTCTAAATCGCAGCCTTCCAATACCGCTACCGATAAACCGGGCGATTCGACGAGCGCTGCTTCGCCTGCTGCCACGGTAGACGTCTCGAAGATTAAGCCGGCAAAGGCTTCCGATATCCTGGCGAAGAAACAGGTTCCTATTCTTTGTTATCACCAGGTGCGGAACTGGCGCCCTACAGACGGCAAGGTTGGCAAAGACTATATTGTTGAGATTCAAAATTTTAAAGACCAGATGAAAATGCTGGCAGACAGCGGCTATCACACCATTCTGCCCGACCAGTTGTATGCATACCTGAATACCGGCGCCCCGCTGCCCAGCAAGCCTATCATGCTCACTTTCGATGATACCGATATGGACCAGTTTACCATCGTTCGGCCGACACTTGAGAAATATGGCTATAAAGCGGTATATTTTATCATGACCGTTTCCATTGGCAAGAAAGGCCTGATCGAGTATATGACAAAAGATCAGATTAAACAACTTGCTGCCGAAGGAAACGTAATTGGCAGCCACACATACGATCATAAAAACTTCAAAAAATACCAGGGCAAAGACTGGGAAGAGCAACTGGACAAGCCGACCAAAAAACTAGAAGAAATTACCGGGAAGAAAATTACTGAATTCGCTTATCCCTTCGGACTGTGGAACAGCCAGGGTATTCCCGAACTAAAGAAACGCGGCTTCAGAATGGCGTTTCAACTGGCTACAAAACGTGATGAGCAGGAACCGCTTTACACGATCCGCAGGATCATCGCCAGCGGCTACTGGAGTCCGAAGACGTTAAGCAATAGCATAAAAAATAGCTTCTAGCATGCTTTCCCGTAAGATCATTTTTTTGCTTGCCGGCCTCATGGAAATTGTTTCGGCAGTGCAGGCCCAGGTACCGCATCTGACCGGAACGGTCCGCATCAACATGGCTCAGGGCCTTATTAGCTGTGATTTTACGTTATCAGATCTTCCCCGCCTGGGAAAAGACTATCAGGTACTGCTAAATAAAGGATTCAACATTAAGGCCATACGCGACAGCGCCGGCCTGGTGTTAAAATACGGCGGTTTTTATAATGGCAAGATGCGCGGTGAAGGTTTGTGTTACACGCCGCAGCGGGGCGACAGCACCTATGCAAACCCCGGCACGCTTCGGATTACGTATACAGGTGCATTTCCTGTGTACACCGATACGTTAAACTTCATCGATTTTAAAGGCCTGATTGCCTTCAATGGCAAAACACTGCGTGCAACCGATCAGTCTAAATGGTATCCCGTTATTTATGATACCAGAAACGACAGGCTTATCGAACAGGTCACTTACCGAATCATTGTCGAGGGTGCTGATGCAAAAATGCTCTTTGTCAACGGCGACAGTCCGAAAGCCGGTCCGAAGGCTATTTTCGAATCAAAAATACCGGCTGCACCACTTCTTTTTGCCGGCAATTACCCCATCCAGCAAACCCCGGGCGCCTGGTTCCTGAATACAAAAATGACTGCTGCAGAATTGTCCGGATTCGAAAAAAACATAGCAGAAATGAAACAATTTCTCTCTGCAAAACTGAACGTCCCTTATCATACAAAGAACGTATTTATAGAACACGAGCCTGTAGAGCGCTTTCAGCAGGGGCGGGTGTGGGGATTTGTGAATTTCCCGGTTATAGCCTTTGCCGGGACATCGCTAGGCAGGATGGTCGACACCAGGACCTCTGCGCTCAAAGACAGTTCCGACTACCCGTTCATAGCGCATGAAGTAGCGCACTATTACTTTGGCAACGTGCTCAGACCGAATGCTACCCTATTCTGGTTTTTTCTCGAATCGACAGCAGAATACCTCGCGGTTAAAACTGCTGAAGCCAAGTTTGGAAAGGCCTGGGCAGATGCTCATTTCCAGAAGCAGGCAAAAGACCTTGCCGGCTTCAAGGCGATTCCGCTTGACCAGATCAGGAACCAGGATGAAGTCTCGGGAACTTACAGGTATAATTACGGGCCCCTCCTGCTGCGCGGACTTGAACAGATAGTTGGTGAAAAACGTATGTACCGTTTGCTGGAACAATGTCTGCGTGCTGACGGCCAGCTCACTGATTATGCTTTTTTCAAAAAGCGGGCCGCAGAGGCAGGGATTACCGCTAATGAATGGTTGCAATTCGAAAAAACCTTTATCAGAACTTCGAACGCAACCGCAGCCATCAGGTAAGCTTGCACCATACTCTCGTTGTTGAAACAAACAAAGTTGCCGGTTACTCGTTAAAAGGAAAACATCACCATGAAACGTCTTCACCTTTTATACGGTATTGCTGCGCTGCTCAGTTTTGCAGCCTGCACCGAATCAAAACAAACAACAACTGAAACGACCACAGCAGTACCAGCTGCTGAAGCTAAACTTGACAGCCTTTTTTACAAACATCTTGAAGGCAGCATTGCAGGCAAAGCCATCGTCATGGAGCTGATCAGGTCTACTGATTATGCAACCGGGTCATATTATTACAGGGATATTGGCATCCCAATTAAACTTCAGTTTGATTCAATTGCGCCGAATGGAGAACTCCGGTTTTCTGAGATGATGTGGAGTACAAGCGGCAACCCGAAAGCACCCCAGTTTATTGTCAAATGGAATGGTAAGGCATTCACGGGGACCTGGAAAGACGAAGATAAAGGAAAGAATTTCCCGATTGTTCTGACAGAGACCTATGCAAAGTCTTCAGTGCCTTTCAGGGTGATGAAGGTTATCGATTCTGTCTACGCCTTTCCGGGAAAGAAAAACTCACCGCAGGCGAAAGCTACCATTCAGACGCTCATTGCTGAGGCAAATCCCAATTCACGATTTGTAAATACCCAGATAAAAAGCATTATGCAGCTGCAGGGTTCGGATTGGAATAAGGCATTGAAAGCGAGCGCACAACGATTCTTCAACGACTATGATACCGGCATTTCTGAAGAAGACCTGAATGATCCTGAACTGGCCCGTGCATCCATGAATTATGAATCATTGGAAACACTGGGTGTGCGGTACAATGAAAAAGATTTCCTTGTTTTTGAAGCCATGAATTTTGCCTATACGGGAGGTGCACACGGAAATCATGGTATTACATTTACCTGCTTCGACCTGAAAACAAAGCGCCGGCTGAAGCTGAAAGACATCGTAAATATAGATTCGGCAGGACTTCAGCGCCAGATAGAAAAAAGGTTCAGACAACAGTATGGCCTGGCACCCGGGGCCAGTCTTAAAGAGATTTTGTTCGATGATTTCCTTGCGGCAAATGAAAATGTCTACTTCAATGATAAGGGAATCGGCTTCCTGTACAATCCTTATGAAATTGCTGCGTATGCTGCCGGCGAACTTGAAGTATTCGTTCCTTACACCGATGTACGCGGTTTTATCGTACCTGCGTTCAAACAGCGAATGGGCCTGTAGTCTGCCGCAAAAAAGAGAGGCCGCCTCAAAAAGGCAGCCTCTCTTTTTTTCAATAGTATTTTCAGATAACCTGCAGGATTCTGAAGTGGCGCCCATTGAAGGATACCTGCGCTCCAGCCTGCTGATCTGCGAGTACCTTACCAAGCGGCGAGGCCTGGGAAATAGCTGTTACGGCTTTGCCGGATACCTGTAAAGTCCCCCCGCTGACGCCGATAAAAAACCAGCCCTGATCGGTCTCGACAAGGCTTCCGTTTCTGACTTTGTCAGAGCCTGCGGCCGGCAGCTGCTGTAAAAAAGTTTTTTGCCTTCCGGCCTCAAAGAGCAGCTTGCGGTTATTATCAATCTGTTGCTGCATCATTTCCCGGGTGGTCTCATATTTATCGCCCGCGCTGCTTTTGGTATTATCTTTTGACGCCTCTTCGGCCAGACGGAGTGCTGTAGCAGCTTCTTCAAGCCGGCGGTCAATCAGGCTTGCCACAGCAGCAAGCACATCGGCTTTCATGCTTTGATCGTGTATGTTCATACTAATCCCTCACCCAGCGGACTTTCTCTTCGATGGGCGTCCGATTGGCCTCGCGCGGAGCGTCATGATGGTAACCCATATAAAATATGCCCAGGCATTCTTCCTGAGCTTCAAGATCGAGAAAGGCCGATAGTGAACTGATCATGCCCGGGCTGCTCCAGTATGAACCGATCTGCAGGGCCTCTGCTGTTAGAGCCATGTTTTGCACGGCAGCGCCTACTGCTGCAATTTCTTCCCACTGCGGTACCTTCTCTCTATGGTAGCGGATATTTATTGCAATCATCACAGCAGCACGCGATGCCTTATCGATGATGCTGTCGTATTTTTTTTGAAGAAAAGATGCAGGCGCAACCGTCTCCTTATAAAACCTGGCCAGTTCGGCACCAAACCGGCGCTTTCCATCGCCTGTAAATACAACAAAACGCCAGGGTTGGGTCAGTTTGTGGGTGGGTGCATAATTTGCACTGGCAAGCACCGCTTCAATCGCCTCGGCAGGAACTTCCTGATCGGTATAACTTTCGGGAAAAACGCTGCGCCGTTGCCTGATCAGGCGCTCTATGGTTTCAAAAGACTGATTCATATCGGGTAAAAATAGGGATTAATTTGTAGGGTGCTTGTAAAATGTGACAGACGGTGCCGCCCATTTATGCGCAAACAAAAACCCCGCAGGTTGCTGCGGGGTTGTATGCTGTCTGGCCTATCTGGTGTAATTTGGCGATTCTTTGGTGATCGTCACATCGTGCGGATGACTTTCGCGCATTCCCGCAGCCGTGATCCTGACAAATTTTGCTTCCTGCAATTCTGCAGTAGTAGCTGCTCCGCAGTAGTGCATTCCGGCGCGAAGACCGCCAACATACTGGTAAATCACTTCAGCTAACGTTCCTTTGTAAGGCACACGCCCAACAATACCTTCTGGTACCAGTTTGGTTACAACATCGGTTTCATCCTGGAAGTAACGGTCTTTGGAACCTTTTGCCATCGCATCAACTGATCCCATTCCGCGGTATGATTTGAATTTCCTGCCTTCGTAAATAATGGTCTCTCCCGGCGATTCTTCCACACCTGCAAAAAGCGACCCGGCCATGATAGAACTTGCGCCGGCAGCGATAGCTTTAACGATATCTCCCGTTTGTTTGATGCCCCCGTCGGCAATGACAGGAATATTTCTTCCTTTGAGCGCCTGTGCACACTCAAATACCGCATACAGCTGTGGAACGCCGACCCCGGCAACAATCCGCGTGGTACAGATCGATCCCGGCCCGATACCAACCTTCACTGCATCTGCACCCGCATCGGCCAATGCAATGGCAGCATCGGCGGTAGCGATGTTACCGGCAATAACCTGCAGGTCTGGATACATGCTTTTTACACGCTTCACCATGTCGATCACGCCTTTAGAATGTCCGTGTGCGGTGTCTATAGTAACTACGTCTACGCCTGCCTGAACCAGTGCGGTTACACGCTGAATGTTATCTCCGGCAACACCGATCGCAGCACCAACACGCAGCCGCCCGTGTTCATCTTTACAGGCTTTCGGATAATTTTTATATTTCTGGATGTCTTTATAGGTAATGAGGCCAATCAGCAAACCTTGCTTGTCTACCACAGGAAGCTTCTCGATCTTGTGATTCTGAAGAATCTCTTCTGCCTGTACCAGGTTCGTCCCTTCGGGCGCGGTGATCAGATTTTCTTTCGTCATCACTTCTACAATAGGCCGCTGCATATCTTTTTGAAAACGCAGATCGCGGTTGGTAATGATGCCAACCAGACTATTACCGTTACGAACCACCGGGATCCCACCGATGCTGTTTTGCTGCATAAGTTTAAAGGCATCGCCCACAGACGCACCCTCATCTACAGTTACCGGTTCCTGAATCATTCCGCTTTCAGAACGTTTCACTTTGCGTACCTCACCTGCCTGGCGTTCAATCGTCATATTTTTATGCAAAATGCCAATCCCCCCTGCCTGTGCAATTGCAATAGCCAGCTCAGACTCCGTCACCGTATCCATTGCTGCAGAAATAATCGGAACATTCAGCTTGATGCTGGCAGTAAGTTGCGTGCTGGTATCCACATCGCTGGGAAGCACTTCAGAGTAAGCAGGAACCAACAGTACGTCATCGTATGTAAGTCCCTCGGCAATAAATTTATTGGGATCGAGTTGCATAGCAAATAATGATTAGGAGTTATTATTTGCCGGGCAAAGGTAATTCAAAATTTCATGATTCACAACCGCGACAAGGTTTTGACCTGCCAAAATGTGATCATTCTGACAAAACCCTGTCCGGCGACTTGCTGAACTCCGGGCATAGTTCTCAACTCATTGTTGTCCGGTAAAAATTTGCAGACCAAAATAAGATCTTTCTGAACAGTCTCAAAGCAATATCTGCATCAATTTTCTGAATCAAGCCCCTGAATTTTATGTCTATGGGTTTTACATACAGGCGGCGGTTTTGATGACGGTTTTGCCTGATTACTGTCATTGATAGGTGCGAACCGGCCTTGTATCTTCTCGCCGCAGAAAAGTATTAAAAGTCTTGCAATGTTTTAAAGAGGTTGGGAAGAACCAAGGAGGGGAACCAGCCCGGAACGGAATGGCGCAGGGATAATCCGGGCCTTTTCCCGCCGCCGTCGGACTTTTGATGCTTTTATGCAAGAAGAGATACACAGCCGGAGCGTTTGTTCATGTCTTGTATGTGGTTTTTAATGGTACGAACGCTTTCGGCTATGCCTCAGGTTGCTTCTTTTTCGCCAAAAAGAAGGAGCCCCCGCGGCGGTGAGCGGTCCGATACCAGAGTTTTCACATTTATTGAAAGTCGAAGGGCTATATACTTTTGCAAAACTTTCCTCGGACAACAATGATTCTTAACTTCTTAATTACAATCCCATTAGATTCCCGCACAAATGCGCATATTTAAATTATAAAACAGCAAAAAGACGCAATGAAAATTTTCCTCGGTTTTCTCTTCACCGCCCTGTTAAGCATCAACGCAGCAGCGCAGCAATTCAGATATGCATTTGTAACCGACACACATGTGGGTTCAGACAGCGGCGAGCGCGACCTTCGTAATACTGTAGCCGATATCAACGAGCTTACCGATATTGATTTTGTGTTGGTAACGGGCGATCTGACAGAAATGGGCACCAACAAGGAACTAACCCTGACAAAAGAGATTCTTTCCGGACTGAACAAACCCTACCATGTCATCCCGGGAAACCACGATACCGGCTGGTCCGAATCGGGCGGTGTTTCGTTTATCCGGACTTTCGGCGCTGATAAATTTAATTTCACGCACAAAGGGTTTACGTTCATCGGCAATGCCTGTGGCCCCTATGTGCGTATGTCTGATGGGCATATTCCCCGCGATGGTATCATCTGGATGGACAAGGTGTTAAAAGATGCGCCAGCAGGACAGCGAATTGTATTTATCAATCATTATCCTTTAGATAACAGCCTCGATAACTGGTATGAAGCCACCGACCGGTTAAAACGATACAACATTCAATATGCCATTTGCGGACATGGACACCAAAATCAGCCTTACGACTTTGAAGGTATCAAAGGCACGATGGGCCGGTCTAACCTGCGGGCAAAAGACAGCATTGGCGGTTACAATATTGTAACGATGCGGACAGATTCTGTATTCTTTGCCGAAAAGAGACCGGGACAGGCGCTTCGCAATCCATGGAGAAAGTTTGGGCTCGAAACGTATCACAATGACGGCCGCAGTTATGCACGGCCGGACAGCGGCATCAATGCCAGATATCCAGAGGTGCGCAAATCATGGACTTATCACAGCGCGGCAAACGTTGTAAACACACCGCTGCAGCACAAAAAGCTGGTGATTTTTGGAAACAGCCTGGGCACGATAGAAGCGCTTAGCGCCGATAACGGAAAAAAGATCTGGAGCTTCCAGACCGGCGGCGCGATCTACAGTTCTGCGGCTTCGTGGAAAGACCTTGTCATTACCGGCTCAGGCGATGGCAAAGTTTACGCACTAAGAGCTGCGAACGGTAAGCCCGCCTGGACATTCGCAGCAAAACAGTCTGTGCTTGGAAGTCCGCTGGTTGAAGGCAAAACTGTTTATATCGGCTCCAGCGATAGCTGTTTCCGGGCCCTGGATGCGCGTTCCGGCAAGGTCATCTGGACTTTCAACGGCCTTGGCGGGACGATCGTAGGCAAACCGCTCATCACCGGAAATACGATTGTATTCGGCTCATGGGACCGTCATCTGTACGCGCTTGATACCAGAACAGGTGCGCTGTTATGGAAGTGGAACAACGGCAATGGCAACCGGATGCTATCGCCTGCCATGTGTACGCCGGTCGAAAAAGACGGTGTAATTTATATATCAGCGCCCGACCGTACCCTCAGTGCGATTGATCTTGCTACTGGTCAGACCCTTTGGCGCAATAACGAAGCCCGGGTGCGGGAGTCGACCGGCATCGCCGCCGACGGCAGCTTTATTTATGCAAAGACCATGCAGGACGAGGTGGTGGCTTTTAAACCCGGCCGCACGAACAGCGGAATCGCCTGGAGGCTGAACGTAGGTTTTGGGTACGAACATGCCCCATCCATGCTCATTGCCGGTAAAGACAAAGTATATTTTGGTACGCGTAACGGCGTAGTTTATGCAATCAGCCCTGACGGAAAAGCAACACGATGGGGCCATAAGGTCGACAATTCAATGGTAAACACGGTAAATGTGCTTGCCGGCCGCAGAATCCTTGTCTCTACAATGGATGGTGTGGTTACGATGTTGCAGGAGCAATAACGCTGAAGTGTCGGCCTTCTGTTCATCTTATTTTTATTTTTTTATTTAATCACAAAAACTATATCATTGCATTAAGATTAACGCTATCTCTCATGCATCTCAAATTCATCCTGGCATTGCTGCCCTTAGCAATTGCCTCTGCTGTTGGCTTCGCCCAAAGCCAAACCACACCTAAAACCTTCAAATTCGGAAAAGTCGATCCCGCTGAATTTAACGTCCGGGCCGCCGGAGCTGACAGTGCTGCCGCTGCCATTAAAATATTTGATATCGGGAACGGCTATTTTGAAATAAATTCGCTTACCGGAGGCTTCGCATTTGTGTACGAACGGCATTTCCGGTACAAGATCAACAACAAAAATGCATATGACCTTGCTAATTTCGAAATAAGCCTTTTTCGGGGTTCAGGAACCAGCAAAGAAACGGTTGATAACCTGGAAGCCGCAACCTATAACCTCGAAAACGGAAAGGTAGTAGCCGTCAAAATGGCTAAAGATGCACGCTTTACCGAAAACGTAGACAGATTTCGCAGCATCAAAAAATACACGCTTCCAAACGTTAAAGAAGGCTCAATTATCGAATACAAACTGCGCATCAAATCAGACTATATCTTCACGCTACGCGACTGGTCCTTTCAGGGAAGTTACCCGACACTATATTCAGAGTATTCAATCAGTATCCCCGAGTACTTCCGTTACAAGGTAAACCCTACCGGATTTTTCCCTATCCAGGTTGTAAAAAACGAGTCGGTCAATGCCAGCTACTACATTTCGGGCGCGGGATCTGTAGGAACTACGGCCTTATTTACCAAATATGTAGTCGAAAATGCACCCGCAGTAAAAGACGAGTCTTTTATCACAGCGCTGAGCGATTATACGGCGAAAATTGAGTTTGAACTGCTTTCAACGAACTTCCCCGGCGAATTTTACCGGGATTATACAGGGAACTGGGGCAAAATTATAGCAGACCTGTATGCAGATGAAAGTTTTGGCGGTTATGCAAAAAAATCAGGATTTACCCGGAGCATCGTTACCGAACTGATCAAGAACGACACGGCAGATAAAGACCGCATCAGGCATATTTTCAACTATGTTCAAAAGAACATGAAGTGGAACGGCAGTCACCAGATGTACAGTTCATTTACAAATGTGAAGTCGGCAATGGAAAAAAAGACAGGCAATTCGGCAGATATCAATCTTGCTTTGCTTGCCCTTTTGTCTGAAGCAAAAATAGAAGCAAGCCCCGTACTGCTGAGTACACGGCCGAATGGGGCGCACCCCGGTTATCCCATGCTCAGCAAGTTCGACAATATTGTTATTGAGGCCGTAGCCGGAAAGGAGACTTATCTGCTCGATGCAACCGGTCCGGAGAATTATCCGGGCATGATTGGGGCGGTAAGTCTGAACCATACCGGTTTGCGGGTTGGCTCGTCGGCCGGATGGATCTCACTCGAAGCATCATCTCCGGCGCGGAAGACTTATATGTACAATCTCACCCTTGGCACTGACAATAAACTATCAGGTACCCTCTTCCATTACAATAGCGGGCACAGCGGTGTGAGCCGGCGCACGGGCTACCGGAAAGCGGCTAACGAGGCCGACTTTCTTAAATCGTTTAAATCTGAAAAACCTGGCTTAAACATTCTCAAGTACAAAGTCGATGCTCTTGACAATTTACACGAAACGCTTATTGAAACGATGGACATAACCATCGACGAGCAGGTTGAGGAAGCGGGCAATTTGGTATATTTTAATCCGCTTTTATTCGAACGTACAAAAGAGAATCCGTTCAAACTTGAAGAACGGAAGTTTCCGGTAGACTTTGCCTATCCTTCGGAAGAAGTATATAAGATTATGGTGAGTTATCCAGTGGGATACAAAATCGAGAAGACACCAAAGAGCGAAATATTTAAACTAAAAGACAATTCAGCGGCATTTACTTTTATTTTCAATGAGCAGGATAATCAGATACTTATAACAAGTAAGATCGCTATAAATAAATCTCTCTTCAGCCCTGAAGAGTACCACGATCTGAAGGAGCTTTTCAAGAATATTGTAAGTAAACAGGCAGAACAAATTGTTTTCAAAAAGATATGATCAGGAAATTGATAACAGCAATTCTGACAACCTGCTTTGTTACCGCAGCCTCTGCACAAGACTACGATGCAGGCAAAATTGCGGGCAACCTTCAGGAAAAAGCATCTTATATTGTCCGTATGGATGATACCCGGTTCGAAGTGAAAGGTCCCGGAAACGCCGTGCAGACCACCAAATACGTCGTAACCGTACTAAATAAAAACGGCGACCATGCTGCTGCCTTCACCGAGTTTTACGATCGTTCCAGTTCGATTTACAACCTTAAGGCAACCCTTTATGACGCCTGGGGTAAAAAAACAAAAGAATACAAATCATCTGATTTCATAGACCAGAGCGCCATTTCAAGCTATTCGCTTTATGAAGATTACCGGGTGAAACACCTCGCTGCAAGCAACCAGAGTTATCCTTATACGTTCGAGTACAGTTTTAGTAAAAGTTTTGACGGGCTGCTCAATTACCCCTCCTGGAATCCCCTGGCCGACTTTGGTTTTGCGGTAGAGCGCTCGTCCTATGAACTGATTGTTCCAGAAGGATTTAGGGTGAAAATGCTTAAGAGCAATAATCTGCAGACAGATTCGACACTGAAAGATCACAAAATGCACTATCGCTGGACAGCCAGTAACCTGGCCGCGTACGAGGATGAGCCATTCAGTACAGGGCTGAACCAGCTTACACCATGGGTACAGGTATCGCCAAATAAGTTTGTTTATGACCGGTCTGAAGGTAAGCTTGGCAACTGGAATGATCTGGGAAAGTGGATTTTTGACCTGAGCAGCGGCGGTGACAAGTTAAGCCCTGAAAAAGCAAAACTCGTACATGAATTAACAAAGGATTGCGTTACGCCGGCACAGAAGGTGGCCGTGCTCTATAACCACCTGCAGCAAAGCACCAGATATGTCAGCGTACAACTCGGGATAGGCGGCTTTCGCCCTATAGCCGCTGAAAAGGTCTCGCAGGTAAGTTATGGCGATTGTAAGGCGCTTTCTAACTATATGAAAGCCATGCTGCAGGAAGTCGGCATTTCTTCGCAACTTGTAGTGATCGGCGCAGGCATGCCATCACTGAAAAAAGACTTCGCGAGCTTCAATCAGGCCAACCATATGATTCTGAGTGTTCCTATGGGAAAGGACACGACGTGGCTTGAGTGTACCAGCCAGCGCACTCCGGGCGGTTATGTGTCTCAAAGCATAGCAAACCGCACAGTATTGCTGGTTACAGAAAAGGGAGGTGTTTTAGCGCGCACACCCGCGCTGACCCCTCAGAAAAACTATCAGCGCAGACAAGCCGAAGTTGTACTGCATGAAGACGGAAACGCGGATATTATGATCAATACGACTTTTGGGGCTGCTCAGTATGAAGGCAATATGGAGATGTTGTCATCTGAACCATCTGAACAGCGAAAGTATCTGATTGAAAGTTATAGTACTATAAGCCCTGAGATTATCTCCTATGCGCTGCGTCAGCCAGATCGTACAAAAGCTGAAATGCAGGAAGAGCTGAAGGTAAAGGCATCAAAAATCCTCACATCTGGTGGCGACAAAGCATTTTTAACCCTGAATCTGCTGAACAGGCGGGAGTCTGTTCCTGCTTCAGTAGAAAACAGGAAAACTCCCTTTGCTCTTCCTTTCGGGTTTCAGGACGACGATGAGTTGACCTTTACACTTCCAAAAGGCTACAAAGTTGAGTTTTTGCCCAAGCCGGTAAGCCACGAAAGTGAGTTTGGAAAATATGAAATCAACATGAGCGAGAAAGAAGGCAAAATAATTTACAGACGACGCTTGCTGATCAATGACCGTACTTTTGGACCAGACCGGTACAACGCCCTGGTCGATTTTTACAAAAAGATCTACCAGGCAGATAAGGTCAAGGCTGTTCTGGCAAAAATATCCTGATAAAAAAGGCTGCAGGTTAAACCTGCAGCCCTTGTTTTTTTCCAACCACCACTTCAACAAAGTTTTGCGGGTCCAGATAACGACGCGCAAGCTGCTGCAACTTATCTGCGCTCACCTCGCGTATGGTCTGGATATAATTTTTGTAATACCCGTAGTCAAGGCCCGAGAAATAAACATTCTTAAACTTGTCTGCGTGCGAAAAAACGTTCTCAAGGCTACCCAGTAATGAGCCCATCATGTAGTTGCGAACCAGCGAAAGCTCCTCCTCGCCTATCAGCTCTTCATGTAAGAGGCTGATTTCTTTGTAAATTTCCGAGAGTGCTGCCCCGCAGACATCAGCGCCTACTTCTGTCGACACAAAAAAGTAACCGGCATGCTTCAGCGATGCAAGTCCGGAGCCGATTCCATAGGTGAAGCCTTTATCTTCGCGGATGTTGGCCATCAGCCTCGAGCCGAAATATCCACCCAACACACAGTTTAACACCTGCAAGGCAGGGAAATCCGGATCGCGGCGGTTAATACTCAGTGAACCAAGGCGGATGGCTGATTGCAGGGCGTCAGGAACTTCACTGTAGATTTCTTTACGGGATGAATCAGGAGCTTCAAAATGCTGTGCCTCACTTTTCTGCGTTTCATTCCAGTCGCGGCCAAAAAACTTGTCAAGCAGCGAGAAAGATGTTTCTTCGAACTTACCCGCAGCAATGATGGTGCAGTTTGCCGGGCCGTAACCGGCTTCAAAGTAATCCTGCAGCATAGCTCTGGTCAGCGCATCAAAATCTTCGGCTACCGGAACATATCCATAGGGCGTTCCTTCCAGCAAAGTTCCCGAAAACAATCTGCGCGCAACAAAATCGTTTTTCTTAAGATTTACCAGCAGTTTTTGTTTCTGGTTGCGAACAAAGATGGCAAGCTCTTCATCAGGAAATACGCTGCCTGTAAGCACATCGTATACAATCGGCAATACCGCTTCAAGATGTTTATTCAGGGTATACAACGTGAGCGACGCATGGTCCGGGTTGTAATCCGTCTGCAGAAACGCACCATAAAAGTCCACCCGTTCTGCAATTTCTTTTGCAGACAGGCGCGCCGTTCCGTTATTAAGCAGGTTGTTTGCTGCCATTGACTGCAGCGGATTCGCCTGCCGGCCTATATTCTCGAAAATAAACTCGATCCTCACCAGGTCCTGTTCGGGTGCGTAAAGTGAAAAGACCGGGACCCCGTTTTGCAAATGACGCTTCACCGGTTCGATGAAGTGTATATCTGAAACCAGCCTGAAAGCCGGTGCTTCGCTTCTGTTAAGCATTTTTTAAATAATAAAGGATGGAACTTTTTTCTTTTGTAAACGTAGCCGCCGCAGCCTGTCTGATCTGTCCGGCGTCGACATCAAGGTAACGGCCTGTTTCTTCGCTCAGCAGGGCTGCATCCCCAAGCAATTCGTAAAAAGCAAGGTTCATTGCCTTGTCGAGTAAACTCATCTCGGCAAATAGCATAGTCGATTCCACCTTGTTTTTTACTTTTGTTAGCTCTTCTTCAGTTACCAGCTCTTCAGCCACACGCCGCAATTCTTCCCAAATTGCCTGTTCAGCCTGTTCCATAGCGATACCTTCAGCCAGTTTACCTTCCACAATAAAAAGCCCGTTATCAAGACTACCCATGTTATAGCCGTTAATCTCGGTAAAGAGCTGCTTTTCTTTCAAAAGAGCATTATACAGTCTCGACGACTTCCCGCGGGAAAGAATATCAGAAAGCAGGTCAAAGGCATAATAATCGGGATCTGTACGTTTTCCCATTTTAAACGCCATATAGATCGCATCCAGGGGAACATCGGCCTTCACCGTTTCCGTTCTGGCCTCTGTTTGCTCCGGCTCCTGGGGTAGAGTACGGTTATACTTTTCTCCGGCCGGAATGTCGCCGAACCATTTGTTCGCCAGCGCTTTCATTTCGGCAGTTTTTACATTACCTCCTACCACGAGGATCGCATTCTGCGGATTATAGTGTTTTTTAAAAAATGCCCTGACATCTGCCATGGTGGCGTTTTCTATATGCGACAGTTCCTTCCCGATGGTTGCCCAGCGGTAGGGATGCTCACGGTAGGCCAGCGGCCGCAGTTTAAGCCAGACATCGCCATACGGCTGATTCAGGTAACGCTGCTTAAATTCTTCACAAACCACGTTGCGCTGAACCTCCAGGCTTTTATCAGTGAATGCCAGGCTCAGCATCCGGTCGCTTTCCAGCCAGAAAGCTGTTTCTATATTTTCCGCAGGCAGCGTCAGATAATAGTTCGTAATGTCATTGCTGGTGAATGCATTGTTTTCCCCTCCTACCCGCTGCAATGGCTCGTCGTAGGTTGGAATGTTGACAGAGCCGCCAAACATTAGGTGTTCGAAAAGGTGTGCGAAACCTGTTTGTTCAGGGTTTTCATCCCGCGCACCAACATCATAGAGTACATTTAATACGGCCATCGGCGTCGTGGGATCTTCATGCACCAGGACTTTCAGTCCGTTATCAAGCGTAAAACGGTTAAAACTTACCATAGGATCTGCTAAAGCCGGTAAATATAGTTTATTCCTTTGTAATCTTTCCCTGCATTCAAACAGCTGATGCCATACTGACAATTTCTTCGCTCCCGGCTCAATCGCCTCATCGCTTTTTTGTAAAATGCATCACATTTTCGGTCCGACAGTTTCTGCCGGGCGCATCAGGAACGGTATTATTGGTATATTTGCAGTATGAATACTGCCGACTTGCTGCAAAAAGCCCGGAACTTCGAATTTCTTAGTATTGAAGAAGGAATGTTCTTATTCCGGGAAGCAGATACCGCTTCGCTGATGTTTACCGCAAACGCGCTCAGGAAAATCCAGGTTCCGGGCGGCAAGGTTACCTGGCAGATCGACCGGAATGTAAATACGACAAATGTTTGTATAGCCAATTGCAAGTTCTGTAATTTCTTTCGCCGCCCAGGCCATGAAGACAGCTACATTACCGACATAGAAACCTATAAAGTAAAGATTGAAGAGACCTTCAGGCTTGGTGGCGACCAGTTGCTTCTGCAGGGCGGGCATCACCCCGATCTGGGCTTGCAGTTTTACGCAGACCTTTTCAAAAAACTGAAAGAACTTTATCCTGACCTGAAGTTGCATGCGTTAGGTCCGCCTGAGATCGCGCACATTGCTAAACTGGAAGGCATCTCGCATACCCAGGTTTTAAGTACACTGAAAGATGCAGGTCTTGATTCACTTCCCGGCGCAGGCGCCGAGATTTTGAATGACCGTGTTCGCCGGTTGATCAGCAAGGGCAAATGCGGGGGAAAAGAATGGCTGGATGTGATGCGTGCCGCTCATCAGCTTGACATTACCACCTCTGCAACCATGATGTTCGGGCACGTGGAAACCCTGTACGAACGTTTTGAGCACCTGGCCTGGATCAGGGAGGTACAAAGTGAAAAGCCCGAACATGCTAACGGATTTCTGGCCTTCATACCCTGGCCGTTCCAGGATGATGGCACACTGCTCAAACGCCTGCGCGGTATCAGCAACAATGTCTCTGCAGATGAATACATCAGGATGATTGCCCTGAGCCGTATTATGCTGCCCAACGTCCGGAACATTCAGGCCAGCTGGCTTACCGTTGGAAAAAAGACGGCCCAGTTATGCCTGCACGCGGGGGCAAATGACTTTGGGTCAATTATGATCGAGGAAAACGTGGTTTCAGCCGCTGGCGCCCCTCATCGCTTTACCGCTGCAGGAATTCAGCGCGCCATTCGCGAAGCCGGCTTTGAACCGCAGCTGAGGGGGCAGAAATATAACTACCGCGATCTTCCCGAACATCTTGAGGAACAGGTGATCAATTACTAAGCCTAGGAGCTGCGCGACAGCCTCTCACAGGTACCTGAAAAAGCGCAGGTTACCCATGCTTAAAAAAATGGGATAAATGGCTTTCGCCACTTACCCCATACCTAAAACTAAACGTTTATGGAACGTTATACAATAAACGGATCGACGATTGCCAGGATCTGTTCTTTTGTTAACGGCTCGTCGAAAGCCTCTGAAGCTGCTGCAGCAGAAACGTTTTGACCATTAATGTTCTGGATCCCGATACCCGCCTGCGATTTTACCTCTTCACCGTTATAGGATGGTTGCACACCTGCGTCAGCAATACCACTCTGGTTTTCAGTGATCCACGGTTTAACGACTACTCCTGATGGCACAAGCGCTCCGTTGGCACGACGCATGCGGCGAATATGTGCTGCATGACGTGCTTCTACAGAGTGAATGTTCAGCGCTGCTTCAAGTACACCGCCGCTGCCAAGCAGATCTCCGGCCTGACCTTTATATGCGCGAACCCCTGTATCTTCAAATGTCTGCGCTACAGCAAGGAACAATCCATAGTTTGAAAAGGCATCTTTATAAGGGCCATTTCCCGATCCGTTGCCGCCAGAGAAATCGAAGGTTGGTTTTGGCACCGGTGTTCCGCCAGCCTGCGTAATTGCCGTTCTTAAGAAGGCCACATGCTGGTTTTCATGATCACGTATAGTTGTAATGGCACCGGTTGCCGCACCGGCAGGAATCAAGGCAGTGCCACGGGCCACCGCCTGCGTATAAAATTCTGCCTCAAGATATTCCAGTGTAAGTGCAAAGTTCAGCACGTTCAGCACAGTAGAGCTGGTCTGGCGGCCATACGCTTTTTTAAACATCGATCCCAAAGCAAAAGGAAGTGAAGCAAGCGCAATTTTTGATCCGAAGCCATAGAAATCTTTCATGGCCTGTCTGCGCGGACTTAACCTTTCGGTAATGGTATCGTCTGCTTTTTCAATTTCGTCAATAATATCTAAAATATTCATGGTCGCTGAGGTTTAAGAAGGTAAATTGCTTGCGTTAATTTTTGTTTTGATATACGCACCAGCGATAGCCAGAACGTCTTTCGGTGCTTTTGATTTCTCCAGACCATTGGCATCCACAACTTCGCTGTTTGCAAAAGATCCTTCAGCAATCAGGTCACGGATCAATGCCGCATGACGTGCCTCAACCGAAACGATCTTCCCTGCAAGAAGCAGATAGTTTTTGTCCTTGATCAGTTTTCCGGCGCCATTGTATGCAGCACAACCCAAATCTTCAAACGCCTTTGCCGTATTAAGGATAGATGTCTTATCACCAAAATTTATCGAAGCGAAGTTTACTTCAAGTGCAGGGATCGCATTGCCCTGCAACGCGTTTTTGAAAAATTCGCGGTGCGCCACCTCATGGTCACGAATATCTGTGAGATAAGCTTTTTCCATATCGTTGAAGGTACTGAAGCCTGCACCGGCAACTACCTGCGTATAGAAAGCTGCTTCCAGCTGCTCAAGCGCGTAAGCATAATTTAATATGCCAATATCGTCTTTACCGAGATCGACGCCATCGCCCGTCTCGAAATTTGGGTACCGGTTTTTCTTACAGCCGGCAGCCACCAGGGCCATCCCTGCAACGCCCGCGCCCGCAAACTGCAGGAAAGAACGGCGGGAGCTGATTAGTCCGCCTGAGCCTGAAATCAGCTGTGATTCTTGATTGTCAGTAGTTTTCATCATGGAAAAAGTTTTAAGTTTCTTAAAGTGATCTTCACCATTTACGAAAGCCGGCGTGCAACGGATTTCCTTTGTTGTCATTTTTTTTATCTGAAGGTTTTTTTGAATAACTTAACGGGCTCAATCAACACACAGAAATGCTCAAAGCCATCATTGTCGACGATGAAGAGTTTGCCCGCTCCTCACTCTTCTTTCTGCTGCAGCAAAACTGCCCTGAAGTAGAAATAGGCGGGATTGCACGCTCGGTCGCCGAAGCGAGAGCATTGCTTCTCCAGCAAAAAACCGACCTCGTCTTTCTTGATATTGCCATGCCGGGCGACAACGGTTTTGAGCTGCTTCCCGCGATTGCACAGCAACAGGCCATGGTCATTTTTACTACTGCGTATGATCAGTACGCGCTGAAGGCCATAAAAGCCAATGCCCTGGATTACCTGCTCAAACCAATAGACATTGATGAACTTAAAGTGGCCGTTGCCAGAGCTGCAGAGCGAAAAAACTTTAAAGACAGCCAGGGCGGTTTTTCCGACCGACTGGAAAACCTGGCCGGTGATCTCAGCACCCGGAATGAGCTAAAAAAAATCACACTGCCAAATGGCCAGGGATTCAGGGTTATTGAGCTCGACAGCATCGTACATATAGAGGCAGACAGCAACTATTCAGTCTTTAACCTGGTTAACCTTGAAAAAATAACGGTTTCAAAGGTTTTACGGGAGTATGAAGAGCTTTTACCCGATACGCGATTTGTCAGGGTACACAAGTCAAGCATTGTAAACCTCGATTTTGTAAAAGAATTTCACTCACGGAACGGGCTGCAGATCATTTTGAAAAATGGCGATGCCATCAACGTATCCCGCCGGCGCGCGCCAGATTTCCTTGAAAAAATAAAATCCTATACCAATATTCAGGTTGAGAAATAAACACCTTCACCGGATTCTATGTTTATGCGGTCTTCTTCTGCTGACCGTACCCGTATTTGCGCAGTCGCCTTACCTTTCCAGATTTACGGTCAGACAGGGCCTGGCAGGTAACAATTGTTTTAATGTACTGCAGGATCGCAAGGGTTTTATTTGGGTAGCAACAGATGCAGGCGTAAGCCGCTTCGATGGTAAAGAGTTCGAAACCTTTACGGTAGATAACGGATTGCCGGACACACAGATTCTTCAGCTGAAGGAAGACCGTGCGGGCAGGATCTGGTTTCTGGCTCTTAATGGCAAGTTGAGCTATCATTATAAAGGTCTGATCTACAACGAGCAAAACAACCCGATGATCCGCCAGTTAAACCTGCATGCGGTTATTGTATCATTTCTTGAAGACAGCCGCGGCCGGATCTGGTTCGGCTCAAATGCCAATCGTGTAGGCATGTGGGATGGCCGCCGCTTTCATGTGTACACCAGCCCCGACGACAAGTCCCAGTTAATAAACGCCATTCTGCATGAAGATCAGGAGGGCCGCATCTGGGCCATCAGCAATGCGCATGCCTCGCTGCTAAACGGCAGGTCGTTTAAGACCGTGAGCGCTGGCCGGCTGCCACTTTCCTTTAAGACTGCGGTAAATATGCAGGACCGCACCATGCTTTTTATTGACCGAAAGGGTCTGAACAGGTGGAAAAACGGAATGGTTCTCCCCTCCATGCCGATTGACAGCTCACTGCTTACAGCTAACCCCGGTTATTTTTTTTACAGCCTGAATAGCAGCCTGTGGATCAGCAGCCAGAAAGGTGTGCTGAATCTGAAGAATGGTGTTGTGCGAACTTTTTTGCCCGGGACACCGGTTACGCAGACAATTGAGGACCGGAACGGCAACATGTGGTTCACAACGCCCAATGGCCTGTACATGCTTGCCCGCGAGGGTGATCAGGTTTTTATCCTGAACAGGGATAACGGGCTGCCAAATGAATCGCTGCGTTCTGTAGTAATGGATGATAAAAACAATCTGTGGCTGGGCAGCAACAACGGGCAGATCACAAAGGTAAATTCATCCAACTTTGCCTGTCATACCATCGATCTGCCGGATAAGCGGGTTTTCAGATCGATCAAACAGCTGGAGCTGGATGGCAACAGTCTTTACTTCGCGTCAGACTATGGCTTTGGCGTGGTGAGGAACATCTACAAAAAGCCTTACAAAATTGATTATCTCCGCGAAGCAAACGGGGTACTGTTTGTTGTAAAACACTTTAGTCTGGGCAGTAACAGGCAGGTTGCGCTTGCACTTTCATCAGGCGTTGTGATTATTCCCAACCGCGAAGCACCAAAGCTCGAATTTTCGTCGCTGCGATTCCGGGAGAAACACGATTTTTTTAAAGACCGCGCGTATTATGCATTTTACGACCGCAAACATCACCTCTGGTTTTCAAATATTGAAGGGCTTTTCGAATTTTCTGAGGGCAGATTAAAAGCCCATCGGGATGCAGCCGGTCTGCTGAACAAACGTGTTAACGATATGATCGAGATGCCCGACGGAACACTTGTACTGGCAACAGATGGCTATGGTCTTGTGTTCTATAAGCCGGGCCATGCTGTTTCGCACCTGAGCAGGGCGCAGGGGCTGACGGATAACATCTGCAATAAACTTTTCGTAGCCGGAAACGATATCTGGGTCGTCACGAACAAGGGCATTAACAAGGTTAGAAAGGAAGGCAAAGGTTACAAGGTCTCGATATTTGAAAACGGCAAAGATCTTCTGAACAATGAAGTGAATGATGTGTTCATCGGCAGGCAGAATGCCTATTTCGGTACAAATTCGGGTCTCGTTTTTCTGGCCACAGACAAGCGGAACACGGCAGATCTGTCCCCCCCTCCTATTTACCTAACGGCGATCACAAACAACAAATCGCCCCTGGCCATTGATACCGATAGCCTCGTGCTTAGCCCCGGCAACAACCTTAACATTGAATACAGCGCACTCAATTTCCGCTCGGGGAATGTAATGTATCGGTACCGGCTGAAAGATGATGGTGCCTGGACACAAACAAAAAACCGCCGCATTGAATTGTCTTCGCTTGAGCCGGGCAACTATAGCTTTCAGGTTAGCGCGAGAAACCAGAACAGCACATGGAGCAATCCCGCAACCCTGCGTTTTGAAGTAACCGGGATGTTCTGGCAGCGCCCCTGGTTCGTTGTAATCAGCGTTGTCCTGGCTGCATATATCTTTTATCTCCTGGCCGTCTGGATCACCAGGCGACAGAAAAACAAAGAGCAAAAACAGTTGCTGCTCCGTAATAAGGTGCTGATCCTCGAGCAGCAGGCCTTGCAGGCCATGATGAATCCGCATTTTGTATTCAATGTAATGAACTCCATTCAGCATTTCATCAATACGCAGGATAACTCAGCTGCCAACCGGATCCTTACCGGTTTCGCGAAACTGATCAGAAAAAACCTCGATATCTGTACAAAGAGTTATATCCCTGTTGAAGAAGAACTGGAATACCTTAACCTTTATCTCAAACTTGAAAAAAACAGGTTCGGCGAGAAATTGAACTATGCGATAGAGGTTGACCCCGGCATTGATAAAGAGGAGACAATGATTCCGTCTATGCTGCTGCAACCTTACATAGAGAACGCAATCTGGCACGGAATCATGCCCCAGGAGCAAGGGGGAACGATTCTCATCACTATGAAAGGCCAGAATGACAATCTTTTTATAGAAATCAGGGATGATGGCGTAGGCATAGAAAATTCGAAGCGCAACAAACGCCATGCGCACAGTAGCAAGGGCATGGAACTGACCAGAGAAAGAATCGGACTGTTGAGCCAGATTGCATCAAAACCTATACAACTTCATATTTTTCAGAACGGTGCTTCCGGCACCACGGTACAAATTTTACTACCGCTGCATTAATGATTACCGTTTACTCAATTATAACTACCACTTACTAAAATGCCTGAGGGGGTGTCTTAACTTTGCTCTATAATTGTTTCATGATATCAGGTAAAAGACCTGATTACCAAAAGCGTTCTTATAGAATTGATATAGATATTTAAACCTAACCTAAAACTATATCTTAATTCAGGTTTCATTTGTGTGTTGAAAGCGGTAAAGTTTAAAACTTTCCCGCTTTTTTTGTTTTATGGCGCTTTGAACTACCTTTGTCGCATGTCTGATGCCGCAGTTCAACAACATATCGAAGCCCTGATTTTTTCTGCTCAGGGTAGTATTTCAGAAGAAGACATTCGCCTTGCCATCTATACCTCTCTTGGAGCAGAGCTCAGCAAGGCGGATATTCAGGCCGCCTGTACGGCCCTTGAAGAAAAATATGCAGAGACAGGTTTTTCGTTCAGACCGGTAAAAATTGGCGGCGGCTATCAGTTTCTGACGAAGCCGGAATTCTTCAATTCTGTTAATGTGCTGCAACAACAGCAGGCAAAAAAGAAACTTAGTCAGGCTGCTATAGAAACCCTCGCCATTGTGGCCTACCGGCAGCCCATAACAAAACTTGAAATTGAGCAGATTCGCGGCGTTAACTCAGACTATTCGGTGCAGCGTTTACTCGAAAAGGAACTTATCAGCATTGTAGGCAAGGCAGACGGTCCCGGCAAGCCGATCCTTTACGGAACAAGCGCCCAGTTTATGGACTATTTTGCGCTCTCTGGCATTGATCAGCTGCCGAGGCTGAAAGACATAACAACCGACGATAATTCAATTGGGGAGGCCGGGGAATGATACGTATGACCGTGGTCTGCCCGGGCTTGTTTTCTTGTTTTCTTTGAAAAGAATTTTGTAATTTTAGTTCAGTAAAAATCACAGCAAACTTTATTTTTGTGTAATGAAAACGCCAAAGAAACCAATAAAGAAAAGTGAGGTGAATAACACCGAAGAAAGCGCAAACGGCCTTTCGGAACTGGATCACAAAGGCAATAAAAAGCCGTTCGAAGATGATGAGGATGACGATTTTGACATGCCGCTCGATGATTTCGATACATTCGATAATTTTGATGATGATGAAGACGATGATAAATACTAATCTGGCCACTGCCCGATTTTTTTAAGAGCCGACACCGATTACATAAAATATAAAAAAAGCATCCTGCTTTCAGGATGCTTTTTATTTTTGCAGTGCACGAACAGCCTATGAATATCAGACCCGTTAGCAGCCGCCAGGACAAAAAAATTTTCCTGGACATTCCAAAAAAACTTTACCAGAACGATCCCAGTTGGATCTGTCCGCTGGACCAGGAAATCGAGAATGTGTTTGATCCGGTGAAAAATCCCTTTTTCGAACATGGCAGCTGTACCCGATGGCTTTTATTCAGCGATGCTGGCGAGCCGCTTGGCCGGATTGCTGCCTTTATCAATGAGAAAAAGGCTCACCAGTACGACATTCCCACCGGCGGATGCGGTTTCTTTGAATGCACAGACAACCAGGAGGCTGCAAACCTGCTGTTTGATACCGCAAGGGTCTGGCTCGAAGAACGTGGTATGAAAGCCATGGAAGGACCCATCAACTTTGGCGAGAACGATACATTCTGGGGCCTGCTGATTGAAGGTTTTACGCCGCCATCTTTCGGCATGAATTACCATCTCCCTTATTATCACCAGCTGTTTCTCAACTACGGCTTTCAGACGTCGTATGAGCAGATCACAAACCACCTTGCCGTAGCAAAACCTTTTCCCGAACGTTTTACAAAAATTGCCAGCTGGGTAGCGAAAAAAGATGGTTATACCTTCGAACACTTTTCCATCAAAAACAAGGATAAGTATATCAAAGACCTAATGGAAATCTACAATGATGCCTGGGTAGACTTTGAGAACTTTGTTCCTATAAAGCGCGAAGTACTTGAGAAGAGCTTTAAAAGTATGGAACTTATTATGGATGAAAAGCTGATTTGGTTTGCTTATGTAAACGGTGAACCGGCATCATTCGTAGTCATCATTCCAGATGCCAACCAAATGATCAAAGGTTTTAACGGCAAACTGGGATTGATTGAAAAAATTCGGTTTGCGTATCGCCGCTGGGTGGGCGTAACCCGGATGCGGGCAATTGTAATGGGAACAAAGAGGGCATTTCAAAAACATGGCCTGGAGTCAGCTTTGTTCATCAAACTAAAGGAATATGTACTTCCCCTCAATCAGTACAAAGAACTTGAACTTTCCTGGGTTGGCGACTTTAATGATAAAATGCTCGCTATACACCAGGCCACCGGGGCAACATTCGGTAAACGACATGCGACCCTCAAAAAGATATTCTGATTATTTTTCCTTTTCGCGCTCTTCGTAGAGATCAATCACTTTTTTCTGAAGTTTGATGATCTCTGCCTCGCGCGAATTAAGCAATTCTTTCAACGTCCTGATTTCGTCCAGGTTGCTGTTATTTTCACCGTTTGTATCAATGATAGATACCACAGTTACGTCAAATAAATTGGCGATCTGCGATAACCTGGACAAGTTCACGTCAGTGATTCCCGTCTCAATTTTGGAAAAAGCCGGAATGGAGATGTTTAGCCTTTTGGCTACCTCCCCCTGGCTCCAGCCCTGCTTTTGGCGTAATTGCCTGATGTTCTTACCGATTGTGTTCATTGTGATTGTTAGGGTGTTTATGGGGTTGTTTTTGCTTAATCTTTAATCAAATCATCCGCAAGTTTACCGAGGTCCATTCCTGCAAAGTTTCCTGAACTCATTAACAATAAGTTAGTTAGACCATAATCCAGACTACGCAAATGTTTTTCTAATGTTTCAACATCTTTAAAGAAGTGTAAATTTAAGTTATTAAAGGATATTTGCACCTCTTTGTAGTGAAAAGGTTGCAATCTTTTTTGTTCGAATGTTTTATCACTTATAAAGACGATTGCTTCGTCTGCAAGGTCCATCGTACCGGCATATTCGGCAAGAAAGTCCTTGTTCAGGCTGCTGAATGTATGCAGCTCTACACAGGCAATGAGTTTTCTTTCCGGGTACTGTGATTTAACTGCCGCAATGGTTGCCTTAAGCTTTGATGGTGAATGCGCAAAATCTTTGTAAACGTTCATCCGGTCTGATGACGCAAGTAGTTCCAGCCGTTTTGAAGCACCTTTAAATGTTGAAATAGCTCGGTAGAATGCTTCTTCCCCGATACCGAGTTTCAGACAAACTTCACGCGCAGCACTCATATTCAGCAAGTTATGCATACCAAAGATCTGAAGCGCAGTATGCCCCGGTGTCAGGTATGTCCGGCCATGTTCAATGACGTGGGCAGGCACCGAATACGGGATCTTTTCGATCTGCTTCTGGTTTGAAGTTACAAGTTGTTCCAATTCGGCATCGTCTTTTGAATAAATCAACGTTCCCCCGGCGCAAATGGTTTCGATAAACAGATCAAATTGTTTCTTATAGATTTCAAAAGTTGGAAAAACGTTGATGTGGTCCCAGGCAATTCCGCTAATCACGCCGATGTTTGCCTTGTAGAGATGAAACTTAGGCCGGCGGTCGATCGGAGAAGACAGATATTCATCACCTTCGATCACAATAACCGGCGCATCTGTAAGCGATACCATCGTCTCGAAGCCCTCAAGCTGTGCCCCCACCAGGTAATCAAACTGTTTACCGGATGCCTTCAAAACATGAAGAATCATTGAGGTAATCGTTGTTTTACCGTGGCTTCCGCCAATAACGACCCGCAGTTTATCCTTGCTTTGTTCATAAATGTATTCAGGATATGAATAGATTTTCAGGCCAAGCGCTTTTGCACGCGCCAGTTCAGGATTATCTTCCCTTGCATGCATACCCAGTATGACGGCATCGAGCCCCGCATCAATCCGGCTTTCATCCCAGCCAAGTTCGGCGGGCAGTATGCCATGCTTCTCAAGTCGTGATTTAGCAGGATCGTAAATGGCATCATCAGAACCGCTTACCTGAAAACCTTTCTGTTTCAGGGCTATAGCAAGGTTATGCATGGCGCTTCCGCCGATGGCAATCAGGTGTATTCGCATCATAAGGTTAATCGTATTAGCAGGGATGGTTTGATCAAAAATATCGAAAATAATTGCAAGCCGTTAAAAGCTTTGCTTATTCGACAGAAAACGTGCAGCAACCCAGTCGCCGTCTTTTTTATGGTCAGCATAAGTTAGCCCGAATGGACTGCACGCATCTTTAATCATATCCAGGTCAGGCGATTCATAAAAGCCGCTGAATAAGATAGTTCCGCCGGGTGCAAGAACTTCAGCGTAACGGCTAATCTGATCCAAAAGAATATTCCGGTTGATATTTGCGAAAATCAGATCAAAAGATTCATCAGGAATGACTTCCTTACTTCCGTGCAGAACACGAAGACCGGCAATATGGTTAAGTTCGGCATTTTCCCTGATGCTGTCGCAGCAAACCTCGTCGTAGTCGATCGCCAAAAGTTCGCCGGCACCTTTTTTAGCCGCGAGAATGGCAAGAATGCCCGTTCCGGCACCCATATCGAGCACAGACTTTCCGCTTGTGTCGAGCTCAAGGATATACCGGAGCATCATTGAAGTGGTCTGGTGATGCCCGGTGCCGAAAGCCATCTTCGGATCGATCACAATCTCATACGGAACAGCGGGATCGGCTTTATGAAAAGTGGCTCTGACATAACAGGAATCGCCGATAAGCAACGGCTGAAAATTTTTCTCCCAGGCTTCATTCCAGTTTTGCGACTGCACTTCTGTTACCGTATAGTCGCAATGAAACTGATCGGAAAAAGAAGCGATCAGGCGAATCAGCGCCTGATCGTTAAAAATTGCTGACTGAATGTAGGCAGACAAGGATTGTTCAGCCTGCTCAAAAGAATCGAAGCCAAGATCGCCCAGTTCACTGATCAGAATATCCTGCTGATATTCCTCAATCTGCCCGAATGTAAAGACAACGCTTGTGTACTGCATTAGCTATTAAAAACCTTTACGATGTCTGTAAAATCGCGCGACTTCAGTGAAGCACCGCCAATAAGTCCGCCATCAATGTCTGGCTGCGCAAATAGCTGTGGCGCATTACCTGCGTTGCAGCTTCCGCCATACAGAATACTGGTCAGGTCTGCCGTTTCGAGACCATATGCAGTTGCCACTTCTGCGCGAATAAAGGCATGGATCTCCTGCGCTTGTTCCGGCGAAGCCGTCAGTCCGGTTCCGATTGCCCATACGGGCTCATAGGCAATTACAACTTTCGAGAAGTCTGCTGCATCAAGACTGAAAAGACCGTGCTGAAGCTGTCTCTTTAACACATCGAAATAACTGCCGTTGTTGCGCTCATCTAAGGTCTCACCCACGCAAAAAATCGGTGTGAGTTCATTTTTGAGTGCAGCTTTGGTTTTTTCAAGCAGCAGTTCGTCAGTTTCGGCAAAGTACTGCCTGCGTTCTGAGTGCCCGATGATCACATAATCTGCACCGGCAGATTTGACCATCTTTGCAGAAATTTCGCCGGTAAACGCGCCGCTGTCATTCTGATGAATGTTCTGCGCACCTACACCCACTTTGTCAGCAGCTAATTTGCCAATGCTGTACAGGTGAATAAAAGGGGCACAAATCACAGCAGTCTGAGTGCCTTTTTTTTCATCGCCGATCATATTTACGATCTCAGAAAAAAGGCTTAACCCTTCCATATAGTCGAGGTTCATTTTCCAGTTGCCGGCTACGATTTTCTTTCTCATAATTTTTATTAATATCTGTATGTATCAGTTAATTCGAATATTGTCTGAAGCATGCTGCGTTCTTCGCTATCCAGTTCCATACCGCGTCGGGCATACACCCGTTCGGCGGTCTCTATCATCTTGTCGAGCCTGTACGTAACAAAACCCTGCGCGCCGCCCCAGGAAAAGTCAGGAACAAAGTTCCTTGGAAATCCTGCCCCGAAAACATTTGCGCCTACACCTACAACGGTTCCTGTATTGAACATCGTATTAATGGCGCACTTCGCATGATCGGCCATGATGAGCCCGCAAAACTGCAGACCCGTCTTGCGAAAGGCTTTCTGGCCGTAATCCCATAACCCGACATGTGCATAATTGTTTTTGAGATTGCTGTTGTTGCTGTCGGCACCGATGTTACACCACTGACCAAGAACCGAATTGCCGAGATAGCCCTCATGACCCTTTGAGGAATACCCCCAGATCACAGCATTGTTAATCTCGCCACCAACCCTGCTGAATGGTCCGATGGTTGAATTCGGATAGATCTTCGCACCCATTTTAACCTGTGAATCATGACAAAGCGCAAAACTGCCGCGAATGTTACTGCTTTCCCAAACCTGGCTGTTGCGGCCCAGGTAAACAGGCCCCTGAAGGCTGTTGAATACCGAACACTCCGCAGACGCACCTTCTTCAGCAAAGATCCTGTCGCCCAGAAAAACGTTTGTATTGCTGAGTTTTGCGGAACTGCGTCCCCTGGTTAATAATTCGAAGTCTTTCTCTATCTCGGTTCCGTTATGACGAAAGATATCTTCAGGATAAACGATTTTGATGAAGTTTCCTTCAAATTCAATCCTCTTGAATGAACTGATCTGCTGCGCATGATGCCCTATGCCTTCGTCTCCTGAATAGCCGATCAATACGTTTTCCTGCCAGAGGGCTTCTCCATGCTGAAGATTTTGTACAGCATCGCAGAGCGCCTCATCAGGGCAGATACTTCCGTTAATAAACAGGGATGCTGTACGCGTGGGAAACTTCTGCTGGAGATAGTTTTGCGTGCAAAAACCCTGGTCGCGTTCTAATCTTTTGCTCCACTTTTCAGCAATGGTGAGAATACCGATTCGCAGATCAGCCACCGGCCGCGTAAAGGTTAATGGCCGGAGTGAATTCCACGACCCGTCGTCAAAAAGGTTGAAAGTCATTAAATCGGTTATAATTTCAGTACCTGAAAATTAGACTTACAGGCGGCAACAAAAATAAAAAAAGTCCCGAGGCATCAGCACCCGGGACTTTTAATTTTTTGTAAAGCAACGAAAAATTACTTCTTCGCGTAACGGTTTTTGAATTTGTCAATACGTCCTGCTGTATCAACAAGCTTCATTTTACCAGTATAGAAAGGGTGCGAAGTGTGCGAAATCTCCAGCTTGTAAAGCGGATATTCATTTCCATCTTCCCATTGGATCGTTTCTTTTGTATCCACACAAGACTTTGTAAGGAAAGCATAGTCGTTAGACATGTCTTTGAAAACAACAGGCCTGTAGCTAGAAGGATGCAGATCTTTTTTCATTGTTATATCGTTATATTATTGCCTCAATTTTAAGGATGCAAATATGCGGATACTTTTCTTTATTTCCAAGTCTTTATTTTGTTTTTTATCGATACATACGCTTGCAGGTCACGGCTTTCAGCTTTCGTTTCAAAACTTTAATTTCAGCCGAAATTAAACGACTATGCACGAAGCCTCCGTTGAGCACCATTTATTACTCATTCTCAGCCTGTTGTTTCTTGTTTTTATGCTGATCATGATTGGCCAGAAACTCAGGATCGCCTATCCGATCTTTCTTGTTCTGGCCGGACTTGGCATCGGGTTTATACCGGGAATGCCGCGCATTGAACTCGAGCCCGAGCTGGTTTTCCTGATCTTTCTTCCGCCATTGCTGTATGAAGCCGCGTGGTATACATCCTGGAATGACTTCTGGAAATGGCGCAGACCGATCGGCATGCTTGCCTTCGGCCTTGTCTTTATTACATCAATAGCAGTTGCCTTCACGGCACAGTACATGATTCCGGGCTTTACGCTCGCACTCGGTTTCCTGCTTGGCGGCATTGTCTCACCACCCGATGCGGTTGCCGCCTCTTCTGTTCTCAGACACGTAAAGGTACCGCAGCGCATCACCGCGATTCTCGAAGGCGAAAGCCTCATTAATGATGCTTCCAGCCTGATCGTGTTCCGTTTTGCGCTCGCCGCAGTGCTTACGGGACAGTTCTCTATGGGGCAGGCCATAGGTCAGTTTTTCCTCTCTGCCGGAATGGGTGTGGTAATCGGTTTGGCCATTGCCCATGTTATGTATGTGATTCACCGTTTTCTTCCGACTACACCCAGTATTGATACCGCGCTGACGCTGATGACACCATATTTCATGTACATTGCAGCAGAGAAACTTCATTTTTCGGGTGTTATGGCCGTTGTAAGCGGCGGCCTCTTTCTCTCTTTCCGGGCGCATGAAATTCTGTCACGAAGCGAAACACGGCTTCAGGCTATCAACGTCTGGGCCACCCTGGCATTTGTGCTTAACGGACTGGTGTTCATCCTGATCGGCCTGGAGCTGCCGGTCATTATGGAGAACCTGGGCGAATATTCGATCACAGAGGCAATAGGTTACGGAGCCGTCATCAGTCTGATTGCCATCATTGTACGCCTGCTTTGGGTGTTCCCGATCGCCTACGTTCCACGCTGGCTGGGTAATATGAAACGCGCTGATCTGAAGAACCCGCCCTGGAAAGCACCGCTTATTGTCGGCTGGGCAGGCATGCGCGGTGTAGTATCGCTCGCCTCTGCCCTGTCTATCCCGCTGCTGATGCAGGACGGGACGCCTTTTCCGCACCGCAACCTGATTCTGTTTATAACGTTCGTTGTTATTCTGGCTACGCTTGTACTGCAGGGACTCAGTCTTCCGCTGCTGGTCAGGTGGGTGGGCATGAAAGACACCGCAGATTTTCCTCCGCCCGAAGAACAGGAAGCAGGCATTCGCCTCCGGCTGATGCATGTCGCGATAGCCAGGCTGGACGGCCAGTGGAAAGATGCAGCCGATGGCAATGAACTTGTGAAACTGTTTCGCGAAAAAATGACGAATGATATCGCCGTTACGCGCCAGCAACTGGACTCGTTTGAGTGCGATGCCAGCCAAAAAGCAGAAATAGACCGCTACAACCAGATCCTGCTCGACATCTTTGATCATCAGCGTCGGGAACTCCACCAGCTACGCCGCGAAAAGGTGTTCAGCGATGAAGAAATCCGCAAGATGGAGAATGAACTTGACTTTGACGAAGCTAAGATTGTTGGCTTGGGGCATTGAGGCCTGTCTCTTTGGATTTGTAATCCAAAGCAACTGGGAGCCGGGTTTTTAACCCGGGCAATATCATGCGGATAAAATATCCGCGGCCCAATACTCCCGGATTACAAATCCGGGAGGACAACGTCGCTTTGGATTTATAATCCAAAGCAACTGGGAACCGGGTTTTTAACCCGGGCAATATCGCGGATAAAATATCCGCTGCTCAGCCCAGCCGCATGACAAATCGGGAACGTCGCTTTGGATTTACAATCCAAAGCAACTGAGCACCGGGTTTCCAACCCGGGCAATATCATGCGGATAAAATATCCGCGGCTCAGCTCACCCGGATTGCAAATCCGGGAGGACACTCAGGGGTTATGCGCCAGGTCTAAATACGAAATACGAAAACCTATATACTACAACAAATTTCAATCAGCACGCCATGTGTATCTTTGGGATGCACAAAACAGACGAGTTTATTGTCTGCACCACGTTTTGGCAGCTCATTCAGCAACACAAAACCCTCGCTGCGCAGCCGCTCCATCTCCGCGTAAATATCCGGCACTTCGAAGGCAACGTGGTGAATGCCCTCACCCCTTTTTTCAATAAAACGGGCAATGGCGCTATCAGCTGAGGTAGCCTCGAGCAGCTCGACCTTTGACTCGCCTGTCTGAAAGAAAAGCGTATTAACGTGTTCAGAAGCAACGGATTCCGCTTTATACGGCGCCTTTCCAAGCAATCTTTCGTAAAGCTTTCCTGCCGCGGCCAGGCTTTTTACAGCGATGCCGATATGTTCAATTTTATTCATGCGTCTGACGGTTAAAGGAATGTAAAAATGCAGGTTTTATCTATAGGCCCATAGGAATAAATTATAATTGTTCAGTTAGAAAATTAGTATCTTTGTCTACTTAAAGATAACGAGATGAAACAACCGATATATTTAGATAATAACGCAACCACGCCGCTCGATCCGAGGGTGCTGGAAGCTATGCTGCCTTACTTTACAGAAAAATTCGGAAACGCTTCAAGCCGTAACCATGCTTTTGGCTGGGTTGCAGAAGAAGCAGTCGACTATGCCCGTGAACAGGTGGCTAAACTTGTCGGCTGTACAGAGAAAGAAATTATCTTTACTTCCGGTGCAACCGAAGCCGACAACCTTGCAATAAAGGGTGTGTTTGAGATGTATTCTGAAAAAGGAAACCACATCATCACCGCAGTAACCGAACACAAAGCTGTTCTTGATACTTGCAAACACCTGGAGAAACTTGGTGCGAAGGTTACGTACCTGCAGGTTAAGGAAGATGGCCTGATCGATCTTGCCGAGCTTGAAGCAGCCATGACACCAGAAACTATTCTTGTTTCGATCATGTATGGCAACAACGAAATTGGTGTTATCCAGCCCGTAAAAGAGATCTCTGCTATTGCGCATAAACATGGCGCCCTTTTCATGACAGATGCTACACAGGCGGTCGGCAAAATTCCGGTAAATGTTAACGAAGACGGCATCGACCTGATGGCTTTCTCAGCACATAAAATGTATGGTCCAAAAGGTGTCGGTGTACTGTATGTTCGCCGCAAAGGACCAAGAGTAAAAGTAACAGCACAAATAGATGGTGGTGGTCATGAGCGCGGTATGCGTTCAGGTACGCTTAATGTTCCTGGTATCGTCGGACTTGGAAAAGCATGCGAACTTTGCCGCCTGGAAATGGATGAGGAAGCAAAACGCCTTTCCGCTCTGCGTGACAAACTTGAAAGCAGGCTGACGCAGTTGGAAGAAAGTTACGTGAACGGCAATACCCAGCATCGTTTGCCGCATGTAGCAAACATCTCATTTAAATATGTAGAAGGTGAAGGACTGATGATGGCTATGAAAGACCTGGCTGTTTCATCTGGTTCTGCCTGTACGTCAGCATCACTTGAGCCGTCATATGTGCTCAAAAGCCTTGGCCTTTCAGATGACCTGGCTCATTCATCAATCCGCTACGGACTTGGCCGTTTTACTACAGAGGCTGATATTGAAGAGGCCATCGCCATCACCGAAAAAGCTGTGAACCACCTGCGCGAACTTTCACCACTGTGGGAAATGTTTAAAGAAGGTGTTGACCTCAGCAAGATTGAGTGGGCGGAACACTAGCATGTAAGGGCCTTTGCCCGTAATAAGATTCAAAACAAAATCTTCCGCCAGGTGTCATACTTACGGAAGCTAAAAAATAAAGATCATGGCATATTCAGATAAAGTAATCGATCATTATAGCAACCCCCGCAATGTGGGCACGTTGAATAAAGACGAAAAAAATGTTGGAACCGGTTTGGTTGGTGCACCAGAATGCGGTGACGTAATGCGTCTGCAGATTGAAGTAAACGCAGAAAACGTTATTACAGATGCTAAATTTAAAACCTTTGGCTGTGGTTCCGCAATTGCCTCTTCCTCACTGGCTACAGAGTGGCTTAAAGGAAAAACCGTAGACGAAGCGCTTGCAATCGACAATATGGACATTGTCGAAGAACTTGCGCTTCCACCTGTAAAAATTCACTGTTCAGTGTTGGCTGAGGACGCAATTAAAGCTGCCATCAACGATTATCGTGTAAAAAACGGAATGGAGCCTTTGGTGCTTGAAAAATCACACCACTAAGCTTTATCCAATAAAACAGGAGAGAAAATGATTACCATCACCGAGAAAGCAAAAGGCAAAATAGAGCACCTGATGCAGGATGCTGCTTTAGATGAAAGCTATTTTTTACGGGTTTCTGTAAAAGGTGGCGGTTGCTCGGGTTTATCTTATAACCTCGATTTTGACAATGAAACCAAGCCAGGCGATCAGCCGTTTGAAGATCAGGGTATCAAAGTCGTGCTTGACATGAAGTCGTTTTTATACCTGGCCGGTACCGAACTGGATTTCTCTGACGGGCTAAATGGCAAAGGGTTTAACTTCATCAATCCGAACGCAAGCCGCACCTGCGGATGCGGAGAAAGTTTTTCTGTTTAATTTTTTTAAAGATTATTAGGAAAGGGCGCGATTGCGCCCTTTTTGCATTTTAGACAAAAAGCAATTATCATTGCCCCTTAGACCAGCTAATAAGCAAAAGATGAGCAAGCCTTTATTCAACGAATTTTCCACCGTCCCAAGTCTGCTGCGAAATGTCGTAGAAAACATACATCCGCCAACTGAAACTTTTCTGATCGATAAAAAAGGTGCGGAATGGGAAGAAATATCGTTCGAAACCACGCTGAAAAGGGCTGACGCTGTATCGGCCTTCTTTCTTGAAAAAGGCATTACGAAAGGCGACAGGATGGGTCTCATGATTGAAAACTCGCCTGAATACGTCTATTACGATCAGGGCATCCAGCAGATAGGAGCAATCAACGTTTCAGTCTACCCAACCCTGTCGGAGCAGGAGGTTGCCTATATCATCAACGATTCCGGACTCAAAGCCATTCTTGTCGGGAATAATTTTTTATACCGGAAAGTTCTTAAGATCGCCGCCAACTGTAAAGAACTGCGCTATATCATACCCGCATTTGCAGACTTTGCCAAAATCGCTGTACCGGAGGGCTTACCGGCCGAGGTAATTGCATTTAATGACATTCTGCAGCTGAAACAACAGGTCACAGCCGCCGAAAAGGCTGCCATAGACCAAAGCCGTCGTCTGCTGCTGCCGCAGGATGTGTCGTCACTGATCTATACGTCAGGTACAACCGGGATTCCGAAGGGCGTAATGCTTACGCACAGCAACTTCGTTGAAAATGTAAAGGTTTGCCTGCAACAGATCCCCGTGATTGATAAAACTGAAACTTTCCTTTCTTTTCTCCCGCTGTCGCACGTGTTTGAACGAACAGCCACCTACCACGTTTGTTGTGCTCAGGGCTGTAAGATTGCCTTTGCACAAAGTCTCGAGCTGCTCGCTAAAAATATGGGCGAAGTCCGGCCTACCGTTATGAATTGCGTACCCAGGCTGCTTGAACGCATTCACGACAAAGCTATCAAATCAGGCACCAGCGCCGGCGGTGTCAAAGCCTCAATATTTACCTGGGCACTTGAAACCGGACAGGCTTACCGCCAGAAAAAGGAAGCTGGTAAAAATCCGGGTATCATGCTTTCAGCAAAAAAAGCGCTGGCCGAAAAGCTCGTCTTCAGCAAAATCAAGGAAAAGACCGGAGGCCGGCTCAAATTCATGATATCCGGCGGAGCCGCTCTGCCAAGAAACGTTGGTGAGTTTTTTGGGAACCTGGGCATAAAGATACTTGAAGGCTTCGGTCTTACCGAGACATCGCCGGTTATGAGCGTTACAGAGTATCACCGCCAGGTGTACGGTACCGTTGGTCGTGTAATCCCCGGCATAGAAATCGGCATTCAGGACATCGATACAAAACAGTTCCACTCAGTGCAGACGCACGAAAAGTTTGATGAAAACTTTGAGTGCGCAGAAGGCGAAATTGTGGTGCGCGGCCACTGCGTTATGAAAGGGTACTTTAATAAACCTGCTGAGACCGCTGAGGCAATAGACCGCGACGGATGGTTTCATACTGGCGATATAGGCCGTTTTTTTAAAGGCAACCTGCAAATTACAGACAGGCTGAAAAATATGATCGTGAATGCGTATGGCAAAAACGTATACCCTACCCCGGTCGAAAATATCTACTTAAAAAGCACAAAAATAGACCAGCTTTTTCTTATCGGCGACAAAAAGGAATACATCACTGCTATCGTCATTCCCAATCGTGAAAACCTTGAAGAGCAATTCGGACTTAAAGACGATTTTTTTCAGTCGCCTGAAGTGTTTATCGAGGACCAAAACATCCATGACTGGATCTCCTCAGACATCCGGAAGCTGTCTGGAGAATTAGCCAAGTTCGAGCGTATCAGGAACTTCAAAATTAAACGTACACCTTTTAGCCAGGAAGCGGGAGAGATTACCCCTACGCTGAAGATCAAAAGACGTGTGGTAGAGCAGAAGTATGCCCAGGCTATAAAAGATCTTTACGCTGCTGAGGTTGAAGAGTAGGCCGGGCGACCGTTTACCGGCATGGAAAACCGGGCTGAAATCACTATTTTTGCAAAAAATTACCACGAATGATCACAGGACTATCCGAACAGGAAATATTACGTCGTGACGCACTCAGGCAACTCCGCGAATTGGGTATTGAACCCTATCCGGCAGAAACTTATGAAGTAAATGCCCATGCAGCCGATATAAATGCAAATTACGAAAGAGACAAAACTGCTTACAAAAACATCAATATTGCAGGCCGCATCATGACCCGCCGTATAATGGGTAGTGCCTCTTTTGCCGAGCTACAGGATTCAACCGGCCGCATACAGATCTACCTGAAACGTGATGACCTTTGTCCTGGCGAAGACAAAACCCTCTACAATACCGTATTCAAAAAATTGCTTGATCTGGGCGATTATATTGGCGTAAAGGGATATGTGTTTACGACGCAGACCGGCGAGATCTCCGTGCATGTTACAGAATTTACTGTTCTTGCCAAATCGCTCAGACCGCTGCCCATTGTAAAGCGGGACGAAACGGGTGCCGTCTATGACGGATTTACAGACCCGGAGATGCGCTATCGGATGAGGTATGTCGATCTTACCGTGAATCCTGAAAACAGGGATATTTTTCAGCGCAGATCGCGGGTGATCAATTCAATGCGTTCTTATTTTGACAGCCAGGGCTGGATGGAAGTAGAAACACCAATCCTGCAGCCCATTCACGGCGGTGCCGCCGCCCGGCCCTTCGCTACCCACCACAATACGCTCGACATGCCCCTCTACCTGCGCATAGCCAATGAGCTTTATCTGAAAAGACTGATTGTTGCAGGCTTTGACGGCGTATATGAGTTTGGAAAAATGTTCAGGAATGAAGGCATGGACCGTACGCATAATCCGGAGTTTACCTCGATGGAGATTTATGTAGCCTATAAGGATTACATCTGGATGATGGCCATGGTTGAGGAGTGCCTGGAGAAAGTTGCTGTGGCTACAACCGGATCAGCGAAAGTAACGGTTGGTAACCATGAAATAAACTTCGAAGGCCCGTATGAAAAGTTGAGCATGTATGAGTCCATTCTGAAATACACGGGCATAGACGTTTCAGAAATGACCGAGGCCCAGCTTGCAGACACTTGCCGTAGCCTGAACATTGAGATTGACGGCTCTATGGGACGCGGGAAACTGATCGATGAGCTTTTCAGCGAAAAGGTCGAATCAAACCTGATCCAGCCCACATACATTACCGATTATCCGGTCGAGATGACCCCGCTTGCAAAAAAACACCGCAGCAAGGAAGGCCTGGTTGAACGCTTTGAGCTTTTTGTAAATGGTAAGGAGATCGCTAATGCATATTCCGAGCTTAATGATCCGATAGACCAGCGGGAGCGTTTTGAAGAACAGCTGAAACTTGCTGCCCGCGGTGATGACGAGGCCATGGCAATGGACGACGATTTTGTGCGTGCGCTGGAGTATGGCATGCCGCCAACATCCGGCCTGGGCATCGGTATTGACCGCCTCGTCATGCTGCTTACCAACCAAAGCACTATCCAGGAGGTACTTTTCTTCCCGCAGATGCGCCCCGAGAAAAAAGCAAAGGTCACGAGCGATGAGGACTTTGTAAATGCAGGAGTTCCCGCAGAATGGGTTCAGGTAATCCGCAAAATGAACATCAATACGATTGACGAGCTAAAAGCCGCTAACCCGAATAAAGTATTTAACGACCTCGGCGGCATGAGAAAAAAACTGAAGCTGGACATTACCATGCCGGCTAAAGAAGATGTGATGACCTGGTTCAGTTAACACAAACATAACAAAAGCTTAAAAGCCCCTGAAACTCTTGTTTCAGGGGCTTTTTTATTTTTACAAATGCCTAACGGCTAATAACTTGAAAATTATGAACGGTTCAATCCTTGAAATTACAGAAAGCGAATACTGTATCAAACTTAACAAAGACGTTTTTGATCTTTCGCTGGTTCATCAGCTGATTAAACGCATTCAGGCCGAAGAATTTTTTTTCCGCCGCAAGGCAGAAGAAGAAGATGGAGACCTGCTGAGCCGCCGCGCCAGCCGCGAGGAACTGGAAGGCTTTGATTACCTCGGGGATAAGTAGCGCCGGACCGTTGGCCGCTAATGGCGCACACAGCCCGAAGACTCTACCTGTACCTCACCTGTTGCTGCTTATCCATCATGCCCATTTGATCTTTCATCTGTTTGATCTGTTCGGCAAGCAGCTTATTCTTATCCGCCTTCTTGGCTTCAGACAAATACATCTGCGCCTCGCGTTTGTTCCGTTTGGCCATTGCAATGCCGGCCAGGCTTAATTTAGCCAGCGCAATGTTATGGTCCATCTGCATGCCGAGGGCAAGCGACTTCTTAAAATATTTTTCACTCTGCATGGGCGCCCGGCGGCTCTCAATGAGTCCGATAAGCAGATGATAGTAGCCATGCTGAGGTTTGATCAGCTGGCTTTCATAGTTCGTAATGCGCTTTAAAAACTGCTCGGCCTTAGGCATATTGTCTTTGCGTAAAAACCATTGCGCAAGCAGCATATTTTCATTGAAAAAGAAAGTAACAAAAACAAGTAGGCTGATAAGAACGGCCAGGATTCCCCAGCCCCAGAAACCGTAGAAGAAAAGCGCTACCGCACCACCTAAAAGCGCAAACCCGACGATCAACCTGATGATATTTGGCATATGTTTGTGAATTATAATTTTTGTGCAAATATCGTGTTTAGATGCCAATTAATAGATTATAAAATGATATTTTCAGCGAAAATTGCTAAAACATGAAAGCAGCACTTATACTCATCTTCAGCCTTTTTACCATGACCGCATTCTCACAGGACCTGAACAGAAAAATGCAGGACGCAATCCGCAACAAGGAAGTTTTGATAGACCGCTGCGATCGCGCGGGAGTCGTATCTTTCCCTGAATTTAAGGAGATGTATGATGCTGTTTACCCCTCGTACGTTCCTGACTCGGCCACAACACCACAGCTAAAGCAGGCATTATCAGCCGGACAAAAGATCACGATTGTTCTTGGAACATGGTGCGGAGACAGTAAACTACAGGTTCCTCACTTTCTGAAAGTGCTTGATGAAGCGGGATTCCCTGCAGAAAAGGTATCTTTTGTTGCTGTCGACGGAAACAAAAAGGCCGGTAAAGGTCTTATTGATAAGCTGGCAATTGAGCGTGTTCCTACTTTTATCGTAACTGATAAAAAAGGGACGGAACTTGGTCGTATCACTGAGCATCCAAAACAAACGCTTGAGAAAGATCTGCTGGCTATTGTGCAAAAAAAATAATAAGCGCATAACCTTATGTCTGTAAACCTTGAGCCGGGCTGGCTGGCCGTACTTGAACAGGAATTCGAAAAGAATTATATGGTAAACCTCCGTGCATTTCTTGAAGAAGAAAAGCACAAGGGGATGAAAATATATCCAAAAGGCAGCGAAATCTTCAATGCCCTGAACACAACGTCATTTGACAATGTCAAAGTCGTCATTCTGGGGCAGGATCCCTACCACGGCGCCGGACAAGCACATGGCCTTTCATTTTCGGTTCAGAAGGGCGTAGTTATTCCGCCTTCGTTAAAAAATATTTATAAAGAGCTGGAAGCTGACATTCCCGGTTTCCGGACACCGGCCCACGGCAACCTGACCCATTGGGCAGAGCAGGGTGTGCTGTTGCTGAACGCCACGCTGACAGTTCGCGCCTCCGAAGCAGGATCGCATCAGAAACGGGGCTGGGAAAACTTCACCGACGAAATTATACGCGCACTTTCTGCTAAAAAGAAAAATGTAGTATTTCTGCTTTGGGGGCGTTATGCACAGGAGAAGGCTGCATTAATTGACGAAACGAAGCACCACATTCTTAAGGCAGCTCACCCCTCGCCGTTCTCTGTACACAATGGTTTCTTCGGCTCACGGCACTTCTCAAAAACGAATGAACTGCTCAGACAGCATAATCTGAAGCCCATAGACTGGCAAATCGCGGACTAAACTGTAGACAGCGGTCTACCATAGACCATAACTTCCCTAGTACTCCAGCGGAATAATCGGTTCTTTTTTCGTTGTAGACATGATCATCATCGTCTGGAAAGTCTTTACAACAGAAATCTTGCTGATCTTATCCATAATAAGCCTTTCATAGGCCTTTATATCTTTTACATATACCTTAAGCAGGAAGTCTGCCTGCCCGGTAACATGATGACACTCAGTAATCTCCTTGATCTGATTCACCTCGTCTAAAAAGATCTGTATCGTATTGTTTTTATGAAAATCAAGCTGGATCTGGATAAAGGTCTTAATGCCGAGGCCAAGTTTTTCCTCATCGACCAGCGCATGATAACTCTTTATAAAACCCGACATCTCCAGTTTGCGCACGCGTTCAAGTGTTGGTGCTGGCGACAGGCCGATCTCCTGCGAAAGTAAAAGGTTGGTTATTCTTCCGTTCTCCTGAAGAATCTTTAAAATCTTCAGATCTGTCTTATCTAGTTCAGCTGCCATGGGGCAAAGTTAAACATTAGACCAAATTTTATTCTAAAAATCTACACAACTTTTATCAAATATTTTATTCAGAATTTTTTAGATTTACCTAAAAAATTTATTAGATAGTTTAAAATGCAAAGTTTTACTGAGGAGAATTACCTTAAGGCGATTTATCACCTCACTGAGCAGCCTGATCAGTATGTGCAGACAAATGCCATTGCCGAACGGCTGCAAACCAAAGCTGCCTCGGTCACTGATATGATGAAAAAACTGGCAGATAAAGGATTAATTGATTATGTCAGATATACGGGCGCTAAACTTACTGAAACAGGGTACCAGACGGCGGTCGGAATTGTCCGGAAACACCGTCTTTGGGAGGTTTTTCTTGTCGAAACGCTAAATTTCAAATGGGATGAAGTGCATGACGTTGCAGAAGAACTTGAACACATCAACTCTGTGCTGCTTATTGAACGTCTTGATGAATTTTTGGGCTTTCCACGCACTGACCCCCACGGCGATCCGATCCCCGATAAACACGGCAAATTTGAAAAGCGAAGTTTTATAAAGCTTTCAAAACTCACAGCCGGAAGTTCGGGTACGGTAACCGGCGTAAGCGAACACTCAACACCTTTCCTGAAACATCTCGAAAAACTCGGACTTACGCTTGGCGCACGTATCGAGGTGAGCGAGGTAAGTGAATTTGACGGCTCTGTAGAACTTGTACTGAATAATAAAAACATAAACATCAGCCGCGATGTTGCGAAACATATTCTGATCAATACCTGACATGTCATCTGAATCATTAAGCGAAGTACACCACAGCGTTTCTACGAGCAAGCGAAAAGGCTGGAAACGGATCATTTCTTTCCTCGGGCCGGCATACCTTGTAAGCGTAGGTTATATGGATCCGGGAAACTGGGCTACCGACATTGCAGGCGGAAGCAAATTCGGCTATCAGCTGATCTGGGTGCTGCTTATGTCGAACCTGATCGCACTGCTTCTGCAGTCGCTCAGCGCCCGGCTGGGGATCGTACGCGGGCTTGATCTCGCACAGGCATCAAGACAGGCCTACCCGAAGTGGGTAAACTTGCCGCTGTTTGTGCTCGCCCAGACTGCCATAATTGCCTGCGATCTTGCTGAGATCATCGGCATGGCCATCGGTCTCCAGTTGTTGTTTGGCTTACCGCTCATCTGGGGCATCTCTATTACGCTGCTTGACACTATTTTACTGCTCTTCCTGCTGAACAAGGGCATGCGTGCCATGGAAGGATTCATTGTATCGATGGTGTTCATCGTGGGGATTGCGTTTCTTGCTGAAATGTTCATCGTAGAGCCCGCAGCAGGCGAAATTCTACAGGGCCTGAAACCCTCGGTTCTCTCCGGCGATGCCCTCTATATCGCCATAGGCATTATCGGTGCAACCGTTATGCCGCATAACCTCTATCTGCATTCTTCGCTTGTACAGACCAGGAAGATTGAACGGAGCAATAAAGGCATCCGCGAAGCACTGAAATTCAATCTGATAGACACTACAGTGGCGCTTAACCTGGCGTTTTTTGTCAATGCAGCCATTCTTATCCTTGCAGCGGCTGCTTTTTATCGCAACGGATTGCATGAGGTGGCCGAGATCCAGGATGCACATAAACTGCTGGAAAACATTTTTGGCAGCATAGCGCCTGCCCTGTTTGCCATTGCGCTTATCGCCGCCGGCCAAAGTTCTACAGTTACGGGGACACTCGCCGGGCAAATTGTCATGGAAGGACACATTAACCTCCGTATCCAACCCTGGCTCAGGCGCCTGATCACCCGCTTGCTTGCCATTGCGCCGGCATTCTTCACCATTCTTCACTTTGGTGATGACGCCCTCGGCGGATTGCTCGTCCTGAGCCAGGTAGTATTAAGCCTGCAGCTCGGCTTTGCGGTCATTCCGCTGATCCATTTTACATCAGACAAAAAACTGATGAAAAATTTCGCTATTCCTGTGTGGGTTAAGATAATCGCATGGACCAGTGCACTGCTTATTGTTGTGCTCAACGTGAAACTGGTTATGGAAGAAATTGCTTCCTGGAGCGAGGGTTCAAACGGCTGGATTGTACAGTTAATCGTTGTTCCGCTGGCTGTGCTTGTGGGGTTCCTGTTGCTGTACGTATTCGTACGTCCGCTGGTTCCAAGGATAGCCGGCCAGAGAACGATTGTGCCGCATGGCGATGCGCTGGAGATCGGCAACATTGAAAAAATAGATTACGAACGCATCGGTATTGCAGTCGATTTTTCAAAAAATGACCGCAATACGATTCGTCATGCATTGATACAGGGTGGAAAAGACGCGCATTATTACCTGATTCATGTGGTCGAGACCGCGGCTGCGCGATATCATGGTGCAGGCGCAATGGATCATGAAACGCAGAGTGACCAGCAGAACCTGCAGAAGTATATCGAAAACCTGAACGAGCTAGGTTTTGATGCAAGCCTTTCTATCGGGTTTGGTGGTACGGCACGCGCCATCGCCACCATAGCAAGGGAAAAGGAACTGGACCTGCTGGTAATGGGTGCCCACGGGCATAGCGGAGTCAAGGATCTCATCTTTGGAACAACGGTCGATGCCGTGCGGCATCGTGTGACTATTCCGGTACTGATTATTCGCTGATCAGCGAACAAATAACCGCAGGCCCAGAAATCCGCGAATGCCCTGGTTGGGGCCGTAAGAATAGCCGTCCGGATCGAACTTAAGCCCTTGCGGATTATATGCGGGATCTGAAGGCGAAACGTTGCTGACCGGTATGACCTGACCGTTATCATCAAAGCGAACCGAACGGTCAAACGGGTCAAACGCACGCGCTATGGCCGTACCACCCGGCTGCCCTTTTGATATGGTCCAGTTAAGCAGGTTTTTGATCCCGCCGTATAGTTCCACATTGCCTTTCAGTTTTTTCGTAGCCTGGATATTCTGGATACTCCAGGCTTTTGAATAAGGCGATCGCTGATCGAGCTCACCAAGCAGCGCCAGCCGCATCGGCCCTATTACGCTGCCCGTATAGTCGATCCGCATACCCATCTGCTTAAAGTCGTAGCTGATCGCCCATGTCGCCATCCAGGATTCGCTTTTAACCGGACGCACTGATTCCCGTTCGCCCGCCGCATTCCGTTCCACATTGCGCACGTCGAGCAGGCTCCCGCCAACAATGGCATTCAGACCGCCTGCCAATGTCAGATCAAAGTTCAGGCTGAGTCCCCTGGTCACTCCAAAACCATCGAGGTTGGCATACCGGATCTGGGTGGGATTGGTATCATAGTCGGCAGTGATGCGGTTATTAAAATAGGTATACCAGCCGGAAAAATCTATGTTTAGCTGATTGCTGTTTCCGAGAACAAGCTTTTTTACATAGTTGAGATTGACATTATAGCTACGTTCAGGCCTCAGGGCTTCGGCAACGATAACCTCCCGCGCACCGCTCAAGGCGGCATGATCTTCGGTAAAAAGATTCACCACACGAAAACCAGTGCCGGCATTGAGCCGAAGAATGTCGTTTTCGGTAACGTTCCATTTATAAGCCATGCGCGGCGTAAAGATGTTTCCGTGCGCAGAATGGTGGTCGTAGCGAACGCCCAGTAATAGTTTGTGCGCCGTGCCCAGGGCAAGCTCATCCTGGGCAAAAATACCGGGCAAAAGTACACGGTCTGCATGCGGAGTTGCCGGCGTGTTGTCATCATAAACCGTATAACGCAGTGCCGCGCCAAAAAGCAGGTCATTTATTCCCAACTTTTTATCCCAGGTAAGCTGTCCGAATCCAATTCGCTGCGATGCGGTAAACAGATCTGTTCCATACACCGAATTCTGATTGTGGTCATTGTAAGAGAAAGCCAGAAACATCCGCTCGGGAAGCGGCAGCTGATAAGTACCGAAAACTTCCCAGCGTTTCGTATAGATGCTTTCGGCATAGAGCGTATTGCCGCCACGAAGGTCTCTTGTCCATCCTGTCTGGCCACCCCACCTGTCTTCATAGAGGTATCTACCGGCAAGGCTAAACTTTCTGTTCTCTGCACGCCTGAAATCCCATTTTTGAAAAACCGACAGCCGCTGCTGCAGCGTCATGTCGGTAAACCCGTCATCGTTTCTATCTATGCGGTTGCTAAAGTTGAAGTAATTCAGGCCCGTCAGCACACTTGCGCTTTCACCCAGGTTTAGCTTTGCACCGAGATCAGCGTTGTATTCTCCCCAGCCCGTACCAAATGCATCGGCCGTGAATGACGGGGTATTTAGGGCGCTTTTGGTGATAACGTTGATGAGTCCGCCAACGGCCTCAGAACCATATAGAGACGATGCCGGACCTTTTACAACTTCCACCCGGTCTATTAAGGAAGCCGGAATACCTGACAGGCCGTAAACGGTGGAAAGACCGCTAACGATTGGCATACCATCTATTAAGACCATGGTATAGGGCCCCTCAAGACCGTTCATATGGATATCGCCGGTATTACATACGTTACAGTTTAACTGCGGCCGGATGCCGTTTACGTGCTGAAGTGCATCAAATATCGTGGCAGCGGGATTTTTCGCAAAAAATCGTGCGTCGTAAACTTCAACGCTTACGGGGCTGTCCTGTTTACGTACCGGTTTGAGCGTCCCTGACACAACAACGTCGTTCAGTGTTCCTGCTTCGGTCTCCATGCGGATGTCTAACAATAGTGTGTCGCCAGACTTTAACTCTATAGGTAACCGTTGCCGGCGATAACCAACCGCACTGAATTGTATAACCTGCTGTCCCGCAGCACCGGCGGGCAAAAAGTATGCGCCAAGTGTATCTGTTTTTGCTGCCGGTCCGGAATTGCCGATTCTGACTGATACGCCTGCAAGCGGTAACTCTCCGCTTCTCACCGTTCCTTTAACATATTGTTGCGCAAAGACATCTGCAGATAAAAAAGACAAGGCAAAAACGAAGATCAGGGTTCTCATACCTTTGAATTAGATATACAAAGATATATATTTAGACTAATCTAAAAATTAATTTAGAATATTTTAAGCGTTTGATTTTTCAGAAAGTGAACCACTTAAGTTATTTTTTGTTTCCTGAAGGGAATTGAATTATAGATATTTGCCGGGCGACTATGAAAAACGACATAAACATCAAAAACAAGAGGGCTTATTTTGACTACGCGCTGGGCGACAAGTATGTGGCTGGTATTGCCTTATTGGGGACCGAAATCAAGGCGATTCGGGAAGGCAGGGTCAATATGACCGATGCGTTTTGCATGTTTATCGGCAGTACGTTATACATCCGCAACCTGCATATTTCAGAATACGCGAACAGCTCGTTTTATCATCATGACATTAAGCGCGATCGGGTGCTTTTGCTTCAGAAAAAAGAACTGAAAAAGATCCGCGTAAAGGGTGAGGAAAAAGGCTTTACAATTGTGCCGCTGCGCATCTTTATCAACGAGCGCGGCTTTGCCAAACTTGAACTGGCTATCGGACAGGGTAAAAAGGAATTCGATAAACGGGAGAGTCTGAAAGAAAAGGATACAAAACGGGAGCTCGACCGGGTGCTGAAGCGGTAGTTTTAACGAATCAGCGCCAGGACTGGGCTTTAATCATATTAAAGAAAAAGGAATAAGGAGGAAAGACCGCGCCCATGCCTCAAATTCCCTAACCGGCGGAGGGGTTTGCACCCTGTCTCAGGACACAAATCTCAGGACTCAAATCTCGAACAAATGCCACGTCTAAATACGAACTACGAATATCTATATACTATTCCGGGTTGTAATTCCCCACGGGTCATTCAGAGCGTAGCGAAGAATCTGACTTGTGATCCCGAGTGAGAGTCTTCCGCGGCTCCCCTCTGTCTGGATGACTCTCAAGCGGAACCACGAGCCATGAATCAGTGAAGTTTTAAGTTGTAGGTATTAAGTTGTAAGTCTGGGCGCAGAACCCCTCAATGAGATTAAAGAAAAAGGAAAAAACCGAACCACGAACCATTGATCAGTGTTGTCTGGGGAAAGTTTTGCGAAAGCCTATAGTTCTTCGGTTTCCAATAGATGTGAGGCTATGGTATCGAACCGCTCACCGCCGCGGGGGCTCCTTCTTTTTCTTGGAAAAGAAGCAAACCGCTCCGGCTGTGTATCTCTTCTTGCATAAAAGCATCAAAAGTCCGACGGCGGCGGGAAAAGGCCCGGATTACCCCTGCGCCATTTCGTTCCGGGCTGGTTCCCCTCCTTGGTTCTTCGCGACCTCCTTAAAACAGTGCAAGACTTTTAATACTTTTCTGCGGCGAGAAGATACAAGGCCGGTCCGCACCTATTAGTGGCAGTAATCAGGCAAAACCGTCATCAAAACCACCGCCTGTGCGTAAAACCCACAAACATAGAGTTCAGGGGCTTGATTTAAAAAACTCAGGAAAACATTGCTTTGAACTTGTTCAGAAGGATCCTATTTCATTCAACCAATTTTTACCGGACAACAGTGAATACGGAATCATGTGTCAGGACCTGGGCTGCCCTAAGACCAAAGAAGATGGAAAAAGGATGAACGACCTCGGCCCCCCTCAAACGCCCTACCCGGCTTAGTTTCTTTGCGCTGTCTCAGGACTCGAATCTCATATCTCAAGTCTATAACAATTGCACAACGTCTAAATACGAACTACGAATATCTATACTATTCCAGGTCTCGGACTCAAATCTCATATCTAAAGTCGCCTTTTGACCTCACCAGGCCTGATCGCCAACCAGCGGTACGAAGCGGAAGGTGTCCAGTACAATCTTTTCAAAATCGGTTTCGCTGACCCTGATCACAGTTACCATTTTCTGTGCCTTCTCATCACCGACAGGGATAACAAGTATGCCGCCGATTTTCAATTGCTTCAGGAGAATCTCAGGCACAAACGGTGCGCCGGCAGTTACAATGATCTTGTCATATGGCGCTTCTTCAGCAATCCCTTTTGAGCCGTCGCCGCAGTAGAATTTTGGCCGGTATCCCATTCCAGGCAGTACCTGGATGGTGCGGTTGAAGATATTTTCCTGTCTTTCAATTGTAACAACACGCGCGCCCAGCTCGATCAGTACACAGGTCTGGTAACCGGAACCGGTACCGATCTCCAGCACCTTATCGCCCTTTTTTATGTGAAGCAGTTCACTCTGATAGGCTACGGTATAAGGCTGGGAAATAGTTTGGCCATCGCCGATGGGAAAAGCGATGTCTTTATAGGCCTGATTCCAGAAAGTCTCGTCGAAGAAAAAATGGCGGGGCACTTTCCCGATAGCCTTTAACACCGCCTCATCGCCAATTCCGCGGCTTCTCAGCAGCTCGACCAGCTTTTTTCTTGCACCCTTTTCACGGTAATTATCAACAAACTTATATGCCATTTCACCTCAAAAATATCGTTTTCATCCGACTAACCGCCCTTCAAGTTATCCACGATGGCCTAAGGGAAAGAGATCCAGCGAGAAATAAAACACCTGTAATGTTTCCAGCCGGGAACTACCGGATATTTTCCTATTTTTGAGCTCCCATTGCTCACTATATGAAAAACTATTTATTAACGCTTGTTGCTCTCCTGTTCTTTGGCGCGTCTTATGCGCAAACCGGTGGAGATTTTAATTATTCCGTCGGACTCCGTGGCTTTAGTCTGATGCAAATGCCAAAAATTCTGAATGAGACCGGCGGCGATAAATTCAGTAAGTTGTATGTACATGGAGGTCTGTTCAAGTTTAATGATAACCAGATCAGTTACCGTCTGAGCGGCACCTATTACCGGGGCGATAAAAGTTTTAACAACAATTGCGCTAACTGCCAGTTCGCTGAAGGAAAAGTTGAGGACTATGGCTTCAAAGTTGGTTTCGAGAAAAATTTTAATTACTCGCGTATCCAGCCTTATTTCGGCTTCGATCTCGGTTTTCGCTCAAATCGTTTTTCAGGCACGATCATGAACAGCAACCCGCAGGCACAGAATCTGAGCGTCGCCATTCCAACTTCCACATTGCAGACTGCTAAAGACGGGTTGGTCCTGGCGCCACTCGTCGGACTGAAGATCAATATCATAGACCAGATCAGCGTTTTTGCCGAGAGTAATCTTGATGTCTTTTATTCTTATGAAAGACAGGACATGGTTGTGCAGGATGCCGCGAATTCCCAATCGGTGAACCGGTACAGGAAGTGGGAATACCTGGTTAACCCGGTATCAGTCGGAATTTTCTTCCATCTCTCCTCAAAGAATTAATAGGGATCTACGTCGATCTGGGTCAGAATGCCTTTATGGTCTTTATCGGCATGAAAATGCAGCAGTGTGTTCCTCAGCGCCTCTTTCACTTTCGTAATGGAGGTACTCCGGTCAGCCTTGATCATGATCTGCATAATAAAATAACTGCGAATCCTTGCAATGAGCGGCTGTTCGGGACCGAGCACCCGTGGCCCCATTTGTCGCCGCAACCTGTTTGCCAGCTCGGCGGCGCCACGGTTTAGCGCATGCGGATCCTTATGCTTCACATAGATCTGGATCAGCCGCGTAAAGGGCGGATAACCGAACTGCTCGCGTTCAACCAGCTCGTCTGCGTACATCGCTTCGTAATCGTTTTCTGTTACCTGCTTCAGTGTACGGTGGTCGGGGTTATAAGTCTGAATAGACACAAGCCCCTGTTTATCCCGCCTGCCCGACCGGCCTGCAACCTGGGCTAGCAGCTGGTAACTGCGTTCTAAAGCCCTGAATTCGGGGTAATTCAGAAGCGTATCTGCATTGATTACGCCGATGAGCCCAACGCCGTCAAAATCCAGTCCCTTAGCCACCATTTGGGTACCGATCAGGATGTCCGTCTTCCGGTCCTGAAAATCTGCTATGATCTGCTGCAGGCTGTTTCTTGACCGGGTACTGTCAAGATCCAGCCGGGCAAGGCGCAGGTCGGGGAAAAGTGTCTGCAGCTCCTCCTCGATCCGTTCGGTACCAAAACCCTTTTGTTCAATATGCACCGATCCGCATGCAGGGCAGATATTCAGCAAATTCTGATGATACCCGCAGTAGTGGCAATGCAATTTACCACTGCTTTTGTGATAAGTAAGACTAACATCGCAATGGATGCATTTTGGTGTATATCCACATGTTGCACAGATGGAAATTGTGGCGTATCCCCGTCGGTTCTGAAAAAGAATTACCTGTTCTTTGCGGCCAATGGCTTCTTCAATATCCTGAAGCAGCGTACCGGTAAAATAGGCCGTCATTTTCTTTCGCTTCTGCTCTTCGGGTATGCTGATGATTTTCTGATCGGGAAGCGGCACGCCGCCGAAACGCTCCTGCAACCGCACGAAACCGTACTTGCCTTCGCGGGCGTTGTAATAACTTTCCAGTGAGGGCGTCGCTGAACCAACAACTACTTTTGCGCCGTGCAGATGCGCCAGGTAAATGGCTGCATCGCGCGCCTGGTAGCGTGGCGCCGGATCGTATTGTTTATAAGACGACTCGTGTTCTTCGTCAATGACCACCAGCTCCAGATCTTTGAATGGCAGAAAAACCGAAGAACGTGCCCCGAGTATAATCCTGTATGTTCCTGATGAAACCTTATTCCAGATCTCCACACGTTCGTTGTCATTGAATTTTGAGTGATAGACACCGATCTTTTCACCAAAGTAATTCTTGAGACGTTCAACAAGCTGGGTGGTCAGGGCTATTTCAGGCAGCAGAAACAGCACCTGCCCGCCCTGTTCCAGGGCTTTTTCCATCAGTCTGACGTATACCTGCGTTTTCCCGGAGGCAGTAACTCCATGCAGCAGGACAACATCTTTAGAAGTAAACTTTTCGCTGATCTGCTCAAAGGCCTGGCTCTGCGCATCACTTAGCGTGAAATTCAGCAGGAAATCGTTTCCTTCATCATTCAGCCGGTCTACGAAACGCTTCTGAATATGAAAAACCTGTTTCTCGCTAAGCGCTTTGATCGCCGCAGGGCCGCAGTTACTGTCTTCAAGCAACTGTTGTTTGGCTACCGGCGCTCCGCCCCGCGAAAGTTTGATATAAGACAGCAACGCGTCAAGCTGCTTGGGTGCCTTTTCAAGGAGTTCGAAGAGCTGGCGCAAGTTTTCCTGCTCTTTATAAAAGTCGTCCAGTTCAATGAATGAGCGGGTGAGCGGCTTGTATTTTTCGCTAACCTCTTCAGCAATGTCAATCAGCTGTTTCTGCAACAGCGCATTCACTGTCGGATACACGGTTTTCTGGCCAAGCAATTTCATCACATCGCTGATGGTCATGCGCTGCTGCTTTTCCAGCACCTCCATCACCAGCTCTTCCTTATTTGTCAGAACCGGCCGGTCGTCCTGTCCGCCGCGCAGGCTGAGCACCGTTTCGCTTGCAAGTTTCAGTCCCGCGGGCAGTGCCGCCGCCATTACATCGCCTTCATTACACAGATAGTAACGAACCATCCATTCCCAAAATGCAAACTGCTTTTCATTTACGATTGGAAGGGGGTCGACAACATCAATGATATACTTTGCCTCGTAGTGCTCGGGCGGCTTTGAAGAAACTGACCGGATCAGTGCCGTATACATTTTGTATTTACCAAACTGTACAACAACGCGCTTTCCGGGCACAATTTCCTCATTCAAAAAAGCCGGAACACGATACGTATAATTCCTGGCCAGTGAAAGTGGCAGAACCACCTCAACAAAAAGCGTATTGCTCTCTGAAAAACCGGCTAAGAGATCTGCTGACATTATTTGTCTTTAAGCGCGGCAAAAAACAACATGATCCAGCCAAAAATGAACAATAATCCACCGATAGGCGTTACCGGCCCGAGTGCGGCAGCAAATCCGAGTCCTGTAACACTGCGCGTAGCCAGCAGATACAATGACCCTGAAAAGAAAACGATACCAAACGTAAAACAAAAATAGGCGATGTTTACAAGCTTATTCCGGTACCGCGCAAAGGTCGAGAGATAAAGCAAGGCAAACACATGATAAAACTGATACTCAACACCTTTCTTCCATACATCGATCGAGGCAGCGTCTACCAGATTTTTCAGGCCGTGCGCACCGAAAGCTCCGAGTATGACCGCTACGGCTCCAAGAAAGGCAGCAGTTAAGATTATCCGTTTGTTCATAGATGTTGTTCGCTTTTAGGCTTGCTAAATTAAGAAACTTGGCCCCAAATAACCGCTTATTGGCATCATTAAATTAAATTTGTTGCACGAAATAAACCGTTCCGGATCCAGCCTGTCAAGTTCTCGTGACGGATAGTCCAGCTCCGGAAAACACATATAAAATGAAAAAATTTATTCTGCTGATCGTGCTCTTTGCCGGGATTACCGCCGCCATGGCTTATCTGTATTTTTCCAGGCTGAACCGCGAGAGCGATGAAAATAACCTGCCATTAATCGCCATATCAGAAAGTTCGGGTATCGTATTCCGGTTTCAGAGCGATCGTAGTTTTTATGAGATCATGGGCGGGCAGACCTTATTCAATGAACTGCTTGGTGAGCGGAAAAGCCATGAACTCGCGCTTATCCAAGAACACATCCTTTCTGATCCGGCTTTGAACGCGCTTATCGCAGGAGAAAAGATATACGCTGGCGTTGTGCCGGGAACCGAAAAAAGTCTCGATCTCCTTTTTACAAGTCGTCTGGCCGCTGCCGATCAGGAAACCGTTGCCGGCGCCATCAGGAAATTCAAGGCCAGACAATCTGGCGGTACGTATGAACTTCGCCTGGGCGACTCTGCCGTTTTTTACCTGGCTGTTAAAGAAAGAATGCTTGCATTTTCTTCGAATCGCGAAGCGGTGCGTAAGGCGGCAGCGGCAGCACCAACTGCAGGCGACTTTGCCACGTATATAAGCGAAACGGCAAGATTTAACAGGAACACCCTCGCCAATCTGTTTATCGACTACCGAAGAGTTCCAGCCCTGCTTGAGCAAATGGTTGCCGGAAAATTGAACGGGGAACTTGCAGTTTTCGGCAGACAACAATCGTTTGCTGCCCTCAATTACAATTTCAGCAAGGAGCGCCTGGTCTTTTATGGCAGTACAAGCGTCCGGGATTCTGCTGAATTCCTGAAGCTGTTCGCCGCAGCAACGCCAAAAAAGATGACCATCAGCAACCTTCTGCCTGAAGGCACGGCAAATTATACCTTATATGTTGTGCCGGATTATAAATCGTGGAGGTCTGCCTTTGAGGGCCTGCTTTCACAACAAAAAGAAATTGATGCCGCGCGAAGCGCCCGGAACCGGGTTAAAGAGCAATACCGCATTGATCCTGAGCGGACATTCCCGGCCTTTTTTAAAGAACAGATGATCAGTTTCCAGTTATCAACCGGCGAAAAACTGGCAGCGATTGACTTAAAGAACGGGGAAAAACTTGGCCAGCTGCTTATCGAAATGTCTGCTGATTATGCACCGGATGTCAAAGTCTTTAAAGATGCAGGCTTGTTATACAGTTACTTTGGCAAACCTTTCGAACGTTTCGAACGCCCGTTTTACACGATCATCGATAACTATTTTGTCTGCGCCAATACGGCCAGTACCGTGCAGTCATTTTTGAATAGTTACAGGAACAACCGCCTGCTTTTACAGACCGAAAACTACACGCGCCTGTTTGATCAGCTGCCGAACACCGCCAGCGTTGTCTTTTATGTTAACCAGAATAATTCAACAGATGTCTTCAGACAGAACTTTTACCTGCCTTTCTACCGGCAGCTTCGCAGTGAAGACGGGTTAAAGAATTACACAGCATTTTGTTACCTGTTGAGCGGTGACAAAGGAAAATTTCAGACAAATATTGTACTGGATAAAAAGCCTGCGGCGGAAGCAGACAGCCTGCAAACTACCAACTAAAAAAGCTTCTTTTTTGATGGCGTTACAACAAAATCCTTAAGGTAAAAAGGTTCGAAATAAGCAACGTCTTCGAAACTTTTGCTTTGCCATGCAGCAAATGCCGGTTTACTCATATGCCGTGCCGAGTTAAAGTTCCGCGTATCAAACCGGGCGTTTGGCTGTGTCAGAACGGCCCTGCACTTCTCTGCTCCATCGCCCAGAAAAATTACCGGCTGCTCAGCCAGCACGGCTGCAAAACTTTCCTCATCAATAACTTCGGCACTTGTTTCTGATAAACGTCTTCCTGAAGCATCAAACAAACCGGTGTAAACTTCCATACGGCGGGCGTCAATCATCGGGCAAATCAAAAAACCCTGCGCCCCGGCGTCCTGTTCTGCATACCCGGCAGCCATCATCTCAAGCGTTTCTACAGCGATCAAAGGCTTATCGAGCGCATAACAAAGCCCCTTTGCGGTAGAAACACCGATGCGAAGTCCGGTATAGGATCCCGGTCCTTTGCTCACAGCCACGGCGTCCAGTTCACTGAAGGTAACTCCCGCAGCTTTCATAGCCTCGTCGATCAGGGGTGTAAGCCGCGATGCATGCAGGTTCTGTCCCTCCTCTTCAAGGACATAGCGGGTTTCCCCATCGGTTGATATAGCGACCGAACATACTTTCGTTGCAGTTTCAATCTGGAGCAGGTTTACAGACATCAGGCAAATATAAGAAAATCAGGGAACCGGATCATGACCATGCCCGCCCCAGGGGTGGCAGCGGCCAATCCTTTTTAATGTAAGCCAGCCGCCCTTAAAAGGACCATGTTTGCGTATCGCTTCGATACCATATTGCGAGCAGGTAGGCGTATACCGGCAATTTGCACCAAGCATGGGAGAAATAAGGTACTGGTACAGTTTGATCAGCAACAGAAAAAACCAGCCGAAAATCTTATTGATCAGTGCCATGGTCTTTAATTTTAGAGACAAGCTTCTGAAGGGTAAGATTCAGTTTTTTGTGAATAAATTCAAGCGGATACTTTTCCTTGCCCACAAACTGCAGCGAAAGCAGCAGATGTTTTTCCTCATTGACCAGGTCATACAGCTCAGAGCTCTTCAGGTGGCGGTACGCTTCACGAATGCGGCGTTTTAAAAGGTTCCTGTCTACGGCATGTTTGTAGCGACGTTTGGGTACATTAACTACAACGCGCGCCGGAAAGCTATGCTTGTCAGGAAGTTCCAGGTACGTAACCCGGAACGGATACAATAAAAAAGAAGAACCGTTCTTAAACAACAGGTCCAGATGTTTCCTGCTGCATAACCGTTCTTCTTTCCTGAATGTATACATTTTTGATTGCTTTTTTGCAGATGTTCTGATCTGCTCCCGTAACTACGGGGCAACCAAAAAATTATGCTTTATGACGACGCTCGTCAGAAACTGACAATCTTTTTCTTCCTTTTGCACGACGTGAAGCCAATACCCTTCTGCCGTTTGCTGTTGCCATTCTTTCGCGGAAGCCGTGTTTATTTCTTCTCTTTCTTTGCGAAGGTTGGAATGTTCTTTTCATGACCGTATAATATCTTGTTCTTTTTTAAATAAGAGGTGCAAATATATGCTTTTAATTTCTAAATATCAAAGGCATGCTTAATATTTTATGTTCGCTTATTCCTTCTACAGATGCTTTGCAGACAGCTGCAGGCCAAGCGACAGCAGCATGCACGCAAAGGCCAGGGCACTGCAGTAACTTCTGATATCATTCATCCGGTTCCATGAACTTTCAAAACCAAGTCTGAATGCAGCAAGATCGGGTCGTTTAGCTCCCCTCAGGTTAAAGGCATCAAGCTTTTCATTTAAGGGCACATTGCCTGCTATTGTCAGACCATGCACCCCGGTCAGCAGGATCACGGTTCCTGATGCAAACAGCAGCAAAGAAAGGTTGACCGGCTGGCGGAGTTGCAGACAGGTACTTAATACAGCCGCCAGGGGTGCGCTAAGAAAGACGATCAGAAACAGGGGGTTTAATATGGCTTTGTTCATCGACTGCATGGCCGCCAGATACATATTGTCGGGCAGATTCTTAATTCCCGGAACGACTGAGCATGACCAGGAAAAGAACAGGCCGGCCATTAATCCCGTACATAAGACTGCATAGAGGCAGACTATAATGGAGAATGAAAACATAAGGCTGGGTTTTTGGTTCATGTACAACAGTTGTCTGAGGCGAAGATAAGCCTGTGGTGCAACGTAAAATAGAACAAAACCGCCGGCCGTTTAAAAAATGATCTCGGGAAGATGATTGGCAGAGGTTTTTAAACTTCTTATAAAATCCTTTGGCAGTACGCCTGAGAACTCCTTGAAAGAACGGATAAAATGCGACTGGTCGGCGTACTCATGACTATATGCAATATCAGATAACCGCTCATATTTTTCATCGCGAAGTTGCTTTAATGCTGCCTGGAAACGTGAGATCCTTGCAAACAGCTTCGGGGAAATGCCGACATACTGCTTAAAGCGGCGTTCAGACATCCCAAGCTCATTCTGCAGCGTTTTGACAGCTACCTGTCCTTTCTGGCTCATGATCAGCTGGACTGCCCGGTCAATCTGCAGATCGTGTTTCAGCAGACTTCTTTCTGCCTTAAGCTGAAGAAAGGCCCCTAACCAGTTGAATTGGTCGTCTCCCCGTGATACCGATTCCAGTCCTTTCAAACCACGATGTTGTTCCCGGTATTCGGGAAGATTGAGATCCACACAATTGTCTGTCAGTTCAGACGAATCGATGCCAAAGAGCGATCTGATTGCATGTGGAAACAGGTAAGCGCCAACGGTACAAAAAGAACCGCGCACTGCGATCTCGGCAAAACCGGTAGCCTGGCCGTACAAAAAAAGAGGGGGCAGTTGTTTCCCCGCCCTGAAAAAAGAACCATGTTCCCCGTGCTGAAAAATAATACCCGGGCAGCCATCCGCAATGGTCCGGAATGTTGGCGGAACCGGCGCGTGACCGGAGTCTTCCAGGCGCCAGAAATATCTCACATACTTCTTCAGTGGCTCAGGCGGCGCAAAATAACCGTATTTCATTGGGATGAGTATTCGAGTTTGATAATTGCCCGGCAATCCGGACCTACATCCCCAGCGCAGACTTCAGTTTTGCGTAACCTGTTTTGCTAACGGGCAGCCAGATATCCGTTTTCAACAAAACGATGTAACTATCTTTTTCCTTCAATTCGATCTTTGTAACCTGCGCAAGATTGATGATGTAAGAACGGTGTATTCTGATAAACTGCGAAGCGTCCAGGATCTGTTCAAAGAAACTCATCGTTTTGTTCTTGTGGAACACGCCTTCGGTTGTGCTCAGCTTTACATAATCATCATCGGCTTCAAGATAATGAATGTCTGCTACCGGAATGATTTTGATGGCACCGTCTTTCTTAACCACTACCCTGCTGTTTTGCATCGGGCTCCGGGCAGCAGCCTCCAGCAGTTCTTCCGTTTCCTGGTTTTGATTCAGCTTCGCAGGAATTTTTTTCATCGCAAGCTCAAAACGTTCCTGCTCAATGGGTTTCAGCAAATAATCTACCGCATTTACTTCGAAAGCTTTTATAGCATACTCATCAAAAGCGGTTGTGAAAATAACCGCGGGTTTATTGTCTACCAGCTCCAGCATCTCAAAACCGCTGATCTTAGGCATCTGAACGTCAAGGAAGATCAGATCCGGCTGATGCCGGGCAATGGCTTTCAGGCCTTCAAAGCCATCTGCGCACTCGGCCACTACCTCCACTTCAGGGTGGCTGGACAGGTAATATTTGACAATGTCTCTGGCCAGCGGCTCGTCATCAATGAGTATTGTCCGGATCATTTTTCTGCGGAATTTTGAGAGTTGTAATATATAAATTATCGTCGACAACACGGGTCTGTAACAGACTGCTGTCTGCAAACAGCAGGTATAACCGCCGTCTTACCGATCCGAGGCCGAAGCCTGTACCACCTGTGGCTTTCATCTGCGGATCGAAGGGATTACTTACCGAAAGCTCAAGCATGCCCTGTACAGACCGGGCTTCAACCCGGATTGTAATTGCTGTAGATGTGTTATAAAGCCCGAATTTGATGGCATTTTCCACAATTGGCTGCAGGAGAGTTCCCGGCAGCGCAAGGCTCAGCGCTTCATCAGCCACGTTTACTTCTACCTTCAACCTGTGACTAAACCGAACCTTTTCAATATCCAGATATAACTGGATATACTCGATCTCTTCGCCAAGCCCAACCCAGATCTCATCATCACGCTTTAGCGTTCCGCGGAGAAAAGCCGCGAGCTTGGTGATCATCACGCCCGCTTCTTTCGGATTCACCATCGTTAGCGCGAAAACAGAATTCAGGCTGTTAAAAAGAAAGTGCGGCTGCAGCTGATGCCTCAGCTTATTTAATTCCGCTTCCTTCGCCAGATTTTGTGCCTGAAGCAAGCGCTCCTGAGCAGCCGACTGTTCATCCAGCCGGTACCACAGCACATTAGCCAGGGCACACCAGGAGATGGTGAGAAACATCAGTGCAGCGCGTACATACATGGTCAGACCAAAAAATGCAGCGTATGCCCGGTCATCGGCAAATAACCCGCATAAGATTAATTTGCTCAGATAAACGACAATAAAAGTCAGCACTGCGGTGGCCGCAAGCGTGAACAGAATACGCTCGTTTTTTGGCTGATAATACCCGAGCAAATTGCTCACGCTTATACAGGCCGCGGTTAAAAGCAGGTTGCTGACCACGCTGTCTGCGATCGCGATCTCCAGTACAAAATCAAGCTGGTAATAAAGGAATGCAAAACATGCACCCATCCAAACCAGCATAAATCCTGCTGAGGCGTACTGAACCTGTCTGATTGATAAAGGCCGGACCGTCAAAACTGTACTGTTAGAAATTGAGGGACAATGTGTTTTCTGAAAGATAGCTCTTTTTTAGCCTGATCTCTTCCAGAAAACCTTTAACATTTTCAGGCTCGATGATTTTCGAGTTGATCTCCACGCCATCTTCTGGATTATCTACTTCGTTCACCTCTACGATGTCGACAAAATTCCAGGATACCAGGTCGCCAAACCGGTTGCGGAAAGACTTATTCAGCTGTCCGGCCAGGCTCCGTGCCTTTTCGAATGCATTTACTTTACTGGCAGAAAGCACCAGCCGTGTTTGTTCGTCAAATTGCGGTGAATGCTTGCCTTCGCCGCTTATAATTCTGAAAATGTATTTTACAGCAAACCACTTCATGATATAATAGAGTTTAAAAGTTTTTGATTTCTACGCCTCCGCACAAGGCAAGTCCTTTAATAATCAGGATCTTCGAAGCCCCTTCGCCAAATGGTGCCATACCGCGTTTATCGTCCAGGCCGCCAAGAATGGCCGATATTTCAGACTTCACCTGCCAGCCGGCAGGCACAACCAGTTTAACGCCTCCGCAGATTGCAACAATTTCAATCACAACGACGCCGTTTATATCTGCCTGGCTCAGGTTAACATCACAGCCGCCAAATACGGCTACGATTTCCCCGCCCCTGAAATTTTTACTGAAGACATTCTGGTGGCTTCCGCCAAAAATGTTAACGGAGTCGATCGTATCAAGCGGATGTTTGCTGTAATCGGCTGCAGTCAGCACCGGCTCAGCAATAACAGGCTCAACAGGCTCCTGTTCGGGCACGGCTACCGGATCAGCATCAAAAGCAGAAACCGGGACCGTTTTTTTTGGCTTGAATATCACATAGAGCCCCAAAACGATAAAGATGACGGCTATCGAATACTTTGAAAGATTGATGTCAACATCAATGATCTTATCAACTGTAAAGAAAGCGCCGATCAAGGTCGGAACCAGCCATCCCCCAAAACGGAATTTATGTTTGTAGCCGATTGCCAAACCAATCAGCAGCAGGAAAGTAGACCAGCTGAATATCCAGCCGGGTATATGAAGGCCCAGATTTCTTCCCAGGAAAAAAAGGCCAAGTCCAAGCAGCACGATCCCCCCGAAGGCACGGCTTGAATGATTTTTATCTTTATTTCGGTTTCTCATTTTTCTGAATGTTTATCAAAAGTACCTGCAGCATACGCATGCTGCCAGAGCATAACTATGTGAGCACGAAAACTTCCGGTAAACGGCGGTTTTCAGCCGGTGAAAATTAATTTATTATTTTTGGATAATGAGATTTATCCTATTCACTTTTCTTTTTGCCTGTACCATCAGTACATATGCTCAGCCTGATGTATCAACCTATAAAATCTATGATACCCGAAGCAAAAGCGTTGTGAGCCTGGAAGATGTTGTAAAATCTGCGCGATCTGCCGATGTACTTTTTTTTGGTGAAGAACATAATGATTCTGTCGGGCACGCCCTCGAACATAACCTGCTTATATTGATGCATCGTGAATGGCCTCAGAAGATCGCTCTGTCTATGGAAATGTTCCATACCGATATTCAGCCTGTTATGGACGAGTATTTAATCGGACTGATCTCTGAAAAGAACTTTTCAAAGGATGCAAGAATATGGAGTAATTATAAGGACTACCGTCCGATGATTGAATTTGCAAAAGCAAACAAGGTTCCGGTTATCGCAGCGAATACGCCAACCCGGTACACAAATGCAGTTACGATGAACGGGCTAAACATTTTGAAAGCATTTCCACAGGCTTCCCGCAGCTTTCTGCCGCCACTGCCGGTCGACACGGTGACCGGTGCCTATCTGCAGAAGTTTAATGCACAGCTTGGCGGCCATAGCATGGGTAGCATGAAGATCTACCAGACACAGAACTTGTGGGACAGCTCTATGGGCTGGTCTGTAGCATCCTTTCTGAAGAAAAATAAAGGTTACAAGATCTTGCATCTCAATGGCCGTTTTCATAGCGATGAGAAACTTGGCGCCTATGCGCGGCTGGCGGCTTATGCCCCGCAACTGAAACTGCTAAGTATCTCTTGTTTCGCAGCAGATGATTTCCGACAGCCCGATTGGGCAGCTTATACAGGCCTGGCTGATTTTGTTATTCTGACAAATCCGTCAGTTAAAAAGACGTTCTAGATCCAGCATAAGTGCACGAAGGCTCATTGAAAACATCTGGCGAAGCCCCATAAAAAAAAGTGCCGGCATTCAGACCGGCACTTTTTTTCTTGCTAAAGATTGCTTAGATCACTGTCCCGCTTGGAATCAGTGCTCCTTTTTTTATCACCACAATGCCGTCTTTGACTGCATAGAGACCAAAATCCCCATCTTCAAGGTGTGCACCGCCGCTGATGCTCACATCGTTACCGATCCGGCAGTTTTTATCTACAATTGCATTTTGTATATAACAGCGGTCGCCAATGCCGATCAGTGGTTTCTCGGCGTCGACATCTACCTGGATCTCTTCCAGTGTCTGGTAGCGGTCGCTGCCCATGATATATGCGTTCACAATTGTTGTTTCACTGCCGATTCTCGATCTGATGCCGAGTACGGCGTGTTCAACTTTACTCGCGTGAATAATACAGCCTTCAGCAATCACGGTTTTGATAAGCGTTGTACCTGAAATCTTTGAAGGCGGCAGCATCCGGCCACGGGTGAAGATGGTATGGGTACTGTCGAACAGGTTAAATTTCGGAATTTCATCTGTCAGGCCGAGGTTGGCTTCAAAGAACGATGAAATATTACCGATATCGGTCCAGTAACCTTCATACTGAAAACTCAGAACCCGGTTCGACTGAATGGCTCTTGGCAGGATTTCTTTACCAAAATCTTTTTCTTCGGGGTTTTCATCCAGTATCTTGATCAGGAAGTCGCGGTTAAACACATAAATACCCATTGAGGCCAGGAAGTTCCTGCCCTCCGACTGCATGACCTCGCCAGTATCAGACACCCAGTCTTCAAGACCCGTTTTTGGCTTCTCGATAAATGAAGTGATCATCTGCGACTCATCTGCCTTCAAAATTCCGAAGTCTGTAGCATCTTTTGCGGTAACCGGAATCGTAGCTATGGTAATCTCTGCCGAAGCAGCAATGTGCGCATCAATCATGGTCTGGAAGTCCATCTGATACAGCTGGTCGCCCGAGAGGATCAGGATATAATCAAATTCATGATTAACAATGTGGTGCATGCATTGCCTTACCGCATCTGCAGTTCCCTGAAACCAGGCCGCATTTTCTACCGTCTGTTCAGCAGCAAGAATATCAACAAATGCAGTACTGAAATGGCTGAAGTGGTAGGTATTTTTTATGTGTTTGTTCAGCGAGGCTGAATTAAACTGGGTAAGGACAAACATCCTGTGGATGCCGGAATTCAGGCAGTTGGAGATCGGGATGTCCACCAGGCGGTATTTACCTGCTATGGGCACGGCCGGCTTCGAGCGCGTTTGGGTAAGCGGGGATAGACGGGATCCCTGGCCACCGCCAAGAATTACACCCAGAACTTTATCTGTCATTGTCTTTTATGTTATATCGTATAAATCTATATAGTCTTGTGCAGCCCTGTCCCACGAATGATCAAGCTGCATCATGTATTTGCGCACCTGTTTAAAGAGCTTCTGGTTTGCATAAAGCTCCCGTGCACGCTGTATGGCCCGTTCCACATCCCAGGCACTTGTCTGATCGTGGCAAATGCCAAACCCGCCGTCGCCGATGTCGATAACCGTGTCTTTCAACCCGCCTATCCTCCGCACCACCGGTACGGTCCCGTATCGCAGAGCATACATCTGGTTTAGTCCGCAGGGCTCCACCCGCGATGGCATAAGCAGGAAATCAGCACCCGCATACATTTGATGCGATAGCTGTTCGTTGTAGCCGATATAGGTGTTGTAAATGCCCGGAAACAATTCTTTCAGTTGTGAAAGCCGGTGTTCCGTATCGCTGTCGCCCGATCCAAGCACCAGCACACTGATTTTCCGTTCACTCTGCTGAATGGCATTGTAAAAGATCTCGGGCAACAGGTCAGCGCCTTTTTCTTCAACCAGCCTGCCAATAAAAACGAATAGCGGGTAATCAGGATTTAACTCAAAAACACGGCAAAGCGTCTCTTTGTTTACACGTTTTCCTGATTCTACCGTTCTTGAAAGAAACTTCTTTGGCAACATGGGGTCGGTTTGCGGGTTCCAGACCTCATTATCAATACCATTGAGTATGCCGTAAGACTTCCCACGCTCGGCCCGTAAGAGGCTTTCTAGGCCGCGGGCGCCGTTGCCCAGCTCATCGAGGTAACTGGGCGATACCGTAGTGACCCGCCATGCACACTTAATGCCAGCTGCCAGCGGATTGATATCGCCGTCCCAGTCAAGCTCTCCGGCTTTCCAGGGATCAAAAGGTGGCAAATAATGTAATTTATTGTACCCAAATTGTCCCTGGTATTGTGCATTATGAATGGTGAGGATGGTCGGGATCTGCGACAATTGCCGGTATTTGAAACAGTGAGCGGCCATAAACGGCAGCAAGCCTGTATGATGGTCATGGCAGTGTATCACATCCGGCCTGTGCTCCCATTGCACGATCCAGTCAAGCACCGCAATTTGAAATGCGATGAAACGTTCCGTATCGTCGGCATAGCCATATACGCCCTCGCGGTCGAACAATCCGTTTATATGTACAAGGAAAAGGTCAAAACCCAATTTGTTTGAACGCTCCCGCAAAATCCGGAAAGGATAATCGTTGCGCCCGAGCCGCAGCCAGGAATCATACACCACATCAAATTCGTTTTCTCTTATAAAGCGGCTCTGATACGCGGGCATAACAACCTTGGCAAAATGCCCAAGCCTGCCCTGATATTTTGGCAGGGCACCGACCACATCGGCAAGGCCGCCAACCTTGGCCACAGGGTAGCACTCGGCGCTTACATGTATGATTTCCATTTAATCTCAGGTATAGATAATGCTGTCAAGTTACTAATACTTTTATGCTTTCCAAACAACACAACGGGCGTTCGGTTTAGAAACCAGCCATAAAAAAACCAGGTAGCTGTGTACCTGGTTCTAACAACAAAACAAATATTAAATCAATATCAGAAACGCCTGCTATGACGCTAATAAGCACCCTCCTGCGCAATCAGCTCGTAAAAATCCCGAATAGGCTGAAACTGTGGATGTAAGGAAACAACCGCTCCGAACACAAGCAGTGCCGGGGCTCCGATCCGCTTCTCTTCGATCAGTTCTGCTATCGTATCAACAACACCTACCACGATACGCTCATGCGGGGTTGAACCGTTTTCTATTACAGCAACCGGAAGCCTGTTTTTTCCATTGCGACGGAAAACCTCTGCAATTTCCGCTACCCTGGTAATACCATTGAGGACAACAACGGTCGCATCACTGGCGGCTGCCTTAAGCAGATCTGCAGAAAGTTTTCCGTTTTCAGAGCTTCCGCTTACCGCCCAGAAACTTTCGCTTAGCCCTTTGTGCAGCATCGGTATTTTCTGCAAGCTCGGTGCACCGGTCGCACTTGAAATACCGGGAATGATCTCTGACGGAATACTATACGATTCGGCAAAATCAATCTCCTCATACCCTCTTGCAAAAAAGAAAGGATCGCCGCTTTTCAAGCGTACTACATGACCATAATTCATAGCATAGTCTACGATCAGTTTGTTAACAGCATCCTGCGAAAACGTCTCGTCATCGCTTGGCTTACCTATAAAAACCTTCACGGCTGCTTGAGGAGCATAATTCAACAAAGCTTCATTTACAAGTGCATCGTACAAAACGACATCGGCGCTGGCCAATGCTTTCATACCTTTAATTGTAAGAAGTTCCGGATCACCCGGGCCTGCTCCTATTAACGTAATGCGCGGTTCAATTTGGCCTTTTCTCACCGTATCTGCTACCAGTTTCATATTTTTCCTCTTTTTTTTTGTAAGCGGTATACCACAAATATATAAAGTCTATAGAAATGATAGAAATTATTTTTGACTTTTTTTATTGTCTTAAAACTGCGGCCTGTCTGGTTAATTGAGCAGGCATGTATAGAAATCAGATCATTACCTTTTTGAAATGCCGGTATGCGCATTGAAAGTTTTCAACAAATTCTAATAAAAAAACGGCGCTGATTGGCCGGAATGCAAATACCGTTTAGAAAACTGGTCACTACCTCGCTGATAATAAAGGCAATAACGGCAAACATATTGTCGTTAACTATGCGCTGACCTGTCAGCTAGTCCTTATTTAATTTACTTATTTTAAACCAAAAGTTATGGCTTTCAAAGCAAGATTAAACTTTTCGGGCAAGGAGTACGATGTGCTCCACTGTGCCTACTCCCTCAACCGCGACGTTGACGCCAAAGGCAGACCTTCCTCAGGTGTTTATGGCGGAACAATCGATGTCGAAATCGAATCTACTGAAGACACCTCTATCATAGAGGCCATGGTCAACAATCAGTACAAACCCATTCAAGGTACCCTGCTTATCAAGAAGACAGAGGAAGATGCCAAGATGAAAGAACTGAATTTCCAGGATGGCTACATTGTTAAGTATGCCGAAGGAATCAACATCGTGGGTGATCATCCCATGACGCTGAAGTTCCAGATCTCAGCACGGTCTCTGAAACTTGGCAATGCCGAACACGTAAACGACTGGCCAAAAGCATAAGCTTGCCCTCATTTACAACAATTAACTTAACCGCAGTCGGATGGGCTGCAAAACACTCTAAAACTTATTACCATGGCTTTTAAAACCAGATTGACCCTAGGGTCTAAAGAATTCGACGTATTGCAATGCAACTTTTCCCTTAACCGTGACGTAGATGCAAAAGGACGTCCTTCATCAGGTGTATACGGAGGGACTATCCATATTGAAGTAGAATCTACTGAAGATACCTCAGTAATCGAATCAATGGTTAACAACCAGTACAAACCTCTTTCAGGTACCATCGTTTTCAAAAAAGGCGATGAAGATGCGAAAATGAAGGAACTCACTTTCGAAGACGGATACATTATTCAATACAATGAGGGTATTGCTGTTAACGATAACACACCGATGACGCTAAGTTTCGTGGTGTCTGCCAGAAAACTTAAACTCGGTAATGCCGAGCACGAGAACGACTGGCCCAAAGCTTAAGCACGCACCCTACTAAAACCTATTGAAAACACCATCAGGCGGAACCTCGTTCCGCCTGATTTCATTTAAACCTGTCCACTCCCGGATAATTCAAACCAATCCAGATCAATCTGTCAACATGCATTCAGCTCGTTCGATATCTAAGTATTTTGTCGTTTTGGCGCTGTTACCGGTTGTTTACGCCTGCAACAACCGGGCTGACTCTCATGTAGCAAATGCGCCAAACGATACCTCGCTGGCACCCCTGGCCCGCAATACCGATAGTGCGCTCCTTTTGTACCTGGACAGCCTGAACAGTTTGCCCGCAACTAACTTAACCAATGCCAGACTGATCCGGCTGCATAAAGTCTTTGCAGACAGGCTGCCCCTGGCGCTGGCAGACGAGCATGCTGCCGGGGATACTTCGATCCTGGTTTCCGTAGAAAAATTTCCTGAGCCGTTGCAGCAAACGTCGATCCTTTTGGCTCTTCCTGACCGGATTACAAAAACGCTGACAGCCGGCGCAATTTCAGGGCATTTCGGAAAGCCGCTGCAGAACAACAAACAGATATCCGGTGCGAAAGACCCGCTACCCCTAACGCTGGTTCTTAACCAAAAAAGTTCGTTGCGGCTCCATATCAATGACAGACAGCCGCCTGAGTCGGCATCTGTCAGAATGATCGAGTTTTTAAAGGCAAACTGAACATTCCTGCCGATACGCTTATTAAAATAAGGGAATAAAGCGCACATGGCGGACCTGATGTCACAACCATGGGACAGGACGGACATGCACAAACATCGACGACTGTTGGCCGGTTCGTTATTCAAACCATTGAAAAACATATCAGTTATGGGCGGTATGCACTGTGGTCGGGTATTGAGTGGGGAACGGAGATTCAGCGGCAGGGAGACACCGTCATGGTAAAACACCGGGGCGTCTGGAAGAAATTAACATCGGTAAACAGCCTGTGGGCAGCATATGCCGGCAATCAGCGCGCTGTATTAAATCAGATTCTTGATTATGCCCGTCAGCTGTACCCCGCCGGCGGCTTTCCTTCCCGGTGGATCTTCAACGATTTCGGACATGTCTCTGTGAAGTATCTCAAGGATACGAATAACGACCGAAAAATGAACGGCAACGAGCACGTCATAGGCGACTTCATTCACACCACACCATTTGATGAAGCTTTCACGGCGCAGAAACGCTCGTTTACACTGGCAGAATCACATGGATGCATCCTCGTGAAACCATTAGATATCGATACGATGATCGGTAACGGTTACCTTAAAAAAGGACAGACTGTCGAGGTTCATTCATACAACGAAAAAGCGCTTCCTGCCAACCTGAAAAGAACTACAGACGGAAAGCCTTACGAGGTACATTTTTTCCGTGCCTTACTGAAGCTGGCTGTATACAAGCCATAGGGTAAACCATCCGGCACCGCCTATCGGAACAAATAAACTGATGATCGCCGGGCATTTGGTCTGATTGCAGAGCTACGCAACTTCCTTTCGGCCTTTCAGAAAGAAATTGATCAGCCAGGCGAACAGCATGACGGCCAAAGCACCGATTACATTTAGCCAGAGAAAGGATACTACATCAAAAAGCCAAACGGCTGCAACCAGCGCTTCCGCCAGTCCGGCCGCAACAAACGCTGCTGTACCACCGATGCGTTTCATATAAAAAGCCACCAGGAAGATCCCAAGAATGGGTCCGTAGAAAAGTGATCCGAGAATGTTGACCGCCTCGATCAGCGAACCCATTTGTGTAGCGAACATGGCAACGCCGATAGAAAAAAGCCCCCAGAACAACGTGTGCAGCCGACCATGTAACAGCTCCTTTTGTGCACTCAGGTCACCTTCCCGTATTCCCGGATAGTGGATATCCTTTAAGGAACAGGATGCCAGCGAGTTAAGTGCCGCAGATATTGAACCCCAGGACGCCAGAAAGATAATTGCAAACAGCAAACCAACCATCCCGACAGGCAGACTGCTCTTTACAAAATAGAGCAGAATATAATTTACATCAGATGTGTCGGCACTGATCCTGCGTTCTTTGATAGCAGTTTCAACTTCTTTATGAAGATCCTGAAGTTTTCGCTGCGCTTCCCGGTACGGCACAACGGCTAGCTGCTGCTCCGGATTGCCTGCGCCGCGCTGACTTAACAGCAGTCGCGAATGGCGCTGAAAATCGTTTTCAAGCTGCTCATGTTTTTGCTCGAACGCAAGGGCTTGCGCAGGGTACTTGTCCTTGAAACTGTTGTAGGCCTGCTCATTGAAATACACCGGCGCCGGCCTTAACGCAAAAAAAGAAAACAGCAGCGCGCCTAACAACAAAATACCGAACTGCATCGGGATCTTAACAAGACCATTCAGCAACAGACCTGTCTTGCCCGCGTTGGTGTCTTTTGCTGTGATGTAACGGCCAACCTGGCTTTGATCTGTACCAAAATAGGACAGCGCCAAAAAAAAGCCGCCGATAAGCCCGCTCCAGATATTGTACTTATCCTTCCAGTCAAAGTCTGTGGTAATTACATTGAGCTTGCCCGACTTGCCGGCAAGATAGAGTGCATCACCAAAACTAGCCCCTTCAGGCATACCCTGTATAACAAGAAAACCGGTAAAAACCATCGCGCCGAGAATGATCAGAAACTGGATTTTCTGCGTGTGGGCAACAGCTTTAGCACCACCGGTATAGGTATAAATAAGCAGCAGGCCGCCAGTCAGCACATTGGTCAGATAGATATTCCAGCCAAGCACGGAAGAAAGGATGATGCTGGGAGCATAGATACTGATTCCTGTAGAAAGTCCGCGCGATAGCAGGAACAAAATGCTTGTCAGTACGCGCGTTTTCCTGTCAAAACGTTGTTCGAGGTATTCATAGGCCGTATAAACGTTTAGTCGCTGGAAGATCGGGATAAAGGTAGCTGCAATGACGACCATGGCTATGGGCAGTCCGAAATAATACTGCACAAAACGCATCCCGTCTGTATAAGCCTGTCCGGGCGCCGATAAAAATGTGATGGCGCTGGCCTGGGTAGCCATAATCCCCAGCAAAACGATGTACCAGGGCATCTGGCGGTCGGCCATCAGGTAAGAGTTTACATCTTTCTGTCCCCGCCCTTTGTATATTCCGTAGAGGACTACAAAAATCAGGGTTATGACCAGTACAATCCAATCTATCCTGCTCATGACCAGTAACGTGTAAAGATGGCGTATGCAATAATCTGAACCAGCAGAAAGCCGATCAGCAGCACATACCAACGGGTCCAGCTCCTATCGTTCATTTTTTCCGGCAGATAAGAAGTTAAAGAAAAGTCGTGCTGCGCCGGGGTTTCCCGCCGGCAGCTGCCTGAAAAAGGCCAGAGAAGTATAGATATAGTGGCCCTTTCCAAAAGGCGCATACAATACAGAGCCCAGAGCAGGCGATTCACCCGTATCATTCATGGACAGAAGCGGCTTGTAACGCTGATCCCAGGAACCAGCAAAATATGCGCCCCGCTCCTGCACCCAGCCAAGAAAATCGGTCTGGGTAATTTTGTTCGGATAGTTCATGAGCCTGTGAGAAGGGTCTGTAAACGTGACGGTGCTGTTCTCTTCGGTAACCCGCGTATTGCTGATCGACAGCGGGTACGGGCCCGGCTGCCTGACAGACAGGTCCTGAAGCGTGTTGTACTGCATTACCAGTGTTCCGCCGTTTTTAACGTAATTCAACAGCTGCGGCATCCAGGCAACCATGCGCCTTTCCGCATTCAGTGCGCGTACACCGGTAACGATGGCATCAAACGCGGCAAGTCTGTCCGGATTTCCAATATCACTTTCTTTGAGTACAGTCACCTCTATTCCCGCCACACGCATAAAATCGGCCGTAAGATCACCCGCTCCTTCTACGTAACCAACCTTTTTTACCGCTACTTTCAGATCTGCTTTGACAAGCCTTGCAGACGCCGGCGTGAAATACTGCAGAACCGGAAGATGGCTGTAATTGATCAGTTGCTGCGTTCGTTCAAAATGCTGACCAAAATTGTCATCAATTGAGGCGTACATGACCAGTCCCTGTTCTTTCGCAGGCGGAAGATTGCCGGCGCGAACCGGGATTGTTATAAGTGTGTCCTTGCCTGCGCTAAGTCTGAGACCTTCTACCGAAGCGATCGTTTTCCCTTCGCAGGTGAGGCGCAGCGATCCGTTATCCATGCTGCGACGGGCGGCGATCCTGACACCGGCTTGAAATGCCGTGTTACCGGTTTGTATATACAGCGGCTGCGCAAACTTCAGATCAAAGGCCGGTACGATCCGAAGGGCTTCGACCACATCTCCCCGAACAGGATCAAGCTTTTTGAATGACAGAGGCACATCAAGCTGAAGCTGTTCACCGGCAATCAAAACGGTCAGCCGAACCGCCGGCGCATCTTCATTTACCGCTTTGCCGATAAGTGCTTCGTCATCAACACTGAACTGTGAAGCTGTTTTTGGCGGAGTTTTGAGCCAGAATGGCGTTGTTGGCTGCAGTGATTCGGGCAGTGCTAATTCTTTCGGAATGGTGAACAGCGAATCCGCCGGCAGGCGAAGAGGCTGACTGCCCGGATTCTCACCCGGCCATCTAACGCTTTTCAGTTGCACGGGAATCCCCGCACGTTGTACAATATTAAGTTTGAACGAAAGCTTTTCGCCGGCAACTGCCTCGGGCCGGTCGGTAACAGCCTCAGCCATCAGACCGGCGCAGTGCAGAATGATCCCGTCAAGCGATCTGGACTTATCTGAAACATCAAGGTTTTGCCTGACCCCAGCCAGCTTTTTCCGTAATGCAATAAGCGATGGCAGGCTGGCTTCGGGCCGGGTGAAATCAAATTTTTGAATGATCTGGTCAATGGCTGTCCCGATCAACTGCTGACCGGCACGCTCCCAACCCTGCTGAATACCGTCAAACAAGCCCGACGTAGTTGGCTTTCCCGCAACATGGACAAAGTACTCAGTTCGTCTGCCCGCTACCGATTGCGTACCGGCACCCTGGCTTTTATGCAGGCTTCTGCTTAAACCTGCCAGCTCGCCATAACCCAGTCCCAGCAGCGGATCATACTGTCCTGCCGTTATTTTCAACTGCCGCTCATCTGTAGTGTTGGTATTACCGAATCTGAACGTATTCCAAAGTAGTCTGGTGGATTGCCATACCTGCAGGGTTTTGAGTTGTTCGGGGAATTTTGTTTTGTCGCCGGCTGCCCGAAAAGCGTCTTCAGCTACCATAGCCGAAGCTGTATGCTGCCCGTGTCCGGCAGCTGAGGTTGGCGGGAACCGGCAGATAATCACATCCGGTCTGAACTGCCTGATCACCCTGACTACATCGGCGGTAACGGCGTTACGGTCCCATTGTTTGAACGTATCTTCAGGATTTTTCGAAAAACCAAAGTCTATGACCCTTGTAAAAAACTGGCCCGCGCCATCAAGTTTTCTTGCTTCCAGCAATTCGTACGTCCGGATCAATCCGAGTGCAGCTCCCTGCTCGCTGCCGAGAAGATTTTGACCGCCATCGCCACGGGTTAAAGAAAGATATGCGGTATTGGCATGCGCCTCATTGACCAGCCACGACAACAAGCCTGTGTTTTCGTCGTCAGGGTGCGCGGCCAGGTAAAGTACCCTGGTCATTTTGTTAAGCTGCCTGAGTTCTTTGTAAATGGCCGAAGCAGTCATTGGCCTTACCTGCTGGGCTTCGGCGCGTATGGCAGCAAGGAGCAGGAAGATAAAACAGAAGTTTCTAGTCATAAACTATGGGGTATACCCTAATTTTTAAAAGTAGGCAATTTACCCCGACCGGCAGACTTTTAAGAAAATTGTTACGTAAAAACCCGGCTGGCGCGGCGCAGATCATATAAATAATATCACCATGAAGCCGTAGTTACGTATCTTTGCGAGATCAGAATGAAGCTCAGATTTTTTTGTGTGACCGTGATATTGTTGCTGACAGCCAAAGCAAGCGTTTGCAGTGCTTTGCAGGGTAGGCGGCATGCCGAAAAAAGCATCGAAGCTTACCAGGAAGAAATCGGGTTTTACCGTTATTATAAACCTGATTCTGCCGAACTTCTGGCCAGGCAGGCTTACGCGCGGTTTGAAAAACGCGGAAATCTCGGCGGCATGGCGGCTATGCTCCGGGAACTCGGTATGATTGACGATAACCTGGGCATGTCTGATGATGCGCGCCAGAAATACGGTCGTGCGCTTACCCTGTACAGGCGCGAACGCAACCAGAAGGGTGAGGCAAGTGTTCTGATCAGGATAGGTGTCGTTGAGCTTCGCAAGGGCAACTATGATAAAGCCATGGCACGCTTCATCGCCGCCCTGAAAATCAATGAGGCCCTGCGTGAATACCGCGGCATAGTAGAGGCCCGCAATACCATTGGCGAAGTCTATCTGGCCAGGAAAACATTTCCCGAAGCGCTTGTTCAATTTAAACTCGCCGAAAAAGCCGCAGCCAAAGCTCCCCTTTCAAGTATCACATTAAACATGTATACGAATTTCGGCAATGCGTATAAGGGTCTTGACTCTATATCCCGCGCTGAAAGTTACCTGAAGAAAGGACTTGCGCTGAGCAAGGAAAAAAATTATGCGGGCCTCCATATCACACTGCTCAACACGCTGGCATCGGTTTATGCAAAAGACGGCCAGACAGCTGAAGCCATTAAACTGCAGCTTGCCGCGCTTAAAAAATCGCGGGAAATTCAAAATTATCTCCGGGAGGTACAGACCCTGCGCGGACTGGCCGACAATTACAAATCAGACCCGGCAAAACAACTTGCCTACCTGACCGATGCACTTAAGCTGGCAGCCGAAAAAAAAGCTTTTAAACAGCAGATTGATATATATGCTGCCTTAAGTGATATTTATAAAAAACGGGGTGACTATAAACGCGCACTGGAACTTGCAAAACAAAGTTATGCCCTTGCTGATAGTCTTTATTACCAGTCTGCCGGCCAGCGTATTGCCAATATCAGTGCAAATTATGAGAAGGAAAAATCTGATGCCGAGCTCAGAGAACTCCGTCTGCTGAACAGTAAAAAAAGCCTGCAGCAATCAGTTACGTTTTTTGTGGCGGTGGCTATACTCGCCATGTTTGTCATCCTTGCAGTCTATTTTTTCAGGGTTCGGAGTCTGAACAGAAAGCTGACGGCATCCAATACGGTAAAGGACAAGCTCTTTTCAGTGCTGGGGCATGATCTCCGGGCACCATTTGCATCAATTGTGAACTTGCTGTTTCTTATTAATGATGACGATCTTTCGGCAGCCGAACGCAGCGAACTTATTCATAAACTCTCTATAAAATGTAACGCCTCACTCGAAACGCTGAACAATTTGCTTCGCTGGGGCGAGATGCAGATTAAAGGTATAAGGGTGAATCTGAAAGATTTTGATCCTGTTCCTGTAATTGAAAGAAATCTGCAGTTTGTAACTGACCGTGCAGAAGATAAAAACATCACCGTCGAGAACCTGGTGCCTGCCGCCGGTGAGATGCCTTTGCTGCATGCAGATCCCGACCATTTTGATTTTGTGATCCGGAACTTGCTTGGCAATGCGCTGAAATTTACGCAGAGCGGAGGCCGGGTTACGCTCAGCAGCGGGATTACCCCTTCGGGCGATATATGTTTCGAGGTAGCAGATACGGGTGTTGGTATTCCCGAAAGCCGGCTTAAAAATCTTTTCACACCAGGCACAATAAGCCAGAAAGGTACAGCCGCAGAGATTGGAACGGGGCTCGGACTGTTGTTAAGTCAGGAATTTACAGGGTTGAGCGGGGGCAGGCTAAGCGTAACAAGCACGATGGGCGAAGGGAGCACGTTCAGACTTACGCTCCCGGCCGCACAGCAGGCGGGCTAAACAAGCGTTACCTTAACACCCGAACGTTCAAGATGCTGAAGCACGCTGTCAGGTATACCATTGTCGGTTATAATCTGATCTATTTCTTCCAGACCGCAGATCTTACCGAAACCGCGCTTGCCAAACTTTGTTGAATCTGCCAGCACGATGGTTTTCTGGGAACACCCGATCATTTGCCTGTTCAGATGGGCTTCCATCGGATTGGTAGTCGTCAGACCATATTCCAGATCTATTCCATCCACTCCAAGAAAAAGTTTGGTACAGAAGAAATCGCGCAAAACGTTTTCAGCATAGATGCCGGTTACCGAAGACGAGCTTTTCCTTAGAAGGCCGCCCAATTGCATCACCTCGATCCCCGGATTCCTTACCAGCTCCAGGGCCACATTCAGCGCTGACGTAATAACGGTGATATTCAGGTTCTGCGGAATATTGCGGGCAAATGCCTGTACGGTAGTTCCCGATGCAATCACAATAGAATCATTTTCCTGCAGAAGCGCAGCAGCCTGCAGGCCAATGTTGTTTTTTTCTGCAGACATGATCTGTTCCTTTTCATTCACAGGCCGGTCTACAGTATAGGGATTGTTCACCGTAGCGCCGCCATGTGTGCGGTACAGCAGATTTTTTTCTTCCAATAATTTTAAGTCTTTTCTGATAGTTACTGAAGAAACATTCAGCTCCTTGCACAGATCAACGACGTTGATATACTGATCTTTTTGCAGCTTACTTAATATTATCTGATGTCTTTCCGCCAGGGTGATCATTCAATTGAAATTTGTTTGCAAAGTAATTAATAAAAGTGGCTAACAAAGAATTTTTCAAATAAATGAACCCTTGTTCAAGGTTTCGAAAATGATTTCTTATAATTGCGTATTATTTCATTTTATTTTTTTTAAGTCCATGAAAAGAAATCATCCGCTCGACATTTCCGGATCTGCCAATTACGACATTTTAATAATTGGCGGCGGGGCAACGGGCCTGGGAATTGCTGTCGATGCGGCCTCGCGGGGTTTGAAAACGGTTTTGATCGAGCAGTCAGATTTTGCCAAGGGTACATCAAGCCGCAGTACCAAACTTGTTCATGGCGGCGTACGTTATCTTGCCCAGGGCGATATCAAACTTGTCTACAGCGCCTTGCACGAACGGGGCATGCTGCAGCAGAACGCTCCGCACCTGGTCAAAAAAGAGGCCTTTATCATTCCCTGTTATTCGTGGTTTGCCATAGCAAAATATCTTGTCGGACTAAAATTTTATGATTTGCTGGCTGGAAGGTTTAGTTTTGGCAAATCGGAGTTTCTTTCAAAAGGAGAAGTAAGCAAACTGCTTCCGGGCATAAAAACGAAAGGACTTAAAGGCGGCATTCGTTATTTCGACGGTAAGTTTGATGACGCACGCCTGGCCCTCAATCTTGCACAAACTGCTGCTGAAGAAGGTGCAACACTTGCCACTTATATGAAAGTTACCGGTCTGCTGCGTGATACGTCAGGGAAGGTTGCCGGAGCCGAGGTAAGCGACCTGATTACGGGCGAGACCCACACCATCAGGGCAAAATCAGTTATCAATGCAACCGGCGTGTTTGTCAATGATATTTTAAATATGAATACGCCGAACGCGCCAAAGCTTGTCAGGCCCAGCCAGGGCGTACATGTTGTGCTTGACAAGGCATTTTTGGATACGGAGGTAGCGCTTATGATACCGGAAACATCAGATGGCCGCGTATTATTTGCTGTACCCTGGCACGAACACCTGCTGGTAGGAACAACAGATACGCCGCTTGATGAAAGTGACCTGGAACCGCGTGCGCTTGACCAGGAAGTATCTTTCATTTTAAATACGGCAGCAGGTTATTTTAATATTAAACCGAAAGAAAGCGATATCCTGTCGGTATTTTCCGGCCTGCGGCCACTTGCCGCACCTTCTGACAAGGACGGGACCAGTACCAAAGAGATCAGCCGCGACCATAAACTGATCGTATCGGGATCAGGACTGATCACCATTACCGGTGGAAAATGGACCACCTACCGGAAAATGGCCGAGGAAACCGTAGACCTGGCCGTGAAGAACCACCAGTTGTCTGCCAAACCCTGCATAACCAAAACACTGCCGATTCATGGTGCTTCGGCCGGGCTGGGTAGCGACAACCTATCCGTTTACGGGTCTGACCGGGGGCATATTGAAAATATGATGAATGTGAGCCCGGAGTTAAGGAAGCGCATTCATCCCGCCTACCCTTATACTGTAGCTGAGGTGGAATGGATTTGCAAAAACGAGCGGGTGGAAATGGTGGAAGACGTATTGTCAAGACGCCTGCGCGTGCTCTTTTTCGATGCTGCTGCAGCCATAGAAATGGCAGCCCCCGTGGCATCGATCATGGCAAGGGTCTTCAACCGGGATGAAGCCTGGCAAAAAAATCAGACAGAAACTTTTTCAAAACTTGCAGAAGGCTATCTTTATAAAAATTCCGGCCGGCAGCAGGAAAAAAATCTACATAACCAAGCCAAATACTAAACCGAAACCAATACATGGAGCAATACATCTTATCGCTCGACCAGGGAACCACCAGCTCGAGAGCGATCGTGTTTGACAAAAACGGAGACATCGTTTCCATTGCACAAAAAGAATTTAAGCAGTACTACCCGAAAGCCGGATGGGTTGAACATGACCCGCAGGAAATCTGGTCATCGCAGATTGCCGTTGCCGCCGAAGCAATTTCAAAAGCAGGGCTCATGGCCCGTCAGATCAACGCGATTGGCATTACCAATCAGCGGGAAACCACTGTGGTCTGGGACAGGGAAACCGGCGAGCCGGTTTACAACGCCATTGTGTGGCAGGATCGGCGCATGGCAACGTACTGTGACAGCGTAAAAAAAGAAACCTGGAATGACAGTATCCAGAAAAAGACAGGTTTGATTATCGATTCTTATTTTTCGGCGGTCAAGATAAAGTGGATTCTGGACGAAGTTCCCGGCGCACGCGAAAAAGCAGAGGCGGGTAAACTTGCGTTCGGCACTGTAGACAGCTGGCTCATCTGGAAGCTGACTGCCGGAGCAGAACACATTACAGACGTAACGAACGCCTCGCGGACGCTTCTTTACAACATCAATACCCTTCAGTGGGATACCGACATGGCTAAACATTTCGGCATTCCGCTCAGTATGCTCCCAGCGGTAAAATCATCAAGTGAGGTGTATTGCAAGACCTCCGGACAGATATTCGCGCACCAGATTCCTATTGCGGGGATTGCCGGCGATCAGCAGTCTGCCCTTTTCGGACAGATGTGCACCCAGCCGGGAATGGTAAAAAACACCTATGGCACCGGATGTTTCATGCTGATGAACATTGGCAACGACCCTAAACTCTCAACACATAATCTGCTTACAACAATTGCATGGAAAATCGGAGACAAGGTTTCCTATGCGCTTGAAGGGAGCATTTTTATCGCCGGAGCGGTCGTACAGTGGCTCCGCGACGAACTCAAGCTCATCAGCACCTCTGCCGATGTGGAGCACCTGGCTAATACTGTGCCGGATACCCAGGGTGTCTATGTTGTTCCTGCATTTGCCGGTCTCGGCGCACCATACTGGGATCAGCATGCGCGCGGTACAATTACAGGAATTACCCGCGGTACCAATGCCGCTCACTTTGCCCGGGCTGCCCTTGAAAGCATTGCTTACCAGACGCGCGATGTACTGAAAGCGATGGAAGCCGATGCAGGTACCGCCATCAAGGAACTTCGCGTGGACGGCGGCGCCACCGCCAACAACCTGCTTATGCAGTTCCAGGCAGACCTGTTGCAGTGTCAGGTCATCAGACCGGAAGTCACTGAAGTTACAGCGATTGGTGCTGCATACCTGGCGGGTCTGGCCACCGGCTTCTGGGGCAGCATTGAAGAAATTGGCTCGCAGTGGAAAATAGACCGCAATTTCGATCCCGGCGACGATGCTGCAAATGCAGAACGTATTAAAGGCTGGAATCGTGCCGTGAGAGCCGCACGCGCAAACGCAGAAGACTAACCAAACAAACCGGAAAATACAATGAATGAATTTTTTGCTGAGCTGATCGGGACGTTTCTGGTCATCTTACTCGGGAACGGCGTGGTCGCCAATGTCGTGCTTACAGGTACGAAAGGACATGGCGGCGGCTGGATCGTGATTACGACCGCATGGGCCATGGCTGTGTTTGTTGGTGTTGTGGTTGCTGCACCTTACAGCGGTGCACACCTCAATCCGGCCGTAACGCTTGCACTTGCCATTACCCAGAAATTTCAGTGGGTCAATGTTCCCTATTACATCCTCTCGCAATTAACCGGCGGCATATTGGGTGCTACAACCGTATGGATCTTTTATCGCGATCATTTCAATGCTACCGAAGACCAGGGCCTTAAACGCGCCTGCTTCTGCACGTCCCCGGCTATCAAAAACAAGTTCTCAAACCTTTTCAGTGAGATTATCGGGACCTTCGTGCTCATATTTGTGATCTTTTATTTTACCAACGCCGAGCTGGGCACTGAAAAAACGCCGATAGGCCTCGGATCTATCGGCGCGCTGCCTGTGGCGCTGCTGGTATGGGTACTGGGATTGTCGCTCGGAGGCACGACCGGCTATGCAATCAACCCTGTCCGTGATTTTGCACCGCGTTTAACGCATGCTTTGTTGCCGATAAAAGGTAAGGGCGACAGCGAATGGGACTATGCGTGGGTACCGGTCGTCGGACCACTCATCGGCGCAGTACTTGCCGGTTTGCTGTACCATGCTTTAAACTTATAATCGTGGCCGGCGTAAAAAGCCGGCCATTTCAGCTTTCCAGGGACATGAAAAGGTTATTCAGCGACTCCGCGTACAGCGGGTGGGCAAATGTTGCATACCGGATCTCCTCCCAGGTCAGTCCACCCATCATCGCCAGCTGCAGCATCGTCATCACTTCGCCCCCAGACTCACCGATAATGCAGGCACCCAGAATTTTCTTGGTTTTCCGGTCAACAATAGCCTTCATGAAACCCTGCGTATCATCTGTTTCAATCGCCCTGGCAACGCTCGCCATAGGCAGTTTGGCGCACTGGTAGTCGATCCCCGCATCAATTGCCTCCATTTCATTGATGCCTACCCGCCCAAGCTGCGGATCGGTAAACATGCAGTATGGCACCATTCGTCCCCTGACGGACTGCTTTTTACCTGTCAGTATCCCTTGCATCAGCTGATAATGATCGTTATAGGCTATGTGTGTAAAGGCGGGGCCACCCTTCACATCGCCAAGTGCAAAGACACCCGGCACATGGGTCTCGAGAAATTCGTCGACCAGGATATGTCCTTTCTCATTACGTTTTATTCCGGTTGACTCCAGCCCAAGATCGCGCGTCTGCGGCTCGCGTCCGAAAGCGAGCAACAGGTGGCTACAGGTAATTGAACGCTGCTTCCCTTGATGACTTACGGCCACCTGAATGCGGTTATTTCCGTAATTGCGCATCTCTACAACTTCTGCATCAGTGAGGACGTTTATCTTTTCATTCTTAAATACATCACTGATCACTGCACAGGCATCCGCGTCCTCCTGGGGCAGCAGCCGGTCGCCCTGCTCGATGAGTGTCACTTTTGCTCCGAGCCGCTTAAATAACTGTGCATATTCTAATCCGATATAACCACCGCCCGCTACAACCAGGTGCGCCGGAACTTCATCGAGGTCTAGTATTGTTTCAGACGTAAGATAATTTACGGTTCGCAATCCCGGAATTTCCGGCAACAGGGGCTTTGCACCCGTATTGATAAAGATCAGTTCGGCCGTAAATACCCCGGCCTGGCTGCCGGTGTTGCGCACCTCAATGATATGGTCGGCTGTAAACACCGCGGTTCCATACAGCAGCGTAAGCCCCGGAGTTTCTTCGATACCATCTTCTGCACTCGCGCGGAAGCGATCTGTTATTGCGCCGGTCCGGGCACGTATGCGATCAAAATTAACTTCGAAAGAGGGGATCGTTATACCATAGTTATCACTTTTCCCGGCAAGATACGCCATTCGTGCTGAGGCGATCATGGTTTTGGTTGGTGTACAGCCATCATTAATACATGTTCCGCCTATCCGGCGTTTCTCTATCAACAGCGTCTTTTTGCCTGCCCTGGCAAGTTTTTTTGCCATCGGCATACCTGCCTGCCCCGCACCAATTACAATTGCATCAAATTTTCTCATACGCATTCCGGAGATTTGCATGATTCCGGTTGCACAGCTGTGCTTCCGGGAAATCGCGGCGTGGACGTTTGTTTGTGACCGGCTGAAAGGCGCGTCCGTTTCTCCGGGTTATAAACCCCTACTCGTCCTGAAATGTTCTCTGCCTTATTGAAATGAAAAGAGGCATGCAGCAGGCATACTAAACCGGCGTATTCTGAGTTCTGTTTATGAAACAGTTCATGAAGCCACTCCTGATCCTCTTACTTTGCCTGTACACAGCCCCTGCCGAGGCGCAGCGGCAATTCACATTTCCGAAGCTTGCTAAACAGGCAAAAGACATCAGCTCGCTTATTCCGCCACAGTGGCATGCCATTGATACTGCTTACGGCGATCTGAACGGCGACAAAGCTGAAGACATGGTGCTGGTTCTGGAATATGACCACGAGATACGCGAACAGCGGGCCTACGGCGATAACATTACCGAGATCATAGCAGAGCAGCAGCGCCCCCGAATCCTGGCCGCCTACTTCGGGATCAGAGACCGGCAGGCTTTTACACTCGCTTTGCAGAATAACGATTTTGTTTTGCGGGCAAATGAAGGCGGAAAGATCGGCGATCCTTACCGGAGCGTGGCTATAGAAGCAGGCGCACTTTCGCTCAGCTTCGCCGGAGGAAATAACTGGCGCTGGGACTTAAAATACGGCTTCAGGTACAAGGGTACAGCCTGGGTACTCACTGAAGCCTTCAGCCGTTATTTCCACCAGGATACCGGAGAGATGACATCCCGCACCTTTGATTTTATTTTACAGGAAGTGGACGTGGTCAGCGGAAACATCCACAACCGGGCTGCCGGAAATCATGAATTTCGTGAAAGCCTGCGCGACGAACCGCTCCGAACCTTTAAGACCTTCAAAAAGCCCTGGGCATGGGAAATTCTGCCCGATACCTACCTCTGAAAGATGGCTTTAAGCGAATGGGATCAGGCGGGCACACAGGCGTCTTCCAGCACACCGCTGCGTTTATCTGCCGCTTTCTGCTTGTTACTTTTCCGCACCGTACGAAGCAGCACAAAGGCAAACACGGCTCCGGTTAGGGCCATTGCAGCCCCGACAGTTGCCGGCGCTGTATAACCATAACCGTATACGAGCGGTAAGCCCCCCAGGAAGGCGCCAAGCGCATTACCTATATTAAAACTCGCCTGACTGGCCGCCGCGGCGAGCATCTCTGAGCCCTTCGCCGTGTTGATCATCAGCATCTGGATCGGTGCTGCCAGTGCAAAGGCTACCGCACCTGTTACAAAGGTCATGATCAGTGCAGGAACCTGAAGGTGCGATACATAATGCACAATAATGAGTGTTATGGTCATTGCAACAAGAAGGTACATCGATGCCTTTCCGGGCGAAAAGCGGTCGGCAAGCCGTCCGCCTACAAAATTCCCTGCCAGCATGCCGGTGCCCGCAAGCACAAGCACATAGGTAACCGAATCTTCTGAAAACCCGCCTACACTCGTCATCAGCGGCGCTATATAGCTGTACCAGCAAAATAAGCCACCTGTACCGATTGAAATCATAAGTACGATCAGCCATGCCTCCGCTTTACCAAAAAAGCTTAGCTCCTGTTTAAGATCGCGGTTTTTCGCTGCCTCAAGCGCAGGTAACCAGGCTTTCAGGCTCCACACCGTAAGCAAACCAACCGCACCGACAATGGCAAACGAGAACCGCCACGAATAATGGTGGCCGATAAAGGTCCCAAGGGGTACACCTACAATATTTGCAATCGTAAGTCCCGCAAACATCATAGAGACAGCCTGTGCAGATTTACCTTCATCGGCTATACGGCTTGCCACGACAGATCCGACGCCGAAGAATGCACCGTGTGGAAGCCCCGATAACAGCCGGGAAATAAACAGCACGGTATAGTCGGGCGCAAATGCGGAAAAAACATTAAATACGGTGAACATCAGCATCAGCGCAATCAGGATATTTTTCGGCGGATATTTACCTGCAATAGCGACGAGAAGCGGTGCCCCGATCACCACACCCAGCGCGTAAGCCGAGATCAGGTGTCCGGCCTGCGGTATGGTAATCTGAAGATCTTTTGCTATATCGGGTAGCAGCCCCATCATCACAAACTCGGTGATTCCTATACCGAGACCACCAAGTGTAAGGGGAAGCAACGTTTTTTTCATAAACACAAATTTAGTTAGTGTAAAAAATACACTAAGCAAAAATACGACCTTTTCGATAAACATCCCGTAAGGTCTGTGTCATTCTTTTTATAAAGCCTGCGGCGGATTGACCAGCGGCTGAAAACCAAATAAGCGGAAGTTTGTTGCTTTGTAAACATTTGCCATGAAAAAGCCCCTGAACGATCCTGATAAACAGAAAGCGATTGAGAACAATTCCTTCCGCCAGCAGCTGGATGAGGAAACGGCCAAAATAAGGGGGCCGCGCGACGGTTATGACAATACGGGCACCCAGGGTTACGACTCGCTGAGCGACGAGGGTTATACAGGCGAAAGGCAGCCGGACGGTGGTCCGCAGTCGCACACCGGCAGTTCATCTGAAGATTTTGATAACGAAAAGTTTAAGGACCGGGATCGCGAGGATAAAGCGCTTGATTCAGGAATATAAGATTTAAACAGACTCATGTATAGACAGCGGCTCCATAAGTCCTTACCCATTGGTGTCCGGGAAAGTGTTGCGAAAGTATATAGCCCTTCGGTTGCCAACTAACGTGAAACTGTGGTATCGGACCGCTCACCGCCCTGGGGCTCCTTCCGAAACCGCAAGCCAAATTGTTTCTGCTGCGAATTGTGCGGTGAGGAATCTCACCTTTGCTTGTTATAAAGTTTTTTCATCAAGGTGACGGCAATGCCCAGCACCAGGGAGATCCCTCCGCATTACACTGCGTTTGGCATGAAGTCAAGGCTGTGTATCTCTTCTTGCATAAAAGCATCAAAAGTCCGACGGCGGCGGGAAAAGGCCGGCTGTTCTCAGCTTCAGACTTAAAAACGGCGTTATGAGTGGTTATGCGCCATGGTCTTGGTTCATGATTCGTTGCTCACTGTTGTGCGGGGAATGTTTGCGAAAGCCTATAGCTCTTTGGTTTCCAATAGATGTGAGGCTATGGTATCGAACCGCTCACCGCCGCGGGGGCTCCTTCTTTTTGGCGAAAAAGAAGCAAAACGCTCCGGCTGTGTATCTCTTCTTGCATAAAAGCATCAAAAGTCCGACGGCGGCGGGAAAAGGCCCGGATTATCCCTGCGCCATTCTGTTCCGGGCTGGTTCCCCTCCTTGGTTCTTCTCAACCTCCTTAGAACAGTGCAAGACTTTTAATACTTTTCTGCGGCGAGAAGATACAAGGCCGGTTCGCACGTATCATTGGCAGTGATCGGGCAAAACCCTCATCAAAACCGCCGCCTGTACGTAAAACCCGCAGACATAGAATACAGGGGGCTTGATTCAGAAGATTCAGGCAAATACTGCTTTAGGGACTGTTCAGAAGGATCTTATTTCATTCAGCCAATTTTTACCGGACAACAATGATTCGTTGCTCATTATTCCCAAAGAGTTCCCCCCTTAGTTCTTCGCGACCTCCTTAAGACAGTGCAAGACTTTTAATACTTTTCTGCGGCGAGAAGATACAAGGCCGGTTCGCAACTATCCGTGGCAGTAATCAGGCAAAACCCTCATCAAAACCACCGCCTGTACGTAAAACCCACGAACATAGAATTCCGGGGGGCTTGATTCGGAAGACTCAGGCAAATACTGCTTTGAGACTATTCAGAACGGTCTTATTTCATTCAGCCAATTTTTACCGGACGACACTGAGTCCTTACCTTTTGAAATTTCCTAAAAAATAGCCCGTTCCCGAAGTAGCTCCCCATATAACCGAGCACTCACTGCCGCGGTCGTCCCTGTGTTCCCGGAAAAAAAGTTACCCCAAGGTATTGCGCGCAGGTAAGAGGCCAGAGCCGTAATGGCTGGCTCAGCATTGAATTGGCTTCAAGAGGGCTTATGCACCACGGACCTTACTCCTGATCGTTATGCCTGAACAGGTTCCACTCACTGGTTCTTCTTTTTAACCAGGATGAGCCGCCGCAGATGCAGCTTATTCTTCTGCTGGTCACGCTTAAAATGAAAAGTCAGGCTGTTTCTAAAATCGTCTACCACAATATCGCACAGGTAACGCATATGCTGGGCCTTTTTTACAGCACCCTGAAATGACAGATCTTTGCTAACTCGCGATTGCCGTTGCCAGACCGTAAGCTCGGCGCCGTCGGGCAGGTCATCTGCATCTGCAAACAACTTGTATTGACCAGATGGAAATTCCTGCAGGTCGATACGTACAGCTCCGCCATTTTTCGCCGTTATCGTCTCTCCGTCCATGAGCATTGCACCATTGAAACTAAAATTCATAAGTTGAGGGTAAAGCACCATTGTATCGGGAAGATACGTTCCGGTTGTGCGATTTGACGGTTGTTCGCTTGTAGCAAGCGGCTTATCTGCATAATAAAATGCCATCGATGTGTAGTCGCCGCGCTTGTTGTTGTTTTCAGGCCCGTGTTCAATTGTATGCCTGAAACTTTGATTGAACGGAATTTTATCTGTCAGGAAAAGCCGGTATCCGCCTGTCCGAGCAAAAGGCAATGAATAATCGAGTGAGCCGTGCAAGGGCAGACTCATCTTTCTGTCCCAGCGGTCGAGCAGCGCGTACCACCCACCATTAAAATAATCTTCAGAACCGGTACCATGAATGGTAAGTTTTCCGTCTGCAGTCGTCTGGTCATCTCCTTCGAAAAACAGGGTCATGCCAGGTTCCAAACCCTGGGCTTGTAAGATTGTTCCGGCATAGTGCCCTTTTCCCTTACCTTCAAGGAACAAATGGGGTTGGCCTGGCCGGGTAGGCTGCTCGCGGTTTCGGAACGCATAAAACCTTCCCTCCTTTGCCGGATCAAGACCTTGCGGCAGCACATATATCCGGCCTTTTACACGCAGGTTCTCTGAAAGACCGCTGTCTGGCTTCCGGGATAACAGTTCAACCCGCGCCTGTCCGGCAAACGGCATGGGAAAATAGCAATAATTCATATTGGCCCTGCTGCCCAGAAGGAGACTTTGCATCGAGGTCTGACCAAAGGCGTAGCCAAAAAAGTCGGCTACCGGGGCATAAACCGCCGGTTGTGGATCGCCATCCCAGGAGATTTTCAGATCGGCCTGCCGGTTTAATCCGGCGTAAGCCGAAGCCTGCTCCAGTTCGATCCCAACGATGCGGCCCGGCTTGTCAAGCGCAGCGAGTACAACTGAACCTCCTGCTGGTAGCTGCTGGTCGAAATTGATGGTTTGCAATGACTGATCTTTAAGCGCTGGCAGATTCTCGCGTACCGCCGACCACGTTTTTGCCAGCTGTTCCAGTGCCCCAGGCAAAGCCTTTTCAGCAGCATTAAATGTTCTGACCTTCGCTGCAGAAGGGAGCGTTCTATATTGAATCTGATAAAATTCCAGCTTTTTACCCCTGAAAACGATCTTGCATCCGTTTGAAAAAGGGATTGGCAGGTAACAGAAATACCCGCCCACCTGATTGCCTGTTAGCGGCGCGACAAATGGCGCAACAGTACCAGAAAAGAGATCTGAAAACCGGATAGACAATGCCGGTTTCTTTGCACCGTCAAAATAAAAGTCTACCAGGTCATCGGTTGGCGTGGGCGTCCAGATGCGGTTGATTACGCCCTTCCCTTTTGCTTCAAATATGACGAGGCTGCTGTCTTTTTCCTTCCGGATGAAGGAGTATTTACCGCTAAAACCATCATCGTTATTGCCGGTTCTGTCGTATGAGGAAAATTGGAGCACGCTGCTTTTATCACGATAAGTCGGGAGACGGGAAAACTGAGTGAGTTCGTCGAGCTCGGTCAATACGCTGATCTCTTCCTGCGCATACAACGTGAAGGGGACAACAATGAAAAACAAGGTACGTTTCAGAAAGGCTAATATCATCGGGCAGATTGTTTATACGTTTAAGCAAGTTAACTTATTTTTGTATTGATGGGGAAACTTTTTGAAAAAAAGCATTTCGGCATCGCCATTGCTTCGGTTTTCTGAACCGTGCTCTTCGGGGCACATAACTATACACACAATGAACTATATAAAAAAAATGGGTTTGCTGTTAGCAACTGCAGTTGTGTTTGCCGGCTGTGGCGTAAATCGCCAGGCACAGCAGGTCAAAACCCTGGAGAAATGCAGATATCGCCTCGTAAGTGCTGAAAACGTACGTGTAGCCGGTGCAGATGTGAGTTCGCTTATCCGGGGTGAACAATTAAACATAGGAAGCCTGCCCGGCCTGGCACTTGGCCTGTTGCGAAAGAATGTACCGCTCGATGCGCGTTTAAATCTCGAAGTAAGCAATCCTACCGGTAATACGGCAGCCATTAACCGCTTTGAATACAAAATTCAGGTAAACAGGCAGGATCTTGCGGAGGGAATGGTTAATAATGGTTTCAGCATAGCGCCGGGACAAACAATGGTCGTACCGGTTAATCTGACAAGCAACGTATACAATCTGGTAGCGAACGCCGACGTGGCCGACCGGGTGATCAAAGCGTTGCGAAAAAAATCGAAAGATAACGAGGTACTTGGGCTGCTTACCATAAAAATTAAGCCTACCATTATGCTGGGTAACACAGCGGTTACTTACCCCGGATACATTACAATTGATAAGGAGATCAGCAGCCAGATTCTGCTGTAAAAACACAGGGCTTGTTCTTTCAAACAAGCCCTCTTTATTTATTTATTTAGCTCCTGCTTTTGGTGCAAGGGTTAAAAACATCCTCTTTCCCTCCAGTTTAGGCATCAGCTCTACTTTCGCAAAATCTTCGAGCGCCTGCGCAAACTTCAGCAGAAGTATTTCTCCGCGTTCCTTATAGACGATCGCCCTGCCCCTGAAATGTACATAGGCCCGAACCTTCTCACCGTTTTCAAGAAACCCTTTGGCGTTTTTTAGTTTGAACTGAAAATCGTGGTCGTCGGTATTGGGGCCGAAACGGATTTCCTTAATTACAGTCTGTTTTGCATTTGCCTTAATGGCTTTCTGTTTTTTCTTTTGCTCGTAAAGAAACTTGCTGTAATCAACGATCCGGCAAACCGGCGGCTGGGCGTTCGGTGAAATTTCAACAAGATCGAGTTCCTGTGCCTCTGCCATGCGCCTTGCTTCGGCAAGCGGATAAATACCCTGCTCCACGTTTTCGCCGGTTACCCTGACTTCTGTAGCAGTGATGAATTCGTTAATGCGGTGTTCAGCTTCCTTCTTTTTAAAGGGCAAACGCGGGCCCCTGTTGGTGCTTCTTCTTTTTAATGCCAATATTTTTGATTTTAATGAATGTGACCTGGATCCCACCGGGAGAAGTGAGCTTGCCTCAGGTGTTGCAATACCCAACAGCAGGAAACAGATAAGGTTTCAAATATACGGAAAAAAATACCAAAATGCGGGGTTAAACGATAGCAATAGCGCCTGCAAAAATCAGCCTTCAACCTTCTAGAATACAGTGTTTTAAAAAAAACACAACCCAAAAGAATAGTGCATTCCGTATATGTTTTTGAAAATGAGCACATTACAAATCCTTTTGTTTTCAGGCTACGTTAATAACAATAACTGAGCAATCAGGAAAAAAACCTAAGGAGACGCCGAAAACCTAAAAGAGTAGGCAAAACTTAAAATCTACAGTTATGAAAATGCAAGAGTTAAATGCACAGGAAATGAAAGCAATCAATGGTGGCGGTCTGTTCGGAAACAGTGATTCTTCGAACTCATCAGGACTGATCGGAAACCTCGGAATCGGCAACCTGCTGTCATTCTCCACCCATACCAAAGACGGAGATGAAGAAAGCCAGTCATCATTTTCGCTGGGCGACGGCATCAGCCTCGACCTTGGCAGCATGTTTAACAACATGACCAGTTAATTAAATTTCGCTTAAATATTGAAACCCTGTCGGCAACGGCAGGGTTTTTTGCTTTTACGTAAGCACCGTACATTGCATTGTGACAAAAAAGTTTGCTTTTTTTTAAACTGTTAGGGTTTTGGGATAAACACAACAACAAGGGATAATGCATTCCATATATGTTTTTGATAATGAGTATATTATAAATCTATTGGTCCGGCGATTGCGTTAATGATTATAACTGAGCAATCAGGAAAAAAACCTAAGGAGACGCCGAAAACCTAAAAAGAGTAGGCAAAACTTAAAATCTACAGTTATGAAAATGCAAGAGTTAAATGCACAGGAAATGAAAGCAATCAATGGTGGCGGTCTGTTCGGAAACAGTGATTCTTCGAACTCATCAGGACTGATCGGAAACCTCGGAATCGGCAACCTGTTGTCGTTCTCGACACATACGAAAGACGGAGACGAAGAAAGCCAGTCATCATTTTCGCTGGGCGACGGCATCAGCCTCGACCTCGGCAGCATGTTTAACAACATGACCAGCTAATTAAATTTCGCTTAATATTGAAACCCTGTCGGCAACGGCAGGGTTTTTTTATGCATGTTTCAAAATACAAATCGACAGACCTAACTGAAAAGCCTGGTTTCGAGGTAGATGCCCAGATAAGAAGCGAAGCGCTGCTCAAAGCTGTCTTTCGGATAACGGTTTTCAGGCTTCCAGCTGCCGTGTTCTTTTCTAAGGCAGATTTTCGTGTGTTTGTCTTTGAGATAAAAGGTGTAAATCCCGCTGCGGCGGATGCTCAGATACCCGCCGATCTTAATGCCCTGAAAGGGAATTTCCATATAGGCATTGGCCCGGCTCCGGAAAAAATGTTTAGCGATAACCTGTTCTGAAAGGTAGACGGTTTGCTCGTCCAGCCAGCGGTCAGGCTGCAGGCAGAACCAGTTACGGTGCCGGTACCAGAGATTCGATACAAATATAACCACACCGAGAACCGGCAATACCGAAAATGAAAAAAGATAGACGCTCTGCAGCATACCGGGTGAAACTTCGTTATGCGAATTTAAACATCAGGATCGGCATGAAAAAGCCTGATCAAACCAATTTACCCAGGCTTTACATTTTTTGAAATTGCTTTCTGATTTGCTTTGCTTTAGCAAAAAACGCGATACTGTGGCTGCTTTCGAGAAAATCCAACGTATTTAAAAGTTCCTCCCGTATCCAGGGCTGCTGCACCGAGAAGTTGGCGAGAATTTGAATACAATGCGATTTAACGGCCACTGGCACCATGCCATCAAGGAGCCAGTCAAATACGGGCCGGGTCAGCATTTCCTGGTTTTCTAAAGTTAACTTATTGACTTTGCCTGTTTTCAGACGGCTAATCATAGTAAGGATTTTAGCAAAATGGCGTTGGGCCGAATGATTTTGCTGCCGTTCAAATCGGCGAATAAACGCGTCTGCCACTACGGCGAAAGAATCTGCATGGTGATAACAGAGATTTTCAAGAATCCAGGCCGCCCTGAATGCGACCTGAGGGTTAACGTCAAAACTGAGATCCAGCAGGAGTGCTGCCGCATGATTAGCTGCGACAGTACTGGCAAGGTGTTCTATTGCCTTTTTCGAAAGTGGTTTTGTAAGGGCGGCAAAGAGCGCTTCCTGTGTAAGATTCATATACCGGGGGCATGAACAACCGCTGATTTTGTGATTTTCGTAAAAATAGCTGATTGACATCATTTTTTACAAGCCGGAACGTTCCTATTTTTGGATTCCTTGGCCTAACGGCCTATTTTCGCAATAATCAGATTGATAATTTTTTAACCCGCAGCAATGAGTGCCTTTAATGATTTTAATAATCCGCAGGTGGCCCGTCTACCTAATCATCTCAAACAGTTCATTGTAGAGCAGCATTACGAAAAATACACGCCCATTGACCAGGCTGTGTGGCGTTACGTAATGCGGCAGAACTACAGTTATCTGAAAGATGTGGCTTATTATCCGTATATCAAAGGATTACAACGTGCGGGTCTCAGCATTGAGCGCATTCCTGATCTTCAGGTAATGAATGACAACCTGGGAAAAATCGGCTGGGGTGCCGTTACCGTCGACGGCTTTATTCCGCCTGCTGCGTTTATGGAATATCAGGCTTATCGCGTATTGGTCATAGCAGCAGACATCAGGCAACTGAATCATATTGAGTACACGCCGGCTCCTGACATCATTCATGAATCGGCCGGGCATGCACCAATTATTGCCGATACCGACTATAATAACTACCTGAGTTATTTCGGATCAATCGGTGCAAAGGCTATGTTTTCTTCGAAAGATTTTGAATTGTACGAGGCAATCCGCCACCTCTCGATCCTGAAGGAATCTACTGATGCAGGCGACCAGGAGATTGCGCAGGCTGAGAAGCACCTGAAAACTATTTCTGAAAACATGGGGGAGCCCTCCGAGATGGCCTTGTTAAGCCGTTTGCACTGGTGGACAGTCGAATATGGCCTGATCGGGACGCTGGAAAACCCAAAGATTTATGGTGCCGGTCTCCTCTCGTCAATAGGCGAAAGTTATACCTGCATGCAGCAGGATGTCAAAAAAATCTGGTACAACCTGGACACCATCAACTATCCGTATGACATAACACAGAACCAGCCGCAGCTGTTCGTTACACCAACGTTTCAAAATCTGATCGATGTTCTCGAAGCATTTGCAGATACCATGGCCTTCAGAAGAGGCGGTGCCGAAAGTATGGTAAAGGCTATTGAATGTAAAAATCCGGCAACGGCCGTTTACAGTTCGGGGCTGCAGGTCAGCGGCGTGTTCACTGATATGGGAATAGATCCGGAAGACCGGCTCACCTTCCTTAAAACGACAGGCGAAACGGCGCTTGCCTTTAACAATCAGGAACTGGAGGGGCATGGAAAATCCTACCATAAGGATGGCTTTTCATCGCCCGTAGGCAGGCTGAAAGGGATCAGTACACCGTTGGAAGATTTCTCTTCTGAACAACTGACAGCGGCGGGAATCCTGCCGTTTCAGCAGACATCACTGCATTTTGAAAGCGGGATCAGCGTAAGCGGAACGGTAAAGTACGTAACCCGCCGGGAGAATAAAATTCTCCTGATCGGCTTTACCGACTGCACTGTGCAGGATCATCTGGGAAATATTCTTTTCAGACCAGAATGGGGAATGTACGACATGGCTGTTGGCGAGCAGATTATATCTGTATTTAATGGTGCTGCAGACAAAGACCGTTTTGAAACGATTACACACGTAAGTGACAATTTAACTCAGAAAGTCATTTATGATGAGCCGATGCTCAGGCTGCATGAACTATATCGTCAGGTACGCAACTGCCGTGAAAATCAGGAAGGCTATGCTGAACTGCCTGCTATCTGGGAGCAGCTTAAGACAACATACCGGACCGACTGGCTTCTGCCGCTGGAGATCCTCGAGATCCTGCATTTTATGAAAATCAATCCGGAGCTTGAAAAAGAGATCCGGGTTTCGCTTGAGCTCCGTGCTTCAGTTGATCCGGATCATGCCAAATTGATCAATGATGGTTTTCACGTAATCGAAAATCCGGTTACACAATTAATGAACGAATAAAAATTTACGGCTTCCCGCATCTGCCGGGAGGCCTTACACCATACAAATGAATATAGTTATTACAGGCGCAAGCAGTGGTATTGGTTTCGAAACCGTACTGGAACTATCGCTTTCGCCGGCAAATAAGATCGTTGCAATAGCCCGGTCGGCCGAAAAACTGCGCAAGCTACTGGAAATTGCGAAGGGGCTTAGCCCTGACTGTACAGTTTTGCCCGTTGCTTTTGATATCGTGCACGATGATTATGCAGCACTTCTCCCCTTTCTGAAGCAGCATCTTGGAGAGATTGACATTCTGATCAATAACGCGGGTGCCCTGGTAAACAAACCTTTCTCTGAAACCAGCGAGGAAGACCTTGGCCAAATGCTTGAAAGTAATGTGATCAGCCATTTCAGGATGATAAAAAATACGTTTCCGCTGTTAAAATCAGGAAGTCACGTGGTAAATATCGGTAGTATGGGTGGCTATTCCGGCAGCGTCAAGTTTCCGGGACTCTCAGCTTATTCCGCAAGCAAAGCCGCATTACATACGCTGACTGAATGCCTGGCTTATGAGTATGCAGATACCGGGATTCGCTTCAACTGCCTGGCCCTGGGTTCGGCGCAGACAGAAATGCTGGAACAGGCCTTTCCAGGCTACCAGTCGCCGGTTATGGCCTTCGAAATGGGTAAATATGTAGCCGATTTTGCCCGGACGGCGCATAAGTTCTTTAACGGAAAAGTGCTGCCTGTTGCTGTTACAACACCTTGATAATCAGCAAAGATTATAACTCACACTATACAGGAATGTGGAAAAGTTCTGTTTGGCAGCCCGGCCTTAATTACTTATGTTTGTTTTAATGCTGAACAAACTACTTGTAATCTTGTTGCTCTCAGGCTTGGTTTCTATTCAGGCAAAATCGCAGTCACTGCAGGAGGTATATTACCAGAATGTAGTAACCAAGGTACTTGACAAAATCACAGGAAAGCGGGCAACCGCCGATGTAGTCCTCGACTTTGCAAAAGATCTTATCGGTGTACCGTACAGATATGCGTCAGGAAGCCCTTCTAAGGGATTTGACTGCTCAGGTTTTGTAACGTATGTTTTCCGCAATTTCGGTTTTAAGGTACCACGTTCGTCTCACGAATATGCGCGTGCCGGAAAACCGGTCAAACTTGCAGACGCCAAACCGGGCGATGTCATTCTCTTTACGGGCACCAACTCAAGGGTAAGACGCATCGGGCATGTAGGTATTATCACCTCGGTTTCGGGCGGAGAGGTCGAGTTTATTCATTCCAGTTCAGGTCGTGAAAAAGGTGTTACCATCACCAGTCTGAGCGAGGGCTACTACAAACGCCGCCTGATGAAGGTTGTAAGTCTGCTTTAATCAATCAATTTAATAATCTGCTCTCCGGCCTCCTGATCCCTGGAAGTTCATATGAGATCTTCGCCAGCCCGGCATCACGATCAGGGGAATGGCAGCAGTGCTGCGGCGGCTGAAGGGTTAGGCACCTGATTCTTTATTTTGGCTCGTGGCTCGACAAATAGTCTTCTGCGCCGCCATCTCATCCTTATTCCTTTTTCCTTGCCACCTGCGCGCCCAATCTTTGCATTTTCGACTTTTACCTTTCAGCTCAACAGGATCTTTCATTCCTGTGCCTTTTTCCTTGCCCGCCTGACTTCAAACTTTCTACTTTCAACTTTTAGTGTCTTTGTCCTGGTTCCTTTTTGTTTAGTCCAATTGGCGAACGTTCGAGCTACCCCTTCGCAGGAGATCCCTCGACGTTGCAATATTGAAAAAAAACGGACTGCGAAAACGCGCTTCGGAATGACGGCGTGGGGGACGTCAGTGGGGATTGGCGCCGTGAGGGTTTGAACTTTTCACTTTTAACTTTTAACTGAAAACCGTCATCAAAATCACTGCCTGTACGTGAAGCCCGCAGACAGAGAATACCGGGGGGGCTTGATTAAGAAGACTCAGGCAAATACTGCTTTGAGACTGTTCAGAACGATCTTATTCCATTCAGCCAATTTTTACCGGATAACAGTGATCCCTGACTCATGACGGGACTGGTGGTCTCCCCATCTAAATCGCGGCTAAAAGCACCACTTTAAGCGCTTCTTCTGCCTGACCGCCTTGCAGGTAGATCCGGGCCAGTTCATGCAGTTCCCGCTCGCGGTTCGCCGGATCGCCAATCGTTGCATCCAGGATGTCCTTTACTTCCTCCCGGCGGGCCATCGCCTCGATGGTCTCATCATCAGGAATTTTTGCGAGGTTTCCCAATAAACCCAGGTCGTTTCCCGTCAGCACATGCGATGTTCGCGCTGCCGCAGGCAAGGCGTCTACACCAATACCCATGGTAGTTAACGGCTTGGGCACTTTAAAAAGATTGTCTGCGGTGATGCGGCAATACCAGTCGCCCCCAAGCCGTGCCACCAGATCAATCTTTGCCTGATCAATCTTTCCCTCGTTATCAAGGATCTCCTCCCGGATGTGAATCCTTTTAATCTCAGCAATGACCAGGTTGCCTGCGCCATTGTTTTCGCCGAGGGGCAAAACCTGCGTAACCAGGCATTCAAGCTGTACAGGCGCTTCTGCAACGCGCGGTGGAGTAACGACATCGGAAGGCAGCATAGTAAAGCCTGCCTTTACAAATTCGTTCACACCACGCGCATATTCCGTACTGGCCAGGCTGGTCTGCTGTACCATCGCATAATCGACAATATTGATCACGCATTCTGCAACCTCCAGCACATTCTCCAGCGTATGTTTGATGGTATTGTCACGAACGCGCCGGGCCGGTGAGAACACACATACCGGCGGATTTGTACCGAAAAGGTTAAAAAAACTGAACGGGCTGAGATTTACATTTCCTGCGGCATCAATGGTTGATGCAAAACAGATTGGCCTGGGCGCAACAGCATACTGCAGGTAGTTTTGCAACGCTGCCGGCCCCAGTGTACCTGCGTCAAGGCTGAGCATATCAGGATTTTTTGCGTGCCAGGATTGAAAAATCAGCGTCTTCCTTCTTAATAATGTTGTGCAGTACACCAAGACCGGTAATCTCCATTTCAACCGTATCTCCATCCTGAAGCCACTGTACCGGGTAGGCCGGATCATGCAATAACCCTGTTCCGTTTAATTCAAGGAAACAACCTGTGCCGACCGTTCCTGAACCAATTACATCACCGGGAAGGATATCGGCCCCGTACGCACATCGCTCAATAATTTCAGCAAAGGTCCAGTCCATATCGGCCATTGAGCCTGACGACACTTCCTTACCGTTTACGCGGCAAGTCATCTTCAGATCGTAAGCAGCGCCCACATGTCCGGCCTTTGCCGGCACGCGATAGGCCTCCAGCTCATCAGGTGTAACCAGCCAGGGCCCGATCACCGTAGAAAAATCCTTTCCTTTGGCAGGCCCGAGATTTAATTTCATTTCCTCCATCTGTAAGGTGCGCGCACTCATGTCATTCATGATCATATATCCGGCAATATAACTGTCGGCCTCCTCAGCACGAATATTCCGGCCTTTGGTGCCAATAACTACGGCTACCTCAAGCTCAAAATCGAGTTTATCGAAATGGTCTGGCATGCAGCTGATCTCACCCGGACCCTGAACCGCATTGTGGTTGGTAAAATAAAAGATCGGATATTCATCAAATTCCGGGATCATGTCCACTTTCCTGTTTCTTCTTGCAGCCTCCACATGCTGCCTGAAAGCGTAACCGTCACGGCAGGAAGTAGGATGCGGAACCGGGGCAATCAGCTCGTAAAACACCTCTTCCTTTGCCTGTAATGCTCCCGAACGGATGTTATGGTCAACCAGTTTCGCGCGATCCATCAGGTCTGTGCCACCGGCAAGGAAATCAGCCATACGATCGGGCAGCTGTTTATCGCAGCTATGCAGGTTATAGATATGTCCGTCTATGAAAACGCCAAGGTGCTCAGTCTCTTCCGTTTTATACGATACTAGTTTCATACGCTTAGGTATTTGGTTAAATGATCGCGATAAAGCTAAGAAAAATTATGCAGGGCGTGCTGCAGTAGAATAAACCGGCGTGTTACCTGAGATTTTGTTGCCATTGAAAAAAACTTTACTTTAGTTACATGAACACGAAACCAGGCTGCTTGTACCTGAATCTGCCCGCCGAAGAAGGCCGGGCGGTTTACCGCAGCCGGATGCTGTCAAAACTCGTCTTCGCACAGTATTCTTAACTGTTAGCATTCCCATCTATTTTATCGCCTGCTGCAAACGTTAGCCAACGTTGCCTGTTTTCTTTTTAGAATTTTCTAACCAAATCCTGCATCTATGCCTGTTTATCATCAATTGGGTAAAATTCCGCCAAAGCGGCACACCATCTTTCGCAAACCTGACGGAGAACTGTATGCCGAAGAACTGGTATCTACCGAAGGGTTTTCAAGTTTATACTCGCTCGTTTACCACTGCCACCCGCCAACACTCGTCAAATCAATCGCTGAACCGTACAGTGTTGCCCCGCGCATTGCCCGCGAAAAACACCTAAAACACACCAGCCTGATCGGATTTAATATACCACCGCAAGATGACTACCTGGAAAGCCGGAAAGCGGTGCTGGTGAATTCAGATCTGCATATCATTCTTGCAGCGCCCCGCACATCCATGACGGATTACTTCTATAAAAACAGCGAGGCAGATGAAGTGATTTTTGTGCATGAAGGTTCCGGAACGCTGAAAAGCGGATTTGGCGAGCTGAAATTCGCTTATGGTGACTATCTGGTCATTCCGCGAGGAACAATTTATCAGCTGCATTTTGATACCGCAGAAAACAGGCTGCTTATTGTCGAAAGCTTCAGCCCGGTCCGCAGCCCGAAACGGTACCGGAACGCATTCGGGCAGTTGGAAGAACATTCACCGTATTGCGAGCGGGATATCAGACGCCCGGAAAACCTGCAGACGATCGACGAAAAGGGCGACTTCAGGGTTTTGATTAAAAAGCAGGGGCTTATCTACCCTTATGTGTACGGCACGCATCCCTTCGATTATATCGGCTGGGATGGCTTTCACTACCCCTGGGCCTTGTCGATCCACGACTTTGAGCCGATAACCGGACGTTTGCACCAGCCGCCTCCGGTACACCAGACCTTTGATGCGCATAACTTTGTGATCTGCTCTTTTGTGCCCCGCAAGTATGACTACCACCCGCAGTCTATTCCGGCACCATATAACCACAGCAATGTCGACAGCGATGAAGTGTTGTATTATGTAGACGGCGATTTTATGAGCAGGAAAAGTGTTGTCAGGGGCCAGATCACACTGCACCCCGGAGGCATACCGCATGGCCCGCATCCCGGCACCGTTGAGAAATCGATCGGTCAGGAATCTACGCAGGAACTCGCCGTTATGATAGACTCATTCCGGCCGCTTATGATTACCGAAGATGCCCTGGGCATTGAAGACGAGAACTACCACAAAAGCTGGATCAGTTAATTGAAAACATCCTATTTAGATAATATGACACAAACCTTTGCAGAAAAAATAGCCCATGCGCAGGATTTCCTGCCCATCAACGGCACAGACTATGTTGAATTTTATGTGGGCAATGCAAAACAGGCCGCCCACTACTATAAAACTGCCTTTGGCTTCCAATCACTCGCTTATGCAGGTCCTGAAACCGGGCTGCGCGACCGGGCATCTTACGTGCTTCAGCAAGGCAAGATCCGCCTTGTGCTCACCACGGCATTGAAATCAGACCACCCGATAAGTGAGCATGTTCGTAAACACGGTGACGGTGTAAAAGTGCTGGCCCTCTGGGTCGATGATGCGTTTAAAGCTTTCGAAGAGACCACAAAACGGGGAGGCCGGCCTTACCAGGAGCCACTGGTTCTCAATGATGAATCGGGGGAACTGCGTATGGCGGGCATTTACACCTATGGCGAAACCGTCCACATGTTTATCGAACGCAAAAACTATCACGGGGTATTTATGCCCGGCTACCGCGCATGGGAAAGTGAGTACAACCCGGAAGATGCAGGCCTGCTTTATATTGACCATTGCGTAGGTAACGTAGGCTGGAACCGCATGAACGAAACGGTTGAATGGTACGAAAAAGTTATGGGGTTTGTGAATATCCTTTCTTTTGACGACAAGCAGATCAATACCGAGTATTCAGCACTGATGAGCAAGGTGATGAGCAACGGTAACGGGTACTCGAAGTTTCCGATCAATGAACCGGCCGAAGGCAAGAAAAAGTCGCAGATTGAAGAATACCTCGAGTTTTATGAAGGGGAAGGTGTGCAGCACATCGCGGTAGCCACGAATGATATTGTAAAAACGGTCCGTGCACTTCGCTCAAGGGGTGTTGAATTTTTGAGTGCTCCGCCAGAGGGGTATTACAATATGCTCCCCGAGCGTGTAGGCAGGATCGAAGAAGAACTGGCACCGCTGCGCGAGCTCGGGATCCTGGTTGATTGTGATGAAGAAGGGTATTTACTGCAGATCTTTACTAAATCGGTCGAGGACAGGCCTACTTTGTTTTTTGAAATTATCCAGCGCAAGGGAGCGCAATCGTTCGGCGCGGGAAACTTCAAAGCACTGTTTGAGGCGCTTGAGCGCGAGCAGGAACTGCGCGGAAATCTATAAACAATTACTTGCTTTGCCAGGAGGGCCGGTCTGCACAAGACCGGCCATTTTGCTAATGTTTGTACGCGGTGCGCCCTGCTTCCGCTCCATTCACAGTAAAATTCGGAATGTTCAAAAGTTCGTCAAGGAAAACATTTCAGCGTGTTCGTGGTTGATTTGAAGACATCAGGTGGGACCGGCAAACTGTTGCAGGCATCCGCTGTCCACAATACGCTCCATCATGCAAAGCAGTTTCATCCGAAAACTCGGACATTTTTTTATTTTGTTGAGAGACGCATTCCGGCTTTTTAAAAGAAATGATCCGTTGCGACTGGCTGGGGCTACGGCATTCTTCGCCAATTTTGCGCTCCCTCCTATCCTGATTATCCTGATCCGGCTGTTCGGCATTTTTACCGACCGGCGGGTACTTGTTACGAAGCTGTTCGAGCAGTTGGGAAATATTTTGGATGAAAGCAGCATTCTTCAGATCCGTCAGACCCTAAGAAACATCAGGGATGCCAATCAGCAGTGGTACATTACCCTGATCAGTTTTGTGTTTTTTATTTTTGTTGCCACCACCCTGTTCAACGTGATCAAAAATTCGCTGAACCAGATATGGCTGCTGGGTGTGAAGGACAAACCGGGTATTCTCTTTAACCTGAAGCTTCGTGCCATCTCCTTCGTGGTCATTCTGCTGGCAGGTTTGTTGTTTTTTGTTGGGCTGTTGCTTGATAGTGTCCAGGTGCTGATTGCCAGCTACCTGAAAGATGCATCGCCAAGTTTCGGTCTGGTCGTAACATCTATCCTCAATCAACTGATATTTATTGTGATTGTAACGACCTGGTTTACGGTGCTTTTCAGATACCTTACCAATGGTCGCCCGAAATGGAACATTGCCTTATCAGGCGGCTTGCTTACGGGGGTACTGTTTACGCTGGGCAAGTTTATCCTGCGCATCTTGCTGCCAATGAGTAATATTGGCAACATCTACGGCGCATCAGGATCTATCGTGCTGATCATGTTGTTTGTCTTTTATTCCTCTTTCATTTTTTATTTCGGAGGCTGTTTCATCAAAGTGCTCAGCCTTGATCGTGAAAAAACCATATCCCCGATCAAAGGGGCTTTTGAGTATGAGCTGAAACAGGTGGAATAAAAAAACGCCCGCACCAGGGCGGACGTTCCTTGTATTTTGAGGCAGGACTACAATACGCGCAGCGCCAGGCCGAGCGTAAAGAGGTTCAGCTTTGTATCAGGATAACCGTCTTTTGAGAGCTTTGAAAGTCCAAGTTCATAACGAAGGTCCAGACTAATCCGGCGTACATCAACACCAGCACCAAACTGCCAGCCGAAAGCCTGGTTCTTGAAATTTCCATTGTATATATTAGCAGCAGCCTGACCGAATTTCTGGTCCTTGCTCAATATAAATGAAACCATCGGGCCGGTGTTCAGTCGCGCGCCAATGCCTGCTGCACCGATCTTGGTACCGATAAGAAGGGGTACGTCCAGGCTGGTAAAGTTCACTTCGTTTACCTCACCGGTCGCATCGCTGGTGAGCTCTGTGTTTTTGCCGGAAATGTATAACTCTGGCTGAAAATGAATGCCTGCTGCACCAACACGCCCCCAGAGACCGCCATAGAAACCTGTACGGTTATCGCTGCCAAAACGGTTCTCTGTGTTAAATTTGGCCAGGTTCACCCCTGCCTTCACACCAAGCTGAAATGCCGGCACAATCTGGGCCGAAGCAGCGGTATACAGGCCAAGGAATAGAAAAGAAAGTAAAAGCTTTTTCATCTTTATTGAGATAAGGTTTAAGAATATTATTGTTATTTTTAACAAGTGTTTGGCTCACAAATATCACACCTAAAATTAACAGTCCGGTAATTTTCCGGCAAGACGCTCAACGCCAATCGTTTCATGACCTTTGCCTTTAACATTTATGCCATTCTGCTGCTGGTGTCCGGCTTTGCCATACTTGGCATGTCATCCCTGATCATTCGCAGGGAACGTGGCGCGATGAAATGGCTGGGTTTCACCCTTTTTTCGAACGCCATCTGGTCGGTTGCTTATGGTTTCGAACTTGCTTCGTCAACCATCTGGCAGATGAAGCTTTTTACAGATATTCAGTATCTGGGCATTGCAACGCTTCCTGTATTCTGGTACCTCTTTTCTTTAAGCATGTGCGGCAAAGATGAATGGTACCAGCGCACGCGGAATATGGTCTTTCTTTTTTCTATTCCCTGCATCACGATCCTGCTGGAATGGACCAATGCCTGGCACCATCTTTTTTATAAAGATCATCGGGTTGATTACAGCGGTCCGTTCCCTATGGCAGATATACATCCGGGCTGGTTCTACCGGTTATTCACCTTCTATTTTTACGGCCTTCTTGCCCATGGTATCTACCTGCTCATCTCCAGGTTCAGAAGAGCCGACCCTATATACCGCGCACAAAATCACCTGATACTTTTCGCCTCATTCATACCGTGGATTGCAAATATCTGCTACCTCCTTGGCATCAGACCATTAAACAACCTTGACATTACACCCTTCGCATTTACGCTGACCATCATCATTGTTCTGATCGGCATCTACCGTTTTAAAATATTTGATATTATTCCGCTGGCGCGCGAAAAGGTACTCGACCTGATGCAGGATGGCTTCATCCTGCTCGATGAGCGCGACCGCATGATCGATATCAACTCGGCAGCGAAACGTTTTCTGGGTCTTGGTGAAAGGCTGATTGGCCGCTCAATCTATCCGCTTATCGCATCAGACGCACGGCTGAGTGATGCAATACGCGAAAAACGGTCGGGCAAACTTGAGATACGCACTGCGGCTGCCGCCGGAAAATTCCAGCTGGAAGCTGAACTTCGTTTCATGAACGACAGCAAACTGAACGTACCTGTAACGCTGATCAAACTCCAGGATTTGACCGCTCTGCGTAAAGATGCCCTGCAACTTAAGGAACAGGCCAACGAACTGCAGCAGCTAAACCAGTTGAAAGACACGATTTTTTCGGTCATCGCGCACGATCTGCGCGGCCCCCTTGTAAACCTGTCTGAAGTTGTTAAAATGCTGTCTAAAGATCTGATCACCATTGAAGAGTTCAAAGAGATCGCCCCGGGTGTAAACCGGGATATTCTTTATACGACAGATCTGCTTGAGAATATTCTGCACTGGTCACGAAGCCAGATGAAAGGATTTGCGTTGCAGCAAGATTATTTCAGTTTGAATGCCCTTGTTGAACATGAAGCCGCCTATTATGAGCCGGCGGCAAAGGCAAAATCTATTTCTATAACAAAAGACCTCGGTAAAGAGCTTGTGGTTCATGCTGATAAGCTGATGATCCAGATTGTAGTACGGAATCTGATCAACAACGCCATCAAATTCTGCTATCCTGGTGGCAATATACACCTCGGTACAATTCCAGATACCGAAACAGCAAATCTTTGTATTGCAGATACGGGTATAGGTATAGAGGAGGCACGTTTGGAAAGTATGTTTTCGTTTAACAACCGTTCTACGCGCGGCACTCAGAATGAACGCGGCACAGGACTGGGGCTGCTGGTTTGCCGGGACTTTATGATCAGGAATGGCGGCAGCATCGGCGTTACGAGCGAGCCCGGTAAAGGGTCAACATTCTGCATCAAACTGCCCCTGCCGCACAAGTTATAAAAAAAAGCCCCGAAGGGCTTTTGTTAGTGTCCGGTGGCGTTATCTATGGCCTGTTGGGCCTTCAGGGCATCGACATTATTTTTACTGCCAAAATTCGCGGTTTTCTCTGCAAAATAACTTAGTATACCCTGAATGGTATCCGTATTATCTGCTACCCGCTGGTGAATTTCGGGAAGATCGGTTTCAAGGCGCTTATCGCCCAGTTCAATGTTGTCGACTTCGATCTTTGCAATCTTTTGTATAAGCGCTTGCCCGCTGTTTTGAAAGTCTTCCAGCTCGCGAACAATCTTTTCCATCAATTCAAACTTCTTTAAAGTATCCATGGGTTAAAAATTTTATTCAACTAATAGACTGAATTAACCAATAGCACCACAAAATTGTTTCGATTCTTTGCAAGGAACCGCGCCATGGTACGCCGGTTATTCTACAAGCTGAAAGCTTACAAACTCATTTTGAAGAAACGCTTCGAGCTCGGTAACACTCATTTTCACAGAACCTGAAAAGTTGATACCCAGTTTACGTACGCCTGCAGCGCTGTCAACAGTGACCTGGTCGTTTACAATGCTGCTGATTTGAAAAGTTTCAATGTTATTGCTCCAGGTTTGCCCTTCGGCGATTTCGATGTTATTTTTCATAGAAGTGCATTTTTACCGCATCTGATTATTGATACGGCGATTATTAAAGGAGAGCGGAGGTTTGCTAAGGTATCGATTCCGGCCGGGGGTTCAAAAGAAAAATTGAATTTTGCAAGACATAACCCTGATTTTCAACATATTAACCAAAAACAACCATCAAACAATCTGACGGCTAAGCAGACATAACAATAAATAAACAAAAGATTAACAAAAACTTAACATTGCTTCGGAATACCCGCAGGCCGCCTAATTGGCGGGAATTTGCAGCTTGCAAATGGGAATCTTCAGCATGCGCTGCAATACGCGGGTTGTGTCCATGACTCCGCTTTTGTAAATTAGTTATTCAACTTAAACCTATGGAAACTGCAACAGTCAACCCCGGCGTTAACGACTCTTCCGCAGCCTTCAGAGACGCAGTTATGCGACTTACCGAACTCTGCCGCAAAACTTTAAAAGGTTATGATGAAGGCACATCTTATGGCATGCACGCTTATAAGCGCAACGGCGTGTCTGAAGTTGCATTCGACTTCAGGCAGACTTACCTGAAACTCTATGTGATGAAACATGACTTGCTTAATAACTTCAGACACCGTCTTAACGGACTACTGATCGGCAAAGGCTGTATCTGGTTTTCGCAACCTGAGGATCTTGATTTCCGGGTTATTGAAAATATTCTCGAAGCAACCTGCAACACCCCCGCCTGTCTTCTTAAAAAAATTTGACCCGGCACACAATATATAGCTTCTGAGCACGTCTTTATATCGAGAGCGTTAATTTAGATGGCGGGGATGTTGCTAAGCGGCATCTCCGCTTTTTTTGTCCGATTTTTATTTAATCTAAACATTCCGGTACATGCAGATGTCTTCTTGATAGCCTATTTACTCAAAACTATAAAAGACATGAGCAGCGAAGAACATAACGAAAAGAACCCCAGAAACGCGGACGTTGAACTGACCGAAGAACAAAAGAATGCTGACAAGGATGGCAATCAGAAAGATGGGGAAATAACGACCGAGCAGGACAAGCCAAAAAGCGACCTTGACGAGAAGGGTGATAAATTTGACCAGTCGGTTAATCCCGGAAATAAATAAAATATTTTATGCCGCTCACAATAATCCTTTATTAAAAACGTCTTTATATTGAGAGCGTTAATTTAGATGGCGGGGATGTTGCAAAAGCAGCATCTCCGCTTTTTTTTGTCCGTATTATTTTCCGACCTTTATACCATGTCTTTGTTCGTTACATCCCTTAATTCCGGTAGCAATGGAAATTGTTACTATGTAGGCAATGACCGTGAGGCTGTGCTGGTAGATGCAGGTATATCCTGTCGTGAGATTGAAAAGCGCATGGCGCGTCTTGGACAAAAGATGGATAAGGTTGCGGCAATCTTTATATCTCACGAACATTCTGATCACATCCGCGGGCTGTCAGTACTGGCACGTAAATACCGGCTTCCTGTATATGTGACGCCGAAAACCCGTCAGCATATGCGCATGGTCCTCGACGAGGAGCGAACTTTCGCTTTCAGGTCGGGGGAAAGCATTCAGATTGGCGAGTTAACAGTTAAATGTTTTCTAAAGCGTCATGATGCGATCGATCCGCATAGCTTTGTTATTGAAGGTGCGGGTGTGCGGGTTGGTGTCTTTACCGATCTGGGTGCGTGCTGCGAAGAACTGAGCAGCCATTTCGGCCGCTGCCACGCTGCTTTCCTGGAGAGCAATTACTGCGAAGATATGCTGGAAAGTGGCCGCTACCCGTTTTTCCTGAAAAACCGTATCCGCGGTGGCTTCGGCCATTTGTCTAACCGGCAGGCACTCGACGTGTTTCTGTCGCACAGGCCGGAGTATATGAGCCTGCTGCTTCTTTCTCATCTTTCGCGAGATAACAATAATCCGCAACTGGTTGCAGATTTATTTAGCCCGCATGCGGGTCAGACGCGGGTTGTGGTTGCCTCGCGCTACGAGGAAACGCCGCTGTTTCACGTGGTTTCATCTAAAGAGGAACATTTTCAGCCGGCCGCACAGCTCATGGCGCTGCAAACAAGTCTCTTTTGATTTGAATTTCGCAGGATATTACTGAATTTCGTATTCCTCATGGAACACGGTGCGAACCCGATCAGGAAAATTATTCATATTGACATGGATGCATTTTATGCATCTGTGGAACAGCGTGACTTCCCTGAATACCGCGGAAAGGCGATCGTTGTCGGCGGTCCGCCTGAAAGCCGGGGTGTAGTAACAACGGCGAGTTATGAAGCCAGAAAATTCGGCGTCAAATCAGCCATGCCCTGCGCCCAGGCGGCAAAGCTTTGCCCCCACGCTCTCTTTGTTCCGCCGCGGTTTGAAGCTTACAAAAAAGTCTCGCAGGAGATACGCGCCATATTCAGGAGGTACACAGATCTGATTGAACCTTTGTCGCTGGATGAGGCGTATCTGGATGTCACATCGGACAAAATGAATATCGGGTCGGCAATCGACGTAGCCCGGCACATCAAAGACGCCATTAAAAATGAACTATCACTTACGGCCTCTGCAGGCGTATCTGTAAATAAATTTCTGGCCAAAATTGCCTCTGACCTTCAAAAGCCCGATGGACTCACGTTTATCGGACCGTCACGTGTTGCAGCATTTATGGAAAAGCTGCCGGTCGAGAAGTTTTTTGGCGTAGGAAAAGTAACCGCAGCAAAAATGAAAGCCATGGGACTGCATACGGGTGCCGATCTGCTGAAACTCACCGAGGCCGAGCTCCGGTTCCGTTTCGGCAAAACGGGAAGTTTCTATTTTCAGGTTGTGCGGGGTATAGACAACCGGCCTGTTCAACCAGACCGGGAAACCAAATCTGTAGCTGCTGAAGACACTTTTAATGAAGACACCTCAGATCTTGTTCAGCTGAAGGCTGTGCTGAAACGTCTGGCAGAAATCGTTGCCGGCCGTGTGGCCCGTAACGGTTTAAAAGGCAAAACGCTTACACTGAAAATCAAATTTGCTGACTTCAGACAGATTACACGCAGCCGCACACAGGAACAGGTTTTTACCCTGGCCGGCCCCATAACGGAAACCGCAGCAGAGCTCCTCGAAAAAGCCGTCGATGGCCAGGAAAAGATCAGGCTTTTAGGCATCAGCCTATCCAACTTTCAAGCTGCGCCGGGCCTTCCCGGTGCGCAACTCTCACTTTTCGAGGGCCTTTTGTAGTTTTGCAGCTTCATCGGGTGCGCTTACTGCCTTAAGGAAGGTAAGCAAAACTTTTTCGTCCTTCTCAAGGCCACTAAGCTTCGGCGTTTGCCCGGGTTGCACCTTTTTTAAAAATTTGCTGAGTTCATTATTTTCGAAAGCTTCCAGTAACATGGGATAAACGTACGAGCTTTTACATACGGCCCGGGTATTGCCAAGCTTAAAGGCTACACAGTCCAGCACGTCAACGATCAGTTTTTTTCGCGGCCGCTCATCACCTGTATGGAAACATTGCGCCATTTGCCTGAAGGCTTCAAGCGTGCCGCCCCAGGTACGGAAATCTTTGGCTGTAAAGTCGCTGCCGGTAATTTCCTGGATGTAGGCATTAATCCTGCCTGAATCTACACTCCGGCGGCTGCCATCAGGCAGGTAATACTGAAAAAGTTCCTGGCCGGGAATTTCCCTGCACTTCTTTACAAGTTTTGCGAGATTCCTGTCAGTAAGCCGGATCTTTTGCTGAACGCCCTTTTTTCCGGTAAAGCTGAGTTCCAGGCTGGATCCTTTTATAACGGCATGTTTGTCACGCAGCGTACTGAGCCCGAAAGAACCATGCTTGCGTTTATAACTTTCATTTCCAATGCGTATGAGCGTCTTTTGCATTACATCGACACAGATTGCCAGCACCTTGCGTTCGTCAAGTTTTTTTCTTCGCAGGTCTGTGAGGATTTGTTTACGCGCCTTTGGCAGCACACGGGCAAACTCTGCAAGCCTGAAATATTTGGCATCAGATCTTCTGCTTGTCCACTTGGGGTGATACCGGTACTGTTTACGCCCGGCCGCGTCAATACCCGTGGCCTGCAGGTAGGCGTTGGCAGATGTAGCGATCCAAACATTGGTCCAGGCGGGCGGAAGCACCAGTTTTTTTATCCGGTCAAGCTGTTTTTCATCGCTGATCCTTTTTCCGGCCGCATCTGTATAATAAAAAGCGCCCGGATTTCCCATCCGCTTGATACCGGCTTTGCTGTCTGTTACGTAGATGAGTCCGCTTTCTTTAACTTCCTGCAGGGTATCGACCATTTGATGCGTTTATTTTTAGTTATTTTGCAGGAGATTAACACAAGCTGTATGAGAATAGTTTTTATGGGCACCCCCGATTTTGCTGTTGCTTCTTTGAAAGCCCTTATTGATGGCGGATTTGAGGTTGTAGCCGTTGTTACTGCAGCAGACAAACCTGCGGGCCGGGGCCAGAAACTGCAGCAAAGCGCGGTGAAACGCTTCGCGGTTGAACATGATCTGCCCGTCCTGCAGCCCGAAAAATTACGCGATCCTGCTTTTCTCGAATCTTTGGCTGACCTGAAGGCCGACCTGCAGGTCGTTGTCGCTTTCAGGATGCTGCCCGAGGTGGTCTGGAATATGCCGCCGAAAGGCACTATCAATCTCCATGCGTCATTACTGCCTCAATACAGGGGTGCAGCCCCGATAAATCATGCCATTATTAACGGCGAGCAGGAAACCGGTGTGACTACGTTTTTCCTTCAGCATGAAATTGACACCGGCGCTACCATCCGTGTTGCAAAGGTCGCGATTGATGCTGACGAAACTGCCGGCTCATTACATGATAAACTTATGCAAACAGGCGCACAGGTACTCGTAGACACCGTTCGGGCCATTGCCGACGGTACGGCCACCGGGCAGCAACAGCCTGAAACCGGCGAGCTGAAACATGCACCAAAGATCTTTAAAGACTTTTGTAAGATAAACTGGGACCAGCCTGTTGCCACCGTTTATAATCATATTCGCGGATTAAGCCCATACCCGGCTGCATTTACAGAATTAAACGGAAAAACGCTCAAGATCTTCGGCGCAGCAATTGATCAGGCTTCGCAGGCGGCGGCACCCGGAACTTTTTTGACAGACGGGAAAACGTTTTTAAAGTTCGCCGCGCGCAACGGCCATATTAGCGTAACTGATCTGCAGTATGAAGGAAAAAAGAGAATGCCTGTAGAAGATTTTCTGCGTGGCGTTCGCTTATAAGATCTGCTCGTTCAGCTTCTGCGACAGGAACCGCGACATTTCATTGAAATAACGCTTTCTTCCGTATCCCATTACCCATGAGATACCCGACCCCGCATTTGTAACAAAAACCTCTTCAGCTTCATTTAAAATTTCGGGGCTTACCTGGGCTTCGATGAGTGGAATATCCTGCATTTTGGCGAGACGCATCACCTCGCGGCGCATCACGCCAGATACACAGCCTTCACTAAGCGCTGGGGTATACAGCTGTTTGTCATACACCACAAAAACGTTCGCACTAATGCTTTCGCACAGAAAACCGTTTTGGTTTAAGATGAAAGCATCGTCCAGCTGCCGGCTCTTCCTGTAAATCCCCGCCATCACATAAAGCAGGGAATTTGCTGTTTTGTGGTTAGCCAGCGGTCCGGTTGGTTTGGTAAGCTCATCATACACATCAACGATCAAACCCTTGCGGTTAAACTCATATTCGGCATGCGGCAATGCCCAGCTCTGGAGCAGGTACCCGCACCGGTTGCTTTCAGGGGTATAAAGCCCCGCGCCTTCCCTGAAAACGGACAACCTGAATCTTGCATTGCTCTGGCGGTTTTTTCTGGCCAGTTCGCCGGTCTTTTGCTTCAGGAAATAACTGTCGAGCAGCGTCCCCCCTTCTATTTTCAAAGCCTTCATGCCCGCCTGCAGACGGTCTGCATGCGACTCCGGAAAAGCAAGGTTGCCCTTACTCATGCGCATGGTTTCAAATAACCCGTCGCCATACCGAAAGGCACGGTTATCTGCAGTAAGGATGCCCGCGTCTGCCGGGTAAAATTCGTCCTGAAAAAGAATGTATTCTCTAACCATGTGTTTATTGCTGCTGGTTGCTGTAGTTTCTCCACTTTTCCAGCACCGATGCGAAATCCAGCGGCAAAGGTACTTCGAAATGCATGTATTTCCGCGAATCAGGATGAATAAAACCCAGACTCTGCGCGTGTAAGGCTTGCCTCGGCATCAGTTCAAAGCAGTTTTGTACAAATTGCCTGTATCTTGTAAACGTTGTTCCTTTAAGTATCTTGTCCCCGCCGTAGGTCGAATCATTAAACAGCGGGTGACCAATGTGTTTCATATGGGCCCTGATCTGGTGCGTTCGGCCAGTTTCCAGCTCACAACTGATCAGTGTGAGATAACCCAGCCGCTCAAGCACTTTGAAATGTGTGCGTGACCACTTCCCTTTATCCTCGTCCTGGTATACATCCATGATCTTGCGGTCTTTCAGGCTGCGCCCGATGTAGCCCTCAACCGTACCGTCTTCAGCAATATCGCCCCAAACGAGCGCCAGGTATTTTCTGGTGATCGAATGGTCAAAAAACTGTTTCGCAAGAAAAGTGATCGCACGTTCATTTTTGCTGATTAACAGCAGCCCTGAGGTGTCTTTGTCGATCCGGTGGACGAGTCCGGGCCGACCATCATTACCCGGTAGCTGAGGCAATTGAGAAAAATGGTAAACCAATGCATTTACCAGCGTACCCGTATAATTGTTAAAGCCGGGATGAACAACCATGCCGGCCGCCTTGTTAACAAGCAGTAAGGACTCGTCTTCATATACAATATCAAGAGGAATATTCTCCGGGTAAACCTCTGTATCCCGGGGCGGATGCGGAAGTACGATCGACACCTCATCGAGAGGTTTGACTTTGTAGTTCGATTTGCCGGGTTTGCCGTTTACCAATACACTGCCCGCATCGATTGCATTTTGTATGCGGTTACGTGAGGCATTTTCAATTCGCTGTACTAAAAATTTGTCAAGTCTGAGCAGCGACTGCCCTTTATCTGCTACAACTTTGAAATGTTCGTACAGATCCTGTTCATCCGGATCGCCCGCGAAAGCCTCATTTTCCATTTTACAAAACTAATCTTTCCTATTCATTTCCCGCGCTGAAAATTGGCTTGTTCTTTGTAGAACCGCATATGCTTAATTTTGGATCTCATGAAAAACTTTACCGACAACGTAAAAATCATCCTCAACTTTTTCCCTTACCTTGTTAGAAAAATTTATTTCCGTCCCTAGAAGCCTTAGCGTTTTATATGCTTAAATAATTGCACGCATACATCCCGATCGTAACACAAAAAGCACTCAGGCTTGCTGTGTTGCTTTTGCTGGCTTTTTAACCGGCATTGTCTACTTTTGACGTATGCTTCTGCCCAGTCCGGTTCTTCCCTTGCTATTGCCTTCGGGCTTCCAGATTTCCGTTAAACGCGATGACCTGATAGACCCTTATGTATCCGGAAATAAATGGCGAAAACTTAAATATCATCTCGAAGACGCACGCCGGCAAAACAAAACTCACCTGGTTACCTTCGGGGGCGCCTGGTCAAATCACTTGCTGGCCACAGCTGCAGCTGCGGCGCGGTTTGGCTTTAAAGCAACCGGGTATGTTCGCGGCGAGTTAGCAGCAAATGAATTGTTATTTTTATGTTCACTTTTCGGGATGACGCTCATACCTGCAGAGCGGAGCGCGTACCGCGATAAACCAGCCCTTTTCAGGCATTATCATGCTAACGAAGAGACTGCTTACTTTATTGATGAAGGCGGCGCAGGCAGCCAGGGTCTGATGGGGTGTGCAGAAATGGTTGATGAATTGAACGACCACTACGATCACATCTTTGTTGCCGCCGGTACAGGAACTACGGCTGCCGGCCTGCTCAGTGGAATTATCCAGGCCGGTTTAAACACCACACTCCATGTTGTACCCGTATTGAAGGGAGGTTCCTTCCTTGCAGCCGGGATAGGGGCGCATACGGCAAGCATTGAACAGATGATATTACACGCGGACTATCATTTCGGCGGATACGCGAAAACAAGCCCGCAGCTTCTGCAATTTATCGCTTCGCTGTCGCAATCCTCAGGCATGCTGACCGATCCCGTCTACACCGGAAAAATGTTTTATGCTATTAATGACCTGGCGGAAAAAGGCCTGCTCGACCGTGGCTCACGCGTTCTGGCTGTACATACCGGCGGGCTAACCGGACTGCTCGGCAAACGTAATGCTTTCTCATTTTAGTGATGGTCAGTCTCTGCGATTCTCAAATCGTCTTATGCGCAGCAGCCTGCAGTCGATTTTTTTTTATTTTTTTTGTTGATACAAAACATACTTTAAACAGTTTAAAGCTGGTTAATGCACGGCCTGCCGGTCCAGACACTGGCTGCGAGACCGCCTGCGTTTGCATATGCGGGGCATTCTGTTAATTTTGATCAACCAACATTGACGTTATGTACCAGCTTTCAGTTGCTCCATCTGATGTTACAAAGGTTCTTCGCCAGCACATCCTGGCTGATGGATTTGACATGACTTTTGATCTTGAAAAAAGCCAGGGCGCCTATTTGTTCGATTCCCGGCATAACCGGCGAATCCTGGATTTCTTTACCTGTTTTGCTTCAGTTCCGCTAGGATACAACCATCCGGGAATGAGCGGCGATGAGGAGTTTAAGAAGAACCTGCTGCTTGCGGCGATGGCGAATCCGTCAAACTCAGATGTCTACACCCAGCAATATGCGGAATTCGTTCAGACATTCGGCCGGGTTGGTATTCCCGACTACCTGCCGCATGCATTCTTTATCGCCGGCGGCACACTTGCTATTGAAAACGCGCTAAAGGTAGCCATGGATTGGAAGGTCCAGAAAAATTTTGCGAAGGGCTATAAAGAAGAAAAAGGTTTTAAGGTACTGCATTTTGAAAAGGCGTTTCACGGGCGCAGCGGCTACACGCTTAGCCTGACAAATACGCTGCCCGATAAAACAAAATGGTTTGCAAAGTTCGACTGGCCACGGGTCAGCACGCCGCAGCTTCGTTTTCCGCTTAATGAAGAAAATCTGGCGTTGGCCGAGTCTACCGAAGCCCTGTCGCTCGAACAGGTTAAACAAGCGTTTAAAGACCACAAGGATGACATCTGCGCCATTATTATTGAGCCAATACAATCTGAGGGCGGAGACAACCACTTCAGAGAAACGTTTCTGGCCGCATTGAAAGAACTGGCTGACGAAAACGAGGCCATGCTTATCTATGACGAGGTTCAAACCGGCGTTGGGCTGACGGGTAAGTTCTGGTGCCACCAGCATTTTCACGAGAATGCGCAGCCAGACATTCTTGCCTTCGGTAAAAAGATGCAGGTATGCGGTATTCTGGCAGGTAAAAAGGTCGACGAGGTCGAAAAAAATGTATTCAATGTTCCCTCACGGATCAATTCGACCTGGGGCGGCAATCTGACCGACATGGTTCGCGCTACGCAGGTACTAAACATTATAGATGAAGAAGGCCTTTGCGAAAACGCCGCCCGGGTTGGCGGTTATCTTTTTGAAAACCTTGAAAGGCTGGCAGAAACCTATGATAAAATGAGCAATGTTCGCGGACGTGGCCTCTTATGCTCATTTGATTTTCCGGATAAACAAATGCGAGATGCCTTTATCAAAAAGGGTCTTGAACAAAACGTCATGTTCCTGGGTTGTGCCGACCGTACCATCCGCTTCCGACCGGCTTTATGTATCGAACAAAGCCATATCGACGAAGGTCTGGAGGTAATGGAAAAAATTCTGCCGCAATTATAGGTCAGACGAATGCTGAAAAACCGGTTATGGCCCGGCCTACAATCAGTGAATTAATCTCTCGGGTACCTTCGTAAGAGTAGATCGCTTCGGCATCGGCTACAAACCGTGCTACGTTATATTCCAGTAAAATACCGTTACCCCCCATGACCTCGCGGGCCCGGCTTACGACATCACGTGTACGCAGGGAGCAGAAAACTTTAGCCAGCGAAGCATGCTCATCAAGCAGAATGCCCTGATCCTGAAGCTGCGATAAGCGGAAACAAAGCGTCTGCATGGCAGTCAGGTTTGATAACATTTCTACCAGGTGGTTCTGGATCATCTGAAAAGATGCTATTGGCTTTCCGAACTGCTTACGTTTGCGGGTATAATCGAGCGCATTTTCATAAGCACCCCGCGCGCAGCCCACTGCCTGCCAGGCAACACCTGCCCGGGTCATACGCAACACCTTGGCTGTATCTTTAAATGAATTGGCATGCTGCAGACGATCTGATTCAGCAACGACACAATTGCTCAGGGTAATAAGTCCGTTCTGAACAATTCTGAGTGCCATCTTATTTTGCATCTTCTCTACAGAAAACCCGGGCGTGCCCTTTTCAACAAGGAAACCTTTTACCTCGCCATCACTCAGGTCACGCGCCCAGATTACGGTTACATCGGCAAATGTGGCGTTTCCGATCCATTTTTTCTGACCGTTCAGTATCCAGGTATCTCCTTCGCGCTTAGCGGTGACCGTCAGGCCGCCGGCTGCCCCCGACCCTACCTCTGGCTCGGTAAGCCCGAATGCGCCAATTGTTTTGAACTGCTGCATGCCGGGCAACCACTTTTCCTTTTGCGCTTCAGATCCGCACAGGTAGATGGCGCCCATGGCCAGTCCGCTTTGAACCCCAAAAAAGGTAGAAACGGAGGTATCGATCCGGGCCATTTCCATCGCCAGAATGCCCTCCATCAGGTTAGACTTGCCGGGGCAGCCATACCCCTGGTAAGTAAGACCGCATATGTTTAGTTCTGCAAGTTTGGGAATGATCTCAAACGGAAATTCCGCTTTGTTCCAATAGGAGTTTACAATGGGCTGTACCTCTGCCTCTAGAAATGCCCGTACACGCAGCTGCAATGCCCGGTCTTCTTCAGAAAGCGCTTCTTCACCGAGCCGGTAAAAATCACCGTCTATTGGCGGCAATGCCTTCTGTTTGCGGCCACTGTCTATCATATTCATCAGGCCGCTCAGTTGCTTATCGTCAAGGTTTGCGAAGGCGTCCATAACTTTTGGAAGGTCGACCTTTTTAGACAGCGCCTCCAGTTTGCCGAAGTCGATATGTTTGATCAGCGCGTACGCATTCCGGATGGTAGAGAAGATGTTTGCCATGCAAAGACCAACAACCACCAGGCGCTTTTTGTTCGGTCAGCATGCACCGCAACCCTAACAAGATATTGATTTAGAGCAAATTAAACAGATCGCTCACGCCCAGCAGCTTTCTTGAAGTGAAGCCTTCTCCATATTTTACGCCGATGTCTTTGCCGAACTCGCGGGCGCGGCCAAGAATGGAATCCATAAATTCAGGAGATGAAATATAGGTTTGCGGTTCATCAAGATCAGGGTTAAAGAACTGGGTACCAAAACACCGTATCGATTCCAGCTTACCTTCCATTTCATCAGAAATATCAACGATGATATCCGGACGGATGTAGCGGTCCTGGATGTATTGCAAAACCAGGCGCGGTCGCCACTCTGTCTGCGCCCTCCCCTCATCTGAGGTTTCTATCCGGCGCAGGCCGGAAAGAAAAATAGCGTCATTAGCCAGATCACCGCCACGACCATGATCAGGATGCCTGTCGTGTAAGGCGTTGGTCAGCACGATATCAGGCTGATATTTTCTGATCATCCTGATTATCTCCAGGCGGTGCTGCTCATCATTCTGGAAAAATCCGTCGCGGAAACGAAGGTTTTCCCTTGCGCTCAGTCCGAGGACACGGGCAGAAGCGGCAGCCTCTGCGTCACGGATCTCTGCCGAGCCGCGTGTGCCGAGTTCACCCCTGGTAAAGTCAATGATCCCGGCTTTCTTGCCTTGTCTGATATGTTTGAGGATGGTACCGGAACAGCATAATTCTGCATCGTCGGGATGTGCTGCAAGCACGAGTATATCGAGTTTCATGTATTTTTATCTTCTGCCAGGAGCTTTTGAATGCGTTTCTTGATCTTGGATGACCCTGGTTTTGTAAAGGGGAAAAAGTAATCTGACACTTCGCCCCGTTTGTTAATCAGGTATTTATGGAAATTCCAGCGGGGTGTTGAGGTCAGTACGCCATTGAGTTTCTTATTCGCTAAGAATTCGTACAAGGGATGGGCCTGGGCGCCGCGGATCATGATCTTATCAAAAACCGGAAACTTTACGCCGAAATTCACTTCGCAGAAGCTTTGAATAGCATTGCCGTCCAGGGGCTCCTGCCTTCCAAAATCGTTGGTGGGAAAACCAAGAATCTCGAAGTCCATGCCCCCGAAGTGGTCGCGCAATTCCTGCAATTCTTTAAGCTGTGGTGTAAATCCGCATTGTGAAGCGGTATTAACAATCAACAGGACCTTATCCTTATAAAGAGATAAGGGAACTTCCTTCCCGTCGGTCCGTCTTACCTTAAACCGGTAGATCGTCTCTTTTTTGTCCATAAGTTAGTAGTTATAGTAACCGGACGAAATAATAATTGATTCGATCTCACGATCCTCGCGGGGGTCGTATTTTGATTTCAGGTTGTGACCAACCACACGGGCAACAGACTGGTAAAGAAAGGCGTTAAAGCCACCTTTGGTCTCCTTTACGATATCGTATGTGGTGCGGCCCACCTCGCGGTCAATAAGCTTGGTAAGAATCTGCCCCTGTGTAATGGTTAGCTCTTTTATTTCGCGGTTAAACATGTCTTTTATTTCCTTATCGCAGGCTTTGACAAGTTTACGCTGTTCTTTCCGGTCTTTTGTCTGCGACAGATCATATTCCAGCTGACCATAACGGCGTTTGGCATACAGTGCGTAAGGCATCACCTTGAGAACGTTGTATCTGAGGCGGTTGAACGCCACTCTGTCGGCTTCCGAGCGGAATGTGCGCTGCCCGAATATCCTGACTTCCGATAAGGCGATCCAGGGAATCATTTCTCCGTTGTATTGGGTAAGGGCTACCCGAATGGTATCATTCTTGCCGGTTTTTGGTTTCGGCAGTGATGAGGGGTCTTCCTGTGCACGCACATTGAGCGTCCAGCAGGCAGAAATGATGACACAAAGCGGAAGAAAAAACCTCAGAAATTTCATAAATTTATGCTTTCGCAAAGTTACGGCTTATTTTATATATTGGTTTTGCACGTTATCTAATATAAACTTAAACTGACACAGAAAGTAATTTATTACGTAAATAATACAAATGAAGAACGAGCTTGTTATTGATCTTGAGGCAGAAAAGAAAGAGATATTGAAGAGATACAGGGCGTTGCTCAGGGCTTGCAAGCCAACTCTGCAAAAAGGTGATAAAAAGGAAATCCGTAAGGCGTTTGATATGGCGCTCGAGAGCCACAAGGACATGCGCCGTAAGTCTGGTGAACCTTATATCTACCATCCTATTGCCGTTGCACAGATTGCCGCCGAAGAGATTGGTCTTGGTACGACCTCCATCGTTTGTTCGCTGTTGCACGATGTTGTAGAAGACACCGATATCACGCTGGAAGACATTGAGTTTTCTTTTGGAAAGAAGACGGCAAAGATCATTGACGGACTAACAAAAATTTCAGGGGTATTTGATTACAACAGTTCGCTGCAGGCCGAGAACTTCAGAAAAATGCTGCTTACCCTGGCAGATGACGTGAGGGTGATCCTGATCAAACTTGCCGACCGGCTGCACAACATGCGCACCATGGATTTCATGCCGCGCCAGAAGCAGTTGAAAATCGCTTCAGAAACGATTTACCTCTACGCCCCGCTGGCACACCGGTTGGGTCTTTACGCCATTAAATCTGAACTTGAAGACCTCTCAATGAAGTATCTTGAGCCAGATACCTATAAATTTATTGCAAAGAAACTTAACGAGAAAAAGGCCGAACGGACTTTGTTTATCAAGAAGTTCGTAGAGCCTATCACGGAAATCCTTGAAGAACAGGGCCTGCGTGCCAGCGTATACGGGCGGCCTAAGTCTATCCATTCGATCTGGAACAAGATGAAGAAGAAAAATATCCCTTTTGAAGAGGTATATGATCTTTTTGCCATCCGGATCATTCTCGACAGTGCTCCTGATCACGAAAAATCAGATTGCTGGAAGGCGTATTCGATTGTTACAGATCTCTATCGTCCAAATCCCGATCGCCTTCGCGACTGGGTATCATCCCCGAAGGGAAATGGCTACGAGTCCCTGCATACAACCGTTATGGGGCCTAAGGGGCAATGGGTAGAAATACAGATCCGGACCCTTCGCATGAATGAAATTGCAGAGAAAGGTTTTGCCGCGCACTGGAAGTACAAGGAATCAACGAATGATAACGGTCTCGATCAGTGGATCCAGAAAGTGCGCGAGATGCTGAGCAATCCTGAAGCGAACGCACTTGACTTTATCGACGATTTCAAGATGAATCTCTTCTCTGATGAGATTTTCATTTTTACCCCGAAGGGCGCACTGATCCAGCTGCCGATGGGTGCAACCGCGCTTGATTTTGCCTTCGAGATCCATACGGATGTAGGCGCGAAGTGTATTGGCGCAAAAGTAAACCATAAGCTTGTTCCGCTATCTTACAAGCTGCAGAATGGCGACCAGGTTGAAGTTATAACCTCGGGTAAACAAACGCCCAAAGAAGACTGGCTGAATATTGTTGTAACAGCAAAGGCGAAGTCGAAAATCAAATCGTCTTTAAAAGAGGAAAAGCGCCGAATCGCTGAAACAGGAAAAGAGACGCTCGAGCGTAAACTCAAGTCGCTCAAAATCACCTACAACACTGAAAACTTAAATAAGCTGACCTACTTCTTCAAGCTGCCTTCAACGCAGGAACTGTTTATCCGGGTTGCCCAGGGGCAGATTGAGATGAAGGATATGAAGGATTATCTGGCCAGCGAGAAAGAGATTGAAACCCGTGGCCCTGAACGTTCTGAAAATCAGCAGATCGAAGCACTGCTAAGCAAGGTTAAAGGTCCTGAAAATGATATTCTCCTTATTGGGGAAGATATGCAGAAGATCGACTACACACTGGCTGCATGCTGCAACCCGATACCGGGCGATGATGTATTCGGCTTCGTAACGGTTAATGAAGGTATCAAGATCCACCGGACAAATTGCCCTAATGCAGCCCAGCTTATGGCCAATTATGGCTACCGGGTTGTTAAGGCAAAATGGAACAAACAAAAAGAGCTGACTTTCCTGACCGGACTGCATATTGTGGGAATAGATGATGTCGGTCTGATCAACAACATTACCAAAGTTATATCGAACGACTTTAAGGTCAATATGCGCTCCATTACGGTAGATACCAATGATGGTATTTTTGACGGCTCAATCATGATTTACGTCAATGATACCGAGCACCTGGAAAAGCTGATTTCTGACCTGATGCGGGTTAAGGGGGTAACCGGTGTAACGCGCTTCGATGCCTGAGCCACAGGCCCTGGCGAGCGGCATGGCAATGTAAAAATGACCGCCCGGATTCCTCATATTAACAAAAAAACAATACCTTTGAACGGAGTTTAAAGCTATGTCAGAACACAATACCAACGAGCTGGTTCGCAAGATATTCGAGGCCTATCTCGAGAATAAAAATCTCAGAAAAACCCCCGAACGTTTTGCTATCCTCGAAGAGATCTATTCCCGAAATGATCACTTCGATGTAGAGACCCTGTACATTCACATGAAAAATCAGAAATACAGGGTGAGCCGCGCAACGGTTTACAATACACTTGAACTTCTTGTGTCCTGTGACCTGGTAACCAAACATCAGTTTGGCAAAAACATGGCCCAGTTTGAAAAGTCATATGGTTATCGCCAGCACGACCACGTAATCTGCATTGAATGCGGCAAGGTGGTCGAGTTTTGTGATCCGCGCATTCACCAGATCCAGAGCATGGTAGGCGAATTGCTTAAATTCGACATCAAACACCATTCATTAAACCTTTATGGTTTTTGCCTCGACTGCAGTGTGAAGCAAAAAATGAAGGAAAACGCCCTCGCCGAAAGCCACAATTAGAGATCTGAAACTATAACAAGCTAAATTTTAATAATGACAAAAGTAGATGTACTTCTCGGCCTGCAATGGGGCGATGAAGGCAAAGGGAAAATTGTTGACGTGCTCAGTCCGAAGTACGACCTGATAGCCCGTTTTCAGGGCGGTCCGAATGCGGGTCATACCCTGGAATTTGATGGAAAGAAGTTCGTCCTGAATACCATTCCGTCGGGAATTTTTAACGCCGAAACCATGAACCTGATCGGTAACGGCGTGGTCATCGACCCCATCATTTTAAAAAGAGAGCTTGATAACCTCAAAGCCGCAGGCCACGATCCTGTTGAGGCCGGCAAGCTTGTTCTTGCACGCAAAGCACATCTTATCTTACCAACGCACCAGTTGCTTGATGCTGCGAATGAGCAGAAGATGGGCCATAACAAAATCGGTTCTACTCTGAAAGGCATTGGTCCTACCTACATGGACAAAACCGGGCGCAATGGTCTTCGTGTCGGTGATACAACCCTTCCTGATTTCCGCGAGCGTTATAACCGCCTGGTAGACAAACACAAGGAACTGTTGTCGCATTACGACTTTGCTTATCAGCTTGAGGAAAAAGAAGCTGCATTTTTCGAGGCGATTGAATTTATCCGCAGCATTCCGCATGTAGACAGCGAACATTTCGTAAACCAATACCTGAAAGAAGGCCGGACTGTGCTGGCTGAAGGTGCGCAGGGCACCTTGCTTGATGTTGATTTCGGTTCTTATCCGTTTGTAACCTCATCAAACACCACCACGTCAGGAGCCTGCACCGGCCTGGGCATTGCGCCAAATAAAATCGGCGAGGTTGTCGGCATATTTAAAGCATATTGTACCCGTGTTGGCGGCGGGCCCTTCCCTACAGAGCTGGAAGACGAAACCGGCGAAACGCTTCGCAGCGTAGGTCATGAATTTGGCGCCACGACCGGCCGTGCCCGCCGTACAGGCTGGATCGATCTTCCTGCACTGAAATACGCGATCATGCTTAACGGGGTGACAGAGCTTGTGATGACCAAAGCAGACGTACTGAATGACTTTGATGAAATCTACGTATGTACACATTATGAATATAATGGTGAAACCATTGATTACATGCCGTATGACATTATTACCATTAAACCTACTCCTGTACTCAAATCAATTGAAGGCTGGAAATCTGACATTACAAAAATTACTGCAATAGAAGAAATACCGGCAAAACTTAATGCATACATTACGTATCTCGAAAAAGAACTTGAAACGCCGATCAAATACCTTTCAGTAGGTCCCGATCGTACGCAGACGCTGGTTCTCCATTAACCGGACATTTGTTAGCTATATGGCAGCCTGTTTAACGAGCAGGCTGCTTTTTTTTGGCATTTTGTGTAGTTTTGGCGACGTTTTACACTCTAGATGAACAGCAGCGACTTCAGGCTTAAAGCATTATCCTGGGCAGACAGTTTCCCCGTCTGCTGCCTGCTCGATTCTAACAGCTATACAAGCGACCGGTTTTCCGGTTATGAATTTCTGGTGGCTGCGGGTGTGTCTGCCGAGCTTTGTGAACAGCCGGGAGCTGCCTTTTCTGCGCTTCTGCAATTCAGAAATAAGTACCCAGGCTGGCTGTTTGGGTTCTTTAGCTACGACCTGAAAAATGAAACGGAAGAACTTTCTTCGTCAAATCCCGACTATATCGAATTTCCGGGTCTTTATTTTTTTTCACCGGTACATGTAGTGGGCTGGCGCAACGGGAAAGCCGAAGTGCTGGTCGGGAACGAAGACATATTAAACGATATTAATGCATGTACCCTACCGGCTGCAAACAAGGCACAAATCAGCATCAGCAGCCGGCTAAGCAGGCAACAGTACCTTGACCGGGTTCAACAGATCAGGTCGCGAATAACGCTTGGCGAGGTTTATGAGCTGAATTTCTGCCAGGAGTTCTTTGCAGAATATACGACTATCAATACGGCCTCTGTGTTTGCAGCCCTGAACGCCTATTCCCCTACGCCCTTTGCAGCCTATTTCAAACTACAGGACCTTTACGCCTTGTGCGCCAGTCCTGAACGTTTCCTTTGTAAGCGTGGCGACCGGCTTATCTCCCAGCCAATCAAAGGTACCGCAGCACGGTTAGCAGATGAAGCGGCTGACAAGGCGGCGGCTGAAAAGCTTCGTCTTGATGCCAAAGAGCAGGCTGAAAATGTAATGATCGTTGATCTTGTTCGAAATGACCTGACCCGGAGCGCCCTGCGCGGCAGCGTGAAGGTCGATGAGTTGTTTGGCATCTACTCCTTTCGCCAGGTGCATCAAATGATCTCTACGGTAAGTTGCAAACTTGATCCGTCGGTAAGCGCCGTAGAGGCGATACAGCACACCTTTCCGATGGGCTCCATGACCGGCGCACCCAAGATCCGGGCCATGCAGCTTATTGAGGACCTTGAAACCAGCAGGCGTGGCCTCTATTCAGGCGCCATAGGTTATTTCAACCCAGATGATGACTTTGATTTTAACGTCGTTATTCGTAGTATTTTATATAACGCCAAACGAAAATACCTCTCCTTTCAGGTAGGCAGTGCCATAACTTTTGCCGCAAATCCGGCAACTGAATACGAAGAATGTTTGCTTAAAGCCGCGGCTATGGCCGCCATTTTAGGCAGCCGACTTCCCGCGGCCGATTAACAAAGTAAATTTCTCGGTTTTATTTCTTTTTTTAAAAGACATATAAGTATCTTGTAGTGTCTAACCTATTTCTTATGTTGCTATTTACGCTTGCTATGCCTGCTCTGCAGAGGCAGGGGTTGAGCCCGCCCGGGTGACTATACTCCGAACTGCAAAAATCAACTATCCATTTATAACCAACTGTAAACTCCATGAAAAAACCTTACCCATGGGTGCGGCTTGTCCTGCCCTTTTTGCTGTGCTTTTTCTGCACACTCCAGGTTTTTGCCCAAACCACTGTCAAAGGAACTGTTCTCGATGATAAGGGCGAACCCATTCCCGGTGCTACTATTATGGAAAAAGGCACCACCAACACAGTTACCACAGATGCTTCCGGAAATTACCAGATCAGACTGAGCCAGGCGAACGCCACGCTGGTCATTTCTTTTGTCGGTTTTGAAAGAAGCGAAGCGGCTGTCAACGGCCGCACAACCGTCGACGTTATGCTAAAACCATCAACCCAGGATCTGAGCGAGGTTGTGGTGACCGGCTATACCACACAACGCAAAAAAGACCTGACGGGCTCTGTTGCCATCGTCGACATTGCGCAATTGAAAGCCCAACCGGCTGCCAGTGCTGTCGAGGCGATGCAAGGCAAGGCACCCGGCGTACAGATCATTAACGACGGCGCTCCGGGATCTACGCCGCAGATCCGTATTCGCGGCAACAGTACCATTAATAATAACGACCCGCTTTATGTGGTAGACGGTATGCCTTACGAAGGCAAACTTTCCTGGCTAAACCAGAACGATATTGAAAGCATGCAGGTGCTCAAAGACGCATCAGCAGCATCGATCTATGGTGCCCGGGCCAACAACGGTGTCGTGATCATTACAACCAAGATCGGAACGGAAGGTCCGCCGCGTATCAACCTCGACGTTTATTACGGCTCGCAGGCGCCACGCAAGGACGCTTTCCCGCAAATGATGAGTCCGATTCAGTATGCTGAATACATGTTCGCCAGTTACCGCAATGCGGGCAAAACGCCCGCTACCGGCACCAACTATGGCAGCGGAAGCAGTCCAACTCTCCCTGAGTACCTTGTGGCTGGTGGCAAAACAGGGCAGGAAATCACAGCCGCCGATGCTGACCCATCCCGTTACCTGTATTCGCGCAATCCTTCTACCTTTTACCAGATCACACGCGCCAACCAGGCCGGAACAAACTGGTTCGATGAGATCACAGAGAATGCACCCATTCAGAACTACCAGCTCAGTACCACCGGCGGTGGTGAAAATTCCAGTTATGCCTTTACCGGCGGTTACCTGAACCAGCGTGGAACGATAAAATATACCGGTTTTGAACGGTACAACATCCGGTCAAACACCAGGCTTTCAGCTTTCAACAAGCGGCTGCGTTTTGGCGAAAATGCACAATACAGTTATTCTGAAGGCTTTGGCTTTGGGGTTAATCCGAACACATCGGGTGGTTACCAGGCTGAGGGCAGTGCAATCGGCTGGGCTTACAGGATACCAACCATTATCCCCGTGTACGACATCATGGGCAACTACGCGGGCAGCCGCGGAAGCCAGCTTGGTAACGCCGAAAACCCGCTTGCCACGCTGTTCAGAGCAAAGGATAATAAGAACCGGAGCAACTTTTTCTTCGGGAATGTGTTCGGCGAACTGGATATTATAAAAGGTCTGACGGCAAGAACAAGCTTTGGTCTCCGGTACGAGAATTACAACGGCATGAGCATGCGTTATCCAAACCTGGAATTCTCTGAAGGCAATAACTCAAATAACCTCAACGAATATCAGGGTTACACGACAGACTGGACCTGGACCAATACCCTGACCTATAACCTTGAGATGGAGCGCCACCGGCTTACCCTGCTTGCCGGCACCGAAGCCATAAAATCAAGGAACCGCCAGCTGAACGGGGGTAGAAATGACTATTTTATTCTTGGTAACCAGGATTATTACTACCTGAATGTGGGTGCATCGAACATCAGTAACTCCAGTACGGGCTCTGTGGGTGCACTATTCTCGCTTTTCGCGAAGGCCGATTACGCATTCAATGACCGCTATCTGCTTAGCGCAACTATCCGGCGCGACGGTTCATCAAATTTCGGCAGCAATTACCAGTACGGGTATTTCCCCGCTGCAAGTGCTGCCTGGCGCTTGTCTCAGGAAAGTTTTCTTAAAGAATCAAAATGGGTTAATGACCTGAAGCTGCGTGTTGGTTACGGAGAAACCGGTAACCAGCGTATCCCGGGTTTCCAGTACCTTGACCGCTTCGAGTCATCAATTATAACAACAGCGTATCCAGTTGGGGGAGGCAACGGCCTGCTGACCGGCGTTGCCCAAGTTGATTACCAAAACCCGGACGTGAGATGGGAAGCATTAAGATCGTTGAACATTGGTCTGGACTTTGCGTTTTTGAACTCAACAATTGATGGTTCGATTGATTGGTACAACAGGAAAACAACTGACATGCTTTATCCGGTACCATTGCCTTCGACAGCCGTCGGACTTGGCAGGTCCCCGTTTACCAATATTGGCGATATGACGAATGAAGGTTTTGAGCTTTCACTTTTCTATCACTACGGCCGAAACACCAAAAGCGATTTTACGTTTGATGCCGGTATCAATGTTTCGCGGAACGTGAACACGCTGACAAAACTTGCCCCCAACGTAGCTCAGCAGCCATACAACAACCTGCGAAGCCTGACTACAAGCCGCCTTAAAACCGGCGAGCCATTCGCAGCATTTTATGGTTATGAAGTCGATGGTATCTATACTGCTGCAGACCTTGCAAATCCAAACGTTGCAAAATACACCGGCGCACGTGTAGGCGGCCTTAAGTTCAGAGATATTGATGGCAGCAACAGCATTACACCCGATGACAGAACGACCATTGGCAATCCTTATCCGGACTTTATTTACTCGTTAAGCCTGAATGCGGCATGGAAAAATTGGGATATCGCTATGTTTTTTAACGGTTCTCAGGGAAATGACTTGTACGAAGCTACCCGCTATTTCACAGACTTCCCTACTTTCGACGGCGCCCGAAGCACGCGCCTGCTTGATGCCTGGAGCCCTTCAAACCCCTCAAGCCTGACACCCTCTCCATACAACGGTGTTTCTGATTTTGAGTACGCTTCATCAAGTTATTATATCCAGGATGGCAGCTTTTTCCGGATGAGGAACCTGCAGATTGGCTATAAAATCCCGACATCAGTATTTGGCAAAACAAAGGCCATCTCTAACTTCCGGATTTATGCCAGTGCTACGAACTTGTTCACCCTAACCAAGTACACCGGCCTGGATCCTGAAGTAAGTCAGCTGTCGTCAACATTTTCAGCCCCGGGCGTAGACCTTGGCATTTACCCTACCCCAAGACAATTTCTTCTGGGCATCAATGTTGGATTTTAACGTAAAACCGAAAACATGAAAAAGCTAAAATATATCTGTGTATCGCTGACCTGCATGTTCCTGTTCTCCTGCAGCAGCGACTTTCTCGAAAAGAATCCGCAGGCCCAACTTACCCCTGACCAGCTAACTACGCAGGATGGTGTGGAAGGGCTGTTGATTGGCGCCTATGGCCTGTTAAATGGAAATGTAAATGGAACATATGGCAACTATGGGGCTGCACCGAGCCAATGGTTATTTGGTGAGGTCACATCAGACAACGCCCATAAGGGAAGTAACAACGGCGACCAGCCGAACATGAACCTGCTTGAGCAGCATGCGCCGACGAGTACAAATGACAACCTGCTGAACCTGTGGGAAAGGTGTTACGAAGGCATCAAACGCTGCAACAATACCCTGAAAATTCTTGCTGCGCTGCAGGGCGGGGCCGGAAAATTCTCTGATGCCCGGGCAAAAGAAATCCAGGCAGAGGCGAGAATACTGAGAGGTCACTATTATTTTTTCCTGGTCAGGGTCTTCAAAAATGTTCCTTACATCAGCGAAACAACTACAGCGCCTCTGGTGCCTAACAATGCGGATATCTATCCGAATATTGTTGCCGACTTCCAGTTTGGGGTAGACAACCTTACAGCTGCAAAACCGCTGGGACAGATCGGCCGGGTGGATAAAATTGCCGCTCAGGCCTATTTGGGAAAGGTATTTTTATATCAGAAAAAATATGCCGAAGCACTTACACAATTCAATGCCGTAATTGCTGCGCGGCCTGATATCGTTACGCTTCCCTACACCGACAACTTTGATATTACAAAGGAAAACGGGCCTGAAGCAGTCTTTTCAGTGCAGCATGCGGTGGGTACAGACGGTACCGGTGGCGACAACGGAAACGTGGGTGATATCCTGAACTTTCCTTATGGTAACGGCCTCCCAATTACCTGCTGCGGATTCTATCAGCCTACCATCGATCTCGTGAACGCATACCGCGTAGATGCGGCCGGCCTGCCACTCAGCACCGCGGCTTACCGGACCAATCCATACAAATCTGACTTCGGACTCAGCGCTGCGCAAAAGGCAAGTTATACGATAGACCGCTCTCTTGCGGTTGATCCGCGGCTTGACTATACAGTTGGAAGACGCGGTGTTCCCTTCCGCGACTGGGGCAATATGGCCGGCGATACCTGGATTCGTGACCCCTCGAACGGCGGTCCTTTTGTTGCCTATAAGAATACGATCGAGTCATCGCAGATCTCGAGCGGTACCGGTCCCGGCAATACAAACGTAACCGGTCTGAATGTGAATATCATCCGCCTGGCGGATGTTTACCTGATGGCCGCTGAATGCCAGATTGAAAGCGGGGACCTTGGCGGCGCACTTGTGCGAATCAACAAAGTGAGACAGCGCGCAGCCAACCTGGCACCAAAAAGTGTAGGCGGATCTGCTGCCGCGGCATATAACGTAGGCCAGTACCCTGCTTTCGCAAGCGCTGATGCTGCGCGTGAGGCCGTGCGCCGCGAGCGAAGGCTGGAACTTGCTATGGAGGGTCACCGCTTTTATGACCTGGTTCGCTGGGGTATAGCTAAACAGGTTCTTGAAAGTTATTTCGCCTTTGAAGGTGGTTTCTTTAACTATTTACAGGGTATAACGTTCGAACCCCGGGATGAATACTTCCCGCTTCCGCAGGATCAGATTGACCGGAGCCAGGGTGTTCTGGTGCAAAATGATGGTTATAAATAAGTTGAAAAACCGGGTCGAAAGGCCCGGTTTTTTTATGAAACCTGTCTGCTATATGCAATGGATAACATGTAAGCCATCCGTATTACTGCGGTATATAAACGACGTATTTCGTTTCAAAAAATGGCTCCTCAAAAAAATCAGCGAGTGAAAATAGCTGAGCAGGCAGCCCCGATTCAGCTATTTCTTCTTCCAGGTCACCGCCCTTGAGGTACAGGATCCCGTTCTGAAGTGCGTTGATATTCTGTTTTTTAATTTTGCCTTTTATCCAGGGATAAAATTCAGACAAGCGCGTGACCGCGCGCGATACGATAAAATTGTAGCTCTCTTTCAGCTGCTCAGCCCGCAGATGGTCAGCGCGGAGGTTTGTGAGCCCAAGGGCAGAACTTACCTCATTTACAACTTTAATTTTTTTACCGATTGAGTCCACCAGGTGGAATGATGTTTCCGGAAAAAGAATGGCCAGTGGAATGCCGGGAAAACCACCACCGGTACCAACATCCAGGACCGTCTCGCCCGCAGTGAACCGGCACACTTTGGCAATGCCCAGCGAATGCAATACGTGCCGCTCATACAAAAGATCGATATCCTTTCTTGACACCACATTGATCTGCGCATTCCAGAAGCTATACAGCTCATATAACCGTTCAAACTGATCGATCTGTTGGCTTGAAAGATCCGGAAAATATTTCTGAATAATAGCGGATGTTATTTCCATTGAACTTTTTTGATAAAAATAGCAATAAGACCATTAAAGGTCAGAAAAAGAAAAAGAATAGGATCCAGCAGGGGGAACCACCACCGCAGGCCCCTGCAGTTCAGACGCGACAGCAAACGGGGATAAACCAGAGAACGGACAACCACACTGAATAAACCTATGGATAAGGCCGGATAACGTGTATCCTGAAAACAAAGCCCTGCACCAAGAAGCACATAAAATAAAAATTGTGAAACGATCTGCGTGGTGAGAATAAACTGGTGCTTTTTTTTATAAAATTTGCCTGCTCCCACATGCCTTTTCTTTTGCCGAAGATAGGTCAACCAGGTTGTTTTTGGCTCGCTCCAAACATGCGCATCAGCGGCAATGCGAATTTCGGTATTTGATGATGTTGCGTTCGCGTTTACGAAAAGGTCGTCATCGCCCGAAGGGATATGCATGTGCGCAGCAAAGCCCTTATTTTTAAAAAATAGTGATTTTTTATAGGCCATATTGCGGCCCACAGCCATATATGGCATGCCCTTCAGTGCAAACGACAAATAATTCACCGCAGTGAAGAAAGTTTCGAATCTGACCAGTGCGTTCAGCAATCCGCGTTTTCTGATGTAGGGTGAATAACCCAGAACGATCTCCGTTTGCGGGGATGCGGGCACTTGCATGTGCCTGAGCCATTGATCTGATGTCGGGATACAGTCTGCATCAGTAAAAACAAGCCAATCGTATTTAGCAGCTTTGATACCCATTGTCACGGCGAACTTTTTCCCCGCACGGAACTTATCGTTTTCTGAGACAGTGACGATACGCAGACGCTGTTCCGAAGCAGCCATTCGCTCAAGCAAGTCAGCTGTTCCATCCCACGAACGGTCATTAACTACAATGACTTCAAATTCAGGGAAGTCCTGAGCCAGGACTGCAGGAAGGAATTTTTCAAGGTTCAGAGCCTCATTTCGCGCGCATATGATGACGCTAAGCGGATGTATAGCCGGAGCTGATTCGTTGGATGTATGTCTGAGCAACCGCGAATGCACAAATAAAGTATAGTATAACTGCAACAACAGGCATACGGCGAGAGCGGCAAGCAAAATTAGATCAAACTGGGTGAAGTTCACGATTTTACAAAACGACAAATTTCTGATTTTTTAACCGCAAAAACCGGCGGTGTTGAAAAGTCATTGAGCTAGAAGTGTGGTTGTAAGTCCCACGTTTACCTTATAAGTTATTTGTCAGGGCGCGGTGCCACTGAAAAGCAGCGTGCTGCGTCTATGGCGATAGTGATCGCATGAGTGGGCAACACAAGTGCGCAGAAGCCTCAGGGAACCGCAGGAGATTGAGTGGTAAAGCGGAAGGCGGCTCGCAGTGTCTATGATCGTTGACCGGAGCATCCTTGTCCTTACTCCTCTTGTAACACCAGGCCCCTTCTCAGGCCCGCGCTTTTTTCGTAATTTGCGCTGTTTTTTCAAAACACACATATGAAATTTGATTTACAGGCAAAAGACCTGTCATCCAAAGCCAGGGCCGGAGTAGTCACAACCGATCACGGGGCCATTCAGACGCCCATCTTCATGCCTGTTGGCACCGCCGGCACTGTTAAAGCGGTTCATCAGCGTGAGCTGAAAGAAGATATTGATGCGCAGATTATTCTGGGCAATACTTATCATCTTTACCTGCGCCCGGGCATAGACACCCTTGAAAGGGCCGGTGGCCTTCACAAATTTATTGGCTGGGACCGTCCGATTCTTACAGACAGCGGCGGCTATCAGGTCTATTCGCTGAGTAATGTCAGAAAGATCAAGGAAGAGGGCGTTACTTTTAACTCGCATATCGATGGATCGCGGCATCTTTTTACGCCTGAATATGCTATGGATATCCAGCGCAGCATTGGTGCCGATATCATTATGGCTTTTGATGAATGTACACCCTACCCCTGCGATTACCGCTATGCCGCTGATTCGGTCGAGATGACACACCGCTGGCTTAAGCGCTGCTGCGCTCATTTTGACCGTACCGAACCAAAATATGGGTTCAGTCAGACGCTTTTTCCAATAGTACAGGGTTCTGTATACAAAGATCTGCGTATTAAATCTGCCGAATTCATAGCCAGTATGGAGCGGGAAGGTAACGCCATCGGCGGACTTTCTGTTGGCGAGCCTGCCGAAGAAATGTATGCCATGACGGAAATCGTGTGCGATATTCTGCCTGAAGACCGGCCACGCTACCTGATGGGCGTGGGCACCCCCGTAAATATTCTTGAAAATATCGCACTCGGCGTTGATATGTTCGACTGCGTGATGCCCACCCGCAATGCCCGAAACGGCATGTTGTTTACAAAACAAGGCATTATCAACATACGGAACAAAAAGTGGGAAAATGACTTCTCTGCTATTGAGGAAGACAGCGACCTTCTCGTTGACCGCATGCACACAAAAGCGTATCTTCGTCACCTGATCCACTCGAAAGAAATGTTAGGGGCGCAGATTGCTACGCTTCACAATCTCCATTTCTATCTCTGGCTGGTTACTGAAGCCCGGAACCGCATTCTTGCGGGGACATTTTACGAATGGAAAAATAAAATGGTACAGATTTTAGGCAGTAAGTTGTAGCGTGAACTTCCTCAGAGAAAAGACAAACATTATAGACCGTTATATTGTACGGAAATACCTGGGTACATTTTTATTTACCCTGGGCATTTTTGTGCTGATCATTGTGATTTTTGACCTCTCTGAAAAGCTGGACGATTTCATGGAGAGCAAGCTGGATTTCTGGGGAATCCTGACTAAATATTATGCAGGCTCGGTACCGTTTTATGTCAATATGCTGTCGCCGCTAATCAATTTTATTGCGGTTATCTTTTTTACAGCGAAGATGGCAGACCAGACCGAAATTGTGCCGATTCTCAGCGGTGGCGTAAGTTTTAACCGCTTTCTCGGCCCCTATTTTTTCTCTGCATTCCTGATCTTTGCGTTTAATCTCGCTTCTAATCTCTATGTTCTGCCCTATACGAATAAGCTTAAGAACGATTTTGAGAACACGTATGTGAAACGTAACGACCCTTCGTCAAAGTCAAATATTCACATGAAGCTGGATGACAAAACGTATATCTACATCGACAATTTCGATAACCGGACCAATATGGGCTACCGGTTTTCACTCGATAATTTCAACGGGGATGTGCTGGTCAAAAAACTGGTAGCCGATCAGATCAAATGGGATTCTACCAAACGTGTCTGGAAGCTGTCTAACTATTCTGTAAGAAGCGTAAACGGCTTAAAAGAACAGATGATCTACGGCACAGGTAAGGAAAAAGACACGGTACTGGATATGCGACCTGATGATTTCTCTGCCTACGATAATGTTGTGCAAAACCTGAGCATGCGCGAGCTTTCAGATAAAATCAGGAAGGAAAAAACACGTGGGTCAGGCATCATGAACGACCTTCTTTTTGAACGTTACAAGCGTTATTTCCACCCGCTTTCGGCATTCGTACTTACGCTGATCGGCGTGGCACTATCAAGCAGAAAAGTGCGCGGCGGAGTAGGTTTACCTCTCGGTATCGGAATTGTTCTCAGCTTTTTATATATCGTACTAAACCAGTTTGCGCAAATGTTTTCGTTAAAGGGTGGCTTCCCGCCGCTCATATCAGCTATCCTGCCTACTGCCCTGTTTGGCGTTCTGGGCTTCGTGCTGCTCAAAAAGGCGCCGAAATAACTTAAATTTGCGCTCAATGATGAGCAATCCGACTGCCGTTGAGCAAACAACCGGCAAAAAAAATCTTTTGATTCTGCATTCCACGGTATTTATCTGGGGCTTTACCGGCATTCTCGGAGCAGCAATTTCTATCGGCGCTGTGACGATGGTCTGGTACCGCGTACTGATCGCTACCCTGGCCCTCTGGATCTGGTTTATACTTTCAGGCAAGAAATACCGTACAGACCGCAAAAACCTGCTTAAATTATTTGGCGTGGGTGGTATTGTAGCGCTTCACTGGATCATGTTTTTTCAATCGATCAAAACTTCAACAGTCTCTGTCGGCCTGGTTTGCCTCTCGTCCGTTACCCTCTTTACTTCTTTCCTGGAGCCGCTTCTCAAAAAACAACGCATACACAAGGGCAATGTAATTGTTGGCATCATCATCATTCTGGGTATCATTCTGATCTTCAAATTCGAAACGGGATATGCCTGGGGTATTGCTGCCGGCCTGTTGGCAGCATTCTCGGCGAGCTTGTTTTCTACGCTGAATTCAAAGCTGGTCAACAAGCAGGAGCCCGTTGTGATCAGCTTCTACGAGATGATTGCTGCCTTTGTATGGATCAGTATTTACCGTCTGTTTGATGGTTCCTTGCTACAGGAACGGTTTGACCTGTCGGCCAGCGACTGGCTCTTTCTCCTCGTTTTAGGGACGATCTGCACGGCATTGGCGTATGTCCTCGCGGTAGGCGTTATGCGGGAATTTTCTGCGTTTACAGTTGCGCTCGTGACCAATCTTGAACCTATTTATGGCGTATTACTGGCCCTTTTGATTTTCGGCGCAAAAGAGCAGATGAGCCTGGGCTTTTACGCCGGCGCATGCCTCATCCTTGCTGCTGTATTTCTTTACCCAATGTATCTGAAACGACGTGCAGGCAGACATCTGAACAGGCCGAAAAACACTGTCGCAAAACAGGCATAACAGTCCATATACGACATCAAAAATTTCCCAAAAAAAACGCCATAAAAACCCCGGGTTAACAACCAAAAAAACGCTCAATCCGGGGAGCCGGTTTTTACCCGCTTAGGGCGTTTTGCGACACTTAGCTTTTCACTCAATTCAGCCAGGAAAGCGGCCTTAAAAAGTTAACTTTTAAGACACGATTGTGAAGTCTGCAACGCGCCAGATTTTATCCCGGACAGGACGCTTTTTCACATCCAAAACCGGTGAAAAAGACCGGTGAAAATGACAGGATCTGGAACCATATTTGAGGGGGTTTTAGCCCGTTGGAAACGACCAAAACGGCGTCCGCCTGCCTTGCCGGTCTCCCGAAAAAAGCAGCAAAAGATAGGCGCCGTAACCAGGTCTCATGCAAAAAGCATATGAACAAGACCGGCTGATTTATACGAAATCAGGCTCCCGGAATGTTACAGATATTGCGCTTCCGGTTGCCGGATTTAGCTGCAAACAGTCCACCTTCCGGGCAGACCCTGAGGAGGTCGCAGCCAGTAAAGCAAGTCAAAAAACCATACTATATTAACTTAAATAAGCCAGGGCCCAGCGATACTTTGAGCGCCAAACCTCGGGAATTCCGGGCGAAGATACAGCGGAATCCGCCAGCTGCTTACACCACAATTAGGTCTGCTCCGGGCTGAAATGAACATGTCTGATTCCTGTTCAGAGGAAAGCGGACCGCATGTATTTGGCCCTGAAATCATTTTAGAATGCCCTATACGCAAAGCAAAATTCTATGTCGCATATTACCCGCTGAGACAACTTTACGGCCTTTGGCATTTAAGTAATTCAGGTCAATACCAAGGATGCGTTACACCTTTGAGAACCCTAGACACGACCTTTCAGGCTGGAAACATTCCGAGGACTTTACATGTCGCTATACCCCCACGAAGCGTACATAGCGACTCCCGAACGATTCCAGATAACCTGAATTATTACCTTCGCTAAGTGCCGCCGGGCACGCGCTCTTTTCGGCTCAAAAAGCCTGCAACTTCCATTTTTCAGTTGATGTTAGCATCCCTATAAACCATGTCAACATGGCAGCATACCCTACTTCCATATGACCAGAAACGATATCAGTAATGTGCGCTTTTCAGGTCAATTCGTGGCAGAAAGCAACATTACAGAAGGCCGGATTATCGCAAAAAAAGGTGACTGAAATATTTTATCCGCTGAGCTTTCACTGATAATGCCGTTAGCAAAACCTATAAATTTTGCAGAGTTTATCGCCCACACTGATCGGTCCGGCAATCATTTCAACAACGATTAATACCGGCAATATTGAGTCGCTTAACGCTAATAAAGGCTTACATAAACTACACATTACATTTGGAAATAATCACGCAAGGCGCCGGCAATCCGATTAATTAGTGTATTTTCAGCACCTCAAAGTAGAATCAGATAATTTCAGCTTCATGATGGATTTAAAATTGAATAATGGAGAATTTTCGAGACGTTTTTATAAGATTACGACTGGATTAACCAAGATCACATTTTCATCATTATCAGGATTTTGATTTGCTTTAACTTAAATTTTTAATGAATTTAAAGAATAGAACTAAAGTTTAAAATACTAATATTTTTAGCATACACGGGAACGGCCGCATATGAATCCATTTAATAAACATACGATCAGCATTTTAAGCTTATTTATATCAACTTTTTATGCGCTACACTCAAATGCGCAACTCTTCCCCTCGGCCCAAAATCCGCTTAGTGTAAAATGGAGAAAAATTGACAGCGGAGGCTTCCGGATCATTTACCCCGTTGAGCTGGAGACTAACGCACAAAGAATGGCCACTACCCTACCAGCAATCTACCCCTCTATTGCAGCTGGCTACCGGCTAAAAGGAACGCGCATTCCTATCCTGTTGCAGAACCGGGGTGTGATTGCAAACGGCTTTGTGCAACTGGGTCCGCGGAAGTCTGAGTTCTTTACTACTCCGCCCCAGGCATTCGACAGCCAGGACTGGCTGAACAACCTGGCTGTGCATGAACTCAGGCACATCGCGCAGTTTGACAAATTGACAGACTCTCAGCGCAAGCCCTTTCCTGAAATGATTTATTTTGCCTGGTTCGGACTGAGCATTCCAACCTGGTTTTTCGAAGGCGATGCTGTTGTGAATGAGACCGCCCTTACAATGTCGGGACGCGGGCGACAGCCTTCATGGATTATGGCCTGGCGTGCAAATGTGCTTGAAGGAAAACGATACAGTTACAGCAAAGCGTACTTCGGTTCTAACCGGGATGTGACTCCCGGCTACTATCAACTGGGTTACGTGTTGATGGCCGATCTCAGAAATCAGTCAGGCCAGTTTTTCAGTGACAGCCTTTTGGCTGACATTAAAGAGCGCCCCTTCAGACCTTACCCGTTTTCGCAAAGCCTGAAAAAGCTAACCGGCCAGACGACGCGCCGGCATTTCCTCGCCAGTCAGGAGCGAGCCGCTGCCCAATGGTCTTCCCAGGCCGCAGCCACGCCGGTTGAAAATTATCCGGAGTTACAGAGGCGTCCCCGGTTTGCAACTGACTACCACCTGCCGGTTCGCCTTCCTTCCGGAGAAGTCCTTGCATTAAAAAGCAGCAAGGCCGAGCCGCCGCATTTTGTTGTGATCGATTCAAACAAAAATGAGAAACGTCTCGTCGGAATCGGACGTCAGGAACTGCCCTGGTTCAGCTATGCCGCCGGCAAAATTGTATGGGATGAAATCCGCGAAGATCCACGCTACAAACAGCGAACTTACAGCGTGATTTGCAGCTACGATTTCAGCACAAAAAAGACACAAAAAATAAGCAGCAGATCACGGCTTTTTTCGCCGTCATTTTCGGCCGACGGCAAACAGATTGTTGCGGTCAGTGTCGACCTTAAAAATGAGTTCAAACTCGTCGTTTTAGACGGCATAAACGGAGGGGTTCTGAAGACCTTTCAAAACCCGGAAAACCACATTCTCCAGACGCCGGCATTTGACCAGTCAGGCAGGCGCATCGCCTACATCGCGGTAAGCGAAAAAGGCAAGGCAATCTTTGAAGTTAACAGCAGAAATGAAACCAAGCAACTTACCCCGTTTGAAAGGCAACAACTGGGCAGACCCGTGTATGTCGGAGAAAATATCGCATTTAACGCCCATTACAGCGGCGTTGACAACATTTACATGCTGGACATCAAATCGAAAGAGATAAGCGCTCTGACAGCCTCTAAATACGGCGCTTTTAACCCTTCCCCGGCAGGCGGCAACCTGCTTGTGTTTAACAATTACACGGCGACCGGCATGACCATTGCAGAAACTAAGTTTGATCCAGCCGCGGTTCCGCAAAGTAACTTTCCGTTTTTTGCCGCCGCCGCTACAGCTCAGGAGGCAACCGGAAATATTTTTGAAGAGCCCGTCACCCAGGAGCCGAGGACTTCTTCAAAATACAGCCGCTTTGCAGATCTTTTAAATTTCCACAGCATTGTCCCCATCGTTGACGACCGGAACACTGCCGGGCTGGAGCTTCAGTCAGACAATCTGCTGAACACGTTTAGCGTTTACAGCGCGGCTAAATACCACAGCGATCTGAAACGTTTTGAGTACACGGCGGATATTTACTACCGTGCGTTATACCCCGTGATCAGCGTACTCTACCGGAACCGTCCACGCAGGACCTTCTACAGCAACCGAGGCGTCATGCAACAGGGCGACTGGCGCGAAAATTATGTTAAACTAAGCGCATCCCTTCCATTATCTGTTAATGCAGGCAACCACAACTACAGTTTTTCGGCCCAGGCCGGCACGAGTTATACGGAGCGCTATGCATTTCAGAATCTTCCAGCCAGCTTTGCCAGCAGCCAGCAATTTCCGCTTGAGTATGCTTTTTCATTCTCTCACCAGGTTCGCCGGGCGGAACGCGATATTGCGCCAAAGTTTGCACAGATCGTGAGATTTGGCTACGACCACCAGCCGTTCGATAAGGCTCTTCCAGGTCATATCCTATCGCTGGAAAGTTTCTTCTATTTTCCCGGACTGCTGAAAAATCATTCCACACTGGCCAGCTTCAGTTATCAGCAGGCCGAAGGAGCCAACCGTTTCGCCGTTGGCATACCCACCGTATACGGGTACAATAACATTCGCGCAAGAAGCACACTCCAAAACACCCTTTTGCTAAATTATCGTTTTCCTATAGCTTTTCCTGACTGGGAGATTGGACCGCTTGCCTACATCAGGAATATTCGGGGTGGTTTGTTTTCACACTATGAGAACATCGCCAAAGACACGAATTTATCAGAACCAAAAACTTTTGGCTTTGAATTGATGAGCAGCATGAACCTTTTGCGGTATCAACCTGTTATAGACCTCGGCGCCAGAGCGGTGTTTGTGAACAGAATTTATAATCAAAAGCCGATATTAGAATTTTCTTTTAATTACAGCTTTTAAACATCTATAAAATGAGTGCAAAAACTATCTTCATTATCATCTTTACGGTCCTCGTAACCGTTTTCCTGATGGTTAATACCGACGCGGTAGATTTTAACTTCCTGTTTGTCGAGGATGTTCCCGTTTCGAAACTGCTTGTCATCGGCGTTTGCGTGGTAATCGGCTTTATTCTTGGTTTCCTGGTAGGCAGACCAAAAACAACTGTCACGAGCTACGACGACCGCATTGACAGCACCACAACAAAAAGTGCTCCCGCCGATGGCCTGAGCGACGAAGACCGGGATTATATCCGGTAGGCCATGGTCCGTGCTTATTGGCCGGGATCTACCATCCATGGACCAATGCGCCGAAATCCGTATCTTGGTGCCGAAGCCCCGACTATGATCAACGTACTCTTACTCATTACGGCAAAACACCGGCTGATCAGCACCGCTGTCATTCTCGACGTATTAGATACCGTTAACTTTTTTCATGAACAGGAAACGGGTCGGCCGTTTTTTGATGTCGGGATAACGGGTCTTGCGGGCGATCATACAGCGGCCACGCTGTATAAGAAGTATCGCCGCGTTGAACCGGGTGCGAATACACAGCCAAGTCTCCTGCTGATTCCGGCCTTTGAAACCACCGACATCCGGGCGGCCCTTTCGGAGAACAGGTCCTTTATCCCTGTAATCCGCGAGCTGCAGGCACGCGGCACTCAGGTTGCGAGTTTCTGCACCGGCGCATTCCTGCTTGCAGAAACGGGACTGTTAAACAACCGCAGGGCAACGACTCATATTCAAATGAGCCGTCCCTTCTCCATGCTTTTCCCTGAAGTTCAGCTTGATGTCTCTGCGGTTATCACCCATGAGAACGGAATTTATACCGGCGGCGGAGCAACCAGTACCTTCCACCTGCTGATCTACCTCATCGAGAAATATTGCGGAAAACCGATGGCTGTTAAAGTGGCTAAATTTTTCGCCATTGATATTGACCGGATCGGGCAATCTTATTTTGGCGTTATCCAGCCCGAACGCGCTCATGGCGACGAACTGGTCATTGCGCTGCAGGAAAAGATTGAGGCGGCCTTTAGCAAGCCGTCTGTGACCATTGAAGACATGACAGACAGCCTTCCATCCTGTAAAAGAAACCTTTTGAGAAGGTTTAAAAAAGCGTTGAATCTAACCCCCATTGAATACCTGCAGCGCACACGTATCGAAGCTGCCAGACAAATGCTTGAAGAAGACAGAAATGAAGGCATTTCAGATGTGATGTTCCGTTGCGGTTACAGCGACCCAAAAACCTTCAGGAAATTATTCAAGCGAAACACCGGACTTACACCAAAGGCATACCGCGACAAGTATAACCGCAATCCGCAGCAACAGCCAGAACTTTTCTAATCCATTGCGGAACGGTTCACGCCGCCCATCAGCCGCGCCACGTATTTGCCAATAATATCGAACTCCAGGTTTACCAGATCGCCCGGAACGATTTTGCCAATGCTTGTATGGTCGAACGTGTAAGGAATAATAAACACCGAAAATGACGAGGCTTCTGAATTCACGACTGTGAGGCTGATACCATTTACACAGACAGACCCCTTCTCGACGGTTACATTGCCGCCTGCAGGATCATAACTGAAACGGAACTCCCAGCTGCCATCCATCTCTTTTACATACTCACATACAGCAGTCTGGTCTACGTGCCCCTGCACTATATGACCGTCAAGCCGGGCATTCATCAGCATACAGCGCTCAAGGTTAACCATATTGCCGACCTGTAGCCGGCCCAGAGCCGACTTATGAAGCGTTTCTTCGATCGCTGTTACGGTATGCGTATTGCCCTCTACTGCTGTCACCGTAAGGCATACGCCATTGTGGGCCACACTCTGGTCGATTTTTAAACCTGAACTGATTTCGGATTCGATGATAAAATGAAGGTTGCTGCCCTCGGCACTGATTTCCCGGACTGTACCGAGCGCTTCTATAATTCCTGTAAACACGTTTGTCGTCCTAAGTTTTTTATTACCGCAGCTGTCTGCGGTTACGTATCCAATTGTTTTCTGCTGCCTGGGCCGTAGCTGCTACTGGTGCAGATCTGCGCTCTTTCAGGTAAGACAGGGCGGCAATCGCTGCTACGAGCGCCTCCTCTTCTTCAGAAGCAGTAAGAAATTCCGGCCTAAAAAACTTTTCTACAAAATGAGTATCAAAGTTTCCCGACCGGAAGGCCTCATGCTGCATGACAAAACTACCAAAGCCAAGCGTTGTTTGTATCCCGGTAATGTCATACTCCGCAATGGCGCGCTGCATACGGGAAATCGCTTCGTTCCGGTCGCCTCCATATGTAATAAGTTTTGCGATCATTGGGTCGTAGTAGATCGGGATATCCATCCCCTGTTCAAAACCATCGTCGACACGTATGCCCGGTCCCTGAGGCGTCTTATAGGTTTGTAAGGTTCCGATGTCCGGAAGAAAGTTATTTGCCGGGTCTTCAGCATATACCCGCAGCTCAACCGCATGACCGCGTATGCTGAGTTCCTCCTGGTTGAAGCTGACCGGCTCACCCGCTGCGATGCGAATCTGTTCCTTAACCAGGTCGACACCGGTGATCAGTTCCGTTACCGGATGTTCCACCTGCAAACGCGTATTCATCTCCAGGAAAAAAAAGTTAAGCTTTTCGTCGAGGATAAACTCAACCGTTCCGGCTCCCGTATAACTGACCGACCGCGCCACATCGACTGCACACCTCCCCATCTGTTCGCGTAATTCTGGTGTAAGCACCGAAGAGGGGGCTTCTTCGACAACCTTCTGATGTCGCCGCTGTATTGAACATTCGCGTTCAAACAGGTGAACAATATTGCCATGGCTGTCGCCGAGCACCTGGATCTCGATATGTCGCGGCGAGGAGACATACCGCTCAATAAACACTGCGCCATCGCCAAATGCCGTCGTGGCCTCGCTAACCGCCAGCTGCATCTGCTCTTCGAAGCTCCCTGCATCGCGCACAATGCGCATACCCTTACCGCCGCCGCCGGCTGCAGCTTTGATCAGGATGGGGTACCCGACTTCAGCCGCCCGCGCTTTGGCTTCGGCAACATCAGTTACAGCCTGCTCAGTGCCTGGCACCATGGGTATCCCGTATTTTAGTGCCGCGGCCTTCGCTGCCAGCTTGTTTCCCATGATCTCCATAGCCTCTGGCGAAGGCCCGATCAGGATAAGGCCTGCATCACGAACGGCGCGGGCAAAGGCCGGATTTTCAGATAAAAAACCATAGCCGGGATGAATAGCCTGCGCGCCGGTCTTCAAACTTGCTGCAATGACCTTATCAATATTCAGGTAAGACTCAGCCGATGCCGGCGCTCCGACGCAAATGGCCTCATCCGCATACCTGACATGCAAGGCCTCACGGTCGGCATCTGAGAAAATTGCTACTGTAGCGATTCCCATTTCGCGCGCAGAGCGCATAATGCGGAGGGCGATCTCCCCCCTGTTGGCCACAAGTATCTTCTCAATTTTCATCTTTTATTTTTTGAACGGTTATCAAACAGGTGTAGAGCCATTCCCCCGGGGTGTCGGGATAGCGTCCAGTCTAGTATTCCAAATCTAAGATAATTTCTCGTGCCCTGTCCACCTGCGCGCTGCTTACATCCAGATGCGTAACCATCCTGATGCTATGCGGTCCGGTAGCGTTGCAGAGCAGGCCCTTATCGCCCAGCTGCCGCACCACGTTTTGAGCATGGATACGCGGATCGAGGTCGAAAAGCACGATATTGGTTTCGGCAGGGAGCACAGACCTTACCCAATTTGTACCGGCAAGCGCTTCGGCGATGGCGTGCGCATGCACATGATCTTCACGCAGCCTGTCTACATGGTTGTCAAGCGCATAGATCCCTGCTGCAGCAAGAAAGCCTGCCTGTCGCATACCTCCGCCCATGGCTTTACGAATTTTCTTGCATCGCGCTATCATGTCTTTTGATCCGAGCAGTACAGAACCAACCGGTGCGCCCAGGCCTTTAGACAGGCAAACTGAAATACCATCAAAATACCGCCCGTACTGTAGCGCTTTGTCGCCGGTAGCCACAAGCGCGTTAAAAACCCGCGCGCCGTCCAGGTGCAGTTTGATACCCTTTATGCTGCAGAGGTTATGGATCGGCTCGATCTGGTTAAGGTGGTAGCAGGCTCCTCCACCCTTATTCACGGTATTTTCAAGTACAACCAGCGTAGAATCGGGATAATGAATATTGTCTTCATTGATTTCCGGTTCGATAAGCTCAGGACTCAGGATGCCCCTGTCGCCGTGAAGTAACCGCACAGATGCCGCCGAATTCCAGGCAATGCCGCCTACCTCATAGCGGTAAACATGTGCTGTCTGGTCGCAGATCACTTCATCCATGGGCCTGGTAAAATATTTGATCGCTATCTGGTTGGTCATCGTACCCGACGGGCAAAATAACCCCGCTTCCATTCCGAATATTCCCGCCGCTTTCTCTTCAAGTGCCCGAACGGTTTCATCCTCTCCAAACACGTCATCGCCAACTTTGGCGCTGAACATGGCCTCAAGCATTCCGGGCGTGGGCCTGGTAACCGTATCGCTCCTCAGGTCTATCTTCTCTTGCATGTGTTGTTGTATGAATTAGCTGCCGGTTGCGACAGAGACACAAATATTGCTTTTTTCCCGCTTAATTATTTAATAGTGTATTTTTTACACAATGAATTCTGTACACACTTATGCAAGATAATTAACAGATAATGAGTTGTTTATTAACACGTCAATAATACACATTTTGATTTTTTTTACACCGGCGGGTATTTAATTAGAGAATTTTTACTTTTATTGCGCCGTAAAAACTAAAACAAAGATGATAGTAATTGCCGACGGAGGGTCAACTAAAACCAATTGGTGCCTGATCAATGAAGCAGGACGAAAGATTTATTTCAACACAGAAGGTTACAATCCGTACTTTTCAAAAACCGAGTATATCACCAAATCGCTTAATGAGTCGCTGCCGGATCACCTGGAGCGGGAGAAGCTGACCGAAGTATATTACTATGGAGCCGGTTGTTCGACCCCTGCGAACCAAAAAATAGTATCTGATGCGATGGAGAAGGTTTTCGTAAATGCACAGATTCATGTAGGTCATGACCTTCTGGCTTCCTGCCGCGCACTGCTTGGCAACGAAGCCGGATTTGCCGCCATCCTGGGCACCGGAACAAACAGCTGTCTTTACGACGGAAAGGACATCACGCTGAACATTGATTCTCTTGGCTATTTCCTGGGCGATGAGGGCAGCGGATCTTTCATAGGCAAACGTATCCTGGCTGATTACATGAAAGGGTATATGCCGAAGGGACTGCGTGAAGCTTTTTACGATAACTATGCCCTGACCAATGAAGATATCTTTGAACAAATTTACAACAAACCGCTACCAAACCGTTTCTGCGCGAGCTTTAGCAAGTTTTTGTACGACTTCAAAGACAGCTTTGAAGATTATACCTTTGCAACGATCGATTATGCCTTCACCGCATTTTTCGAGAACCTGGTGATCCATTACCCGAACTACAAAGACCACAAACTGAATTGCGTTGGTTCGGTTGGTTACAGCTTCCGCGACATCCTGAGCATTGTAGCAGACCGTTATGAGATGGGCGTCGGCAAAATTATCCGCTCACCGATAGATGACCTGGTAGCCTACCACCTTACAGCAACCAAGGCTTAATTGAAGCACTAAGATACAAACCGGGTTTAGCCCGGTTTTTTTTTGGCTAGAAGTACCGAGCTTTTAAGCAGGGCGACCAAAGAAAAAGAACAAAGAGGCAAGACCGTTGCTGATTTGAAAGTAAAAAGTTGAAAGTATAAAGCCCTGGGCGCTGCCCCCTCACGAGACCAAAGAAAATGTAAAAAGGATGAAAGACCGCTCTGAGTTGAAAGTCAAAAGTGAAAAGTTGAAAGCACTGGGCGCCTGACTCCTCACGAGACCAAAGAAAAAAGAAAAAGGATGAAAGACCGCTCTAAGTAAAAGTCAAAAGTGAAAAGTTGAAAGCCCTGAGCGCCTAACCCTCACGAGACCAAAGAAAATGGAAAAAGGATGAAGACCGCTCTGAGTTGAAAGTCAAAAGTGAAAAGTTGAAAGCCCTGAGCGCCTAACCCTCACGAGACCAAAGAAAATGGAAAAAGGATGAAGACCGCTCTGAGTTGAAAGTCAAAAGTGAAAAGTTGAAAGCACTTGGCGCCTGACCCCTCCACGATACCAAAGAAAAAAGAAAAAGGATGAAAGACCGCTCTAAGTTAAAAGTCAAAAGTGAAAAGTTGAAAGCCCTGAGCGCCTAAACCCTCAAGACGCCATACTGGCCGAGGGGTTCTGCACCCTGTCCAAATACGAACTACGAATACCTATGTACTACTGCACGTCTCAAGACTCAAATCTCACATCTCAAATCCAGAAGATGTGCGCCACGTCTAAATACGAACTACGAATACCTATATACCGTCTCGACAACCTCCAGACTGAAATCTAAAAAGATATCTCCTTCCCAAATAACTTAGCGTATTTGCGGCGGTCAAATTTGTACAGGGTAGCAGCGCGGTAGGAAACGCCCTTTTGTTTTTCGTTGAGTTCGCGGAGTACCGAAAAGCTCAGCATTTTTTTACGAAAATTACGTTTATCGAGTTTTTTGCCCAGGATGAGTTCATAAACATGCTGAAGCTGTGTAAGCGTGAACTTCTCAGGAAGCAGTTCAAAAGCAATGGGCTGATGTTTGATGCGGCGCTTGATTTTCTCAAGCCCCTTGTCGAAAATTTTCTTATGGTCAAAAGCCAGTTTTGGCAGGTCATTAACAGACCACCATACAGCTCGCTTTGCATAACTGGTTACCGGATGAAGCTCTTTCTCGCCGCCCAGGCGGATCAGCGCGTAATAGGCAAGCGTAACTACACGACCCTGCGGGTGCCTGCCTGGATCGCCAAAAGCATAGTACTGCTCCATGTAAATATCGCGCAGCCCGGTAAGGCTGGTAAGAATCGAAGAAGCGGACTGATCCAGGCTCTGATCTTCGCTGACCAGGTTGCCCGGCAAGGCCCACCAGTCTTTGAACGGCTCTTCGGCACGCTCTATCAGGAGTATTTTTAACTCACCTCCATCGAAACCGAAAATGACACAGTCAATCGAAAAAACCGAATTGAACTGAGCTAAACCTTCCTTCAAAATATTTTCTTTAATTTGGTGGACAAAATAAATGCACTTGTTGCAAGATTACACAAAAAATTACAAAAAAAATTACTTAGTGTAAAAAATACACACTATATTCGTGCTTTCAAATGAAGCCAAATATCAAAAACATAGCTGTACTTACTTCCGGGGGTGACGCGCCGGGAATGAATGCAGGAATCAGAGCGGTGATCCGAACCGGGATCTTCCATGGTAGAAATATGTTTGGTGTACAACAGGGATACCGTGGACTGATCGAAAACAATATCATCCCGATGAATGCACGGTCTGTGAGCAATATTCTGCACATGGGCGGCACAATTTTGAAAACGGCCCGTTGCCTTGAGTTCAAAACTGACGAAGGTATGGAAACGGCTTACCGTAATCTACAGGCCAATGACATTGATGCATTGGTTGTGATTGGTGGCGATGGCACGTTTACCGGCGCCAAGAGGTTTTCAGAAAAATTTGACGTTAAAGTAATCGGTATTCCCGGTACAATAGATAATGACCTTTACGGATCTGATTTTACCCTTGGCTACGATACGGCCATCAATACCGTAATTGAAGCCATCGACAAGATCAGGGATACCGCAGACTCGCACGACCGGTTGTTCTTTATAGAAGTGATGGGCCGGGATTCAGGCTGCATCGCATTAAGAAGCGGTATTGCGAGCGGCGCAGAAGCGATTCTGTTACCGGAAAAATTTACAAGTGTAGAAGACCTGATCTCAAAACTGGAGTGTGGGGCATCTACGAAAAAATCTTCGAGCATCGTTATCGTTGCAGAAGGACATAAGCACGGAGGTGCCTATGAAATTGCCAAACAGGTTGAGGAACGGTTTGATCACTACGACACCAAAGTGACTATTTTAGGTCACCTGCAGCGTGGTGGCAGCCCGAGCAGTTTTGACCGTATTCTGGGCAGCAGGCTCGGCTTTGCCGCAGTCAACGCGCTTCTGAACGGTGAAACCCGCCAGATGGTTGGATTAAGGGGCAATGAAGTTAAGCTGACAAGCCTTGACGAAGCCCTGAACACCCATACCTTCAAGCTGGAAGATGACTTATTGGAAATGGCATCGGTACTGTCGATTTAAAGAACATGACAGCCATTGTATACAGCGGTTCAAGGTTTGCTTACTGGAAAATAACCGACGGCAAAACCCTGGTTGCTGAATGCAGAACAGCTGGTATCAATCCCTGCTTCGCTGATAAAAAAGCGACTTTGCAGGTTTTGAATAAAGAAAGTGTGCTGGTAAATTATGCTGAAAACATTCGCAAAATTTACTTTTTTGCAGCCGGCGCTTCTTCAGCCGCGCGTCAGCGCGAATTGTCTGCCAATCTGAAAGAGTTTTTCCGCAACAGCAGGATCTCGGTAGAAAGCGACATTCATGGCGCAGCCATCGCGGCATGCGGTGAACAGCCAGGCATTATCTGCACGCTGGGAAGCGGTTCGAACTGTGCATATTTCGACGGGAAAAAGACCAAAAAGAACAACTTCGGCCTGGGCTTTGTGCTTGGTGATGAAGGGTCATCAAACAACCTCGGTATTATGCTGATGCGTGATCTGATCGGAGCGAAACTTCCGGCTGATCTTCAGAAACGGATGGATCATGAGTTCAAGCTTGACCGGACATTGATTCTGGAAAAGGTTTACCGCAAGCCAAATCCGCAGGTGTTTCTAAGTTCCTTTCTTGATTTTTATATCAGGAACCGGGAGCATGAGTACATCAGTAAAAATTTGACGCTGTCGTTCAGCCGGTATATTGAAACTTACCTGGCGCCGATGGCAGCAAAACATAAAAGCGCCGAGATACATTTTGTCGGTATCGTGGCAGGAAATTTTGGCAAAGAGCTGGAAAAAGTGGCAGATGGGTTTGGATTAAAGATCAAAACGATTACCAAGGAACCTATATATAATTTATTAAAATTTTATACAAACTAGACACAAACCATGAGCAAAAAAATTGGAATTAACGGCTTCGGTCGTATCGGTCGGCTTGTTTTTAAGGCTGCACTGAAAAGAGGACTGGATGTTGTTGCAATAAATGACCTTATTGAGCCGGATTATATGGCATATATGCTGAAATATGATTCAACTCATGGAAAATTTGATGGTACGATCGAAGTTGTAGACGGAAATCTCGTTGTAAACGGAAAAACCATCCGCGTTACCGCAGAAAAAGATCCTGCAAACTTGAAATGGAACGAAGTTGGCGTGGAAGTTGTTATAGAATCGACAGGTTTATTCCTGACTCAGGCGGATGCCGATAAACACATTGCTGCAGGTGCGAAAAAAGTAGTTTTCTCTGCACCGGCAAAAGACGAGTCAATCCCAACGTATGTAATGGGTGTAAATCATGACAAACTTACTGCAGATCAGACTGCCGTTTCAAATGCGTCATGTACAACCAACTGCCTTGCTCCTATTGCAAAGGTATTACACGAAAAATGGGGTATCGCTGAAGGTCTGATGAGTACCGTACACGCGGTTACTGCTACGCAGAAAACTGTTGACGGCCCGTCTGCTAAAGACTGGAGAGGTGGTCGTGGTGCTTACCAGAACATCATTCCTTCTGCAACCGGCGCAGCAAAAGCGGTTACAAAAGTAATTCCTGAACTGAAAGGCAAACTGACAGGGATGGCATTCCGGGTACCGGTAGCAGACGTTTCAGTAGTGGATTTGACAGTTCGTCTGGAAAAACCGGCTACTTACGAAGAAATTAAACAAGCCATGAAAGAAGCCTCTGAAGGCGATCTGAAAGGCGTATTAGGATATACAGAAGATGAAGTGGTTTCATCTGACTTTATCGGAGACGATCATGCATCTATTTTTGATGCAAAAGCAGGCATCGCCCTGAACGACAACTTCGTTAAAGTGGTTTCGTGGTATGACAATGAGTGGGGATATTCATCAGCCCTGGCAAAATTTGTCGAGTACTACGCAAACCTGTAAAGGCAAGCCTGGCTCATAACAGGTTTATATTTGGTTAGATTGGGATAATGCCTGGATAGGGTTATCCCTTCTTTTTTTTATAGGCCTTCCTGTTGAGATATGAGACCTTAATAGTGGATAGGTATTCGTAGTTCGTATTTAGACGTGGCGCACTTCTGCCGGATTTGAGATGTGAGATTTGAGTCCTGAGACCTGCAGTAGTACATAGGTATTCGTAGTTCGTATTTGGACAGGGTGCAGAACCCCTCGGCCAGTATGGCGTATTGAGGGGTTAGGCGCCCAGGGGCTTTATACTTTCAACTTTTTACTTTCAACTCAGAGCGGTCTTTCATCCTTTTTCCATTTTCTTTGGTCTCGTGAGGAGTCAGGTGCCCAGGGCTTTCAACTTTTCACTTTTGACTTTCAACTCAGAGCGGTCTTTCATCCTTTTTACATTTTCTTTGGTCTCGTGAGGGGGCAGCGCCCAGGGCTTTATACTTTCAACTTTTTACTTTTAACTTAGAGCGGTCTTTCATCCTTTTTCCATTTTCTTTGGTCTCGTGAGGAGTCAGGCGCCCAGGGCTTTATACTTTCAACTTTTTACTTTCAACTCAGCAACGGTCTTGCCTCTTTGTTCTTTTTCTTTGATCTCATTGCCCCCTCACACGATCTTCAAGACATCAGTAATACGCTCAACGACAGCCATGCGGTCATCGTCAATATCGTGATCAACCATTTCGTGGGCCCAGGTAATGTGATAGGGAACATGAATGGCATAACCCCCGATTTTGAGCACGGGCAGCACGTCTGATTTCAGCGAATTACCGATCATCAACAGTTGTGAAGCCTCTATATCAAGGTGTTTGATCAGCTTGCTGTAATTGCCCTCATCTTTTTCAGACATGATCTCTATGTGGTGGAAGTACGGCATCAATCCTGACTTGCGCAGCTTTCGTTCCTGGTCAAGCAAATCACCCTTGGTAGCGAGAACCAGCCTGTACTTAGGCCTTAGTGCAGCAAGCACTTGCTCAACACCTTCCAGCAGTTCTACCGGCTGGTTAATCTGTTTCTTTCCAAGCTCAAGAATTTGCCGCAAGAGCGCCCCCGGCAGGTTATCTCCGCTTGCAGCAAGGGCTGCTTCGGTCATAGATAAAATAAAACCCTTTGTTCCGTAGCCGTATAGCGGCAGGTTCGCAAGAATCGTTTCGTGCAGGGTACGGCTCAGTTCCTGTTTTGAAGCGTATCCCGCCATGAGTTCATAGTAGGTCTGTTCAACTTCCTGGAAATACCCTTCATTTGCCCAAAGTGTATCGTCCGCATCAAAAGCCACTACTTTTATATCTGCATGCATGACTCAAATTAATTTTTCGGGCGAATATAAAAATTTGGAGGCTATGACTCAATAAAAGGCAGTATTTCAAACCATACTACCTATCCCGGAGCCGTTCCGTAGCAGTGAACCAGGCCTTATCCGACGCCGTTTAGCTTTTTTTCATCTAATATCTTATCTTTAAAGACCTTAGTAAATTACCTGTACAGGGGAAACCTAACTATGAAAAACAAAAAGCAGGCAGAACACCTTTCACCTGTAAATGAAGCATCACGCGTAAAGAAACTGCACCGGTACGAGATTCTGGACACTCCGCCGGAGGCTTCTTTTGATACTGTGGCCAGGCTTGCCCAGCGACTTTTCGTGGCGCATGCAGGCTTCATCACTTTTGTTGATGCCGACAGGGTATTTTTAAAATCAAGCACAATAAATTCCCGGTATCGCGAATTTACGCGCATTGAAAGTTTGTGTTCGATTGCAATTGAAAGTGAGCGCCCTACACTGATTCTTGATACGCGGCAGCTGGAAAGCGATGAATATGATCTGGAAGCACTGCTTGAGCAGGAAATCATTTTTTATGCGGGTGCTCCCATCATCACCTCAGACGGCCACAGAATAGGAACGGTTTGCGTCACAGATACAAAACCCCGCAATGACATAACAGCGGAGCAGCTTGAAATGCTGGAACTGCTGTCTTTCATCGTCATAGAAAAACTCGAAACACGGCTTGCAGGGAGGCGGACAATCAGGGCCTATGATGACCGTCTGCACCGCATGGTGCACGACATGAAAAACCCGATCACATCAATTTCAATGTATGCCCAGATCATGGGGCGCAAAATGCTTGCGGTTGAACGGGTTTCTGAAATATCGAATAAGATTGAGACGGCCGCAAAAAGTGTAGAGCAGCATCTGAATAATGTACTTAATGAAGCCAAGATAGACAATGAAGGCATCTACCTTGTCGAGCAGCCGGTACTGTTCTCGGACTTGACAGAAACACTAAAAAACACGTTCGAATTATCCCTGAATAACAAGAAACAGAAACTGCACATTATACAACCGGCCGGTCTGACCTTATATATAGACAGGGAACGTATCCAGGATGTATTGGATAACCTTTTAAGTAATGCCATTAAGTATTCTCACCGTGACGCTGAAATCCGGCTGATAGTTGAATCATCTGAAAACATGGCCACAATTGAGTTTCGCGACCAGGGCGTCGGAATGACCGAAGAAGATCTTCAAAAAGTCTTTGTCAGATTCGCCAGGCTCAGCTCGGTGCCCACAGCGCATGAACGTTCAAACGGCCTGGGTTTATCTATTGTTAAAATGCTGGTAGAATTACATGGTGGCCAGGTCTGGGCCCGCAGTAAAGGTCCAGATAAAGGCAGTTCCTTTTTTCTTACGTTACCTATGTACAAGGCGATGCCTTTTTCCACCCCCTAGCGGAAAAACCTATATTTACGGCGGTTGTGCAGTCGATATTAAAGATCAAATTTCCCCCGCAGGCGGACGTCTTCTGAAGAACTGCCCAGCATGATGCGAAACTCACCGGCCTCTACCACATGTCTCTCGTGCACATCAATCATGCTCAGTTCCTGATGGCTCAACTGGAAACTGACAGACTGCTGCTCACCTGGTTTGAGCCTGACTTTCGCAAAACCCTTCAATTGTTTCTGCGGTCCTGACACACTGCGCACCACATCAGTCAGGTACAGTTGAACAACCTCACTGCCGGCAAACCGGCCGGTATTTTTCAGATTCAGTGTTACGGTAACTTTAGGTGAAGGAAGTCTATCCTGTACGGTGATCTTCAGATCACTGTATACAAAGTTCGTGTAACTTAAACCATGACCAAAAGCATACCTTGGTCTGGCGCTTTCCTCAACATAGTCATGACGCGTCGGAAATTTCGCGTTGTAATGCACCGGGAGTTGTCCGACTGATCGGGGTATCGAAACCGGAAGTTTTCCCGAAGGATTTATGCTGCCTAAAATCGCTGCGGCCACGGCATGACCGCCCTGTTCCCCGGGATACCATGCATTGAGAATGGCCGGTACGTTTTCGGCGGCCCAGTTGATGTTTAGTGGGCGCCCTTCTATCAAGACCAGCACAACAGGCTTCCCGGTTGCAACAACCGCCTTCAGCAATTCCAGTTGCCGGCCCATCAGATCGAGGCTGGCCCGGTCAAACCCCTCCCCGCTTTCCATGTCACTGATCTGGTCTTCTTTTACGGCTGCAGCTCCTGTTTCGAGGTATGTTGTTTTAAAATCACGGGCGCTTGATCCGCCTAAGACCACAATGGCCACATCAGCTCTTCCGGCGGCAGCAACAGCAGCCGGGATCTCAGTGCCCGTTGTGTCACGGATTGAACATCCTTTTACATAATCAATCTGTGTTTCTTTTCCCAGGGCATCACGTAAACCTTCAAGTATCGTAACGACTTTTTCAGGTGGTTGCGGGGCGGTATAATCGCCCAGTTGATTGTACTGCGTATCTGCGTTCGGCCCGATTACAGCTACACGCCTCAGTTTTTGTTTAAGCGGCAGCAAATCACCGTTGTTTTTTAGTAACACGAGCGATTCTTCAGCAACCTCCCGGGCCAGTTTTTTATGCGCTGCGTTGTTTACAATCCCTGTAGCTTTTGGCTGGACATACGGATTTTCAAAAAGTCCGAGTTCAAATTTTACGCGCAGCACCCGGGCTACAGCTTCGTCAAGCCGGTGCATGGACACCTTCCCTGATTTGATGGCCTGCAGCAGCGGTAAATAAAAAGCTTCGCCGCCCAGGTCGTTATCAAGACCGGAATTCATGGCCATGGCTGCCGCGTCCTCCAGATTGCGGGCCACATGGTGTCCCGAAACAAGTCCGCCGATACTACCGAGATCTGAGACCACAAAACCATTGAAACCCCAACGTTTCCGCAGTACTTCGTTAAGAAGGAACTGATCTGCGCTACCTGGTACGCCATCTATAGAACTGTAAGCAGTCATGACCGAGCCGGCACCTGCGCGTACAGCTGCCTCGAAGGGCGGCAGAAAGTTCTCTAGAAGGTCGCGCCTTCCTAAACTCACGCTGCCCCCATTTTGTCCGCCATCTGGCGTACCGTATGCTGCAAAGTGTTTTAATGTAGAAACGACATTTCTTCCGCTCTTCAAATCTGTACCCTGAAAGCCTTTAACAACAGCTTTGCCCATGGCGGCCATAAGAAAGGGATCTTCGCCATAAGTTTCCTCGGTACGCGACCACCGCGGCTCCCTGGCCAGGTCTAGAATGGGGCCGTACCCAAGGTGAGCTCCCTGCAGTCGTGTTTCAACTGCCGTAACGCCAGCCATCCGTTCAATAAGTTCAGGATTGAATGTACTGGCCTGTGCCAGCGGAACCGGAAAAACCGTCGCCCCTATAGCCATATGGCCATGTGCACATTCTTCGGCAAGTAACAAGGGTATACCAAGACGTGTTCGTGTAACCGCATATCGCTGAAGCGCGTTAGCAGCTTCAGCCGCCGTTCTCGGATTGAGCCCGTTTGCCAGCGTCTTTTTGGTCCACGGATCTGCCCGCAACGTTGCCCACAGGGCGCCGATGTGCCGGGTTGTGATTTCGGTTTTGAATTTTTCAGATACGGTCATCCGCCCCGCAGTACCGGTATACATTTCCCAGCCCAGCAGGGTAAGCAGCTGACCGGCCTTTTCTTCGACGGTCATCCGGCCCACCAGATCACGGACCCGTTCACCGACGGGAAGACGGGCATTTTTGTACGGTGCGCGGCTCAAATCAGCCGTTTGGGCATAAGAGGTAAGCACGTTGACAATGATTGCCACTACGACAGCTCCTGCAACGAGTCCTCTCCTGAATGGCTTTTTCATGCCTGTCATCTTTGTTATAAAAAATAATGCCGGCTGTGGGGCCGGCATTGTATGCTCAAGTCATTGCGAACAAAGACTAAGGTGTATCTACTATTTCAATTCTGAATAAGGGCGGTCTGCTGCAGCGACACCCCATGTTGCTGATGGTTTAGCACCCATTGTCAGCTCCAGTATGCCACCGGATACCAGATCCTGATGACTAATATACGACTTGTTATAATTGCGCCCGTTCAGTTTCACAGACTGAATATATTTATTCTCTTTTGAATTGTTTAGCACCCGCAGCTTCATTGTTTTACCCTTTCCAAGCTGGATCTCTGCCTCATCGACTACCGGGCTGCCAAAAACATACAATCCGTTTGCCGGATTAGCGGGATAAAAGCCAAGGGCAGAGAAAATGTACCATGCTGACATTTGTCCAACGTCTTCATTGCCGCTCAAACCGTCATTCTTATCTGTATAAAGGTGATCAAGAACATGACGAACCTGATCGGCCGTTTTCCAGGGTTGACCTGCATAGGCATACATATAAGTAATGTGGTGACTTGGCTCATTCCCGTGTGCGTACTGACCAATCAATCCGCTGATATCAGGCGATGCCTCTTTCCCCATGTCGCCCTGCACAATAAAAAGAGAATCAAGCTTCTGAATAAAACGCTTTTCACCTCCTATCAGATTGATCAGTCCTTCTACATCCTGCGGTACCAGCCAGAGATATTGCCAGGCATTGCCTTCTGTATAATCGTTTTTGCCGTGAATGGACTCGAAAGGATTGAACGGACTGCGCCAGGTGTTGTCGTTGATCCGTCCGCGCATATAACCGCTGCCTTTTTCAAAATAATTGACATAATTTTTTCCTCGCTTCAGCCAGTAGGCATAATCGTTTGCTTTACCATCTTTTTTTGCAACCTGGCTGATTGCCCAGTCTGCAATGGCATATTCCATTCCTTTCGCTACCGATTCGGGCATACTGTCTGCCGGGATGTATCCTTTTGACTTAACAAAGTTTAGTCCGCGCTCGTCAAGCATGGCTGTTTTTGTCATCGCTTCATAGGCGAGCTTCTTGTCAAAACCGCCAAATCTTTTCAGGTAAGCATCTGCAACAACGGTTATAGCGGGATTACCCACCATACAATTGGTTTCATTGCCCATCAGGTGCCAGACCGGTAATTTCCCTTGCTGCTTATAAATATTGAGCATGGTGTTCACCATATCAGAAACTTTCTCCGGATGAATCACGGTCATAAGCGGGTGCGCGGCACGGTAGGTATCCCAAAGCGAAAAAGTCGTGTAATTCGTAAAGCCGGGTTTTGAGTAGATCTTTTTATCGGTACCGTAGTAATCGCCGTTGTGATCGTTAAACACCGAAGGTGCGATCATGCTGTGGTACATGGCTGTATAAAACGTACGAAGCCGCGCTTCGTCTTTGGTTTTGATCCGGATCTTTTGTAACTCCCGTTCCCATTTGGCATCAGCCGCCGCTACGGTTTTGCTAAAATCCCATCCGGGCAACTCGGCTTTAATATTTGCCGCTGCATTGGTCATACTAACCGGCGAGATACCGACCTTTACCTGCACTACGCCGCCATTGCCACTGAAAGTAACGAGACCTTTTGTGCGCTTTGCCTTGAGTTCGCTTCCGGTCTTCAGGGCTGTATTGTCAAAAACAGCGAGCGTTTCGATTGGCCGGGAAAATTGCATGGTAAAATATATCTTCTGATCTTCTGCCCAACCCTTGCTGTACCGGTAACCGGCAATGGTTGTCGGATTGATCTGTTTGATATAACTCTCGGTCACCCCGTCCCAGCCAATGCCTTCTTTCAGGTCGATCACGAGTTTTCCCGCCTTACCTGCGGGATAGGTATACTGATGGAAACCAACGCGTTCTGTAGCAGTGAGTTCTGCTTTGATGCCGTAACGCAGCAACTGAACGGAATAATATCCGGCTTTAGCCGTTTCCTGCTCATGGCTGAATGAAGAGTAATATCCTGAAGACGGTTTGCCAGCTTCGCCTTTTACCATTTTTACATCACCGGTAACAGGCATAATTGAGATATCGCCAAGATCGCCAATACCTGTACCGCTTAAATGCGTCTGTGCAAAGCCAATGATGGTAGAGTCTGAATAGTGGTAGCCCGAGCACCAGTCCCAGCCTTGCGACAGGTTAGCCGGACCAACCTGTACGGCCCCGAATGGAACGTTTGCGCCCATAAAAACGTGACCGTGAAAACCGGTGCCGATAAACGGATCTACAAACCTGGTAAGCCTGGAATTTGTGGCCGAAGACTTTTGGGCCTGTGCAAAATGACTTGCAAAAGCAACCAGGAAGGCTGCAAACAGACACCCCGATATGCGGCGACAAAAGCGCGCTTTGAAATGATGATGGCTCATATGAATTGGTTACTAAAACGTTTTGCAAGGTAAGAAACCTCGCTTTGATTCGCAAGCCGCGGAGGTCTATAAGGAAACCCTAATCATGGCTATTGCCAACTACCTGAAGGATCTCATTGTAAAGCAGGCCGCTTCCTCCGCCATAATGCTGGATTATTTTAAGATCAGGGAAGGTTCCGAAAAAGCCCCGCAGCACGCGTTCCTCATCGTCGGTAATGCCGCTTCCCAGCAGAACAACAGACAGTCTCTGCGCTTTGGCCACTTCAAAAGCTTCGGCATTGGTCAGCGCGGTGAAACCGTTCCAGCCTTCGCGGGCGTTTAAAAGCCGGTGCAGAATGGCGCACATTTTCGGGTCGCGGCCAATATAGAGTATATTTGTATCCATAAAAAAAAGCAAAGCCTGTGGTAAAACGTTACCACAGGCTGTTTGTTGACCTGTTATTGTAATTGCATCGGCACGTCCATAACCAGAACTTCGGCACCATCGGTATCTGCCCTGAAACTGATCTCAGCGGCATCCCAGACACCGTAGCCATCGCGGGTGTCAAGCTGCTGCCCGCTTACAGTTACTTTTCCGCTGATTACAAAAAAGTAGGCCCCGTTTCCCGGCTTGCGAATTGTATAGGCTGTCTCAAAACCGGCGTCGAACCTGCCGAGTGAAAACCAGGCATCCTGGTGAATCCAGACACCTTCGTCATCAGCATTTGGCGACAGAATCTGCTGAAACCGGTTATGCCGCTCATCAAGGTTAAGCGACAGCTGACCGTAGCGAGGTGTTACATTTTTTTTATTTGGGAAGAGCCAGATCTGCAGCAGGTTCACTTCCTGATCAGGATCTGCGTTGTATTCGCTGTGATATACGCCGGTACCGGCGCTCATGACCTGGATATCGCCGTTTTTGATCACTGATGCATTGCCCATGCTGTCTTCATGTGCCAGGCTGCCTGTTAGCGGGATGGTAATGATTTCCATGTTGTCATGCGGATGCGATCCGAACCCCCGGCCCCCGGCTACCCGGTCATCATTCAATACCCGGAGTACACCGAAATTCATCATCTCGGGATTGTAATGATTGGCAAAGCTGAACGTGTGGTGAGCGTCTAACCATCCGTGATTGGCGTGTCCGCGCATATTGGCGGTGTGCAAAACTGATTGTGCCATGTTTAATTCCTTTCGTTTATGATACAAAAATACAGCCCTGAAACCGGGCTGTTATTGATGTAGGTTAAGAAAGACTACGAGTACAAATCGAGCTTTTTGAACACACTTTGACTGTTCAATTCAACAAGCGCATGCTTTGCTACCCGGGAAGCGTGTTTATCGCCCCGATCTACGATTTCTTCTGCACAACACTTCGCAGCGGCGTGTAAAAAAGCGCTGCGCTTACCGAGTTGACGTAATGCCCAGTTTACTGCTTTCTTTACAAAGTTCCTGTTGTCTGCGGCATGTTCAGCAATGAGGGGGAAAAATTTCAGAAAGTTTGCGTCCGGCTCATTTTTCAGGTGAACGGCAGCTTCGGCAATCATTGAAAAAGCACAGCGCTTTTCGAATTCAGCATCACGCGCAGCGAAAAGAAAAACTTTATCAGCAAACCAGGGAGTCTTTATGAAAAGTGTACTTGCCTGATCACAAATATCCCAGGAGCTGAAATCAGCAACCCAGGCATCAATCTGCTCGGGTGTAACCAGTGTGTAATCCCCAATAAAAGCCGCCAGTAACCGCGCTTCATGAATGCCTGTATTCCACAATGCCAGCGAAAGTGGCTGGTTTTTCCCGATCTGTCTGGCAAGCGCTCTGACTTGTGGTACCCGCAGACCAAGTGCTTTAGACGCATTGATACCAAAGTGCTGCATCCGTACCAGGTATTGCGGGTCTGCCGCTGTCCTGAGTTCGCTGATTATAAAATCAACATCTGTCATGTTACGGCTCAGGCAAGGGCCTGTTCAATGTCTGCCAGGATATCATCAATATGTTCCAGACCAATTGAGAGCCTGACAGAACCCTGTTCAATGCCGACTTCAAGACGCTGCGCTTCGGTTAACTTTGAGTGGGTACTGGTTGCAGGATGTGTTGCGATTGATCGCGTGTCTGCCAGGTTTGCAGAGATAGAAAACATTTTTAGTCCATCCATAAATTTGCCGGCGCCTTCAGCACCCCCGTCTACCACAACAGTTACAATGCCGCCGCCGGCACGCATCTGTTTTTTAGCAATCTCAAACTGCGGATGGGACGCTAAAAATGGATACTTTACCAATTTGATCTTTGGATGGTTTTCCAAATATGTGGCAACCTTTAGCGCATTGTCACAATGCCTGTCCATGCGAACAGCAAGGGTCTCCAGGCTTTTCGACAGGATCCATGCATTGAAGGGCGACATAGCGGGTCCGCTGTGGCGTGCAAAGGCCTCGATCTCTGCAATCAGTTTATGGGTACCCAGGATGATGCCCCCCAATGTGCGGCCCTGCCCGTCAATATATTTAGTTGCTGAGTGAATAGAAAGGTGTGCGCCAAATTTAAGCGGCTGCTGAAGATATGGAGTTGCAAAACAGTTGTCTATAACAAGCAGCAGATCATGCCGCCGGGCCAGATCACCAAGAAAGGCAAGATCAATAATGTCTATACCAGGGTTGGAAGGGGTTTCAACAAAGATCATCTTTGTATTGGCCTGGATGAGTGTTTCCCAGTCGGCCGGCTTATCAAGATCCGCATAAGAAAAACTTACCCCCCACTTTGGAAAAATATTGCTGAGCAGCTGATGCGTTGAGCCAAAAACAGAGCGGCTTGAAATGACGTGATCGCCATTCTTAAGAAAGGCGGCAAAAGTTGTAAAAACCGCGGCCATGCCGGTGGCAGTAGCCCAGCCGCTTTCGCTGCCTTCCAGCAGCGCCATCTTTTCAATTAATTCTGATGTATTTGGATTTGAATAGCGGCTGTATACATTGCCTTCCTTTTCATTGGCAAACAACGCCCGCATTTCTTCGGCGTCATCAAACTTATAACTTGATGTCAGGTAAATAGGAGAAGAATGTTCTTTATGCTGGCTGCGGTCGGTCTGTGTGCGAATCGCTATGGTCTCAAAATTTTCGGTGCTCATGGTGTGTTTTGCCTCTTGATTTGTTAAGTGGAAATGAATGTAAAAGCGTGTTACTCTGAATCGATAATTGCGTAGCTGAAATTGATCGTTGCCGAGCGCCCGAGGATATTTGAAACTGAACAATACTTTTCAAACGTCAACTCCAGCGCACGTTCTACCTTTTGCGGATTCAGCTGACCTTTCAGCGCAAATTGAATGTCGATGACGTCGAAAATGGCCGGAACCTCTTCTTCCCGTCTCGTTGCGCTTATACTGATGCTGATATCTTCGAGCGGCTCCTTTTGTTTTTCCAGGATGTTAACCATGTCGATTCCGCTGCAGCCGCCAAGGCCAACCAGGAGCATTTCCATCGGGCGAAAGCCCTTACCCTCGCCGCCAATTGCCGCTTTTGCATCCAGTTCGACGGTGAAACCGCTTTCGTTAGAGGCCTCAAAATTAAATTTTCCGCTTTTGCGGATCAGGTTGATCTCCATTCTTGATCAGATGTTGTAATAAACAAGGTTGTTTTGTTCCAATTCCTGCAATTTTACGGGTTCGCTGAAAATCGCAAATACAGAAGAACCGCTTCCGCTCATTAGTGCGAATACAGCTCCTGCATGGTATAAATCGGCTTTTATTTGAGAAATTTCAGGGTACAAGTCAAATACAGATTGCTCGAAACTATTGAAGACCCTGTTCTTCCATGTTGTCGGGGGCAAATGTAAGGTTTCTCTGAGCGATGTCAAAGGCTTTTCGGGTTTTATTCGGGCATAAGCATCTGCTGTACTGACGTGAACAGGCGGCTTTACAACCACAAGAAACCAGGCTGACAGATCAATGGGAAACGGTTCGAACACATCGCCCCGGCCGGAGGCCAAAACGGGAACATTATTTATAAAAAAAGCGCAGTCGGCGCCGAGCTGCCGCGCATAGTCCTGCATTTGCGCCGAAGACATGCCCAGAGCAAACTTTTCATTCAGCAGCCGGATGAGAAAAGCGGCATCAGCCGAACCTCCACCCAGGCCCGCCCCGACGGGAATTCGCTTGAGCAGGTTGATCTCCTGCGGGGGCACCGCATAATCAGCTGACACAAGTTTAAATGCCCGTAATACGAGATTATCCCGCCCATCATCAGGAATATCATTTCCCGCCACCAGGCAGCGTGTATGGGTTGCTTCGGTACATTCCAAAGCATCAAAGATTTTAACCGGGTAAAAAACGGTTTCAAGGTCATGGTAGCCATCGGGGCGCCTGGCGGTAACATCCAATCCCAGATTGATCTTTGCATTTGGAAAACTGAGCATGGCTGTAAATATCTGAAAAAGCTGCGAAAGCGCCTGCGCAAAAAAATCTGCCCGAGGGGTGACGGCCGATCAGAGATATTTTTACGATGTTTGCAGTACACCCGCATCGGGACATCAAGTAAAAAGAACATGAAGCAATATTTGGATTTAATGCAGCATGTGCTCGATCAGGGCACGCAGAAACATGACCGTACCGGCACCGGTACAATCAGTGTATTCGGCTATCAGATGCGTTTTGACCTGAATGAAGGTTTCCCATTGGTTACTACCAAAAAGCTGCACCTGAAATCCATCATTCATGAATTGATCTGGTTTTTAAAGGGCGATACAAATATTGCATATCTAAAAGCGCATGGCGTAAGAATATGGGATGAATGGGCAGACGCTGAGGGCAACCTCGGACCAGTTTATGGTTCACAATGGCGCTCCTGGCCCACCCCGGATGGCGGGCACATTGACCAGATCAGCAAAGTGATCCATTCTATTAAGACCAATCCCGACTCGCGCCGGTTGATCGTTTCTGCCTGGAATGTTGCCGATGTAGACCAGATGGCTTTACCGCCGTGTCACGCCTTTTTCCAGTTTTATGTTGCTGACGGAAAACTGAGCTGCCAGCTTTACCAGCGGAGTGCTGATATATTTTTGGGCGTTCCATTCAATATCGCTTCATATGCGCTTTTAACCATGATGGTGGCTCAGGTATGCGGCCTTGAAAATGGCGTGTTTATTCATACGCTCGGCGATGCACATCTCTATAATAACCACATTGAGCAGGCCAGACTGCAATTGAGCCGCGAGCCCAGACCGCTGCCTGTTATGCATCTGAACCCGGAAATAAAAGATATCTTTGATTTCAAATTCGAAGATTTCAATCTGCAGAACTACGATCCGCATCCGCATATTAAAGGTGTGGTTGCGGTCTGATCTCCGGCACCAATCTTCAGTACACACCTCAAACACAGGCCCATGACCGCCATACCTCCAGTTTCTCTCATTGTTGCCATGGCAGAAAACCGTGCCATTGGCAAGGACAACCAAATGCTGTGGCACCTGCCCGAAGACCTCAGGCATTTCAAAAAAATTACTGCGCAGCACCCTGTCATTATGGGAAGAAAGACGTTTGAATCGATCGGGCGCGCGCTTCCGCTTAGAAAAAATATTGTAATCAGCCGCAATCCGCATCTGGATATCCAGGGGGTTGAACTTATGAACAGCCTTGATACAGCCATCCGCCTGGCTGAAGGGGCAGATGAGATCTTTGTTATTGGCGGCGCCGAGATCTATAAACAGGCACTCCCGCTTGCAGACAAACTTTACCTGACTACTGTACACAGCTCTTTTGAGGGGGATGCGTACTTTCCCGAAGTAGACTTCTCAGAATGGGAAAAGACGGGTGAAGAGCGGCATGAAAAAGATGAAAAACATGCCTTCGCATTTACCTTTTCAGAGTGGAAAAGGGCTTCAAAATAATCTTAATAAATTATCAGTAAGGGCGTTCGACTAATTGAAAAATTAATTAGATTTGCCGACTTGTTTTAAAAAACAGCTATAGAATAAAAAAATTATAACAAACAATGCAAGGAAAAGGTTTTATAAAGTTTTTGGCAATACTGTTGGCTATTGTCTGTGCGTACTATCTGTCGTTCAACCTGGTCACAGCTAAGGTTGAGAAAGATGCGAAAGAGTATGCCAAGGGCGATGCGGTGAAAGAGAAAGCCTATCTGGATTCAATTGCGACCGAGCCTGTTTACCCCGTTTTTGGTCTTACCTACCAGTTCTGCAAAAGCAAGGAAATGAATCTGGGTCTCGACCTTAAAGGTGGGATGAACGTAACCATGGAGATTTCCCTGAACGAGCTTGTCAAATCGCTGGCAAACAACACGTCGGATGCAAACTTCAATAAAGCCCTGCAAAATGCCCAGCGCCTTCAGGATCAGGGCAGCACGACCGATTTTATCAACCTGTTCATTTCTGAATTCGAAAAACTGAGCCCCGGTGTAAAACTGGCCGATTTCTTTGCAACTACCGAGAATTCACAACAGATCAATTCCACTTCGAGCAACACGGAAGTAAGGAACTACCTTTCACGTGAGGCGACAAGCGCAATTGACCGCTCATTTATCATTCTGCGCAGCCGTATTGACGGTTTTGGTGTTGCAAGCCCGAACATGCAGAAACAGGAAGGTACCAACCGCATCCTGATTGAAATGCCGGGTGTTCAGGACCAGGAGCGTGTTCAGAAATTGCTCCAGGGGTCTGCTGAACTGCAGTTCTGGCAGGTATATCAGTTGCAGGAGGTATATCCGCTGCTTGATAATATCAACAAAACACTTGTTTCAACCAGTAAAGTGGCAGATACCACTGCAGCCGCTGCTACAGATACCGCAAAAAAAGATGGCGGAAAACTTGGCGACCTTGTAAAAAAAGGCGGCAGCAAAGATTCTACAGATATCCGCAAGTCGGAACTAAGCAAAAGCAACCCGCTTTTCGCCGTTCTTGAGCTTCCGATGTTCCAGAGCGAGCAGGGTCCGCAGGTTTATCCTACCTCGGCAATTATTGGTTTTGTAGAAAAAAGAGACACAGCCAAAGTAAACGGTTTCCTGCGTAAGCCGGAGATCGCTGCTACGATTCCACAGAGCATGAAATTTATGTGGAGCGTAAAACCTGACGCACAAAGCAAGAAATTTGAACTGTATGCCATCAAGGTGACGGCCGCCGACGGACAGCCTGCCCTTGGCGGTGACGCGATCAGCGAAGCACGTGCAGACTACGATCAGAAAGGCAGCCCTGAGGTTACCATGTATATGAAACCTTCAGGTGCTACCAAGTGGAAGAAACTCACTGCTGAGGCATCTGCAGACCCTAACAATAAAAAAGCGATTGCCATTGTTCTTGATAACAATGTGTACTCAGCGCCTACCGTACAAAACGAAATTCCAAACGGTATTTCTTCGATCTCAGGAAACTTCACTGTAGATGACACGAAAGACCTTGCAAACATTCTGAAAGCGGGTAAATTGCCTGCACCGGCTAAAATTGTCGGTAAGTTTGTAGTCGGCCCTACCCTGGGTCAGACGGCAATTAACAATGGCCTTATCTCATTCGTGATTGCATTTATCGTGATCCTGGTGTTTATGGCTCTTTATTATCACCGGGCCGGTTGGGTGGCAAACTTTGCATTGCTGATCAACCTGTTCTTCATCATGGGTATCCTGGTATCGCTTGGTGCAGTGCTTACGCTGCCTGGTATTGCCGGTATCGTTCTTACGATCGGTTTGTCGGTTGATGCGAACATCCTGATCTTTGAACGCGTTCGTGAAGAGCTGGCGCAGGGCAAGAGCACGGCACAGTCAATCAAAGACGGTTTCAGACACGCCATGTCATCAATCATTGACTCGAATGCTACATTGTTCATTCTTGGTGGTATCCTTTACGCTTTTGGCAGCGGGCCGGTTCAGGGCTTTGCAACCACGTTGTGTATCGGTATCGCTTCATCACTGTTTGCTGCTGTTCTGATCTCACGCGTCATCTTCGACTCGATGCTGAACCGCAAAATTGACATCAGCTTTGATAACAGCCTGACGAAAAATGCATTCAAGAACATTGCATTTAACTTCGTTGGTCGCCGGAAGCTCTATTATATCATCTCGTCGGTGATCATTGTACTCGGTATAATCTTCTATTTCAAAAATGGCGGTTTAAATCTGGGTATTGACTTCAAAGGTGGCCGTACCTACCTGGTTCACTTCGATAAAAACGTGGAGACGGAAGACATCCGCGCAAAACTGACCACAGCATTCGAAGATGAGGCACCTGAAGTAAAAACTGCCGGTGGCGACAACCAGTTAAAAATCACCACCGCTTACCTGGTTTCTGAGCCTGGTCAGGCTACAGATGCAAAAGTAGAATCGGCCCTGAAAAAAGGCCTGGACGGTGCAGCGGTGAAATATGATATTGTAAGTTCACAGCGTGTCGATCCGATTATTGCAAGCGATATTGTTACAAGTGCCTATGGCGCCATCCTGTTCTCCTGTATCCTGATGTTTATCTACATTGTTGTACGGTTCCGCAAATGGCAATATGGTCTGGGTGCGGTTATCGCCCTCTTCCACGACGTACTGATGGTACTTTCATTTTACACCATTCTTGATGGTGTGCTTCCTTTCTCGCTGGAAATCGGCCAGGACTTTATCGCCGCGATCCTGACGGTTATGGGTTATACGATGACAGAAACGGTAGTTGTATTTGACAGGATCCGTGAGCGCCTGAATGAAGCCGGCAAAACAGATATGTATGGTGAAGAACGTAACACGCTGATCAACTTTGCTTTGAACAGCACACTAAGCCGTACCATTCTAACCTCACTAACTGTGTTCTTTGTACTCCTGGTTATTTTCATCTTTGGTGGAGACAGCATCCGCGGATTTATCTTCGCCTTGCTGATCGGCCGGATCATTGGTACGTATTCGTCACTTTGTATTTCTACGCCAATCGTTATCGACCTGGCGCAAAAGGGCAAAAAATAATTTAGAAAACCATTCCCCGCAAAAAGGCGTTCTCTTAAAAAAAGAACGCCTTTTTTTATTTTGTACATTTGTATATACAACCCTCAAGAATGAATTTGGAACTCCCAAAAAGCGAACATCCCAGGGTACTGGTGATCGGAGGTGGATTCGGTGGAATAGAACTCGCAAAGAAACTCAGGAACAAACCGTTCCAGGTTGTCATGCTCGACAAGCATAATTATCATACCTTCCAGCCCCTGCTCTACCAGGTTTCTACCGGCGGCCTGGAACCTGACTCGATTGCATTCCCGTTGCGTAAGATCTTTAAAGGTCAGGAGAACTTTCTTTTCCGTGTTACTGAAGTCCTGGAGGTGGTCACAGACGCCAATAAAGTGATTACAGACATAGGTGAGATCAGCTACGATTACCTGGTTATTGCTACGGGATCAACGACCAATTATTTTGGCCAGAAAGAGATCGAGGCAAACGCAATGCCTATGAAATCAATTCCGGAGGCGCTGAATCTGCGCAGCCTGATTCTTCAAAATCTGGAGAATGCGCTTATCGAAAATAATAAAGTCGTATACGATACCCTGCTTAATTTTGTAGTGGTTGGCGGCGGTCCTACGGGTGTGGAAACGGCCGGTGCGCTTTCTGAACTGAAGCGGCACGTACTGAAAAAAGATTATCCGGAGCTTGATATCAATAAAGTTAATATCTACCTGATAGAAGGTTCTGCCGAACTGCTCGGCGCGATGTCGCCACAGGCTCAGAAGAAAGCCAAAGACTTTCTGATTGAGATGGGCGTCACTGTCTTAACCGAGTCGCGCGTCCTTTCATATGATGGCTCCACACTTGCACTTGCCGATGGGCAGACAATTCCTACTTCTACCGTAATCTGGTCTGCCGGTGTGATGGGCGAACTGATTCCGGGCTTTGCTCCGTCAAGCATCATCAGGGGAAACAGGCTGAAAGTAGATGCGTTCAATGCTGTAGAAGGTTATACGAACGTGTATGCCATCGGTGATGTAGCAGCCATGATTACCGCTGAAACGCCGCATGGACTGCCGGGCGTAGCTCCTGCTGCGATACAACAGGGTAAACACCTGGCAAAAAATCTGTATAATCGCATATCCAATCGCGCACTCGAACCTTTTAAGTATTTTGACAAAGGCGCAATGGCCACTGTAGGCAGAAACAAGGCTGTTGTCGATTTGCACAAAATCCGGTTCCAGGGTGTATTTGCCTGGTTTGCATGGATGTTTGTTCACCTGATGACACTTGTAGGCTTCAGAAACAAGGTTGTGGTTTTTGTAAACTGGGTATGGAACTATTTCAGTTACGACCGCGGGACAAGGCTGATCATCAGGGAATACGAGCGCGAGCGGAAGGAGCCTGAACGCAGCGAAACCATTTTATGACATACAGAACGTTAAAACCGAACAAACGTATTGCGCTTGTGGCGCATGACCACAGGAAAGATGACCTGCTTGAATGGGCTACAGCTAACCGCGACTCGCTTGAGTCGCATGAACTGATTGCGACCGGTACAACAGGCAAGATCATTGAAGAACGCCTCAGAATCCCGGTGCGTAAAATGTTAAGCGGGCCACTCGGAGGCGATCAGCAGATCGGCGCCCTCATTGCACAGGGTGAAATAGATATGCTTGTTTTTTTCTGGGACCCGATGGAAGCGCAGCCGCATGACCCGGACGTTAAGGCCCTGCTGCGTATCGGAATTCTCTGGAATATCCCAATGGCATGCGACCGGGCAACTGCCGATTTTTTAGTATCTTCACCTTTCATGCAGTCAGAATACCAGACGCAGCTAACCGACTACGATGCATACAAAAACAGGCTGGTAGGACGCAACGGATCTTAAAATAAAATATTTATGCGCGTATTGAGCATAATTTTGCTGTGGTCCCTCATTGCCTCAACAAGCGAAGCACAGGACCATATCAGGTTTCAAAAAGGCAGTCTGTCGTCTTTACTAAACTTTGCAAAAGCTGAAGGAAAGCCCCTGCTCCTCTATGCTACTTCCAAATGGTGTGGTCCTTGTCTTAAAATGGAACAGCGAACGTTTCGTGAAGACAGTGTAATACGTTTTATAAACGAAAACTTTGTTCCGGTTAAAGCCGCCTATGAAGATGCTGAAGGGCTGAAGATGCAGAAAAAATACAAGATGGCCCTGCCCGCCTTTGTTGTATTGGACCATACCGGGGAAGAATTATTTACGTTTGCGGGGTTTCAGACAGGCGCAGGTCTGCTCGTGAAACTTCGCGAAAGCAGAAGCCCCGAGCAGCGGATGCTAAAAAAAATGGAGACACAATTTGCGTCAGGCAGGCATGATGTTCCCTTCCTGCTCGATTATCTGAAACTGGCAGAGAAAAGAAAACCTGCCATGACTGCAGAGATATACAAAAAGCTCGTAATGAGCGCCAGCGAGGCTGATTTTGTGCGTTACTCGCTCGTGAAATATAGCCAGCGATACATTTCTTCAGACGAGCTTCCCGATTACAAGTATATCCGCCTGCACAGGGTCCGGACCGATTCACTTCTTGGCCAGGGTGCAAGCCAGAACTTATTAAACCGGGCTATGTACGGCACACTTTATAATGCCAGCCGGCAATCAGATCGGGCAGTGCTCGATCGGGCAATGGAAAAGCTGGCTATAAGTCAGCTGCCTGATCAGAATAGTATAAAGTGGCAAACTGAGCTTGATTATTACTTTCATAACAAACAGTATAATAATTTATTGAAGAGCCTGGAAGACACTTCTTTCCTGGCTTTGGGAAAAAGTCCTGACGAAATCAGAAACGCCTTTGCAACGAACACAGTTCTCAGAAAGGTGACTGATCCGAAGGTGCTGGCCTCTGCAATGGGCTATGTGAAAAACATGGCGGATGCGGGCGGCAATGTGCAGCAACTTACTATGCTGGGTCAGCTGGAACAGTTATCGGGGAACCGGGCAAAAGCCATCAGTTACTATGAACAGGCGCTGTCAGATTTCAGAAAGCAGCGCCCGGATCAGGAGCCGCTCGGTATTCTGAACCTGCTCGAAGACATTAAAAATGATCATGAGAAATCACCCGATTAAACTTGTCGAATGTCCGCGCGATGCCATGCAGGGTCTGCATGACTTTATACCTACGAACCTGAAAGCGGCTTATCTGAATCTGCTGCTGCAGGTAGGTTTTGATACGATAGATTTCGGGAGTTTTGTATCGCCCAAAGCGATCCCTCAGATGCGGGATACCGCAGCTGTGCTCGATCTTCTGGATCTGCCCGCGGGCGGTTCCAGACTTCTTGCTATAGTGGCAAATGTTCGTGGTGCAGAAGAAGCAGCACAGCATGCGCAGATTGATTACCTGGGCTTTCCGTTCTCCATATCTGAAACCTTTCAGCAGCGCAATACAAACAGCAGCATGGCTGCATCTGTTGATACCATCAAGCGGCTGCTGGAAATCTGTTCGGCAAAAGACAAGACAGCTGTAATTTATCTATCAATGGGTTTCGGAAACCCCTATGGAGATGAATGGAGCCCACAATTGGTTACAGATTGGGCGGGACGCCTGGTCAGTGAGGGTGCAGGGATACTTTCACTTGCCGATACCACCGGCGTGTCTACAGCCCGTCAAATACGCGAACTTCTGCCTGTGCTGACCAACAGTCTGCCTGAGGCAGAGATCGGGCTTCACCTGCATGCCACGCCCGGACAGCGTCTGGAAAAGATAACCGCTGCCTTTGAAGCAGGCTGCAGCAGATTTGATTCCGCATTAAGGGGATATGGCGGCTGCCCAATGGCTTCAGATCAATTGACAGGAAATATTGCAACAGAAGAGGTAATCGGTTATCTGAATGCACAGAATCAACTGCCGCCCCTCAACTTTGAAAAGTGGGAAGAGGCCATACAGTTATCAGGCTCCATATTTCATTAATTTTTTATGGTTTTCTTTTGTTGAGCCTCTGTATAGGCCAGCACAGCCCGCTTACTTGTCACCCATGTGCGCCCCTCCTTGTGCGCATCAATCTTACCCTGCCTGGCCAGAAGACTGATGTATTCCTGCCCGTAGGGCATATCGGGCTCGCGAACAAGGGATGAAATATCCATGTAATCTTCTTCATGACCTGGTAGTGCCTGGATATAGATGTTAAGTGTTCTTTCGGCGGCCTGAAGCATGAGTAAAGTAAGTTTCTGATAGTTTCCCTGATTGGCCTGGTTTAGCGCATCATAATATTTTTTACGGTCATCTTTTAGAATTATTGCCGGCGGATAACCATTACGCATTAACAACAGGTTCATTGCCAGGCGCGCGGTACGCCCGTTGCCGTCAAAAAACGGATGTATCCAGACCAGCTTGTGATGAAAAACGGTAGCAAGCTCTAGGATATTGAGCTGCTGAGGATTACTTTCTGTAAACTGGATAAGCTCATCTAAGAGACCAGACACCTTGGAGGCATTCGGCGGAGCAAAGTTTGCGCCCGAAATGCGCACACCTGCATTGCGAATGCGGCCGGCAGACTCGTCTTCTATGCTGCGCAGGACCATGGCATGCAGAGACAAAATGTCTATGCATCTTAGCTGTGAGTCCTGACCAGCAAGGTTATACAAAAGATCAATGGCCTTTTCGTGATTGAAGGCTTCAAAGTGTTCGCGTAAGGTTTTGCCCTTTACCGTGATACCTTCCTGTAACACCATCTGTGTCTCGCGCAGACTTAAGGTATTTCCTTCTATACCATTTGAGTGGTATGTCCATTCAATAGTAAGGCTCTCGCGAATCTTTTTCAGCGCCGCTGCAGACAATGGCCGCTTTGCCCGCAGAACAGATGCCTTCTCTTCAAGCCTGAGGAAGCTGTCTTCAAATTCTGCACGGTAGCTTAAATCGATCTCCCACATATACTAAATTACAAAAAATCGGAAAGGCCAAGAAATTAATCTTCCCGATTTTTCACCCCGGATGTTTAGCTTTGCCCTTGAACAGAAAAACCCCGGTCAGATTACGACCGGGGGTATGGGTAATGTCTGTAGATTCAGGAAGTATTTATCAGACTGCCGGGGCAGACCTGCAGTAAACTCAGGGCTGGCTCCTTTTTACCATGCGCACATGCTGGATCCCTGCCTCTTCAAACTGTTCGCCTTCCGCTATGAAGCCGAAACGCGCGTACAGGCCGGCTGCTTCGAGCTGCGCATTCAGGTAGACATAAGCTGCATCGGCAGGCAGGTCTGACAAAGCCGCGGCAACGAGTGCCCCGCCAACGCCCATCTGCCGGTACTCCTTCAGTACGGCAAAACGCTCCAGTTTGTATCCCTGGTCGGTTTGCCTCCAGCGACAGGCTCCACAGGGTGCCGTTCCATACAGTGCCAGGAAATGGACAGCTACGTCGTCATTTTCCCACTCAAGCTCCGGCGGACAGTTCTGTTCGCCTACGAAGACTGTTCTGCGGATTTCAAATGCTTTTTCCAGGTCTTCCGCGCTATCTATCCTGGAAACGGTGAGTGTCTGCTCCATGTTTTAAAATTATATGCGGATACATGTGTGGTATAAGGTTGGAGGATCCGCCGGAAAAAACAAATAAAAACGCCGCATGCGCAGGGCATACGGCGTTATATGGGTTTGACAAAGCTGGTTTACAGCTTGTCGTTTACATCTACGCAATTGAGGTCCTCGAAAGCAACCTTCAGACGTTTTACAAAGGCATCTTCGCCCTTACGCAGCCAGACCCGCGGGTCATAATACTTCTTGTTAGGCTTGTCATCGCCTTCGGGATTACCGATCTGAGCTTGCAGGTAAGCTTCGTTTGCTTTGTAGTAACCGAATACGCCTTCAGCAAATGCCCATTGCATGTCGGTATCAATATTCATTTTGATGGCACCATAAGAAATTGCTTCACGGATCTCTTCCTGCGATGAGCCTGAGCCGCCATGGAAAACGAAATTGATCGGTTTCTCTGCTTCCAGGTTATATTTCTCGCGGATAAAGTCCTGCGAATTCTTAAGAATTACCGGCTGTAGTTTTACGTTGCCCGGTTTGTAAACACCATGCACATTGCCGAATGCTGCAGCCACGGTAAAACGGTGCGAAACCTTGCTCAGTTCGTCATATGCAAAACAAACCTCACTTGGCTGGGTATACAATTTAGAGCTGTCAACATCACTGTTATCAACACCGTCTTCTTCACCGCCTGTTACGCCAAGCTCAATCTCAATTGTCATATTCAGTTTGCTCATGCGCTCGAAGTATTTAACACAGATTTCCATGTTTTCTTCAATCGGCTCTTCTGAAAGATCAAGCATGTGTGAAGAGAACAGAGGTTTTCCGGTTTCTGCGAAAAACTTCTCACCATGCTCAAGCAGGCCATCGATCCACGGAAGCAATTTTTTTGCAGCGTGGTCGGTATGCAGGATCACGCCAACACCATAATGTTCGGCAAGCAGGTGTACATGGCGGGCTGCAGAAACAGCACCTAAGATACATGCCTGAAGTTTCTCATTGTCTAATGACTTGCCGGCATAGAACTGGGCTCCGCCGTTCGATAACTGGATAATTACCGGAGAGTTCACCGCTTTTGCTGTCTCCATAACGGCATTCAGGGTGTTTGTTCCTGTAATGTTTACCGCTGGTAAAGCAAACTGATGTTTTTTTGCCTGTTCAAATAATTCCTGAACGGCATCTCCGTAAATTACGCCTTTGTAGCCTTTTAAACTCATTGTAGTTGGATTTTTGTTGCGCCCGAAGTTATAAAAAAAAACCGCAGTATACAATTCAACGCCCAGAACGCGTAGCTGCCCAATCTATTGCGCGTAGTTCTAATATTTTTCGTTTCTTTGTAACCGATTCTTCAAAAAAATATGGCTTGGTTTAAGAGAGAAAAAAAGGGTATCATTACCTCTACAGAAGAAAAAAAAGAGGCTCCTGACGGACTCTGGAACAAGTGTCCGAACTGTAAAAAGGCGCTTCATCAGTCAGAACTCCAGGAAAATAAATACGTTTGTCACTATTGCAGCTACCACCTTCGTGTGGGCTCAAAAGAATATTTCGAGGTTTTATTTGACGACAGCCAGTTTACCGAGCTGTTTGCAGACATCACCTCTGGCGACCCGCTGAGTTTTGTAGACAGCAAACCGTATAGCGAGCGCATTCAGGACAGCATGAGAAAAACCGGGCTAAAAGACGCGATCCGTGCAGCGCACGGAAAGATTGAAGGCCAGGAACTGATGATTGCCTGTATGGACTTCAATTTCATCGGAGGTTCGATGGGATCTGTAGTGGGCGAAAAGATAGCACGCTCGATCGACTACAGTTTGAAAAACAAGGTGCCCTTCCTGATGATTTCAAAATCGGGCGGTGCGAGAATGATGGAGGCGGCATTTTCATTGATGCAAATGGCCAAGACATCAGCAAAACTGGCCTTACTCAGCCAGGCAAAGATTCCGTACATTTCGCTGCTTACAGATCCTACCACGGGTGGCGTTACCGCATCCTATGCAATGCTTGGTGACATCAATATTGCAGAACCAGGTGCGCTGATCGGCTTCGCGGGTCCGCGTGTAATAAAGGAAACGATTAAAAAAGATCTGCCGAAAGGATTCCAAACAGCAGAGTTTGTTCTGGAACACGGATTTCTCGATTTTATAGTAGATCGCCGGGCTATGAAAGCAAAGATTGCAGCTTTCCTCAGAATGGTTCAGAATTAACAGGATCCCCTCAGCGAGGGGATTTTTTTTGGGTCATTTGCCAATGAGCCGGGCTGCAAACATGGTATCTGCTTTTTGTGTATAGCCTGAGATCAATTCCATTCGCTCCAGTTCAAGCGGCAGATTTTCAAGCATAAACTGTACAACATCTTCATTTTCGGCCTTGAATGCCGAGCATGTAATGTATATGAGGGGTTTGCCCGGCTTCAGGTAGTTCACGACGTTTCGTGCTATAGATTTTTGAAGGGCAGCAAACTGCCCGATTCTGCGCTGGTCAAAAAACCGCGCAAGTTCGGGTGTTCTTCCCCAGGTGCCTGATCCGGAGCAGGGGGCGTCCAGAATAATCCCGTCAAAAGCATAGTGTTTCAGGATTTGGTCGTTGTTTTGAAGCAGATCAAGCTGTTTGCGCTGGTATTTTCTTATTCCTGCCTGCGCAAAGCGCTCTTCCAGGTTATCTAAAATGTTCTCTCTGATATCGCTTACAACCAACTCGACGGTAGGTTCTATGCTATGCAGCAAAAGTGACTTTCCGCCGGAGGCTGCGCAGGTATCCCACCATTTGGAGTAACGGGCTGGCTCAAAAAAAGTAGCGGTGTGCTGGGACGAGAGGTCCTGCACATAATAACTGTTTTCAGGCAGCAGATTTTCCAGTTTGGCCCCGTTCGGCAACGCAATGCAGCGATCACTCAATTGCACGAAGGGCTGTCCGGCAGCTTCCAGCAAGCGCAGCACGTGTTCATCCCTGATCCGTATATAAAGATCGGGCTGTATGAACATGGATCTGTTGAAGGTTACCTCGTCAATTCCCTGCGAAAGCAGTCCGCTGAATGGCAGAATCTGCTTATCATCGGCCGGGAGACCAATTCCCTGAAGAAAATTTAATTTATTTTCTACAGACCATGTCTCCATACCTGCTAGCTGCGGTTCGAGATAGGCTGTTACCGGACTCAGGTCTTCGTGGCAAAGAAAATCTGCATATGCTAGTTTCCGGTCGGCCGGAAGTGCTGAAAACATATCTCCGGAACGGAAATAACTATATATGTAACGCGATGCCCAGCGCCGGTCTGTGGAACCCATTTTCCGGTTCTGCTTAAAAAAACCGGGCAAAAAGCGATGCAAAGGCAGGCTTCCGTCATAGGCAGACAGTACCTGTTCAAACGTTCTGAGTTGGTGCACTGCCTTCATATTAATCAATAACCTGCAATGAATAATTGCTGTAACGAAGAAGCATAATGGCGGTGTTGATATAGCCAAGCTCCGGGTCGTAAACAAAACGGAATTGATTGTGCAGCCCTTTGTACAGCTCCTTAGTCAGATATTTCGGATAATCTGTGCCATACCTGGAGAGCAGGTGCCCAAAAAAATAGCCGTTATCAAAGCCTTTGAAGGCATACTCTCCGGGTTCAAAACCGAAGGCCTTGCGATACTTTCTTATAAATGATTTCGTAGCTGCTGCTTTATAATCAACCCGGTATGAGCTGGTGATGCTTGTGTTGAGTTTCTGCAGCTTATCGGTATTGTAACTTTGTTTAACCCAGTTCGGATGCCCGAAGAGACTGATCGGATAACCGCCGGTTTTCAGGTATTTGAGCTTATAAAGTTTATCAACGCTTGGCGTTACAAAGCTGCGGTCGTGCGATGCAATGATCACAACATAATTTTTCCCCTTGATCAGACGCCTTTCAAGTGTGTAAACGGAAGTAAATTCCTGAAACACAAATTTCGGCTTACTCTGAAAGCGCTTGCGCAGCGGGGCAGCAAAAACCTCATCGTCTGTTTTTTTAGGATTGATCAGCACAACGACGGTTCGTGCAGGGTCATAATGCGCGGCAATGTAATCGACAATTTTCGAGGCATGCAGGCCGATATTACCGACGGAAGATATCAGGTTCGGGTTATTAAATTCCCGGGGATGCGAGGCCGCAAGCGGGGAAACGACCGGTACCTGGTTCTCTGTGGTATAGGCCGCAATAAACTTTTGCCCTTCAGGAAACACCGGCCCAACCAGAAGGTGACTTTTTTGAAAGTCCTCCCTTTTGTAAAGCGCAGCTAACTGGGCATTATCATCGCGGGTATCAAACACATTCAACTGAAAGTTCAGGCCCGACTGTGCCGCCGAGTCCAGTCCGAGCCTGAAACCCTGATAAAAGTCAATAGCCATCGAGGACTTATCAAGATCCTGTTTGGTCATTGTCGACAGCTTGGCGCGGTTAATATCAAAGGGCAGCAGCAGGGAAATGTTCGCCTGCATGAACCGCTTTTTTACTTCCTTTTTTTCAACTGCCTTTTCCTTTTCCCGCGCCGGCGTATCGGCCGGTTTACGAATTTTTGGCGAACAGCCGGCTATGACCAGCAGAACGAGTAAAAAGCAAATTCTATTCCCACTCAATCGTCGCAGGTGGTTTCGAGCTAATATCATAAACAACCCGGTTAATGCCTTTTACTTTATTTATAATTTCATTTGAGATCTTCGCAAGCACCTGGTAAGGCAAATGACACCAGTCTGCCGTCATCCCGTCCAGTGATTCTACTGCACGTAAACAGATCACATTTTCGTATGTACGCTCATCGCCCATCACCCCTACCGATTGTACCGGAAGGAAAATCGCGCCTGCCTGCCAAACCTGGTCATACAGACCGGCTTCTTTGAGGTTGTTGATGTAGATAGCATCTGCCTCCTGCAAAATGGCTACCTTTTCTGCGGTTACCTCGCCAAGTATGCGGATGGCCAGACCCGGACCAGGGAAAGGATGTCTTCCAAGGATAAAATCTTCCAGTCCCAGGCTTTTACCTACCCTGCGAACCTCATCTTTAAACAGCGTGTTCAGCGGTTCAACGATTTTAAGTTTCATAAAATCGGGTAAACCACCAACGTTGTGATGCGATTTAATTGTTGCAGACGGACCTTTTACCGAAACTGATTCGATCACATCCGGATAAATTGTCCCCTGCCCTAACCAGACCACATCCTGCACATCGTGCGCTGCATCGTCAAATACTTCTATGAAAACACGGCCGATCGCTTTTCGTTTTAATTCCGGATCTTTTATACCTGCAAGCTGACTCAGAAAGCGGTCTTTGGCATCAATACCGCGAATATTCAGGCCAAGGTGTTTGTATTGTTCCAGAACAGACTCGTATTCGTCTTTACGCAACAGCCCATTATCTACAAAAATACAGTGCAGGTTTGTACCAATAGCGCGGTGCAGCAACATGGCAGCTACACTTGAGTCCACACCCCCTGATAGTCCGAGCACAACCTTATCATTACCCAGTTTGGTCTGAAGAGCGGCTACCGTTTCTTCGATAAAAGAATCCGGTGTCCATTCCTGGCTGCAACCGCAGATATCGACAAGGAAGTTTTTCAGCAGCATCTTACCATCAGTACTGTGTGTAACTTCCGGGTGAAACTGGATGCCATAGGTCTCGGTGCCTGTTACGCGGTAGGCTGCTACACGAACTGTATCGGTGCTTGCAGTAATTTCAAAATTTTCAGGCGTGCCGACGATGGTATCACCATGCGACATCCAGACCTGCGAATGCGCCGGAATACCCTTAAAAAGTTTATCCTCATGTTGAATGAAACCCAGGTTTGCACGACCATACTCCCTGATGGTTGATGGCTGAACCTCTCCTCCCGATTGCTGAGCAAGGTACTGCGCCCCATAACAAACACCCAGAACCGGATATTTTTGATGGAACAGCGACAGGTCTACCTGCGGCGCGTCTGCCTGGCGAACCGAATAAGGGCTACCTGACAGAATGATACCTTTTACGTCTGAAGTAAATTCGGGAATGTGGTTAAAAGGGTGGATTTCACAGTAAACGTTCAGTTCGCGTACGCGGCGTGCAATTAATTGTGTGTACTGCGAACCAAAATCGAGAATAATGATTTTTTCGTGCATGGGCAAAGATAGGTATTTAAGCCGAATTGGCTGAATGATAGCGGTAATTTAGCGGCAGATTTTTGCAATTGAATGTGCATGGTCAACACCCGGAGGTCACTGTTGTCCGGGGAAAGTTTTGCGAAATCCTATTGTTCCTTGGTTTCCAATAGATGTGAGGCTATGGTATCGAACCGCTCACCGCCGCGGGGGCTCCTTCTTTTTCTTGGAAAAGAAGCACCTGAGGCATAGCCGAAAGCGTTCGTACCTCTGAAAACAACATACAAGAGACGAACAAACCGCTCCGG
>NZ_RXNQ01000002.1 GCF_004138205.1 Pedobacter sp. SYP-B3415
GCTCGATCTCTTTTACTACTTTCTGCTTGAAGCTAATACTGTACCGAATCACTTTACGATTACTTTTTGTCATGATAATCCTTGTTTTAAGTTGATTAATGTGTCAACCTATTTCAGGACAAGACACTTATAACTTACCACTTAAAACTTACCACTTAAAACTTTCTCACTCCCTGCTCAACTGCTTATTCAACTCATATGCAGCGCTGATCAGGGCCAGATGCGTAAAGGCCTGAGGAAAATTGCCAAGGTGCTCGCCACGTTTGCCTAATTCTTCAGCAAACAGTCCGAGGTGATTAGCATAACCGATCATTTTTTCGAAATTCTCAACCGCCCGTTCCAACTGCCCGCCCTTTGCAAGTGCTTCAATATACCAGAAAGAGCACATGTTAAACGTTCCTTCTTCGCCATCCAGACCATCCAGCTTGTCCATTCCGTTCCGGTAGCGGTATACCAATACATCCTGCAGCAGTTCGCGATCAATCGCTTCCATCGTTTTGATCCACCGGGGTTCCATTGGCGAGATAAAATGTGTAAGCGGCATCAGCAATGCGCTCGCATCGACATGACTCGCGCCCTTATACTGCACCCATGCCTGCACCTCCTCGTTCCAGAAATTCTCATAGATATCGGTATAGATTTCGCTTCGCACGGCGTGCCACTCATTTTCCGGATAAGGGAAGGAGCGGTGTTCTGCGATTTTGATAGCCCGGTCCATAGCTACCCAACACATTAGCCTGGTATGCAAAAATTCCTTTTCCGCGCTGCGGATCTCCCAGATTCCGTGATCCGGTTTTTTCCAGTTTTCAATGACACAGCGCACCTGTTTCTCAATCAGCTGCCAGAACTCAAAGGTGATCGGTTTGTAAGATTTATTGTATATATAAATGGTGTCTATCAGTTCACCATATATGTCGAGCTGGAGCTGGCTTGTAGCGCCATTTCCAACCCTTACAGGTCTGGAATTGCGGTAGCCGCCAAAATGTTCGAGTTCCTTTTCGTCAGGGCCTGGTTTCCCGTCAATCGTGTAAACGAGCTGCAGATCGGTGCTTTTACACAGGCTGAAGATCCAATCGATAAAAGCGGTTGCTTCGTCATAGAATCCAAGACGAAGAAAAGCGTACATAGTAAAGGCCGCGTCCCTGATCCAGGTAAACCGGTAGTCCCAGTTGCGCGTTCCGCCTACGATCTCTGGGAGACTGAATGTTGGTGCGGCCACAACGGAACCGAACTCTGCCGATGTAAGCAATTTCAAGGTTATGACCGAGCGATGGATCAACTCGCTGAAACGGCCTTCGTAACTGCTTTTATTCAACCACTGGCGCCAATAGTCGACCGTTTCACGATAGGCATCACCTTTATAGGTGTCGAATGGACAGTGCGGTCCGTCTTTCTCGGGCATTTCAAGTATGACGTATGCGGTTTCGGCCTCCGAAAGCGTAAACTGCGCATAACCGCTGCCGTTCCGGCGGGTAAGCGGAAAATCGGCCATGAGACGTAATTCCCGGCTTTCTTCGTTTGTACTGAAAACCAAAGCATCGCCGTCTTTTTCGCAACTGTGCTCATGTTCTGCATAACCGAAGCGTGGCACACAGCGCATCTTAAATGTGATCGAACCCCGGATGGTCGTAATTTTTCGCACAATTGCGGTCGGACGGCGTCCATGCCCATTTTCGACCGGCATATAATCCGTCAATTCGGCGATTCCTTCGTCAGAGAAAAACCTTGTAAGCAAAACCGCCGTTCCGGGTAAATATAGCTGGCGTGCGGAGTATTCATCCATTTCCGGCTCGATCGAAAAATAGCCGCCGCTTTCTGCATCAAGCATTGAAGCAAAGACTGTCGGCGAATCGAAACGCGGCAAACACATAAAATCGATCGAGCCCTGAAGGGATACCAAAGCCACGGTCCGCAGGTTGCCGATAATACCATAGTTTTCAATAGGCTGAAATGGTCGTGCTGTGTGTTTCATGTTCCTCTTTAAGGATTTGAAGGGCTGAATTGTTTGAGGCAGGCCGATGTTGTTAACAGGTATATTTCAGATGGTACCTTATTTTAAAGACAAATCCGCCCGGTCCGGCATCGATTGGCGGCTTTGTTCTATTCCGAGTATAAGGCGCGGGGTACTTTTGAACCGAAATCATTTAAAAGCAACATAATGAACATGGAAACGACAAAAGACATTAAAAAAGAAATTCTGGTAATCGGAGCTACGGGAAAAACGGGCTCTAGGATAACCGCAAGGTTACATGCCGCCGGCTACCCGGTACGCGAAGGCTCCAGGCGTGCGGCAATTCCTTTCGACTGGCAACAGAAAGGTGGATGGGAAGCTGCCCTGGGCGGGACCGCGTCGGCTTATATCAGCTATTATCCTGATCTGGCGGTGCCCGGTTCAGTAGACGACATCCGGCTGCTTGCGGATATGGCGGCTTCTCTCGGCCTGCAAAAACTTGTATTGCTTTCCGGAAGGGGAGAGGCGGCAGCACAGGCTGCCGAACAGGTGATAATAGGTTCAGGCATTGCATATACCATTATCCGGGCAAGCTGGTTTAACCAGAATTTTAACGAAAGTTATTTCCTGGAGCCGCTTCAGGATGGAGTGCTTGCTTTGCCTGCGGCGGATATTCCGGTCCCGTTTGTCGATGCCGACGACATTGCTGACATCGCCTTTGCTGCGTTGACTGAAACTGGGCACGATGAACAGATTTACGAAGTCTCAGGCCCGGAGGCGCTGACATTTGCTGAGGCAACCGCAATAATCGCCCGGGCGTCCGGACGCCAGATCAGCTTTTTACCGCTTAGCACCGAACAATACGCAAGGGCGCTGAGGGAGGCGGCCGTGCCGGAAGACGCAATCTCGCTGATCAATTACCTGTTCGAAGAGGTACTGACAGTTGAAAACGCCCTGATTACCCATGACGTCTATCGTGCACTGGGCAGGCCGGCCCGGAACTTCAGCACATATGCAGCCGAGGTCGCAGCTACAGGTGCCTGGGACGCGGCTCTGCGTGCCTGATCATCCAAATCCGGTGCCCGTATTTTCACGGGCTCCTCAGCCTCGAATTGTACATGCTGAGCAGGGACACTTGTTATAGGTAGTCGTTAGTGTACTTCACACTCAAATTCAGAGTACAGTTCTTATCTGCTTGTCTAATTGAGGTTTACGGCGGTACTGAAACAATTTTTGCACATTTCGGTTGTATCACAAGCCGGTTATTTATCAGCCGGCTGGCGGGAAAATGCAAACACACAAAGAGAAATCGTTTCGTCTGATCCTTGAAGAGTACCTCGGAAACTGGAACAGTTATCTCCGGCTTAAGGTCGTTGCACGCGTTTCTGCACTTGCAGCTGACCTGATAACAAATAGCGTGGCTGTAATCTGTTTCTCCATCTTCGCAGTGTTTGCTATGATAACGCTTGCTTTTTTTCTCGGTTGGACAACAAACAGTTATACAACCGGCTTCGGACTGGTCACCATCTTGCTGCTGATCACAGCAGGTCTGATAATCTGGAAAAGCAATAAGCTTGAAAACGCCATCGGCGGGATGGCAGCACGACGCTATTTCAGCAAACATCACGAAAACCGCCCTGATCACGATACGCAAACCACTAAGCAGCATACATCTAACATGAAAACAAACGCAGACACGGCTAAAAAGAAAAAGATCACATTTAAAGGAATATTTGAGGTTTTTAAATCGGCATTTGCCGGCTTTGGGGAGCATAAGGTTACAAAAATGAGTGGCTCCCTGGCTTATTACACGGTATTTTCTATGGCCCCTTTGCTGGTAGTTATTATTTCCCTTTGCGGTATATTTCTGGGGCAGGAAGCGGCAGAGGGGAAAATATATGCCCAGCTCGATGGTTTTATGGGTAAGGACACCGCACTGCAGCTGCAGGATATTGTACGGAAAGCCTCTTTAGGCGATAAGGGCACTGTTGCGTTCATCATCGGTATCGTAACCCTGCTTATCGGTTCGACGACAATTTTCGGCGACATTCAGGATTCGATCAATACCATCTGGGGACTTAAACCAAAACCAAAACGCGGCTGGCTTAAAATGCTGCAAAACAGGTTTCTTTCGTTCTCAGTTATCATCAGTCTTGGTTTTGTTCTGCTCGTTTCGTTGGCGGTAACAGCCGTGCTAGACGGCCTGAGCGAAGCCCTGCGCGCCAGGTACGAAGATGTATCTGTAGTCGTCTTTTATGTCTTAAACCAGATTCTGACACTGGTGATCATCTCATTGATATTTGGAGTTATTTTCAAAGTGCTGCCAGACGGTATAATCAAGTGGCGGGACGTCATACTTGGTTCGGTCGTAACGGCGCTGCTGTTCATGTTGGGTAAGTTCGCCATTTCTATTTACATCGGGCAGAGTGATGTCGGCAGTACCTATGGAGCGGCCGGGTCGCTTGTAATTGTTCTGTTATGGACATATTACTCGTCTATCATCCTTTATTTTGGCGCCGAGTTTACAAAGGCCTACGCCATTGCCTATGGTTCAGAAATACACCCTGCGCACTATGCAGTGACCACCAAGGAGGTCGAGATCGAGACCGAAGGACAGTCAGTGCAGGAAACAGAAGCCCAGAAAAAATAGGCGCTGAAGTAGCCGCATAATTTCGAAGCCTGAATGTGCATGGCACAGCAACTGATATTTGACATAAAGCAGACCGGTCATTCATGGCCGGTCTGATATTTTCTGGCCATCTTTGCGGCTCGCATAAATAACCCATGAAACGTCCCGGCCACTTTGTTCTGATTCTCATCCTCGGAAGCCTCGCTGCGCTAAGCCCATTTTCAATTGATATGTATTTGCCCGGCTTCGATGCAATTGCCGAAGACCTGCATACCAGCGTGCCATCGGTTTCCTTGTCGTTGTCCGGCTTTTTCATCGGTATTTCTGCCGGACAGTTATTGTACGGGCCGTTGCTTGATAAATTCGGACGGAAAAAGCCGCTCTATTTTGGCATGATCGTTTACATTCTTGCTTCGGTCGGGTGTCTGGCTGTTCATAATATTGATCAGTTGATCGTGCTTCGTTTTATCCAGGCTATCGGCAGTTGTGCGGCATCAGTTGCGGCCATGGCGATGGTTCGTGACTTGTATACCGTTGCAGAAAGTCCGAAGATATTTGCTTCGCTGATGCTTGTCATCGCGGTTTCGCCTATGCTGGCACCAACGGCCGGCGGTTACCTGATCGAAGCCTTTGGCTGGCAATGGGTTTTTGTTTTCCTGGCTGTTATGGCTGTACTTATTCTTTTTGCAGTCATCTTCCTCCTGCCTGAAAGTTATGAACCTGACCCTGTATACTCACTAAAGCCGCGCCCAATCTTACGCAGTATGTTTGCTGTAGCAACAGATGCACAGTTTTATACGTACGCGCTGGTAAATGCACTAACATTTGCAGGTCTTTTTGCATATGTGGCCGCTTCGCCCATCGTCTTTATGTCGTCATATGGTGTTACCAAAACCGGTTACGGGTGGATTTTTGCCCTGTTATCGGTTGCTTTTATAGGCTTAAGCCAGGTTAACAGTTTGTTATTATGCTGGTTTAGCAGTAAAACGCTGATTGGTTATGCACTCCCTGCGCAGGCGGTCGTTGGCGTTCTGTTCTTGGTTGCAGCTGTAGCCGGCTGGCTGAATCTGTACGTTACCATTGGCTTTATTGCACTATACCTGGGCTGTCTTGGACTCATCAATCCCAACTCGGCGGCACTTACGCTTGCACCATTTACGAAAAACGCCGGCAGCGCGTCTGCATTGATGGGTGCTTTGCAGATGGGATTGGGTGCGCTGGCTTCGGTAATTGTGAGCCTGTTTCCGGAACGGTCAACCTTGCCAATGCCACTTATTATGGCGGCTGTAGCTTTTCTGGCCTGGATCATCCTGCTTGTCGGCAGAACCTTTATTCGCCAGGAAGTTCGGGCCGAGGCAGGGAGCGTCGTAGCCGGTCACTAACAGGTTCTGAAGTGTACTCTTATTAATTTCTAATTTTTCAGATTGCATGTAGCGTTACCCCAACTATTTGCGTAATGCCCTCTGTAAGTCCGTTTCTGTTATCTGTCTACTAAATGTTTCATTGTCAGTTTAAACTCACAAGTGCAAACATTCAGAACTGTGCTGCCCGGGCTTAGTCTATATTTGATACCGGTACCGCTGACCCCGATACCAATCCTGAACAACCTGAACGATACCGATAAATGGGTAATGTAGAGATATTTGCGCCACCTGAAATTCTTCAGAAATATGTCCGTTATATCTGGGCGTTAAACATAAATGATGATGCCACGAACAAAAAAATTCTGCATATTTTCGCTGACAAATATCCGCGCCTGATTTTTCAGGACCTGGATACAAAAGAGGCAATCAAACAGATGGACGGTTCTGCACTGGCGCCAACATTCCTCGCGGGAATTGTAAATAAATATAAGAATTATATTATAGAGGGCTCTTACGCCCATGTGGGAGTCAGTTTTTTCCCAGGGGCTATAAAAAAGTTATTTGGTATAGATGCCTTTGAATTGGTAAATCTGGTGCCTGATATTCGCGATATCTATCGGTTTGAGCTAAACGAGCGTTTGACAGAATGTAAGAACAATGCAGAAAAGGTCAAACTGATTTCCGAATACCTGGTCAGCTGTTATCATCGTCAGTATGGAGATGACTTTATCGTCGCAGACTTTCTTCGGAATCACCAGCAACTTAGTTACAAGGAGGTCCTGAAAAAGTATTCCATCTCAGAAAGACAGTTCCAGCGCAGGTTTTACCAGTATGTAGGCATCAGCCCGATCATGTATAAACGTATTACCCGATTTGAAAACGCCCTCACCATGCTGCGAAGCAACGAACACCGCAACACCTCCGATATTGCTTATGAGCTTAATTATACAGACCACTCACATTTTATCAGAGAATTCAAGGAGTTTGCAGGCTTGACGCCCGGTAGTTTTTTAAAACATCCGAAAATTGTTGAAGAAAGCAGTTCGTTTCTCAGCCAGGTATAGTGGTCATTGATAAATCGTCCCGCTGATCTTAGTATAATACAGGGTTGTCGTCGCTTCAAATCCCGAATCTGTGCCTATGCAGATCCAGGCTTCCCCTTTACTGTTAGTTACTCCTGTAAAACTGCCATTCCGTTTTACAAGCCGGTACTCTTCCTTATCTATGCCATTAGCGATGTTTCCTATAGGCTGCATGTCTTTACCGCCGGTGCCCTGGTTTCCTTTGTCAATGTTCATTCTGTACATTCGGCCATCTGATTCAGCTGTCCGCGCAGGCTCGGTACTCATTAGACCGGCCTTCACAATGACAGCTTCAGCCGGCGGACCACCCACACCCGCCCGTTTGGCCGGCACACCTGATGCGAACGTAATTTCCAGATCCATCTTATAGCTTGACTGCGGTTTCAAGCCGCTTACCTTTTTCTTCAGGAACATGAAGAGATCGTCGCTATGGTTATTTCCAGATACGCGGATCCCTTTTTTATTGGTGTCTAATGGCGCCGGCAGCTTTTCATGTGTAATACTTAATTTGTATTTTGTCTCTTCGCCAACAGGATAATCGGCGAAATCACCGATCCAGTCTGACATGGACTCGTCGAAAATTTCGTTGAAGTCGAGCCTGGCGGCTCCGGATTGTTGCTTTTCTTTCTGGCAGGATAAAAATGCTTGCAGAAGTATGATCAGGGAGATAAAATAACGTTTGCGCATGGCTGGGATTTTTTAACGCATATACGCGGCGCAGGCCCGATTCGCGACAACCTGTCAAACTACAAGTTTTCAAGCCCATAAGAATACCTTTTGGCCTTTCCCGAGTCAGCAGGTTAGTTAGTTTCCTAATGAGACAGTACTGAAGCAAAAACCATAGTCTCCCCGTCACGGCGGAACGCCCAATACCCCTAAAACGAAATTTATTCAGCAGGATTGCTTGCCGGTTCGCTTCCGGTATGTCCGGTATTTCCTTTTTCAGAGTCGCTGCGGGCTTCTTCCGAACCATAATCCCCGCCCCAGAAGTCATCACCTGAGGTATCTGATTCGTTCGTAACCGTATTTTCAGATTCATTTTCGTTACTGTTGTACACAGGACGCTGGCGATCGGGCATATTTGATGTTTCAGCGTCTTGTTTCACTTCTTTTTTCTTGTCCGTTTGCATATCTATCTTTTCTAAATAAACACGACGTGTATCAATTGGTTTTGTTGAGGTAAGATTACAGTCCCAAATTGTCATTACCCGTTCCGAAAGGCATAAAAAAACCCGCCATGACAGCGGGTCTCCTTATTTCGGTATTGATTAGCGGTCGCAATCAGCCGTCCAGGTCTGGTTACCGCGTTTAACAAGCATGGTAAGCTTACTCTCATTGATCGTAATTCCGGTAACTCCGGAACCGACGCTCACGTAAGTATTATCACCACGTTTTTCAAAATTTACATCCGTTACATCTGGTATACCGTTTCCGAAGAAAAACTTATACGAGGTTGCGCCTACCTTTGTTACCGTAACTTTTCCGTCAGAACTGTTAATGGTCGTTGTGCCGTCGTTGTAACTAACAGTACCACGATAGGTTCCGACAAAAAAGTCGGTTGTTGAAGGATCTTTATCCTTTTTACATGATCCAAACCCTACCAGGGCGATCACCAGTAAACTAAGCAGTTGAATTGTCTTTTTCATATAGGTGTATTTAATTGTATCATTCCTGAGACAAAGCCGATGCCAAAAAAATTGATGAGACCGGTTGGAAGTGTCTGAAAATACTTAGTTATGTTGATGTATATCGGGATTAAATAATTGATATACAGTGTGATATGTTTGGCTTATTTTATATGCACGCCCTGCTTGTTCTTGGTGAGCGGTCGCAGTTACATATGGTTGCCAGGCTGTATAGCGAAGAATACGCTAAGAAATTTTAATATGGTGAAAAAGACTGGTATGCTCAACTACCTTATGGACAGTAAAACAGGTATTTGTGATGTAATTCCTTATGTTTGTGAACCATCGAATTTCGCGCTGCAATGACCAGATATTTTTTGATCACACTCTTCTTGCTGCTGTCAGGCTCTCCGAAATTGTTTTCGCAATCCGCTGTGAAACAGGAGGTCCAGCATTTGATTGACTCTGTGCAGCAGTATGGCAAACAACATGCTCCTGAACGACTGTATATTCATACAGACAGGTCTGAATACCTGGCGGCAGACACTATATGGTTTAAAGCTTATCTTGTAGATGCCGCTTCGCTATTCGCTACGGCAAAAAGTAACATCATGTACGTGGAGCTGATTTCTGACAGCAGCCAGCTTGTCTCGCGGGTCATGATACCGGTAATAAATGGTGTTACAGCAGGGACACTTGTATTGCCCGAGCGGATGATACCGGGCACCTACCTGCTTAGGGCGTATACCAGCTGGATGCGAAACTGGGGAACCACGCATTTTTTTGAAAGCCGGATTTCTATCGGTACACCGGCCAGCGGTGACTGGTTACTGCATTACAAACCAAAATTTACAAGGAAGGCAGGCAATGAACAGGTCGACTTGGATCTAAGCTTCAAACAGTTAGACGAGACCCTTGTCGGACTGAGAGAAATGCGTCTGGAGGTTAGTCAGGGCTCAAAGACATTGATGCGGAGCAGTACCGAGACCGGATTAGACGGCGCGGCCCGTCTCAGTTTTGAAACGACCGCTTCAGATAAGCCTGCCAGGCTCGTGTTATCTGTGCAGGACCGAAGAAAAAGCGGTACCCGCCAAACCATCCGCATCCCGCTTGTTTTTAACCGGCCTGAGCAGCGGGATCTGCAGTTTCTGCCTGAGGGCGGAAACCTTGTTGTCGGTTTAGCATCGACGGTCGCCTTCAAGGCCTTAAATGAAGACGGCAGCGGTGCAGCTGTAAGCGGCACCATCATAGATCAACATGGAGATACCGTTACATCTTTTCGTGCTGCACACCTCGGCATGGGCAGCTTTGTTCTTACTCCGCGCGAAGGGGCGGCATACCGGGCCAGGGTCGTGCTGCCGGCAGGCGGTTACAAGGACTATCCGCTGCCGGTAGCCAAGTCATCGGGCGTGGTACTATCGGTTGCAAATGACCTGAATTCGGACAGTTGCGTTGTACGGATGTTCGCATCAGGAGACTCTGCCCTTCGCAGCAGACGATTTTACCTGCTTGGACATACCCGCGGCAATGTCGCCTTTGCTGCTTCGGTTAATTTAAGCAGGGGGTACAGCATGATTAAGGTGAACAGGAAATTGTTTCCAACGGGGCTTGCCCGGCTTGTATTGTTAGATGCCACCAAACGCCGCGCGGCAGAACGCGTCATCTATATCGACCATCAGGACGGGCTTCAGCTTAGCGTCAGTGCGACAAACAATAGCTACGGATTAAGAGACTCGGTATGGCTGCAGCTAAACGTAAAAAATACTGAAGGAAAGCCGGTTAGAGGTACCTTCTCTGTGGCTGTGACCGATAACGGGCAGGTTAAAAGCGACAGTCTCGCTTCGCAGGATATTCCACTGAATATGAACCTGCATGCCGAATTAAAAGGGCATATCGAGGGACCGGGATACTATAAAGATGCAGCGCGCAGTCCAGATAAATGGCGGGCGCTGGATCTGTTGCTACTCACGCAGGGCTGGGTAGGTTTTGATATCGACTCGGCTTTTCATCCGGCGAAGCCGATTAAGTTTCCGGCCGAACAGGAATTTCTTGTAAAGGGAAAGATCACCAATGCATTTAACAAAATCATTCCCGGCAGTGCAGTCTCACTTTTTTCCAAAAGGCCGTTGGTCGTTATGGATACCGTTTCTGATTTAAACGGCCGTTTCACATTCAGGGGACTCGTTCCGGTAGATACAGCCGTTTATTTTATTCAGGCAAAAAACCGGAGAAACAAAAGCTCTAACGTGGGTCTTGAAGTGGATGAATTTGTTGCTCCGCCATTTCCGGTATCATCACACCGGCAGCTTCCATGGTTTGTAAATGTTGATACCACCGTTGCCATAAAGAACCGTCGGCAGATCGCACTAAAGAGGGAACAGGAAATTGCCACCGGGGGTATCAGGCTTAAAGAGGTGGTGATCAGGGGAAAAAAGTATGTAAAGGATTCAAAAAACATCAACGGGCCCGGTGCAGCCGATGTTATTTTTGATGAAGCAGATCTGATCAAGGCCGGACGCATGACCCTCGGCGACCTCCTTACAAAACAACTGAAAAACTTCGGTGTGCGTACCTCGAAATCCGGGGCGCGTTACCATGCCGTCAATTCGGTTGTTATGCACCTGATCATCGATGGTATGGATGTAGATTTTTTTCTGCCTTCAGGCATTTCACGATTTGACTATTTCACAGACCTGCTGAACTATTTTGGTGCTGAAGATATCAAAGGCATAGAAGTTATGTATTCAGGCAAATACCAGATGGGATATACCAGCAGGTACCTTCATCCGATGGCCGTTTTTTATGAGCATACCTTTATCGAAGTAACGACCAGGTCGGGACACGGGCCTATGATGCGAAAAAGCATCGGTACCCTGGTGTACAGACCAATGCCTTTCAGTTTGCCGCAGTCCTTTTATGTTCCAAAGTATCAGGCAGGCAGCAAGGCAGACGGCTCAGACATCCGCGCGACCATACACTGGGACCCGGCGGTCATTACCAACGCTGACGGTCGGGCAGAAGTACGCTTTTTCACTGCTGATAAACCCGGCATATACACGGTCATCGTGCAGGGAACGGATCTGCTAGGCGGCTTTGGATCATCAAGATCAACGCTGACCGTTCGCTGATGGGTAAAATTCTGAAGCCGGAACCACTCTTTATTGATTGTCTACGGAACGAAGAGAGCAGTATCTGTACGAATTGACCGGCGCTTATGAGCGCGGAGTAATCGTTCCGAATCGGATTGGATGTCTGTTGTTACCCGCCGCTGCAGCCACAGACAGCGTGAGAAACCAAAAAAAGCAAACAGCGGTCAGACTCGCTCTTTCCGCTGTTTCTATCATTAACTAACTTTCTACAAAGTAAGAAAGTGGGGTTGGCCGTGCAGCCCTTGGGAGCGCTAGTTTACGTCCCAGAATATCTTCGACGTAATCGCATCGCCCCCCATAGCCGCTGCTGCGGCTGCCCTGTTTGTACCATTCAGCGTCTGCTCATTGATCGGGTAGATAAAACGGACGGGAATGGTAAGCCCGGGGGCTACTTCCTGTCCGGGAGGCGCGTTGGACGGATTGGGTGGAATCAGCACTGGGTAGTCCAGACGCTTCCATTCAACCCATGAATCATAGCCGCGATTATATAAGGCGATCCATTTTTGTATACCTATTTTTTCTTTGTAATTGGCCGAAGCGGTAGCCCAGGCCACATCCGGCCTGGCCAGATAGCTGGCCGCCTGCGCGGCCGTTCCGCCCCAGTACAGGATCGATGCAGTAATACCGTTGTTGTAATGGGTTTCTGCCGATCCCGGAATGTTGAATCCTCGGGCAGCGGCCTCCGCCAGCGCAAGTTCCACCTCGGGATAATCCAGCAGCAGGGCTTCAAAATCATATGCAGACATCCTCGGTGTCAGGGTAGAGTAGTTGCTGTATGAATTCGTAAAGCCGTAATAGCCGCCGATAAAAATTCCGCCAACTGTCGTGAAGAAGCCCGGTCTGCGCGGATCTTGCAGACTATTCAGCTTATCGATAAAGGGTTTGGCACCTACAAAGTCTTTTCTTGATGTGAGACCCGGATTAGTAGCTGTTGAGATCGGATTATTGTTTGGCGTCGTTTTCAGGTACTTAAACACAAAATTGTCAGCTGCGCTGGTCATGACATTGGGAGCCGCAGCTTCAATGATTGCCCGTGCCTTCGCAGGATCCTTGTCAGCCAGGATCAACCCCAGGCGAAGTTTTAGTGAATTGCCGAATCTGCGCCATTTCGTAATGTCGCCGTTATAGAAGACATCGGCAGAGCCAAAACCTGTAGCACCGCTGTTTAAGCTCAGCAGCGCCGCATCAAGCCTGGTCAGCAGGTCTGCATAAACCGTAGCGGCATCGTCATACCGGGGCTGTGTTTTCGTAATATCAAGCGCTTCAGAATACGGCACATTACCAAAGGTGTTTACCAGCGTCGACCAGGCCATCACCTCCATAATTTCTGTCTGTGCGAGCTGGCTCGCCTTTGTTGGTGCTGCGAGAAATTGATCTGCAGTGATAAGTTTACGGGCTTCGCGCAGGTCCATCAGTACATCGCGGTAGAGTGCCTGCCAGAACGCCTGCGGAATGGGGCGGGCAAGCAAGTTGTACCGTGGTTCATCCAGGTATTCTGTCATAGTCCACTGCTGTACATAGAACCTGAAAGGGTTATTGTTTACACTTGGGGAGGTGATGATATCGGAAAAACTTTTAGAAGCCGCCGTAAAGAGTGGGCCCGCGGTAGCTTCCTGTGGGTTCTTAACATCAATGTTATAATCGGTTTTGTCTTTAGCGCAGGCACTGAACAGCACTGTCGCAACAAATAAATAGGCTATCTTTTTCATGTCTGCTGGTCTAGAGTTTAAATTTCACATTAAAGCCGATCGTGCGCACGGCAGGATAGGAGCCGCTCTGATATCCTGAGAGGTTACCGGAACTGAGCGCGTCTTCAGGGTCGGCGTAGGGTAGATTCTTATGAATGATCCAAAGGTTGCGCCCAATCAGCGAGGCTTCCACGCTTTTGAATGGCTTTATCTTTTCCACAATGCTCGCGGGCAAAGCGTAGGTCAGCGAAAGTTCCCGCAGTTTGATATAACTGCCGTCGTAGACCCGCATAGCCCGCGGGGGATTTCGTGAATAGCCATAAGGCGTATTGCTCGACGTTGAGGCGTCGACCCGGATATTATTCGGTGTGCCATCTTCCTTTACGCCGGGTAAAATAACTCCACCACCGTTCGCCAGCGTGTTTCGGAGTGGATTCCCAAGGTCATTCAGTCCTGCTGTTCCGGGATACAAACCCGTGCCGTTGCCGTACCACTGGTCAAGCGAGAACACATCACCGCCCTGACGCATATCGACAAGAAAGGTAAGCGCCAGATTTTTGTATTTAAAACCATTTTGAACGCCGGCAAGGAAGTCCGGATTTGGATTCCCGATGATATGATTTGACTCCGTCGTTACTTTATAATAGCCGGTAGGAAGCACTACAGGCTGCCCGTTCAGGTACACGAAATTTGTGCCGCGGATTACACCGTAGGGATGGCCTTCAGCGGCGTTGAGGGTAACACCGCCTTGTAACGAGGCAAGTTCAATGTTGCCACCCGCATCAGGATCCAGCTTAAGCACCATATTCCGGTTTCGCGTAAAATTCACGTTGATGTTCCACGAAAAGTTCTGCGATTTTACAGGTGTGCCGTACAGGCTTAGTTCGATGCCCTTATTTTCCACCTCCCCGGCATTTACATACCGAAACGAATAGCCAGTCGAGGAACTGACGGATACCGGCGTGATCTGGTCTACAGATAGCGTGCGGTAGATAGTCAGGTCAAATCCCAGCCGGCTGGAAAAGAACGATGCTTCCAGGCCTGCTTCAACACTCCGTGTCCGCTCCGGACGAAGCGCTGGGTTGTTTTTTGTATTTGATACGGAGAATAGCGGAAGCACATCGTATGATGTCGGTTTGGTATACACGTCATAGACGCTTAACGGCGGCGCATCGTTGCCTACCTGCGCATAGTTGACCCGCAATTTGCCGTAAGACAACCAGCTTTGGCTTTTTAGCAATTCAGAAAACGTAAATCCTGCTGCAACTGATGGATACCAAAATACATTGTTGGTTGTAGGCAGCGTAGATGATACATCTCTTCTGATTGTGGCATCAAGCACCAGAAAGTTCCGGTAACCGAAAGTCGTACTGGCGAAATGGCCATCGACCGCGCGGCGCTGTACAAGTTCAACAGGTGCCTCGATGGGGCTGACTGAATTCAAAAGGGAATACAGATCGGGTGCCACAAGCCCGCCGTTCGTTTGGGCGCGAATCGAATTGACATTGTCCCTGCGCAGGTTGGCGCCAAGTAATCCGCGGAAAGTGAAGGCCTCCGAGAAATCATGTTTAAAGTTTAAAAGGAGATCGTAATTGGTTTCGCTTGCATTGCGGTTTGTGCGGGCATAAGATGAAACGGCATAACTGCCTACGGCCACACGCTCCTCCTGTAGATCACCGGTGCCATCGTAGGTAACCCGGGCAAGCACATCAAACCATTCAGCAAATTTATAGGTGGCATTGATATTACCGAAAAAGTGGTTACGCGAATCATTGACAAAGTTTTTGTAACGTGTAAAGTATGGGTTGTCTGCATATATCGGCCGGGTACCCGTCTGATCTGCCCAGTTCCATGTAACGTTCCTGCGGTTTCTGAAAAACGCCTCCTTCAATTCAACCAGGTCAACATTTGTCTGGTACCACTGCCTGAAATTCTGATTTGGATTCAGGTTGGCATACCCCGTTCCATAACGCCCAAGTCCCTCGATACGCGAATAGTTTGCAGACGCTTCGACACGCAGGTTTTTTGCAAGCTCGCGCGATGCCCCAAAGTTGAACAGGTTTTTGACGATCTTACTGTTCGGCAATACGCCGTTCTCATCATTTCGCGTGTAGCCCAGTTTGTACGTGGTGTTTTCTCCGCCACCGTCAATGGCAATGCTCTGATTTGATACGAGCGCAGTCTCATAAAATTCAGCTGGTCCGTTTGCTGCAGCTACCCAGGCTGTCTTTTGTTTGTACGTAGGTGAAAACGGGTCTAAGGCAGCCCACTGGTAGATAAACAGTTTTGAATCAAACCGTGGACCATATGAGGCATCGGCGCTGAATTGCGGCGTCATTTCCCTGCCGGTTCCAAATACATCCCTGTACCAGAAACCGGGTACAGGCACGGGATTTCCTGCGCCGTCTGTTGCTGGCGTCGTGTAACCCGCGCCGTATTCTTTCTGATATTCCGGAAAAGTTTTTTTGTCAATGTTACCCCATGTCAATCCGCTGTTGACGCTGAAGTTTGTGCTGCCTTTGCGGCCCTTTTTTGTCGTGATGATAATCACGCCGTTTGCTGCACGCGATCCGTACAGGGCGGTTGCAGCTGCGCCTTTCAGGACATTCATGCTCTCTACATCATCCGGGTTGATGTCTGCGGCAGCATTTCCGTAATCAAACCCTGAACGTCCTGTCTGCTGGTTGGTCGTGTTTGTGTTGGCATTGCTTACCGGTACACCATCGATCACAAACAGGGCCTGATTATTTCCGCTGATCGATTTGAAGCCGCGGATCACCACATTTGTGGAGCCACCCATCGCGTTGTTCCGCCTGATATCGAGGCCGGCAACCTTGCCGCCTAAAGAATTAACCAGGTTATTGTCGCGAGTGCGGGTAATATCTTCAGCTTTGACTTCCTGGGCTGCATAAGCCAGTTCGTTCTTTCGTCTTGTTATGCCCAGGGCCGTAACCACCACCTCGCTCAGCTCTTTTGAATCTGAAATAAGTTCAACGTTCATCGTGGCGCTTGTACCCACCTGCTTGGTTACAGGCGTATAGCCTACCGAACTGAAGGTGAGCGAAACGCCGGCAGCGACCTGGATGGTGAAAAAGCCATCTGCATTTGTGGACGTACCCGACTGGCTGCCACTTACCCGGACACTGACACCGGGAATTGGTTGTCCGTCTGCCTGGTCACGGACGGTTCCGCTTACAGTTTTTTGCTGTGCAAGAGCATTCCAGGCAAGCACCAGAATACTCAGCATGCTAAGTAAAGTTTTTTTCATATGAATATTAGGTTTGTTGATTATGTGAATTACCGGGATCGTTTTCATATTGGGCGATCACGCCTGTCCACGAATTCAGCTGAGCAAATTAGCGGTGTTTGCCTAAGGACTTGATTAACTGAGTGACCAAAATGGACGACTCAGAAGCCGATTTGTCCGTTCTGCCTGTCAGCGGTTAAACCTGACGGCATGGCGCCCGAATCATATGGGGAAAACGCTTTGTTGGCCGGAACAGAAGATCGTGGCAGCACGTCGGTTTTATACTATTATTAAGCAACCGGCCCCGCGATATTTGTTATAAATACTACCTATTGTTATGCGAGAATTAAAATTTTACCAAAGTCAAATGAATTTGCAGGATATTGACCCGAAAGAGGGGGGAGATATTCCGGGACCAAAATTCAAACGCCGTTTCCTGGTTACGTACCGCGAAAAGCTGATCCCGCTTGTTGAATCAGAAATTGGCGCCTTTTGTATCGAAGATAAAGCTGTATACATTCACACGATGGCCAACCGGCAATATGTCATTTCTTACACTTTAGAACAGCTGGAAACCCTGCTTGACCCGGCTGTATTCTTCCGTGCCAACCGGCAAAGCCTGATCGCATACCATGCGATACGGGAACTTGAGTATTATGATGAGAGAAAGCTCAAGGTCATTCTAAAATGCAAAGGGCCGGGCGAGGTTGTTGTAAGTAAGGCGAAAGCACAGGAACTGATTGCCTGGCTTGAAAATCAATACAATTGAAATTGAACAATCAATGTTGTCCGGTAAAAATCAGCTGAGTGAAATAAGATTCTTCTAACCAGTCTCAAAACAGTATTTGCCTGAGTCTTCCGAATCAAGCCCCCCTGTATTTTATGTCTGCGGGTTTTACGTACAGGCGGTGGTTTTGATGAGGGTTTTGCCTGATTACTGCCACTGATAGGTGCGGACCAGCCTTGTATCTTCTCGCCGCAGAAAAGTATTAAAAGTCTTGCACTGTTTTAAGGAGGTTGGGAAGAACCAAGGAGGGGAACCAGCCCGGAACAGAATGTCGCATGGGTAATCCGGGCCTTTTCCCGCCGCCGTCGGACTTTTGATACTTTTATGCAAGAAGAGATACACAGCCGGAGCGGTTTGCTTCTTTTCCAAGAAAAAGAAGGAGCCCCCGCGGCGGTGAGCGGTTCGATACCATAGCCTCACATCTATTGTAAACCAAAAAACTATAGGCTTTCGCAAAACTTTCCCCGGATAACAGTGATTGAACAATCAGGAATCGCTGATGCGAGGCTCGGATAATAGAGGTAAATATCAATAGAGGACATCGTGAAGAATCACAGACGTCTACCTTTTAGAATAAGGAGAACGAGCCAGGAATCAGAACCAGGCACAGGGCCCCTTATAGCTTCGTTTGTATTCATTGTAGAGACTATTCGGGAGCATTCCCGTGGCCTTGCAGGTTAAATCTTTCCATTCAAGAAGAGCGACGCAAGCGCAGGGTTGTTTCCGGCTTCTCTACAGTTTGCGAGCCGGCGAATGGTTGTTCTTGCCCTAAATGTTCTTGTGCGCTGCGCCGTATGTCGCACTATTCGCTTCCGGATTCACGTCAGCTTGCTTATTTATCAGTAAAATGAAGGATCTTTGCAGTTGGGCAGCTTTCCAGATCACAGCGAAGCTTTGGTTATATGAAAGAAGAATAAAATCGCCTGATTCTTCGGGGAACAATCTATCAAAACAGCCTGCAGGACTATAAAATCAAAAGGCTGTCCCTCGCGGACAGCCTTCTGCAATTAACAAAACAAATATATGACGAGCAATCATATGTAAAACACGCCTCATGGAAAGAGACGCCGGAAATAAGGGCGGTTTGGGGATGGATTCGAACCATCGTAAAAGGCGTATCAAGCCTCCACCTGTGCCACTCGGTCACCCAACCTTTATAGATTGTTCAGAACACCATGCCAATCATCGTGCTGCCAGTCAGTTCTATGTTAACTACCGCAATTTCGGCCAAAAGAAGCTGCCCGTCATGGTCTTCAATGGATGACTCTTTGCTTACCTCGTCTTCTGCAGGAAAAAGCTGAAAGTCTGTAATGCGCGGATACTCAAAATATACTGACATACGGCGTTGTATTAGTTTTGATCTGCAGGGGAGAGGGTGGATGGTCCCTCTCCCTGGTCTGCTGATGATTTAAAGAACAATTGCAGAGCAAATATAAATATTAAAACTATTTATCCTATAGAATTAGTAGTTTTTATTGAAAAAAATATTTCCGCTTTTGTTAATGCCCCGCCGGGTTACCAGGCGGGGCATGGTTATTACTTGATTTTTTGAAGCTGAGCCTGTTGAAAAGCAGACAGATTATTGTAATCGAGAATTTGCAGGGTCGCGGTCTGAGCCTGTTTTGGCTGCAGGGTTTGATTGATATTTCTTTCCGGCAGCGTGTACATAGCGCCGCTTGCCGGGTCGATGATCAGCATTCCTACAATTCCGCCGATAAGCAGGTTTCCGAAATACCAACCATTCAATTTGCATGTTAATGGGATGACCTGCTCCTCGAAACCGTCTTTGTTGAATTTAAGTTGGTACTCTGCTTTTGAGAAGTAACCTGCGCTCGATTTTAGTTTGAGTGTCGCAGGCGTAACACCGCGATAAATTTCCTTGCCTTTTTTGTCGGTAATGGACAAATTAGACCCAACAGGGTTACTGGATATAGTGACGTCGTAATTTGAACGTCCAAAAATTGTTGCACAGCCAGAACTCGTTAATACTGCTGCACCAAGAAGAGCCGCTGCCAGCGGCTTTGTGAAGAGAGGTAATCTAAATTTCATAAAAGTTTGTTTGCTGATAAAGATAAAAATTAATCGTTTGTTTCGGGTTAACCTACAAAAAAAGCCGGCACCAGGTCTGGTGTCGGCTATCTCCTTACAGGCTTGCTGTATTATTCGCTGTCGCGCAAGGCTTTAATCTTGTCGTGCGCCATTTTCAGGCCAGCCTTCTGTTCAGTGATCATTTCACGCAGGGCAACGGGTAACTCAGTATCTTCGAGTGCCATTTTATAAGCTTTCTGGGCTGCGTCTTCTCCGAATTCGCAGTTTTCAAGAACCGTCTTTCTGTCATGCCCGGTAAAGATCGCTTTGAAGTCCATCCATGCCCGGTAAATTTTGCCCGAGGTGGTCGTGTCACGTTCCATGTCTGCGCCTAAAACCTGCACTTCCTGGCCAAGCGACATCCTGTACTGGCGGCTCTGGTCGATCATCTCGAGAAATAGGGTACGGAGGTCTTCGTTTCCTTCCTTCAATTCTTCAAGCGCCCGTTCATAACCGACAATGCGGTCATTATTGATCTCTACAAGATCATTGAGCATTTCTGCACTTGTTGCTGCTGTTTTCATAGTGATTTAATTTTGTCTCTATCTGCAACATGGATGTAAGGGAAAGGTTTGTCATAAGTTCGAAACGGCAGCCGTGATTGGGGTGCCATTGATTCTGGCTCTTTGATTATATTTGTCGGAATGGATCCCATGAAACTAAGAAGGGTTAAGGTTACCCGGTATGTAACGCCGCTGCGCGAAGGCGGTTCCATGCCGGCCATTGCAGAAGCTGACGACGGTTTTTTATACGTCCTTAAGTTCCGCGGTGCCGGGCAGGGTGAAAATGCACTGATCTCAGAGCTGATCGGCGGCGAGATCGCCAGGAAGATCGGTCTGCGTGTTCCTGAACTGGTATTCGCCGATTTAGACGAAGCCTTTGGCCGTACCGAACCCGATGAAGAGATACAAGACCTGCTTAAGTTCAGTACCGGACTCAATCTGGCACTGCATTACCTGTCTGGCTCCATCACATATGATCCTGCCGTATCAGTTGTTGATGAGGAAACGGCATCAAAAATCGTCTGGATGGACTGTTTATTAACCAATATGGACCGCACCGCACGTAACACCAATATGCTCTGGTGGCACAAGGAACTGTGGTTGATAGACCACGGTGCTTCGTTATATTTTCACCACTCCTGGCAGAACTGGGAAGAGCAGGCAGTGAAACCCTTCTTTTTGGTCAAAGACCACGTACTGCTGAAACGTGCAGCCATGCTTGAGGAAACAGATGCCAGACTGAAACCGCTGCTAGATGCAAGGACCATCACGGATATTGTATCTCTGTTGCCTGACGAATGGCTGCGGGGCGACGTATTTGGCTCACCGCAGGAATACCGGGATGCTTATGTTCAGTTTTTAACCACCAGGCTTGCGCATTCGGCGGCCTTTGTAAATGCTGCTATTGATGCAAGAAGAGCTATTGTTTGAGTATGCAGTAATTAGGTTAGTTCCACGGGTTGAGCGCGAGGAATTTATCAACGTTGGCGTAGTCCTGTACTGCGCCAAGGCGAAGTTCCTCCAAAGTAGAACCAGCCTTCGGGCAGACAAACTGCAAGTTTTGGCGCCTGGCATCGATGTCGCGGAGATCGAAGCGCACCTGGAAACATTTTGCAGGATCAGTCAGGGCATTCCTTGCGGGTCGCCTATCGCTACGCTCGATGCACCATCCCGGTTTCGCTGGCTTACTGCCACCCGGAGCACCATGCTGCAGTGTTCAAAAGTTCATCCAGGTTTTACGCCTTCGCCGGACGCAACATTGGTTAGGTTATTTGAGGAGTTGGTATTGTAATGAAATTTAAGTTTTACGTGCTAAGTTGTAAGTCTAGGCGGGTAATCCCTCGTTAAGATGAAAGAGAAAGGAAAAAGGATGAAAGACCTCGGCGCATACCCCTCGCGCCGCCATAAACGCCTGAGGGGTTTTGCACCCTGTCTAAATACGAACTACGAATACCTTGGAGATCGAAGCGCACCTGGAAACATTCTGCAGGATCAGTCAGGGCATTCCTTGCGGGTCGCCTATCGCTGCGCTCGATGCACCATCCCGGTTTCGTTGGCTTACGGCCGCCCGGAGTACCATGCTGCAGTGTTCAAAAGTTCATCCAGGCTTCACGGCTTCGCCGGATGCAACACAAGTTAGATTGTTTAAGGAGTTGGTATTGTAATGAAAATTATAAGTTTTACGTGCTAAGTTGTAAGCCTGGGCGGGTAATCCCTCGTTAAGATGAAAGAGAAAGAAAAAGGATGAAAGACCTCGGCGCATACCCCTCGCTCCGCCATAAACGCCTGAGAAGTTTTGCACCCTGTCTAAATACAAACTACGAATACCTTGGAGATCGAAGCGCACCTGGAAACATTCTGCAGGATCAGTCAGGGCATTCCTTGCGGGTCGCCTATCGCTGCGCTCGATGCACCATCCCGGTTTCGTTGGCTTACGGCCACCCGGAGTACCATGCTGCAGTGTTCAAAAGTTCATCCAGGCTTCACGGCTTCGCCGGATGCAACACAAGTTAGATTGTTTAAGGAGTTGGTATTGTAATGAATTTATAAGTTCTACGTGCTAAGTTGCAAGTCTGGAGGGGAATCCCTCGTTATGATGAAAGAGAAAGGAAAAAGGATGAAAGACCTCGGCGCATACCCCTCGATCCGCCATAAACGCCTGAGGGGTTTTGCACTGTCTAAATACGAACTACGAATACCTCTATACTATTGAAGCCTAACCCTCGATACGCCAATAACGGCCGGGGGGATTGCAATGGCAACTTAAAACTTATAACTTACAACTTCCTCAATAAAACTCACCTGAGCGGCATTAATCTTCACAGAAGCTTCCGCAACACTGAACCACTCCACCTTGTCGATTTCTTCGAACTCCCGGAAACGTCCCGATCTTGGTGGCCACTCCATACTGAAGACATTACTTTTCATTTCAATGGGTTCAAAATCCCCGGCACAGGCCCAGCAGTGTACCTGCTTGCCGCCTTTCTGTCTGACGGGGCGGAGTTCAAGATAGGGACCGGATGGTGTCCAGCCGGTTTCTTCGGTAAATTCACGGATAGCTGCAGCGAGCAGGTCTTCACCCTCTCCGGGTTCGCCCTTCGGAATTGTCCACCAGCCCTCGTCGCGCCGTGCAAACAACGGACCACCGGGGTGGGCGAGCAGAAACTCGAGACCCGAAGCAGATTGCCGGTAAATCAATAAGCCGGCGCTGATTTTTGCCATAGAACATATTTTTATGCCAACAGCCACCGCTTCGGCTTGTTTGAACATCCGCCGGTTGAGCTTGCTGTTATCGTAATCTTTCGGCCGGTATTTTACGGTACAACGATCATCTTTGCGCTGCGTGAACCTGAGACCGTATTCAGGCGGTACACATAAATGCCCGCCGGCAGGTTTATGGGTTTAAAGTCAAACTGGTGCACACCCGCATCAAGCGTCGCGTCGGCAATAACTGCCACACGTTTACCCTGACTGTCGTAGACTGAGAGGTTAGCCGGACCGGTTTGAGGCAGGTTAAATTCAATCGTCGTAAGCGTGCTGACCGGATTGGGATAATTTTGCCTCAGCACAAGCTCGTTACCTGCTTCGGTATCGCCCGGAACGGGGTAAGCCTCCGCCACGGCGGCGGCGGTCCGGATGATATCTTCTGCATTATCGCCCGCGACAATGGCAAAACTAAAAATCTGTTTGCCGCCTGCCGGAATGGTTACCGGGCCATAACCAGACACAAAACATACATCAGCATTGCCGCTTACATTTTGTCCGATCCCTTCGCTGCTCACGCCCGAACTCAGTAGTTGAAGCTTTTCGGCTGCCGTGAAGCTCTGGTCACTCAGTGCATTGTTCTGCAAGGATGGAGAAAGTGGTGTGTACAGCGCACGAAGCCCTTTGTTAAGCAACTTAACGCCAATCTGAGGCCGGTTACCTGACTTTGCTTCAAAGAAAGCCGTCTTGGTTACCTTGTCATATCTGGTCATTTCGCCCGCGCCATCTCCAAAATCCCAGTCTGTAAAGAGTCCGAGCGACAAGGCTTCTATTGGCGCTGTACCCGGGTTACTCACCTCATAGTTTACAATCACAGCCTTTGACCGCGGTTCATCTTTGAATACAATATGGCGGTTTTCAACCAGGACGCCAGGTCGGTTGGCAGCGTCACGATCATCGAAAGCAGAAACTGCCTCAAATCGCTGTGCATCATTTGCATCAAGTTTTGCAGCCGCTCGTTTTACAAAGTCTTCATCGGCAACAAGATCAGTTGACCGGACATTGTTGGCGAGCTTACCTCCGGCTGTACCGATCATCAATGAAGCTTCAAACAACAGATTCTGATCTTTATACCTGAATCCGTTTCCGATATTTGATGTGTTCTCCCTGAAACCAATACGCCCGTTGCTGGTAATGCTTGTGCCGATCTGGTTAACCTGGTAATTCAGATAGTCAAGCGCAAAGCTGCGTTTAAAGTACTGGTAGTCCTGGTATTGACCGCCATTTGCACTGAAGCTTAACTTAAACTCTACCTCTTCATTGTCGCGAATACCAGGCAAAACCTCGATCCGGAAGGCATCTGTTGCGTTGTAGAATCCTCCTGTAGCCAGCGATCCAATTTGCAATTCAGGATTAAGGATTCGTACTGACGTATTTGGCGTACTCAATCTCACAACAAGGTTGTTTACCGGCGATAAATAGTTCTTGAGGTCTGCAAAAAGCCTGAGTGTTTCACCTGCGGCATAGTTACCGAAGCCGTCGCCCTCTCTTAATCCGGCAATCCGAACGGCAGACGGATTTTCGGTCATAGCGCGATAAACGTTCAATCGCCCATTACCAAGTTTTTCGGCGTAAATGCCGCTTCCCGGCATATTGTCAGAACTCACACGTAATAATTGTCCCACCTGCTGCATGTCCAGCTGCGGCCTGAAGCTTTTGACAAGTGCGGCCGCACTGGAAACGATCGGCGTGGCCATCGATGTGCCGGACAACAGGCCATAACTTTTATCGAACAATGTACTGTATATGGCTGTCCCAGGGGCGGATATACTCAAATAACGTCCATAATTCGAGGTGCCACTTTTCAGATCGGCATTGTTCACATCAGCTACCGCGAGAACGCCATCAAAGGCTGCGGGGTATTCAGGTGTTTCTGAATTATTGTTTCCGGCGGCAGCCACGATAAGACAGCCTTTGGCAAGCGCATAATTTATTACATCGCGCCCGAAGGAACCGCCTACCGGACCCGACCAGGAGCAGTTGATAATCTGGGCACCATGATCTGCAGCATATTTAATACCTTCATAACCTTTCGAGATCAATGTGGTATTGTCATCAGGCCCCGCTTTAACGATCATCAGTTTTGCTGCTCCGGCTATACTGGCTGTTCCCTGTGCATTGTCAGATACAGCCGAGGCAAGTCCGCTGACATGAATGCCATGTTGATTATTCCTGTTTTTTACATTAGGATCGTTATCTGCCACCGGATTATTGGTGGTTGAACCCGCAAAGTCCCAACCAAAATAGTTGTCAACGTAACCGTCGCCGTCATCGTCGCGGCCATTCACAGGGTCGTTCGTATTTAGATAGATATTGGCTGCCAGGTCGGGGTGTGACGTTTCACTACCTGAATCAACAATAGCAATGATGACTGAGCCAGATGCCTGTTTGAGCAGGTCCCAGGACCGGGGCGCCTGGACCTGACCGAGATATGGACTTTGCGCCAGACCTGGATCATTTGGCGTATAGCTTGTCCGGTATATATAACTTGGTTCCGCGTAGACCACATTCGGGTCGGTCAGCAGTTGGTTGATCGAAGCGATCAGGTCAGGTTGACCGGCAAGCTTTAATTCGTAGATTTTATCCAAAGCAGTCTGTTGAAAGGTTGCCGCACCGGAAACTTTTTGCGTGGATGGAAATGCCTGTCTGGCTGACATGACTCTGCCTTTGCCAAGAGAAATATTTCCCTGGACAACTGATACGCCATTCAGCTGCGGCTCGCTGTTGAACCTGACAATAATCGTGTTTGGTAGGTAGTCTTTCGAGGTGACACCTTGCGGAAGACTAAAGCGGCGTTTTTGCGGCGTTCCAATTTGTGCAAAGCTTTGGAAGCTGAAGCACAAAAGTATAAACAGGATTCTTTTCATAAGATGGTCAGGTAGCAGTCACCGGCTAAGGGAGTACCGCATGAAAAATAGCTAAAATCTCCGGATTGAAAAACGTCTTTTTTTCCGGGGAGTCGGGGATATGAAATGGCAGGCCCTGACCTTTAGTTTTGAGTCTTTGCGGCCTTTAAGTCTGGACGTGGCGCCCTTCGTCCGGTACTTTTCACGAAAAATGAGCGGTTTTAGTGCAGAGATTGCTTGGATGGTTATTTCGAATTATTTTGCCAATATATGTTTAGCTTATTATTTTGATGTTTAATTTAACCTATTGAAATGTTTTTAAATGCTTTTGTCATGACAGTACAGGACGGTCATAAAGCGATATTTTAGCAGTTTTATGAAAACCAAATATAATATTGCCTCATATGAAGGATTATCTGTCGAAATTTCTGCGCCAGTATCACTTTTGTTTGCTTTCGTTAGTATTCATAGCAGGCAGCGCCCATGCCCAGCTTCGTATCACTGACTTGCGAACGAATTATCAAAAGAATCCGATCGGTACAGATGTTTTGCACCCTGCCTTCAGCTGGAAGCAACAAAGCGAGGTTCGTAGCAGTATGCAACGGGCCTATGAGCTTCGTGTTACCGAAGACCTGTCAGGAAAGGTAATCTGGAACACTGGTCGGATCAGCTCCGAGCAGAGTGTAAACGTTCGTTACAATGGGCCAGCGCTTTTATCAGGCAGACGGTATTTCTGGCAGGTGCGCACCTGGGATCAAAACGAAAAGTTATCTAAGTGGTCAGAGCGGGCTTTTTGGGAAATGGGGCTGCTCCAGGCTTCAGACTGGAAAGCAAAGTGGATAAGCAGCGAGCAGCAGACAAATGGCGCGGCAGCCCCGGCAGTGGATTTCAGAAAATCATTTCGTGTTAAATCGCACGTGAGGTCTGCCAGGTTATATACCACCGCCCTTGGTCTTTATGAAACCATGCTGAACGGACAAAAGGTGAGCGACCATTACTTTGCACCCGGCTGGACATCCTACAATCACCGCATTCAATATCAGACCTACGATGTGACGAGCCTGCTGAAGACAGGTGAAAACGCAGCGCTGACAACCGTAGGCGACGGCTGGTATCGCGGTAACCTGGGCTATAAGAAAAGCCGGGGTATCTATGGTAAGGAAGCGGGACTGTTGTATCAGCTGGTCATTACTTATCTAGATGGGACACAGGAACTCATCGTCTCTGATGAAAGCTGGAAAAGTTCTTTCGACGGACCCGTACGCGCTTCAGACATCTACAACGGCGAAATCTATGATGCCTCTCGTGCGCATGATGCGTCTTTACCGGGATTTAATATAACTGGCTGGAAAGGTGTGAGGGTCATCGCCTGGCCTGAAGCAAAACTTGTTGCGCAGTTTGGTCCGCCGGTACGGAGTCAGGAAACGCTTAACCCGAAAAAAATCACCAGGCTTGCGGCGGGAGATGTGCTCATAGACTTTGGTCAGAACCTGGTAGGCTGGGCTGTGCTGCGGTTAACGGGCCGGGCTGGCGATTCAGTACAGGTTCAGCATGCCGAGGTACTTGATAAAAATGGTAACTTCTACACAGAAAACCTGCGGGCAGCAGCCCAGCAGAACACCTACATGCTTGATGGTCAGGAGCGTTGGTATAGTCCGCTGTTCAGCTGGCAGGGCTTCAGATACATCCGCATTAAGGGCTATACAGGGCAGCTTGACAGCGTCACAGTGCATGCACGTGCTGTGTATTCTGACATGGACAGACAGGGCACGTTTGAGACTTCGAATGCACTGGTTAATCAGCTGCAGAAAAACATACAATGGGGACAAAAAGGTAATTTCATCGATGTGCCGACAGACTGTCCGCAAAGAGATGAACGGTTGGGATGGACGGGCGATGCGCAGGTGTTTTTCAATACAGCTGCCTTTAATATGGATGTCTCGGGTTTTTTTATCAAATGGCTGCAGGACCTTCGTGCCGATCAGCGGGCAGATGGTATGGTACCAGCGGTAATTCCGGATATCAAAGAGCAGGCAAACTCCGGATCGGCGGGTTGGGGCGATGTATCAACCATTATACCCTGGAACTTTTACCGCACGTATGGAGACCGTGCCTTGCTGGATACGCAGTATAACAGCATGAAAGCCTGGGTGGGTTACATCAAGGGGATCAGTAAGAACAATCTTTGGAACAGCGGCCGGCATTACGGCGACTGGTTATTCTACGAGATCGACGATGACCGCGATGGCAAGTCGGCCATTACCGACAAATATCTTATAGCGCAGGCATTCTGGGCTGCGTCAGTTCAAAACGTGATTAATGCGGCAAGAGTGCTTGGCAGGAAAGAGGATGAAGCCATGTACACCGCCATGCTGGCAGACATTAAACAGGCGTTTATGCGGGAATATGTCACACCATCCGGGCGCATGGTTTCGAGTTCGCAAACTGCTTATGTACTTGCCCTTCAGTTTGATATGTTGCCGGACAGTCTTCGCGCGCAGGCGGCTGAGCGGTTAGTTGACAATATAAAATCTTATAACTACCACCTGACCACCGGTTTCCTGGGCACACCCTATTTGTGCCATGTGCTGAGTCGTTTCGGTTACGCTGATATTGCATACCGGCTGCTGCTGCAGGAAACGTATCCTTCGTGGTTATACCCTGTTAAAAAAGGAGCGACCACAATCTGGGAGCGCTGGGATGGCATTAAGCCAAACGGCACATTCCAAACTCCGAACATGAACTCATTTAATCATTACGCCTACGGGGCGATCGGTGAATGGATGTATCGCAATATGGCAGGAATCGATCAGCAGGAGGGTTCTATCGCTTACCGGGAGTTGCTTATTTCGCCCCGTCCGGGTGGAAACTTTACCAACGTCAGAGCATCGCTTGAAACAGCTTATGGGCAGGTGTATTCCGGCTGGCATATCAACAGCGGACAGTTCAAGTTAGAAGTAAGGGTGCCGGTAAACAGCCGGGCCAGGATCGTTTTGCCTGGCGCTGCAGGGATGAAGGTGTTCGAAAGCGGCAAACCACTGAGCAGCGCTAAAGGTATAACCAATCCGGTCACACATGGAAATGATATCGAACTGGAAGCCGGAAGCGGACATTACATATTTACATATAACCAGACAAAATAATGCCGCTTAAAAGACGGGAGTTTATTAATCTCGGAATGTATGGTGCCGCCGTGCTTGCATTCCCTGGTGCCCTCTTAAAGGCGGCCGGCTCGCAGGCAGGCTCAGACCGCATAAGTTTTGAGTCACTAAAAAGCAGATTCCTGGACCCGCCTGACGAATCAAAATCGTCCTGTTACTGGTGGTGGTTTAATGGGCGGGTAGACAAAGAAGGGATTACGCGAGACCTTGAAGAATTCAAAAATAAGGGCATAGCCGAAGTTTTGCTTGTTAATACGGCCGGCGGACTGGGCGGCGTGCCATATCCCCAGGGGGCAAAGTTTTTATCTGAAGACTGGAAAGCCCTGTACCGGCATGCCATGGCTGAAGCGTTGCGTCTGCAGATCGGAGTGGGTATTAACATGAGCTCCGGCTGGTGTATGGGCGGACCCTGGATCGAGCCTGAGCAGGCAGGCAGGTGGTACCTTCAGGCAGAGATGGAGCTGACAGGTCCGCAGATATTTTCAGGCGCGCTCCCGCTTCCCGCGGCACGCGCCGGATACAAACATGTATTTAATCCGCCCGGTTATAAAGAATATATCGATCTGCCGCTTGAAAAACTCGATTACAGGGATACGGCGGTAGTCGCCATTCCGGTTCATGACCGAAGCCAGGTTCAAGGGAAACGTGCCGCTGTTTTGCCGGCTAAAGCTAACAGGCGTGACGCAAGCAACTGGGCGCGCGCAAGTGATGTATACGGACCGGCTTTGTACCAATGGGACAGGCTGCCTGACGATAACCCGGTACCGGTTGATAAAGTCATCGATCTGAGACAGTATGTGGACGAGAGGGGCCACCTGAATTGGAAAGTTCCGCCGGGACGCTGGAAAATAATCCGCACCGGGCACAGGATGACCGGTTCCCGTCTGATGATTGCACAGCCCGAAGCAGACGGCCTTTCCATCGGTTGGTTTGACAGGCGTGGCGTAGAGATTCAGTTCGAACACCTGGGCAAAATGTTTATTGCAGAGGCTGCAAAGGTTGGTAATAAGCCGCTTTATTTTTGCGATGATAGTTTTGAAGACGGGTTTCCGAACTGGACGCCCGCAATAATCGATAAATTCATCAGGTACCGGGGCTACGACCCGGTACCGTATCTGCCTGTCCTCTCGGGATATATCATCGGCGATGCGGAAATCTCAGACAGGTTTTTGCACGATTACAGGAAGACACTGGCCGATTGTATGGCCGATGAGCATTACGGGCGATTCGCAGCGCTTTGCCATGAGCACGGGATGCGGGTGCAGAACGAGTCGGCAGGGCCAAGCCGTTCAGGAACCATGTGCATGGACGGCATGAAAAATCTGGGCAGAAGTGATTTTCCGATGGGCGAGTTCTGGCTGGGAAATACCCATGAAGACGAATCAAGCCTGACGGCCGACCAGCCATACGGTGTATCGAGGTTAGACAGCGGCCAGAACAAGGTGACGAAGATGGTTGCCTCTGCTGCACATACTTACGGTAAACAAAGCGCCTCTGCCGAAGCCTTTACCAGCATGCGGCACTGGCTCGACTATCCGGGATCGTTAAAACAGTCGCTGGACAGGGCATTTTGCGAAGGCATAAACCGCATCGCTATTCATACAAGCACCGCCTCACGGCCTTCAGACGGGAAACCGGGTTATGAATACGGTGCAGGCACGCACTTCAATCCCAATGTTACCTGGTGGGAACTGTCCGCCCCCTTTTTTAGTTATGTCGCGCGTTCGCAGTACCTCTTAAGAGCCGGACGTTTCGTTGCTGATGTCTTATTTTATACCGGCGATTTCGCTCCCAACCTGGTACCGCAAAAACATGTCCCTCCCGGTCTGGGGATAGGTTATGATTACGACCACTGCAATGAAGAAGTGCTGCTGCAGCGCCTGGATACCAAGAATGGCAAGCTGTTGCTGCCCGATGGAATGACATACAGGCTATTGGTGTTGCCTGACTTAGCACGCATGTCGCTGGAAGCCTTGCAAAAAATTGTCTCGCTCATTGAACGCGGAGCAACAGTTATCGGTGCACCGCCCCGGCAGGTCTCCGGATTGAAAAATTATCCGCAGTGTGACCGCACTTTAAAAGCGCTGTCGGCGAAATTATGGGCCGGACTCGATGGCAAACAATACCGCAAAAAGAAATACGGAAAGGGTCGTCTGATCTGGGGAATGTCAATTCGCGACCTGCTCTTCGCTGACGGGATTTTGCCTGATTTTGATTACCCGGATCGGAAAAGCCATACACTTGACTTTATCCACCGGTCTCTGCCCGAGGCTGAGGTTTATTTTGTTTCAAACACCCGCGGCAAAGATGCTGCTGCCGTCTGTAGCTTTCGCGATGCGCCGGGAGCGGCAGAATTATGGGACCCGGTATCTGGTAAAACCCGACCTGTCAGCTGCCGCCGCCGGTCCGGACGGGCAGATATTTACCTCGAATTTGCTGCCTTCCAATCCTGGTTTGTGGTCTTCCGCAGAAGTAATACATCGACGATAGAGACCGAGAGCCCCACGGCTGTTTTCACACCCATGAGAAGTCAACTCGTCATCGACAAGTCCTGGACAGTGCAGTTTGAAAAGGAGTGGGGCGGCCCTGCTGATGCGGTTCTGTTTGACACGCTATCTGATTGGACCTTGCACAATGACGAGCGCATTCGCTTTTATTCAGGTAAAGCAATTTATCAAACCAGCTTTTCGCTGTCTGCCATACCGGCTTCTTCCGTGTTTTTAGATCTTGGAACCGTAAAGAATATAGCTTCAGTTCGTTTGAACGGGGAGAATATGGGAATTGTATGGACAGCTCCATGGCATTTGGATGTTAGTTCCGGGCTGCGTACCGGCGAAAACAGACTGGAGATTACTGTGATTAACCTTTGGCCAAACCGCCTCATTAAAGATGCTACGCTCCCTAAAGAACAGCGGCTTACAAACACCAATATTCAGCTGAAAAAGGATGCTAAACTCTTGCCATCCGGATTATTAGGTCCTGTAAGGTTGCGGTGGTCATAAAAAAAGCCCGGGATCGACCGGGCTTTTGATTACAGAAGAAGTTTTATTTGTCGCAATCCAACCGGCTCAGGTTTACCCCGTTTATCAGAATTTCGAATTCGGTTCTCCGGTTTCGCTGCTGCATGGCTTCTGAACATGGCTGATCATTACAATTATTCACCAGGCGGCTTTTGCCATAGTACTCAACACGAATCCGGCTTGCACTGATCCCTTTAGAAATGAGATAACTTTTTACTGAGTTGCCCCTGTTTAAAGACAACTTTTTGTTATAAGCTACCGAAGCACGCGTATCTGTGTGACTTGACGTGATCACAGACATTTCAGGATGCGCTTTCATCAAGGCCGCGAGCCTGTTCAGATCTGGCTGTGCATCGCTCCGGATGTTGTATTTATCCAGGTCATAATAAACAGGATTTGCCACAAAAACGCGCTTTAGTGAATCGCAATGATCCAGGACCCATTGCTGATCGGTGGCCGGTTTACGCAGTTCGATCACCACGTTCAGGTTCTGATCTGTTTTGATGCCGGTTGTTGTCAGGAACTTTCCATTATTCAGATAAGCAGCTTTCGAAGCAAGCAAATCATAATCCGTCTCTTTTTCGAGCTCAAGCGCAAATTTGCCGTCGCCATCGGTCTTCACAATTTTCGTTGCACCGTCGGCAGCTATCGCAACCGTACTGTTTGCAAGGCGCTCGCGGGTCAGAGCATCAATAACAAGACCGGTTAACGTTATTTTGAAAACTTTGTGTTCGAAGGCATAGATATCGTCATTCCCGGTGCGGTTGGAACTGAAGAAGCCTTTATCGCGTTCGTCGTTCGTAATAATGCCAAAATCATCCACAGGTGAATTGATCGGGCTGCCAAGGTTGACCGGCGGATAAAGTGGTTTCAGATCACGGAGCGTCGTTTCAAATATATCCAGGCCGCCCAATCCGGGATGACCGGTTGAGGAGAAATACAGTTTGTTGTCTTTGTCCCAATAAGGGAACATCTCATCTCCCTCAGTGTTAATTTTGGGACCCAGGTTAACTGGTTTACCCCAAAGACCTTCAGGGCCGGTTCTGACAGAATAGTAAAGGTCGGTACCACCATAGCCGCCTTTTTTATCGCATACAAAAATCAGCACGTCTCCTTTTGGACTAAGCGCCGGATGACCGACTGAATATTCATCATCATTATAAGGAAATTCTTCAATCTCGTTCCAATCTTTTCCCTTAGCAGTAAAAAGTTTCAGCTTGTTCACACCTGTACTGCTGGTACGGCTGCGGCCCGCATTATAGTTATTCCGGGTAAACATCAGAGATCCCTCAGGGAGTATAATCGCAGAGCCTTCATGATAACTGCTGTTGATGTGGCCGTTCAGCTTCCTGGCAGGCATGAGCGTTTTGTTTTTGAACTCTGCGGTATCAAGCTCCACGCGATCCAGCCTGTCAATATAATACAGGTCTGTGAAGGCCGAACGGTCCCATTGAAAAACATAGGCGCTATTCACCGTCCGGTTGCTGCTGAACATCAGCCCCTCTTTATAATAAATGGGCGAATATTCGGTTGCCGGACTATTGATATTTGTGTAAAAAACCCGCCAGTCGCCCGAATTTTTTGTAAACCTTCTCACATCAGTGCGGGCAAATGCCTGTGCACGTTTGTCAGATGGTACCAAAGTCAGGTACTTCCGGTACCATTGCTCAGACAATTCATATTGCTCACTACTGGCAAGGGCTTCAGCATAGTGGAGCGCCCACTCAGGCTTAACCTTTTCTTCTGTAACAAGCTGTCCGTACCAGTGCAGTGCCCGCTCATAGTTTTTCGTCTGCCGGTAACTGTCAGCAAGCATTTCGGTAGCAGGAACGTAATAAGGGTACTTCTTTTTAAATTCGAGCAGGGTATTGATGGCAACGGTATATTGAAAGGCCTCATACGCTTCGGTTGCTTTTCTCAGCAACTGATCATTTTCCTTTGGCCTTGGCGTACTGAAGTTTTGCGCCAGGGCGCCGAAGGCGACAGTGACCAGAACGCATATAACAAATAGTTTTTTTCTCATGTGCTCGTTAATCAGAAGAACCTTGGAGATAAGATTTTGTTCCTGTCAAAACTGAATTCATACCGGATCATGATCTCATGACTGCCTGAATTGAATCGTTTCAAGGCTGTTGTACTCGCATCGTAGGCATAGCCGAGATAGAACTGCGGACTGATCTGAATGCCCAGTAAGCCGGAAACATCAGCATTTGTACGGTAAAGTCCGCCTATCGAGATAAAGTCCTTGATCCAGAAGGTTGCCTGGATGTCGCCTTCAACAGGGGCACCTTTTACAGCTTTAACCAGGACAGATGGTTTGAATTTGAAATCTTCTCCGACCGGGAAAACGTAACCTGTAGTAAAGAAGAAATGTGGTACCTGGCTGGCGCTCAACTCAGAGTTTTCATTGAGTTTGTTCGGAATGAGATCGAGTGCAGAAATGCCGGCATAGAATTTTTCCGTATGGTAAAATGCACCTGCGCCGGCGTTTATAATTGTCTTGCTTACATTCTGGCTGAACGCCGGATCGAGACCTGAACCGCTGCCCAGGTCGACCGAACCATAATTTGCCTTATACTGCATGGCGCTTCCGTTCAGGCCGAAAGAAAGTTTGGCTTCGTTGTTCAGCGTGAGGTGGTAGGCATAGCTTGCAATGGCGCCTGTTGTACTGGTAATACCGAGGCGGTCATCAAAAACCTGAAGCCCGAGGCCCATCCGTTCGCCATTCAGCGGCGATTGAACACTCACATTTCCGGTTCGCGGTGCACCGTCAATACCCGACCACTGGCTGCGGTAGAACGCTGATGCGGAAATTGCATTCCGGTTTCCGGTATAAGCCGGATTGATGGCCATCATATTAAATACATATTGAGAATACATGGCATCCTGCTGGGCCTGTGCCGTGCTGATCAGTCCAAGTACAAAAAGGAAGATTTTAAAAAAACTGCGCATAATTATCTGTTAATCGTGATATAACCTACGTACTTTTCTGTGTCGTCAAGGATAACAACATAATAATAGGTGCCAGCCGGAACTTCGCTGCCAATGTGAAGGCCAACGTTGCACCTGCCGTCCCAGCTATTATCGTAGGTCGTGTTTTTGTAAACCCGGTTAGCCCACCGGTTAAATACTTCAAGGCTGACCTTGCGGTTACCGGCATTGTTCACAATGAATTTGTCATTGATCCCGTCGCCATTCGGCGAGAAGCCCCCCGATATAAACAGCGGCTGCCGTTTAAGATCTACGGGTGTCGTAGAAGGTTGGTTTGTCTGGCTTGGAGTCAGCGTATTTGATGAAAGTTTAAATGCAATATTCCCATTCAATACAGACGCTCCTTCTACAATTGCCGTGTTTTGGAAGGCTCCCTCACGTTCTGTTGGCAACACGTTCATTTTCAGCTGTATCTGATTCGTAACTCCTACGGCCAGCGTACTTGCCGGGTCAAGCATTTGTTTAACCGTTGTGCCGTTGAAGGCGCTGTTTACCCGCAAGGTTGCACCAGCCAGGGCTGTAAGTTCTGTTACGCGGAAGGTGGTGCCCCTGAATACATCGGCAAGATCATCGATGAGGCTGATTTTTTCGAGATTAACCACCCCGAAATTGGTCACTTTGAAAAGGAAGGTGATGTTATAACTACCATCTGGTGCCTTTACCACCTCGGTTGCTGCTTTTGTAAGCCCTATCTCCGGACGCGGCACAACCAGGTCGACCGGTGTAGCCGATGGCGGAAGGTCAGGCCCCGGACTGAGACTGTTTGCAGAATTGGCGGTGACCGGGGTGTTGTCTAAGGCCGATGCGCCCGTAGCAAATGCAGTATTAAGGAAAGTTCCTTCACGGCTTGTCGGGGTCACGTTCAGCTCGAGATTAATCTGGGCCGTTGCACCAATAGCCAGCGTACTTGCCGGATTTAACAGGTCTTTGCTGGCGTTTCCGTCAAAGTTATTATTAACGGTAAGCGTGCCGTTAGCGGTTTTTGATACAACTGTAAAGTTTGCACCACTGAAGACGGTGGCAAGGTCGTCTGTTACGCTGACATTTTTAAGCGGGGCCTGGCCATAGTTACCCACTGTAAACAGATAGCGAATGGTGTAGCTGCCGTTCAGATTTTTGACAGAGCTTGTCAGTGTTTTCGTGAGACCTATTTTCGCTGGCGGAGCGGGCAGGGGAACCGGGGTCGGCGATGCCGGAAGATCAGGTGCCGGGGTGGCACTGTTTGCTGAAGTTGCCGTCACGGGCGCAGATCCGGGTGCGCCGCGACCTGATGCGATAGCCGTATTCTGATAAGTCCGGTAAACCGATGGCGTGATCCTGAAATCAAGCGTAACTTGTCCGCTTGACCCGATAGCCAGGGTACTGGCCGTCCCGAGCAGCTCTGTGTCGGTCGTGCCGTTGTAAGCGTTATTGATGGTCAGGCCTGAACCCGCCATAACGGCCTTACCTGTAACCGTAAATGTGCTGCCTGCAAATGTTGCAGCCAGATCGTCGCGAAGACTGACCGTCTGCAGGGCAATATTGCCATAATTGGTAAGCGTAAATAAAAATCTGCCGGTGTAGCTGCCATCAGGGTTGTAGTTCAGCGTTTGCAGCACTTTGGTTACACCGATCTTTGGTGATGGTGCAACAAGCTGTACCGGCGTTGGCGAAGGGGTATTGTTCGGGCTTGGGGTCGCACTGTTTGTGGAACTTGCGCTAACCGGGGTGTTGTTGGTTGTCGAAATACCCGAGGCAATCGCTGTATTGTCATAATTCCCATACACGGTCGGGGTAATGCGGACTTCCATGGTAACGGTCCCCGATCCGTTCACCGCAAGCGTACTTTGTGCGCTTAAAAGTTCTGTATTTGTACTGCCATTGTAGGCATTATTTATAACCAGGTTTGTGTTGCTTGTTACCTGTTTGCTGGTCACGGTAAACGCATTTCCGGCAAACGTTGCCGCCAGATCGTCCCGCAGGCTCACATTACGAAGGGGAACATCGCCAAAGTTGTTTAGGGTGAACAGAAAACGTGCGGTGTAAGTTCCGTCTGAGTTAAGAGTAAGGTTTTGCAATACTTTTGTGATACCGATTTTCGGCGTCGATACCTCTGTAACGGTAAGTTTAACCTCATCTACGCCCTGACAGGCACCGCCCCCGGAAACCGTCCACCGGAACGTGTATTCGCCTGCAGACAGGTTTGAAACAGTCGTATTTGCCTGGTTCAGATTGGCAAATACAGGTGCCGTGGTCCCTGGCGGGGTAGACACAATGGTCCAGGTACCTGCCTGACCGGCTGCAGGAGCTACGGCTGCTAATTGTGCGGTTACGCCTGAGGAAGCCGGCTTAATGACATTTTGATCAGGACCCGCATCAGCAGTTAGCTGGTTTGAGATCGTAACCCGGATCTCTGCCGGATTCGAAGCCTTCCCAAGATTATCGCGCAGCGAGTACGAAGCGAAAATTGTTCCGGGAGCAGCTGCAGGATCGGGCGTAAAAATAATATCGCCTGTCTGCTGATTGCTCGTAAACGTTCCCTGGCCGGGTAGGGTAAGGGACGACTGTACACCCGGCAGGTATGGCTCAAAATCTATAGAGGCTGGATTAATTGTACCTGAAACGGTTGATGGTACGGCACTTTGCGTTGCATTGGTCGTTGCGGCAGACCCCTGGCAGGTAACCATGGCAATATCTGCTGCCGAGGCATAGGCTGTGTTATACTCTTCAATACGTACGTTGCGGATCTCATGGAAATTTGTCAGCATACCTGTTGATGCTGCAATACCGTATGCCAGATTTGCGGGTGCCGCCTCTGTATATTGATAGTTCTCTATAATAGTGCGCGTAACCGGGGTGGCGCCGCCTGTAATTACACGCACGGTGATTGAATAACCTACGTTAGCGGGAGCAAGTTCAATAATCACGCGCCTGTAATTGGGATCTGAAGGGTTATTATTCCGGGTATTGGTGTTGGGAATCAGCGCAAACGGCGGACTTGCTTCGTCGCCCGGTGTAAACCGTTTAAGAAATCTGTAGTTCGCCGGATTGTTAAAGTCCATACCATCACCTTTACCCCTTAGGGTTACGGAGCCAGGTCTGAAACCATCGCCGCCCTGCCGGCCCTCGCTGGCGTTTGAAAAGTTTCCGTATTCGTCAATACCGATACCCAGATAACCTTTGCTTACGCCACCTGAAGCGCCCTGGGGAATATTGATCTGTGAGTAACCAAGCGAGCCGCCGAATCCTCCGATTGAAAAATTTGAGGTTGCTGATGCATCAAACAGGAAAAAACAGATGCCGTCTGCGCCTGTACCACCATAGGTATAATACTCGACGTCAATCTTCAATCCATTGACGGATGGAAAAGAAGTAGTGTTATAGATATACCCCTTTTGGTATTCGAGGTTGCTGGTCAGTCGGAGATAGCCGTTTCCTTCCACGTCAGTAAATGTGGTGCCGTTCGGGCCCGCAATCGGGCCTTTTCCGGCGGTCAGGAATGCCGGAGCATCGCCGCCAAAAAACGTGTAAGGGGCAGTCGAGTTCCGAAAGCTGAAGACATACGGAAATGTTGCCTGCTGCGCAGCGAGGTATTGAATACCAACAAGAAAAAAGAGCAACAGAAAAGAGAGTAACTTTTTTACCATAATGATGATCTAGTAGTGTAACGCGGTAACCATACTATACCATCTTATAGTCAAAACCTGAGCCATTGCAATTGGTCTCGATAGAGAACCAACATGCCGCATAGGATAGGAGGGTATGATTACAATGTAAAAGTAGGTATTTCCCACAAAATTTTTAACGTTTAAAACGGTATCGGGGCACGGCGCGTGCCTCAATCCGGTTGGTGCGTTCATCCGGACCGCTTAGAGCAATTAATGTTTATTAAAATTCCGGACTGAAGTTTATAACATAAATGATTACATCATTTACTGATAGCTTGTATAAGCCAATCATATGTGGGGAAATTGTTGCACAATTAATTTCTCGGATGTGTGGAAATCAGGTTACAGGAAGGTATACAGATGTTGTTGGCGCGTATTCTTCTGTGATAGATCCGGCCTCCGGAATTACCTTTCAATATCGGCTGAGGTCCAGCCGCATGAACCACTGCGACTTCTTACAATCTTTTTATCAGTTAACGCCGGCGCCATTCGGCTCTTTTTCGTTACTTTGGCGCTCAGAAAACTGCCGAAAATTGTTATTAAGAGTCAATGCTTTATCCTGTGCATGCATGAACGGTGCCTTTGGCTTGAATGTTGCCTCGTCCCTTGAGTCGATACCCCATGTTTTTCTTTTCGGCGAAAGCTTTTATATTTATGACCGATAATATTCCTTATTGAATGAAATTTACTACCCGAAGCATTGTATTTTTTATGTTTCTTTCGGCATTCTGCCGGCCGGTACGGGCACAGGAAAGCATGATGAGCGAGGTCTCTCTGGTTTACCTGGAAAAGCTGATCGCAACAGCCAAGGAAAACTATCCGCGTATGCGCAATTTTAACGACCAGGTTGCCAGGGCAAAAGTTGACATTGGCAGGCAAAGCGTTTCCTGGTTCGACTTTTTCAATCTGTCTTATGTCAGACAACCGGAAAACAACGTTACCGTAACCAACCCGATAACCGGTGCACCTGAGACAGGAAGCTCGCTGAGCCCGGTACTGCTGAATGGCTTTCAGTTTGGCGTAGGCATTAATCTGGGAACGCTTTTTCAAAAACCGTACAATGTGAGGCAATCAAAGATCGACTACCGCATTGCCCAGACCAATCGCGAAGAGTATGTCCTGACTTTAGAAGCGGAAGTAAAAAGGCGCTATTACCTGTATGTTCAAACGCTGGAGGTACTGAAGCTTCAGACCAAAGGGCTGGTCGACATTCAAAACACATTCAGGGATCTCAGGGCTAAATATGAGAAAGGGGCTGTGACCTTTTCAGAATACAACACAGGGCTCACATCCGTCAGTGCGCAGACACAAAGTAAGATTACCGCAGAAGGAGCCTTCCTGACAGCCAAAGTCGCTTTGGAAGAAATGCTTGGAAAAAGACTGGAGGAAATCAAGTAACATGGAGCTTAAGAAATTTATACGGCTGCTGCTTAGGAACAGATATGTTCTGATTCTGGTACCCATTATTACGGTTGTAATTACCTATTTCCTGACCAGGAAAATGCCCGACATGTACACGTCGCAGGTTCAGATTGCAACCGGGATCGTAGATAATACACAAAGTGTTCCGAGTATTCTTGGCGCTGACGTGCTGCAGGAAAACCGCATTAATCAGGAGTTCAGCAACCTGATTGAAATGATGCGCCTGAAGAAGATCATCGATCTTGTTTCTTACCGTCTAATCCTGAATGACATGGAAGGTACCAGACCTTTCCGTTCAGCGAGTAATATGGTTCAGGGCCTGAGCCCGCAGGCAAAAAAAAGGGCAATCGCCGTATTCAAGGAAAAATATCGCTCCAAGCAGAGCCTGAACCTGACGAATACCGAACAGAAGAATCTGGATGAACTGCTGCATTCCATGCAATATCATGAGTCTGATCTGCGTAACAAACTGAACATATTCAGGCTTGGTTCCAGCGATTTTATTTATGTGCAGTATGAATCTGAAAACCCACAGCTTTCGGCCTATGTAATCAACACCCTTGCCGACGAATTCCTGGATTATTATTCACTCTTGCTTCGCGAAAACCACAACCGGTCGGTTGCTTACCTCGAAGACCTGCTCAAACAAAAGTTTAAGACCATGAACGATAAGATCCTGGCTTTGCAGGATTATAAAATCAAAAATGGCGTATTGAATATCAGCGAACAATCGTCGAGCATATATGGCCAGATGATGGCTTTTGAGGCAAAGAAAAAAGAGGCAGAAAAAGACGTAGCTTCGATAAGCGGTGCTATTCGGAGTATTGATGCTAAATTTGATCCGGATGCCAGGAGATATGTAGAGGCTACACTCATCAGGCCAAATCAGCAAATTACCGAGACACGCGAAAAATTAAGGAATCTCTACGACAAGTATGTGGAGAACGATTTTGATGAGTGGTACCAGCCGCGCATCGATTCTTTGAAAAACGTACTTTCGACCCAGATCAATGCCGTAAATGATAACTATGTAAGTAACCCGCTTACGACAGCACAGAGCCTGCGCACACAGAAAGTAAATCTGGAGATCCAGCTAGACCTGGCGAAGTACAGCGTTGCTTCCTTAAGCAAGTCGATTAACAGCCTGAACAACCAGTTTAGTTCACTTGTGCCAAATGAGGCTGTTGTTCAGTCTTACGACCGGGATATCGAGGTAGCCAGCAAGGAATATCTCGAGATCCTGAACAGATACAACCAGATCAAAATGGAATCAGGATTTTCAGGCAAACTGCGCATTGTGCAGGATGCCATGCCGGGTACACTGGTTCCTTCAAAGAAAATGCTGCTGGTTATTATCAGCGGTGTGATCGGTCTGATATTCTGCCTGGTTGTATTTTTCATTATTTATTATTTCGATAATTCAATCCGCAATTCGAAAGACCTGGCCAATCAAACCGGCCTGCCCGTTCTGAGCGAACTAAACAGAATTGATGTAAGCAGTTTGCAGATGAAGTCACTATGGGAAAGCCGTTCGCTTCCTGCAGACCTGCAGCGCTTCAAAGACCAGATCAGGTCAATCCGTCTGGAAATTGCCAAAGACGTAGGGCTTACGCCCGATGAAAGCAAGGTGCTGATGGTTAACAGCATCAATGACCGCGAAGGTAAATCTTTGCTTACGCTGGGACTTGCATATGCGTTTGCCGTTACCAACCGGCGGGTGCTGCTTATTGATGGTAATTTCCATAACCCAGGCCTTACGAAGATCATGAAACAACCGCTTATGCTCGAGAACTACCTCAATTCGGGTGAAATCGGGGAGGTTCCGGATGATCGTGCGAATGTCTTCGCACTGGGTAACCAGGGCGGGGATAAGTCTTTGCTGGAACTCATCGATGCGCAGACTGTAAGTGAGAGGCTTTCAGCATTAAAAAAACACTTTGATGTCATTCTGGTTGAGACTGCATCACTGGTACACATCGACAAGTCGAGAGAGTGGCTGGATTATGCAGACGGAGTGGTGTCGGTTTTTGAAACTGACCAGTCGCTAACGGACGACAAAAAGGCGCACGTTACATTCCTTGAATCCTTAAAGCCGAAATTCCTTGGCTGGGTACTGAATAAAGCCGGGGCAGATGCAAGCCGGTAAAAAAAACGATGTATGAAGATTTTGTGGATCATCATTCAGGCACTGATCGGGTTTCATCTCGTGTTCCCGCTCTTTTTATACGTTTTTTACGCGTTGAGAAAAACTTTGCAGGGAACGCGGTCATTTACCGCGGCTGCGCAGCCTGCAGACTACGCTGTCATTATTACAGCCTATGAGCAAACGCATCAGCTGCCGGCTGCGATCCGTTCCATGCTGGAACAACGTTATCAAAACTTCATTATCTATGTAGTACTTGATAATTGTGCCCCCGACAGTTTTTCGTTTGTTCATGAGCAGGTGGTGCTGCTTTGGCCTGAAAGCGTGCTGGCGGGCAATGTGCGGTCGCATTTTTATGCTATCAACCGCTTCGTCAGAGCGCATAACCGGATTACCATCATAGACAGCGACAATATTGCCGCCCCCGGATACCTCGATGAGCTGAATGTTTTCTTCGACAGGGGATATGAAGCCGTTCAGGGCGTACGTGAGCCCAAGAACCTGAACACCACACTTGCCTGCCTGGATGCTGCGCGCGATCTTTACTACCATTTCTATGATGGGAAATTACTGTATGGCGCAGGCTCTTCAGCTACGCTGGCCGGTTCGGGCATGGCCTTTACGACAAGGCTTTACAGGGACTGTCTGGAGAACTTCGATATGCAGGGGGCGGGCTTCGACAAAGTGCTGCAAAATAAAATTGTACAGAAAGATAAGCGGATTGCCTTTGCCCAGCAGGCCATTGTGTTCGACGAAAAAACGACCCAGGCATCGCAACTCGTTAACCAGCGTTCCAGATGGATCAATACCTGGTTTTCGTTTTTCTATTTTGGCTTTGGTCTGGCGGGCCGTGGCCTGATGCGTTTCAGTATCAATCAGTTTTTGTTTGGCCTGGTATTACTCAGACCGCCGCTTTTCATCTTCCTGCTATTATCTCTTTGCTGTATGACCGCTAACATTTTTATATCCGGTACAGCTGTACTGCTATGGTTAGCAGGTTTTATATGTTTTATAGCGGGCTTCTTTCTTGCGCTTTTGCAGGGCAGAACAGATCCCAGGATATTCAGAGCGCTGGCGCACGTTCCGAAATTTATCTGGCTGCAGGTACGCGCCCTGCTGTTCGCCGCAAAAGCGAACCAGCGTTCGGTTGCAACAAAACACGACTGAGAACATGAGAACGAACCCCGATAAAAAGCCGGAAAAGACGATCAGACTTGACCCTGTAAAAGAGCTATCTCGTAAGGCAGCTATCATTCTTGCCTTTATCAGTGTTTTTGCATTTTTTGTCAAAATTCTTTTCCTATAGCATCCGGCCTGAAGACCAACCAAAACACGTCGAGAATGAAAAGCGTTGTATCAGATAAAAAAACAGCCCTGTACCTGGTCCTTACGATCGGCGGCCTGCTTTTTTCAGCGCTGATCGGTATGCTGGGCATTGTTGGGGCGGGAGCCATTGGTGCCCTCGTAGCTGGCATCCCGCTGGTTTACCTCGTGGTAACCCGCCCGAAATTTGGGATCATGGTCCTGATACTGATGGCTTTTCTTGTCATGTGGGTTATTCGTATGGGGGTAATCAACTTTCCGCTTGGAACGCTTATGGACGGCATGGAGGCGCTGTTGATCCTCGGCTTCTTTATCAAACAGAAGCAGAGACCTGACTGGAGTTTCATGAACAAGCCCATATCAATCCTGGTATTGATCTGGGTCACCTATAATCTTGTGCAGGTAGCCAATCCGGTAGCTGAGTCGCGTATGGCCTGGTTATATACCATCAGAAGTGTGGCGGCTGTTATGCTCCTCTTTTTTGTGTTCTGTTACCAGTTTGATCGTGTCTGGTTTATCAGGTGGATATTAAAGATGTGGCTGACTTTAAGCTTTTTCGCCGCTCTCTATGCCATTAAACAGGAAGTATTCGGTTTTTCCCAGTTCGAATTGAACTCAATCAGCGATCCGCTCACGACCAATCTCTTATTTATCGACGGCCATTGGCGAAAATTCTCAATCTTCTCAGATCCGGTGGCCTTTTCATACAATATGGTTATCGGTACAATTATCTGTATCGTACTGATCTTCGGCAGGCTACAGATATGGAAAAAGGTCATTCTGGCTGCACTGGCTATCCTGTTTATGGTTGTCATGCTCTTTTCCGGAACGCGGGGCGCATACGTGTTGCTGCCTGCGGCCATGGTGCTGCTGGCGGTGATGAATTATAACCGCAGGGTATTGATCTTTGCCGTGATCGGCGGCATCTTCTTCCTGCTGCTTGTGAGGCTTCCAACATCTAACCCGGCCATCGCGCGCTTTCAATCGGCGTTTACCCCATCTGATGACGCGTCATTTAACCTCCGGAAGATGAACCAGAAACGCATACAGCCTTATATTCTCAGTCACCCGATAGGCGGTGGGCTGGGGGCGACAGGTGTTTGGGGTGTTCGTTTTGCGCCTTACTCATTCCTTGCCAACTTTCCTCCGGATAGTGGGTATGTACGCGTCGCCGTAGAGCTTGGATGGATCGGCCTCGGAATTTTTTGCACCCTGATGTTTGTCATCCTGCGAACAGGCATTAATAACTATTACCTGATACGCGACCCGGAACTTAAAACGTATACGCTTGCCATGGTCCTGGTTATCTTTGCCCTGGGTATAGGAAATTATCCTCAGGAAGCGCTGGTGCAGTTCCCGAACAACATACTTTTTTACTTATCTGCAGCGATGATCGTTGCATGCAAAAAACTTGATGACGAGCAAAACGCTACGTCAATTCTGCAGTAAAGTGCGAAACATGCTCAAAAACAAAACGATCTTTATTCTTAGCCTGATGAAATTCGACGGGCTCGCCTCAACGAATTATACCATCGCCCGCGAACTGGCTAAAAACAACACGGTGTATTATGTCGATAACCCATTTACCACGCGCGATTGCGCGAGACAGAAAGACAGCCTCGAATTTTTAATCCGGAAGCCGCACTTCAGTAGCGGTGCAGCGGGCGTCATGGAAACCGATCTGCCCGGACTTAAGATACTGATCTGTCCGCCGGTTCTAACCATCAACTTCCTGCCTGAAGGCTGGCTCTACCGCACTTTGCTTAAACGTAATGAGCGTCGGATCATTAAGCGTATTAAGAGCGTCATAAAACGAGAGGGAATCAAAGACTATATCTTTATCAATGCTTTCAATTTCCATTATCCCGGCGTTGGAAAGGCTTTAAACCCAGGGCTTAGCGTCTACCATGCGGTAGATCCGATCATTGTGCCATATGACAGGCGGCATGGTCTCCAATCTGAAAGAGAGCTTGTCAAATCCAGTGATCTTGTCATCTGCACAAGTAAAGCGTTGTATGATCAGCACATTGCCCTGAACCCCGAAACCTATTTTGTACCGAATGCAGCTGACTTTGAGCATAGCAGCCGTGCTTCCGAGCCGGGGCTTGCCGTACACGGCTCAGTTGCCGAAATAAAAGGGCCGGTTGTCGGCTATCTGGGTAACATTGAGCGTCGCATGAATTTCTCTTTGCTGCAGCAGGTTGCAAAAAATAATCCTGATCTTTCATTTGTATTTGCAGGGCCGGTTGCCGGCGGGCTTATTCCCGATGGGTTAAACAGCTTGCCTAATGTACATTTTACCGGTCCGGTGAGATATGAGGAGATGCCGGCCGTACTGAAGGGCTTTGACGTCTGCATTATCCCGTTCGCAAAAGATGAAGTAAGCGCAACTATTTTTCCGCTTAAGTTGTTTGAATATCTCGGAGCGGGAAAACCCGTTGTCATGACCGATTTTAATATGGATTTGCGTGCCTTTACAAAAGATACGGTTGCTTTTTGCAGAAACGCCGACGAGTTTGGAACAGCGATAAGAAAAGCCCTTACTGAACAGGGGCCTGTCCATACGGCTCAGAGGCAAGCCGTTGCGAAAGATAATACCTGGGAGCGACGGGGTGAGGAATTTGCGGAGATCCTGGCCTCGGGGCTAACGAAGAAAAACGCCAGTTTTTAACATTTATTATATATATTCGAAGCAGGCGTTTTTACAGGCGTCCCGAATCAGAAAGCGAGCAAAAAACCCTATTTATCAATGAGCAGTGATAAGGATAATTATTGGATCAGGTCCGGCCTGATCAATCTGATTCAAAACTTTTCGGGTACCATCCTGAGCCTGGCAACATTTTTTATCCTTGTTCGGCTTCTGAACAAACACGATTATGGCGTCTGGGGCCTGTATATGCAAACCATTACCATTCTGGAGTTTATACGGAATGGCCTCGTACAAAGCGCGCTGATTAAATTTATGTCAGGCAGTGATGCGAAAGAGCACAATCACATCTTTTCAGCTACACTGACCATCAGCGGTTCGCTGACAGTTGTTTGTATCGTGCTGAATCTGCTTTTTTCAGGCTACCTGGCCGATGCACTTAATGCGCCCGAATTAAAGCCGATGTTTCATCTTTATAACATCGTATTTATTTTTTCCGGCATCATTACACAGATCAACTGTGTAGAACAGGCAAATCTAAAATACGTTGGCGTTTTTGTGAGCAACACAGTAAGACAAATAATTTTGTGCTCGTTTCTGGCCGTAGTGTTTTTTGGCGATCTCCAGACAGATCTTACAACGCTGGTCTGGGTACAGATTTTTTGTTCAATTGTAGGGGTTGTCATCTCCTGGATATACACGCGGAAATTTATCCACTTCAAATACATGTTCGACAAAGGCTGGGCGCTGCGTATCTTCCATTACGGCAAATATGCTTTTGCTACATGGGTCAGTTCGATTCTTGCAGGTACAATTGATCAGTGGATGCTTGCGGGAATTATTTCGCCGGTTGCCTCGGGTGCGTTTAATATTGCAGTGAGGATTGGTAACCTGATCGATATACCCACGAATGCGGTTGCTACGATCGTGTTTCCGCAAAGTGCGAAGCGTATTGAGACAGAAGGTAAAGGCGCAGTGAAATACCTCTATGAGCGTTCTGTCGGTATTATCCTGGCCATGGTTATCCCGGCGGTGATCTTTATCTATATTTTTGACAGCTTTTTTCTGCGGGTGCTTGCAGGCGATCGTTATGCAGATGCCGTGCCTATTTTGAATATCACGTTGCTGTATTGTGTTTTCGGACCATTTGGCCGCCAGTTCGGCGTAATCATGGATTCGATAGGAAAAACTAGAGTTACTTCACTGGTCGTGATTCAAAATGCGGTTGTTGTTTTGGTACTCAATTATTTCCTGATACACCGATACGGCGTTATGGGGGCGGCATACTCCACATTGATCGCAAATGTTTTCGGTTTTATTGTTGCCCAGGTTATACTTCGAAAAGAACTGGGCGTAAATGCATTTAATGCCCTGATCTACGCCTACCGCTTTTATCCCGAATTCTGGAATCGCTATATCAGAAAAAAGATTCCGGAAGCCGGCACCTAAACAGCCTGATTTTTTGGGAATTTACGTAACCAGAACTTCTTAATTTTATTCATAACCTTTTTTACGATGCGTCTGGCCGGCCCACGCGACCTGAACCGGCGCATTTCAGTCTGGCGGAGATATGTAAAGAACAGTTTTCTGAACGACATATTTCCCTTATAATCCCAGTAAATAGGCTTTTTAAGAATGAAGTGAATCAGCTTCGGCAACTCATCGTATGCAAACGGGGCAAAACCATTCCACGAGGGGTCAATAGGCGTCCATTCGTTTGCAAGCGCGACGTTGAGTCCATATTGATCCGGAAATCCGGCGTACCTGCTGTTTTTTTGTATGAGGTTCAGGATCTCTTCGCCGAGATTACGTTTTTTCCACTTCAGCAGATCCAGCACAAGAACGCCGCTGTTGAAGTAAGGCGACTTGCCGGGCAGATCAAGTTCCCTGTAATTTGCTACAGCGAGCGGATGATCAAAAGTTTCAAAAGGATCCAGTACGGCGCCAGCGATTTTTCCCTGGAGATCGACGTTCCATAACTCGCTGATCTCGCCGTTTACCAGGATATCTACATCCAGATAGATCACGCGGTCCAGATCCGGAAGCGTTTCGGCGATGAAAAGTCTGGCATAAATATTTATGGGGTACATACTGAAATCAAGAGGCACTCTTGCCGCTGCCGGCAACGCGGCGTTGAGCGGGATCCAGTTGATTACGAATGCAGGTCCAGCGACAGACCGTTCAATGCGGTCCTTATTCAGATCGCTGATGCGGTCGTCGATGATGTGATATTCAATGGGCTCGCCGGTCCGGTGGTTTTGTTTTATAGACCATAGAAGCGCGCATAACATGACCGCATAATTGTTATCACATATGCTTACGAGCGTTATTTTCTCCGACATATTCATCTTCTCGCTGCTGGACATTGATTAGTTCTTGTTTTCAGGATGCGCATGGTCTTTAACATCCCGCCAGGTAAAACGTTTGGTCATGACCTGTTTGGGGTGTTCTTTCCCAATCCGGAAGCCCATCCAGTTTTTTGGTGCAATAACCTGGCTTTGTTTGCCTGAAAGGTATGCTCCCCACCAAGAGAAGCTGCTGTTTGATATGATTTTGATATCGGCGTTCAAAATGATTTGAAAGTCGATAATTTCATTATTATAAGAATATACGAAATTTGGTTTTTCACCAAAGTAAGCTTTCACGTAGGTAATGTCATCACTAACAAAATAGACCTTATACTGATCCAGATTATCAATAGTTTGGAGCTGCTCATCAAAATATGTGATCGGCAAGGAGATGTCCCGCTTTTTGTAGGTCAGGTAATCCGTTCGCCTGATGTGCACAACAACAGTTTTGTTGTTTTTAAAATCTTCGCCGAACATCCTGTCGAACTGCCTGGTATACTTCGGTTTGATTTTGAAGGCCGGCTTATATGGTTCAGGTGTGCGTTCGTAGTAAAAATCGGTTTGAAAAAAGCCGGTATACAGTGTCCGGTCTATAGGTTCGACCGGCTTTGGAACATAAATATTCTGAATGTAATTCCTTTTAAGCGGGATCATACGGCTTAACGTACGTGCCAAAACTGAATAGATTTTTGAATTTAGGGTCAGGTTATTATAGCCGCCAAGGTCAAAATATCTGCCCAGCGTTGCATGATGCGGATTGATAAAAAAAATGGTCTTGCGCGGTGCCTGCGACTTCAGGTAACAAAAAAATGCAAACTGAAAAAGCTGATTCCCGAGACGGCCGTTAAATTTTACACCAATCATTCGCTGTACATCATTTAGTAGTTACGGATATAGTTTTTCACTTCCTCATCGTTTTTCGCGTGTAGAATGGTGGCTCCTGAGAATTTCGGATAGAGCTTATGGTAACATCCGAAATGATGCTCAGGCCCCTGTTTGCTGAGAATGATGTTTGTTCCGCCGAAATAACTCGCCAATGTGGCCGTTCCGCCGTGAATCGAAAGAAACTTCGCGGCGTTTGCGTAAATCATCAGTTGCAGATGATTGAAATTTCTTGCATTCGCCCGGTTTTCTTTCCATAGGTCTTCAAGCAGAATGACTTCCGGATGGTTCTGTTCAAGCCAACTGTATTCGTCCATATCATAAATATCACTGTTGTCCATGGTGATGTTTTGCGGACGAGGCCTGTTGTAGATTATGGTGTAACGACCCTTTAGTTCAGATATAACATGATCAAGCAGTTCGATACTGAAATAACTGATCGGTGGCCCGTCCCATTCCATATTGTACCGGTTCGCAATGACAAGCACGGGTTTATCGAACCTATAGATTTCATTTGTGTACGTTTGTTTCAGCGGAACCTGTGCCCATTTATTCATATCATAATCATGACTGTATAAAATGCGCGGCATCTCAAAGTTGTAATTACCCTCAGGCCTGCGGCTTTCATATTTCTCCTCGTGGTCTGGTGAGAAGAAATAGAGTTCGCGGGTAAATTTTGAGGACTCCGTTTTCTTCAGGGTTCCGTTCTTGAAATGCCAGTAGGCAAAGGGAAGGGCAAACTGCAGTTCGGGCGCAAATTCGCCATCGAACGACGTAACCTTATACCGCGGTTTGAAGACGTAATCTTTCAGCAAATATTTTGCCTGCAGCCAGATGCAGTAATACGTATCGCGGTAGTAATAACGTAGACTCCAATGCATGTTTCCGTAGCGCAGGCGTACATACAGACTGAAAATCTTGTTTAGTGTGTTTCTAAGCATACTATCCCTTCAGGTATTCCTTTGCCCGGCCAAGGTGCAGTTTAAACCGGTTTTTAAACGATTGAATGATTCCGCCCTCAGCTTTCAGCCTGCGGGATGAGGTAAATGCGCGCGTTTTGTCGCCGGTAATCAGGTAAAGTTTTCCCTGAGTCTTCAGGTTAACTGCCATTTTTCCGTCTTCAGCTTCGTCAACGAAGTAGTCGCTGCCCAGCGCATTATCAAACTTCCGTACCTGGCTAACCTGAAAACCGGTGGTCCTCCTGGCTACCTCGGTTACAAAACCCATATTCAGGCCGAGAAAATTGATGTGTTCCCGGTTACGTTTTCTTAGCCGGATTAAAATTCCTGCAATTTTCTCGTAAACGTAATACGGCAGCCGGCTTTGTTCCGGCCCGGGTATAAAGCTGTAGCGACCGTAAACGCCAACAATCTCCTGGCTGGACTCCATTGGCCTGACCATATATTCCATCCAGGTTGGCGGATAAAATGTATCTGAATCGGCGCACAGGTGATACTTGCCCCGTGCAACGTGCAGACCGAGCTGTCTTGCATGCGGTGTTCCTTGTTCAGGCTGCAGCACATTTTTTACGCCGAGGCGGTCCAGCAGTTCCTGCGTTTTATCTGTCGAGTTATTGTTGATGACCACAATTTCAACAGCACGGCCCGTTGTGTTAGCAGCCAGCGATGAAAGCGTACGGAAAATGTTGTTCTGTTCATTCCAGGCCGGTATCATGACAGATATCTCAGGCTCATCAGATTGAAAACCCTTCAACCTGTCGCGCAGGGTGCTAATGTCTGCCTCGGTAAGGCTTTCATACGTCTTTCCTGTATAAAGGTGTGGTCTGATCCAGACCGGCAGTTTGAAAATAGCCATCAGTTCAAAAAATAGTTATAGTTAAACCTCAGGTGCCTGTACAGATGCCGGACGATCCGGATCGGTATATTCGTTGGGTGGCGGCGCCAGTCGCGCTCAAAGGTGCTGGGCTCATCACTCGAATTTTTTTGCTCGAACAGGTCCTCAAACCGTTCATAAAACAGCCCTTTCCCTTTTTTCTGCAGAAAAGACATCATCATGCTGTATTCAGCTTTTTCCACATTCACGCCTTCCTTATAGGTGCCGAATTTTTCGAAGAAATTGCTGCGCCTCAGGTGTGGATGATCGCTGTACATATAAAATTTCTTGTAACTGCCCAGTATATTCAAGGCATTGAATTTCATAACAGAAAAGCCATCTTTAAACGTTTCAAGGTAAGGGAAGCGCTGGTACGCATAATACCGTACCATATCCAGACCCGGGTCAGCCTGCATAAATGCGAGCGATGAAACGAGTTTTTCAGGAAAAGGCGCCAGGGGAACAAAATCTTCCTGCACGTAAAGCGTATAGGGTTTTGACACAGCCCGTTGTCCCTTGTTGATGTTGTTGCCAAGACCTTTGTTAACCGGCGTGGTAACCAGGATAAAACCAAAGCTTTCGGCAAGTTCCTGCACCGCTTTCAGGTTGTCCGGTTTACTGCCGTCATCTGAAACTACAACTTCGCCAAAGCTGCAGGCTAAGGCAGCCCACGTACGAAGCTGACGCTCGAGTGATGCGGGGCGGTTGTAGTGCGTAATCAGCAGGCTGATGTCGGGGAAATGATTTTTTTCTTTCTTCATACCTGAAGTAGGGATTGTTGTTGCCCTTGGCCGGTGACAAGGTGACGTGTAAAACCGGATTGTCTAAAAATAAAGGTCCTTATAACATTTTGCAACTTTATACTGCAGGAATAATTTCCTCAGGCCACGCACAAAGATGTTATTTTTTGTTCGCCAATCCGGTCGGTAAGATGCCGTACTCGGTTCGTCTGCGTTATTCATTTCATCGAACAGCGCATATACGTCATGAAACAGAACAGCTTTACCTTTCCGTTTCAAAAAATCGATAGTCATGGTATACTCCGTGATATTCACGTTTTCACCCTCCCGGTACCTGCCGAATTTTTCAAAGAAGTTGCTTCGGCGCAGGTGGGGGTGATCACTGTAATAATGGAATTTTGGATAACCGGGATAATACCATTTGAATATCAGTTCGTCAAAGCCCCGGCCATAAGGTTTTGTATAGGGGTAGGGGTAATAGGCAAACAGCCGCGCAATATCGATGGCCGGATCTGCTTCCAGAATCGCAACTGCGTCAGAAAAGTGTTCGGCAAAGGCGGGCTTCGGCACAAAGTCTTCCTGGACGTACAAGGTGTAGGGTTTTGTTACGGCATCCTGACCTTTGTTAATATTATTGCCAAGGCCCCTGTTCTGCGGCGTGGTGATGAGCCGGAAATTGAATCGTTCCTGCAAAGCTTTCACCCGGTCAAGGTGTTTCTGCTGACTCCCGTCGTCAGAGACCACGATCTCACCGAAGCTGATGTCAAGCGCTTTCCATGCGTTCAGCTGTCGCTCAAGTGATGCTGACCGGTTGTATATGGTAACAAGGAGCGAGATGTCCGGATAGTGCTGCGCAGGCATAAATAGATTCTGGGATGTTAATCGATGAGTTTTTTTGCTTTTTTCCAGAGCTTCAATTTAACCTTTTCAAGGAAAGCGCGCAAACGTGTACGCGGGGTAAAACCTTTCCATGGCGTTTTATTTAAATAAGCGAAAAACTCTGCTGCATACTTCTTACTGAAATAATAATGCTGATAAATCGGCTTGACCATAATGAAGTGGATCAGCCAGGGGTCATCAATTTCTTCGGTTGCATAAACGTTCCAGCGCGGATCAAGCTTGAACCAGTTGTTTACGAAGACAATATTTAACCCATACTGGTCAGCGTAACTGATGTGTGCAAGGTTTTTCCTCACAATGTCTAACACCTGGTTACGCACATTAATCTCGCGCCAGTAATCAATTTCCATGATAAGCAGGCCACTGTTGAAATAGGGTGTCTCGTGGGCATAACCAAGTTCCTTGTAATTTTTTACTGCCGGCCAGTGCTTGCCGCCAAAGCTTTCCATCGGATCCTGCACGGCCGCACATTTTTTACCCTGAAGGTCTGTATACCATAACTCAGAAACATCTTTCCTGATGATCATATCGACATCGAAATACAGAACACGTTTAACATGTGCCGGCATGAAATCGGGAATAAACAAGCGGGTAAATACCGTTACAGGGTAGATGGTATTGTCGAGCGGAAATTTGAAACCTCTCGGTACGATATCGCTGTTCTGATGCCAGATAATGGTAACTTTTTCCCGGTCAACAGACTGTTCCAACCGGGCAATATTCTTTTTGCTTATTCCGGTGCTGACAATGTGGTAATCTATATGTTCACCGCTATGGTGGTTGTCACTGATTGATCTCAGTAATGCAGCGAGCATAACCGCCAGCTTATTGTCTGATACCGATACGATGGTAATGTTTTCCTGTTTCATGTGCAACTGCTGGTTGGCCCGCTATGTCAGCCCGCTAGGTATGCGTCTTGTTTAATAGTTTGCTGGTTGTTTTGATGAGTTTATAGTAGATTTTTCGCCACAACCGTACATAATTGCTTTTTGGGCTATAGTTGGCCCAGGGGGTCATATTCAGATACTTATAAAAAGTGTCCTGATAAAATTTACTGCCGTTATATGATTTGTAAATCGGCTTGATGTCTATAAAATGCATGATGTAGGGATCGTTGATGTCCAGGATCGCTTTGCAATTCCAGCGCGGGTCAAGTTCAAACCACTTATTTGCAAAGACTACATTAAGCGGGTACTGATCTGCCAGGCTGAGGTATTCTTTATTCTCTTCGCTGCAGCGGATGATCTGTTCAGGGATATTAGCCGCCCGCCAGGCCTTCGCATTAATGTGAAGCAGCCCGCTGTTAAAATACTTCGTATCAGGCGAGAGCCCGAGCTGTGCATAATTTCTGATTCCGGCCCATTCGCAGCTTACAACCGCAGAATGGTCCTGCACACAGCCAACCATGTAATCGCCGATATCCGTATGCCAGAGTTTCGATATATCCGTAACAACGATCATGTCTACGTCCAGGTACAACACTTTTTCGGCTTCCGCCGGAATTATGTACGGAGCAAACATCCGCATATAGGCCACGAAAGGAAGGGCAGATCCGTCAACCGGCAACACCATGTCTTTTGGCAGCACTTTTTTCATATCGCAGAAATGCAAACCATAGGCAGCCGGATCAAGGATAGTTTTAAGCTTCCCGATGTTTTCGGGCGTAATGCCGTTGTCTATAATATAAAACTCGATTCGCTCACCCGACTTGTGGTTTTGCTCTATAGATTTCAATAAAGCCGCCAGAAGGATGGCATAGTGGTTGTCAGTTGCGATGACAATGTATATGGTATCTTGCTGCGTTGACATGCGTGTGGGCTAAGTTACAGATTTACGTTGATTTTTTGACCTCAGATCTTTCAAATTCCCGGTGTTTGCGTTGTAACCCTCTCAGGAGTGAATAGGGGAAAGAAAAAGCGGAACATTTGTTCCGCTTTTGTATTATAGAGGTTAATAAAGGATTATCTCGAATAAATATTTGCATTGTTGCGGTAGCCGCCTACGGTGTTGATATACCAGTCAGCGTACGTGCTTCCGCCAGACTTCGCCCAGGCATCAAAGTGCAGATAAGCTGACGAAATCGATTTCGTTTCAACCGGGTACAAAAACGAACCAAAAATGTCTATTGCAAACGGGCGGTTGTCTGCTGTGATATAAAACCTGCCGGTTGCAGGCACCGATGAGTCACCTTCAGTACCCAGGAAAGAGCCTTTAGCCAGCGCAGTTGGTTTATGATTAACAAGGTGTACCTCACGACCGCGGTCAAGCTCACTGATCATAAATGGATTAAACGGAGCAGAAGCAGTAAACTCGTCATTTAGTCCGGCGCTGAACAAGAATTTAAGTGTTACCGGTGTGCCGGCAATTTTCTGTCCGTCAGGGTTGGTATTAATCATACTGCTGCCTGCGCCGAACAGATTACGGTAATTATCGAATGCAATGGCTACAGCTTCGTTATGCCCTGCTTCAAGACCATTCGCATTTGTGCGGATATATGTTCCTGACGAGAGGCTGCTTCCTGTTACCGAAGTTACCTGTGCGGGCGCAAGTCCGCTAATTGCTATGCCAAAGCCGTTCTGGAAACTTGCACCGGCAGCCAGCGGTTTATACTCAGCCGTCAGATCCTTTACTTTATTCGCGGCGCTGATAGCAAACTTATAGCGGTAGCTGACAACCAGGTCATTCATGTCATAATCGGCAACCTTTGGCCACTGATCCTCAAAAGCTAGCGTTCCCCATACAGACTCGCTTGGGTAAAAGCGGTTGTATGCGCGCTCAGGATCGGTTGGGTAAGCATCGCTTTCATCAGGAATACCATCACCGTCTGTGTCGACGATCTGAGTATCAAGGAAAGGAATACCTTCAGGTGAAATGGCTTCAACCGGATTTGATTGAGCGTAAAACATCAGGTCATTAAAGTCCTGATCGCTTCCGTGTCCGGCGGTACGGTTAATATCTTCAAACCCTACAATAAAGGTTTTTTGATTGTTGTTATTCAGTAAGACGTTATGGCGTTTCAAGTTGCCGCTTTCCGGATTCAGATTCTCGTTTGTATAGAATTTCTGAGCATTGAAATCTACCGAACCGTCATTTCTGTACGCGTTCTGCAGCAACACAAAGCCGATGGATGTACCTGCGCCAAAACGGCCGATCTTAACCTTGTCGCCCTGTATCATACTGCCCTCGCCGCGGCCACCTTTAAGTGAAGCATTCGGAAACACCAGACGGATGGTACCAATCTGATCTGCTGTCTGTGGCTTTTGACCAGTCGGATAGGTGTAGTAACCGAGCGAGTTGCGGTAGTCGGCACCTTCATGAACAAAGGTTACCCATACATCTGCCAGCTTGGTAATCGTCAGATCTGTTGGCGCCTCAGTAGCAATGTATTTGCTTTTCACTACCTGCGATTCAGGAAGGGTGTGGTTAATTTCCTGTAACAGGGCGCTGAAATCGATGTTGTCTACTGCCTCACGCACCAGTGGTCTGCCAAGTGCGTCGAAAGCCGATTTGTCATATATAAAACTTGTTGCCGCTGTCGAGGCGAGGGGAGAAACCAGACTCTCCTTTACAGCGCTCGTTTTTTGAGACACAACGTCGCCTGAGTAACCGTCAGGTCCACCGATTACAGCATTGATTGTCTGGTTGCGGGTAATCTGTACCTGAACAAATCTTGCCAGGCCGATATATACGGGATCTACTACCAGCTGGGTTTCAGACGCAGGGACGTTCAAAGTTGTTTTGATATACCCGTCCTGGTCACTCATAACTTTGGTAAGTTCAGTGCCCTTTTCCTGGGTAGCAGTACCAAATACGGATACAAGGACATGACTGATTGGCTGATTGGTTCTGGTGAGGAGGCGTACGTTGATGCTTACTTTTCTGGTAGTGTTATAGGCAAAACCATCGGGAGCTGCTTTTTCGCTGCCTGGAATTTCCTGATTTGTGCCGGTTTCTTTCTTGCAGGATGAAATTGCAAGAACTGCGAGTACGGGAAGGATCGGTAATAATTTTTTCATTTTAGGGTGCTTGGAACATATTATTCTACACGCACCTGAAAGAAAGAATGATGCCCCGTTCGTGAATATACCAGTTACATTTTATAAGTATCTGACTACCAGTTGCTTGTGTAAATACACCCCATTTTTAAGTCGTAAAGCTGGGGAATTTAATCCCCAATAGCAAATACAGAATTACACGTTTGGGGAATATTTACATCAGACCGGAAGGTTGCCTTCCTGCGCAGTTACCTTAGTCAGAGCTACGCATAACCGCAAGGAATTCGTTTTTCATCTGCCCTGGTTCGTAACTGTAACTAAAACGGTCTGCAGCCAGGGTAATGATAGTGAGGCCATAATTCTCTGCCAGCAAATCGATGTCTGGTCCGGCCTCTACCGGGTGGAGAAAGGTAAAACGATACTGCCCGTCTATGCGAATCTTATGGTCATTATTTTTGCCGAAACTGATACGCATCTCGGCGCCGATGTTATTAAAAGGGAAACAGGCTTCATCACACGTGAATTTGATCGGACTACCGGTATACGTTTTACAGATAATCAACTGACCCGGCTCTATTGTCACAAGCATTGATGCGTTTGCATCAGTTACATGTTTTAGAAAATTCGTCGCCATCTCGATCAAAACCAGCCGCACATTCTTCAGAAACTTTTCGTTACCTACCTTGTGGTTTCGAAGCTTCTGAATCACATTGCTGCTCAGTTCGTATAACTTGTCTGCACTTTCGGGAACACCGAGCGGAATGTAAATAGGGAAGTGTTCACTCATTAAAATTCGGTCATGGCGTTTTCAGAAGAGTTCCTGATCATAAAAACCTTGTCAAGGCGTGTCAGTTCGAAGAGGTTCTGAATGTCGTCGTTCAGGTCTGTAAGCACCAGCTGGCCTTTCAGCGGCAGCAGATTTTTCAAAATGGCGACCAGCGCGCCGAGGAAACTGCTGTCAAGATAGGTTACGTTTTTGAATGAAATGATCAAACGTGTTTCGCCCCCATGTATCTCCTGAAAGACTTCTTCTTTAAATCCCTCGGCTTTAGACAGGTTTGCCTCCCTGTCTTGGATGGTGATTAACAGGACTTCGTTTATTTTTTCTTTTTTTAGGTTCATCTTATTTTCGTTTGATAATGATAATGCTGCAATCGTCTACCTGCGCCTGGTTTTTGTTGAATAGTTGGTCTTTTATCTTTTCGGCAGATGTACCACTGGTTTTCAGGTCGAGCAACTTTTGTTTAAACAGCTCGAGGTCAGATCTCTTATGGCCATCCATTTCGAAATCGATCATCCCGTCTGAGATCAGATAGAGCTCTTCATCGGGCTCAAGACGGATCTGCGTTTCGTCAAATGGAAACTGCTCTGTGAAACCAAGCAGGATACCTGAAGACTGAAAGCTCTGCAGCACCTGTTCATTTTTCTGAAATTTCAGCAGCGGCAGGTCACCGGCTCCGGCGTACGTTACCCGCCCCTCCTCATCATCTAAAAGTACGATGCTGACCGTTGAAAAAATGTCTTCCAGCAACTCATCGGCAAACAATACTTTGTTAAGTTTAGACAGGATATCTGCCAGTCCGTAGGTTTCGTTATAAACGCATAACCGGATGGCAGAACGGATATAACTCAAAAAGCTGAATGAGAAGAACCATGCGCCCCAGCGCTTTCCCATCACATCGCCGAGAATAACGAAGGTATACCGGTCGTTCACGCGGACAAAATCTATAAAATCGCCTCCCGGCTGGTCCTGATAAAACTTGCTGTAGTAATTGATGCTGAAATTACGAAGTTCGGGCGCTCTTCTCGGTATGTTCCTGAGATTCAACTTTTCAGCGATCTCCTTCAGCTCGCTCAACGATCGTTCATAGTGTTCACGAACGGCAAGCATTAGGTTATTGATCTTTGAAAGAATTCGCGCCGGCGGAATGTCTTTGGCCATGTAATCGATCGCTTTCAGGTCGAGCCCCTGCTGGATAAAATGCTCGTCATTGACTGAGGTCAGAAACAGGAAGGGTACATTTCTTAATTGTTTGTTCTGCAACAACCGTTTTCTGAAATCGAAACCGTTTTTGTCTGGCATCTCATAATCTGAAATGATCAGGTCAGGAATCCGGTCAGCAAGAATTTTTTCGGCCTCGTCTACAGACAGGGCTGTCGTACAACTATAGCCATGGTTGGTCAGCAGCCGCTCATACAGCTTGAGCTGAATAATATCGTCGTCTACCAGGAGGATATTCTTATCCATTTGATTTGGTGTTTATCAGTGACTTGATCATTATAAATATACCTGTGGCAACGATTACGAGGCTGATCAGGTCCATCAGCGTAAAACCATCGTCCGCAGTGAAATAAAAAATTGTAAACATCTCGAAATAGGGAGGGGCCGGCATGATGATCATGGCAAAACCCAGCGTGATCAGCAGGATACCGACGAGAAGCCTGAAAACGTTCAGCACCCGGGTATTGATTTTGATCTTTTTTGCCTCACGGGAGTCAAGATGGTGGCTCGTCAATAAAAACTCGAGCTGGTCAAGGTTATCAAGGTTGTCTCCGCCGAGTGCCGATATCTTCTGTATCTCCTTAACAAGATTCTTATTGTTTAATTTGGTTTCAAGGGCCTCATCCAACCTCGTTTTCAGTCTTTTTATATTGTCTGAATCGAGTTCGCTTTTTTCCAGCAGATGGATAAACTCATCCAGTTTACGGTTAACCGCCTGGTCGGCATCCTCCAGCTGCCGGAGTTTGTTTAAATCGTCTGAAAGTTTGTTTTTGTTCACCAAAATGTGCTAATTTCAGGTTTTTATCCGTTGCGTCTCATGCCGCTTTTATCCATCATTACCGTAAATTACAATCAACCCGAAGCTACACTTCAACTGCTGGATTCGATTGCCGCTTACCCGCCCGCCTGCAGTTATGAGGTGATCCTGGTAGATAACGGCAGCCGCCCGGAGAGTGCTGAACAATTTAAGTACTTAAACAAAGATATTCTTTTTATCCAATCAGAGAAGAATCTGGGCTTCGCAGGTGGTAATAATTTGGGAATCGCGCGGGCTTCCGGAGAATACCTGTTCCTGGTTAATAACGATACGGAATTTACGCCGCGGCTCGCCGATACGTTGATCGAAACACTCAGAAGACATCCCCGGGCAGGAATGGTGTCGCCAAAGATACTTTACCATGACGACAAGCATATGCTTCAATACGCCGGCTTCACGCCGATGAACTATTTTACCTGCCGAAATGCCTGTATCGGGCAGTTTGAGCGGGACATGGGGCAGTTTGATAGCATAGAAGCAGCAACAGGCTTTGTGCACGGCGCGGCAATGATGGTTACCCGTCAGGCAATAGAAGTGGCTGGCGTGATGGCAGAAAATTATTTTTTGTACTACGAGGAAATGGACTGGTGTGACCGCATCAGACGGGCGGGTTTTGACATCATGGTAAACACAAACGCCGTAATTTTTCATAAGGAATCTCTGGCCGTTGGTCGTAACAGTGCCCTGAAAGAATATTTTATGAACCGCAACCGGCTGCTTTTTATTCGGAGAAACGCAGACTGGTATCATCGCATCGTTTTCTGGACCTATTTTCTGACTTTTGTGGCTGCCAGGAACATGCTTACTTACATCAAAAATAAAAACCCTTCCTTTATAGGTGTTTTCTGGCGGGCCGTCTGGTGGAATTTTACAAACAAGCCCGACAGTTCCCGTCTCGGATTTTCTCTGAAATAACCTGATATGCAAATACTATTCTGGATCTCCCTGTTTTTAATTGTCTATACGTTTGTAGGTTATGGCTTGCTTCTTTACGTTTTGCTAAAGATAAAGCGCGCGGTATCCGGCCACAAGAAAGTTCCCGATGTGCCGTTCGGCGACTTGCCTGCCTGCACGCTCGTAGTTGCCGCGTACAATGAAGCACCGCTTCTTGAAGAAAAAATAGCCAATACGCTTCAGCTTCATTACCCGCCCGGAAAGCTCCGGTTTATTTTTGTTACAGACGGCTCGACAGATGGCAGTAATGAGGTTGTGAGCGCTTACCCCCAGATCAGACTCCTGCATCAATCTGCAAGAGCGGGTAAAATTGCTGCTGTTCATCGCGCCATGAAAGAAGTTGATACGGAGATTGTAGCCTTTACCGATGCCAATACCTTTTTGAATGCAGATGCGCTTGTCAATATCTGCCGTCACTATGCAGACAGGACGGTGGGGGCGGTGGCCGGGGAGAAGCGTGTAATGATGGAAGCAGAAGACGATGCCAGTGCAGCAGGTGAAGGTTTTTACTGGAAATACGAATCAAAATTGAAAGCCTGGGATTCTGAGTTGTACTCGGTCGTCGGAGCGGCCGGAGAATTATTCAGTGTTCGCCGGGAACTCTACGAGCCCGTTCCTCCCGACACCATACTTGACGACTTCATGATCTCGATGAACATCGCCGGCCAGGGCTACCGGATCATTTACGAGCCGGAAGCCTATGCTATGGAAAGAGCATCTGCAGACGTGGGTGAAGAACTGAAGCGCAAGATCAGAATTGCTGCGGGCGGCATCCAGTCTGTAGTCAGACTTAGCCGGCTTTTGCTGCCCTTCCGCTTCCCTGTATTAACTTTTCAGTACATCAGTCACCGGGTACTGCGCTGGACACTAACGCCCATACTTCTGCTGCTCGTCTTTGTCTTAAACACGGTGTTCATGATTCAAAGGACCGGCCTCCTTTACGATATAATCTTTGCCGGTCAGTTATTCTTTTATGGGCTTGCGCTTATGGGTTTTGTGCTTGAGCGGCGGCAGCTGAAGATAAAGATCGCATTTATTCCTTATTATTTTTGCATGATGAATTATGCCGTGCTGGCAGGTACCCTTCGTTACCTAAAAGGTAATCAAGCCGCAGCCTGGGAAAAGGCTAAACGGAAATAAAAAAGCGCGCCAACCGGCGCGCTCTTTAGCGGTTTTTATCTGTATATATTCCCGGTATTTCTATACCCGGCGCCGGCATTTACATACCAGTCGAGATAGGTTGTACCCCCCGATTTTGCCCAGTCGAGAAATCGAAGATAGGTGTCACTTATTGACTTCGTCTCTGCCGGATAACTAAATGCGTCAGCGAAGTTCAGGGCCCATGGCGAATTGTTTTTGTCCAGGTAGTACCTGCCGCTGGTTACAGAACTGTTGTCTGCCCCGGTCGTAAACAGGGCTTTGTCTGCTTTGTCTGTCGGTACATTGTTCGGCAGGTGAATTTCATATGCCCGTCTGCGGTTGCTGATCAAAAACGGGTTATATGGTGCGGTGCCAAGGGCCGTACTTGCTATTGGCGAGGCAAACCGCACGACCACACTGGCTATACTGCCCGTTGCTTTTGTTTTTGACGGGTCGGTGTTGACCTGCGGACTTCCGTCTGCATTCTTTAACAGGTTTTCATGGCTGTCAAACGGAATAATCACAGCACGCGCCTGTCCGGCTTCAACACCGTTCGCTGCTTGTGTAATATATCCGTTTTGCAGGCTTTGACCGGAAACACTGCTTACAGCATTGGCAGCAACCGGTAGCTGAACGCCAAAGCCATTTTTAAAGTCAGCACCTGCTGCTATGGGCTGAAAGTCACCGGTCATCTCCACAACATTGTTGCTTGCATTACTTACATATTTGTAACGATAGTTAACGACCAGGTCATTCACATCGTAATCTCCCTGATTAGGCCAGTTATCCTCAAAGGCAAGCGTTCCCCATGTATTTGCAGACGGATAGTAACTGGTGTATGCCCTCGATGCATCGTTCGGGAATTCGTCTAACGTGTCTTCTACACCATCGCCATCGCTGTCTACGCGTGTATCGATAAGTGATACGTTCGTGGTCGAAATTCCGGCAGTTGGTGTAGCCGATGCATAGACGACAAGGTCATTAAAATCGTTATCAGAGCTTGAGGTGCGGTTAGTATCTTCGAATCCGAACAAAAAGAGGCTGTGTTGATTATCGTACAACATAACCGAATGTTTGCGCAGCGCAGTTGTACTCTCAGGATTGAAGCGGCTGTCTGAATAGAATTTGGTATTCGTATATGAAACACCATTGCTGTTCGTCCAGGCATCCTGAATCAGGACAAGTGCGATTGTCGTTCCGGCGCTGAATTTGCCGAGACTGACTTTATTTCCTGTTCTTAGACCGCCGGACGAACCATAGGCCGAAGCATTTGGAAAGACATACGTAACCTTATCTATGGCGCCGGTAAGCGAAGACCCTGATGCGGCGGTAGGCGGGTTATTGGTAGGGTAACTATACCACGCCAGTGAATTTCTGTAGCTGGCACCTTCTGATACGAAAGTGATAAAGACCTCGGTATCATTCTGGGTAATGACAATGTTTGACTGAGCCGTGCTGGTCAGGTATTCCGGGTGTGTTTGTGTAAGCGGCAAACCTTCGGGCAGCGATGCATTGATGTAAGAAAGTAAGTTCGCATTTACAACATCTGAGGCGGCTGTCAGGTATTTCGGCCGTCCAAGACTAAAAGGATATTCTGATGTATTGACAATTGCATCGCCGGCGGTATTATAGGGTGAGGGATAAACGTAATCTGTACCGAAGATGCCCTGTGTACTCGGTCCGTTGCCTATTTTCTGCAAACCGGCGCGGGGCGATGCTGATGCGCTTAGCACGACATCTCCACTTAATCCGTTCGCACCGCCGACAACGATGTTCACCGACGACTTTCCCTTAACGACGGATCTCACTTCATCCAAAAGCCCGGTATATTTCGGAAGCACTGCGATTGTGTCCAGGTAAGAGGGTACATTGATAATGCCTTTTATAAAACCCGCACCATCACTGACGCCTTTGAGGAATGTTTTTTCAGGGCTTCCTGCTGCTACAACGGTAACAACTGCGCCAGCAATTGGCTGATTATTGTTACTCAGCAGCTGAATGCTGACATTGACCTGGTTTGTAGTAAGATAACTAAAAGAGGCAGGAATTCCGTTCCCTGTTTCTTCGGGTTCAGCTTCCGGTCCGCTGTCTTTTTTACAAGCGGAAACAAGGGCGAAAAATGCCAGAAGTAATCCGGGTAAAATTTTGAAGTTTTTCATAATACTGGTTGGTGGTGAGTGATTAAGGTAACATGGATTGATAAGCCGCAGGTGTTATCCTGAATCAATTACAGGGGCAGATAAATAGAAGTGGATCATGTTACAGCGAAGCAGATTTGGTGACTTCTGAATACGCAACATACCTTTGCGGCCTTTGTTTATGTGCAGATGTCACATAAACGTGTTACGATATTTTCCAGAACACCGGTGCTTCAGACGGTGTAAAGGCAAGGCTTGCCATGTAATTACGGCTGATCTTAAAGCTTTGGAGGGCATAGGTACCCTCCGGCATGGTGACCGTGCCCGGCAAACTGCAGATCCGGTTCATGTTTTCAATGATCCGCTGTCCCGAGGCTTTTAGGAGGGCTTCCTTACGTGTCCAGATTTCGTAAAAACGCAGTACCTTATCTCTGTGCCCGTTCATATAGATAAGCTCTGCGGGTGAAAAGCTATGTGACGAAATGCTTTCAAAATCAAATGAATGATTGATGAATTCAAGGTCTATGCCGACGCCGCTGCTGCCCAGGGCAATAAGAATCTGGTCTTCCGTATGGCTGATGCTAAACTTTACCTTATTCAATACCGCCCGCTTTCTGAGCGCTGAAGGCTCGAGGTTATATGACCGCAGTACCTCAGACAAAAGTGTGTTCAGATAATATTTGCTGACTATGTAGCGATCGCGCTCTTTCCTGTTAAATAGCCTGCTCACCTTTCCCAACTCGCGCTCAGACAAATAATCAGCGTAATTTCTTTTTATGTCCTTAAAATGAGCGCTTGATTTAATTGAAAAGATATTGATCTTATCTCTTGACAGATCCTGATCTGGCAGATACGGCTTCCATTTTATATCAAATGTATGTATCTCTTCAGAATTGTCCATTTTTATGTCTCTATTTGGGGATATTTGCTGTTAAAAATATGATTTTACCTGATTTATTCGGTATTATAAAAGCTGTTTTTGTCAAATACCGTGTTATTTTACGTGTTTACCGGCTTTAAGTGTCTAAAATGCCTGCTTGGTTGTTTCCTTATTCTGTTAATCACCGCCTCAAATGACTCGACGGGAGTTAATTCAGAATTTCCTTTAATAGTTATTTCAGATTTGTGTAAGCTGATTGAAATGTTCTGAATCAGGAAAAGAAGAATTCTTTGCGTAGCTTTATAATAAACGTTAACCAGGTGTATCATCTCCCTATTGTATTATTTATCTGGGTCAATATCCAATTGCCTGAATGGTGTGTTGTCCGGGTTTCTGCTTTCGACATGTTGGCATTGGTATGGCACATCTGCGGTTTACCGGCCGGAACCGGTTATTGCGCCTTAAGCATAGTCCGCAATTTTAAAATGAGCCCTCCAAATGCAAATACAATCTGTTATCTTGCAAATCAACACCATACTTTTCTGCGTCAGACGGACCTGCTAATTTTTCCGTGGGACTGCAGATTGAAACCTGCTGCATGAAAAGGATCCTCTCTACATACACAGCCGCTACACGTGCAGAAGAAATTGTTCAGGATATGGACCTGAGCGGTAAACGCTGCGTAGTTACGGGTGCCAGCTCCGGAATCGGCATTGAAACTGCCCGGGTGCTGGCTGCAGCCGGCGCCTCGGTTACACTGGCGGTACGTAATATCAGGGCAGGAAATACGGTGGCAGAGAGTATACGTATGCAGACGCGAAATCGTTCTGTACACGCGGCAGAAGTGGATCTGACCAGCCGGAAGTCTGTTCAGGGCTTTTGTAAGAAATGGAAAGGTCCGTTGCACATTTTGATAAATAATGCCGGTATCATGGCATTGCCACACCTGACACTTAGTCCCGAAGGTTGGGAAATGCAATTTGCAACCAATTATCTCGGTCACTTTGCACTTGCCTGGGGTCTACAGGAAGCCTTGGCCGATGCCGGGGCCGCGAGAATCGTAACAGTCAGCTCCAGTGCCAACCTTCTTTCGCCCGTGGTTTTCGATGACCTGCATTTTGCTTTCCGGCCGTATGATCCCTGGCTGGCCTATGCGCAATCGAAAACGGCTAACATCTTGTTTGCTGTGGCTTCATCGATCTGGTGGGAGGGGCTGGGCATCACCTCGAATGCATTGAACCCGGGAGCCATTGCAACCGGGCTGCAGAGACACGTGGGCGGGCAACTGAACACCCCGCCCGAACTCCAGAAGACGGTAGAGCAGGGGGCGGCTACATCCGTATTCCTTTCGGTGTCGCCACTTGTCGAAGGCATTGGCGGGCGGTATTTCGAAAATTGTAACGAGGCGATAACGGTAGCTCAACGGCCTGATAACTATATTGGTGTTGCCCCATATGCGCTCGATCAGCAGAACGCAATGCGACTGTGGGATGAAACACTTTACCTGCTAAAATAGTTATATGGTAAGACCAATGTAACTCTGCCATGCAAACCGCTCAAGAAAAAACTGTATCGTTTTCCAAATTTAGGCTGATTATCCTGCTTTTCATCGCACTTTTTATTGCCTCAACGGCCGCAATTCTTTTAACTGTTATATCTGACGCTGATCAGACACTGCGGCGGGATCCGGTTTTGCTGCGTACGGTCGCGGTGATTTTAATCATTGTATCGGGCATCGCGGCACTTATGATTTTCAGCAAACTTGTTGCGGGCCGGCCCGCACTTGTTATTACGCCCGAAGGCTTTTACAATTCTACGGGGGGGTTGCACTCAGGCTTTATCCATTGGAATACGGTTGAAAAAATTGAGCAGGTACGGTTGGCCGGGCAGGAATTCGTTGTCGTTTTCTTAACCGAACCGCTGGCTTACCTGACCCAGCAAACCACATCCTGGAAACGCCGCGTGCTGGGCTTAAAAAGTGCCGCTTTAGGATCTCCGGTCGTGCTGAGCGCGCAGGGTTTAGATTGTAGTCCGGCCCAGCTCAGGGAGCTCCTTCAAAATTATCACGCGGAGCGAACATAGAAGCTGTTTTCTTTTTTGCATTGTGCAACGAATTCCCGCAGGCAGGCCTTTTAGTACGCCGCATCATCGGTGTGTTTCCACGGTTGGCTATTGCTGAAATGGATTGTGATCCCAAATGTCGAACCGGTTTTCAAAACGGTAAAAGACAACTTTAAAGTAAGGCTCCGGATATTCCGGTGCAGACAGGCCGATTTCATAGGTGTCCTGTTCATTTGCCTCAGTTTTACGGGCACTGAATGACAGCGGCCGAACGCGTGCATCATCAACCACCTTCCGCACCAGGGGGTCCTTGATATTAGCAAGGTAGTATAACAGAGCCTCGCGCATTTGCTCAATCCCGGTATCTGATAAAGTGCTGTCGCCACCGTCAAACCCCAGCTTTAACGGCTTTTCTTTCATGAGCCTGCTTAGCCTACCGGCTGATACCACCCTGAGCGAAGCTACGAAAGGTTTTACTGAGACAGCTTCCGGATCGCCGGCCGGGACAAACCTTTTATCGTTCCACTGAACTGAGATTTTATCTCCCCGGTACAGTTGCGGCAGATCAACCTGGTTACAGATCATATCTAGCGTGTCGCGGCCGCGGATCAGAAACAGGAGGTCATCGTCGCCATTCTGGTCCAATGCCAAAAAGGTAAACTCATCCTGCTCAATTGCGCTCGCAATCTCAGGCTGAAGCGGTACTTCAGCCGGCGTATCGGGTTTTGCAGCAGCGCCATCATCATGCTTACCTGCTTGCCGGTGGCATGCCAGGCAGGTCAGCACACATATACAAAAGAGGAGAGCAGGGCGTTTATGTCGGAAAATCATTCAGGCTTAATTTGAGATCCAAAGATACGGAACTAATGATGTACTGAGCTTCCAGGTTTGATAGATTGCTCATCTTCTAAACAAAGCCGCTCAATCAACTTTAAAGCTTTTGATTTGCATGTCACTGAAAAGCTAAAGTCCTGCGTCTCTTTTTTCACTACAAACTTGCGACATTTGGATACACTCCGTCGGTGCCGTAACAAGACCTTTGGTATATCAAAATATCATTGTTATGGATCTTAAAAACAGTACAATACTCCTTACAGGTGGAACCAGCGGTATCGGTCTGGAATTGGTAAAACAATTAACCGCGCAGGGTGCCACCCTGATCGTTACGGGGCGCAGAGCAGATGCGCTTAACGATACAAAAAAAATGTTCCCTGAGATTCACATTTTTCAAAGTGATGTGAGTAAACCGGATGATATCAAACAACTTTACGAAAGGGTTACCCGGCAATTCCCGGATCTGAATATCCTGATCAATAACGCCGGCGAAATGCGACTGATCGATATGCGGGATAACGCCAATACCCTTGAGGATATCACTCGCGAGATCAATGTTAACCTATCCGGCACCATTCAAATGGTTCAGCAGTTCCTTCAGCATCTTTCGAAAAAGCGTTCTGCCGCTATAGTTAATGTGTCTTCGGCTATTGCCTTTATGGCTTATTCTTCAGCGCCGGTATACAGCGCATCAAAAGCCGGAGCGCACGCTTTTACAAAAGCTTTACGTCTGCAATTAAAGGATACCAGCGTTAAAGTATTGGAACTTATTCCGCCTGGCGTTAAAACGAATCTGCAAAACGATTGGATACTGCAGCCCAACCCCAGACAGATGATGGATGTAGACAAGCTAGTGAAAGTCGCGATTGAAGGATTGAAGGCCGATACAGCGGAGATCCAACCTGCGCTTGTGAAGGTCATTAAAGTACTGAGCCGCCTGATTCCAAATATTCTGATGAATTTCGGCCATAAAGAATTCGAAAAATTCAAGCAACTGAACAATAACAAATAAATTTTATAAGATAATGAGAAAGACAATATTAACAGCCGTGCTAATGGTGTTATCTGCGAGCGCGTTTGCACAAAAATTCCCGACAGACCAGATCGTTGGCATTTGGCAATGCCCTGACTACAAGATAGAATTTTTCAAAACTGGCGCAAAATATTCAGCCAAACTCCTATGGTCAAAAGACATGTTAGAGGCTGATGGTAGAACATCAAAAAAGGACAGCAGGAATCCGGATGAACGTCTGAGAAACCGACCGGTTCGGGGCCTGGTTTACATAACGGCATTGATCTATAAAGATGGTGAATATCTGGACGGTAAACTCTACAGCGTGCAGGATGGCAACACTTATAGCCTGAAGGGCAAACTTAATGGCATTAATGATCTGGAAACACGAGGCTATAAGGGCATACCTATGATGGGCAAAACATTCAAGTGGAAACGCGTTCAGTAAAGTCAACAAATAGCAGTATAAAACATTCCTTTTAGTACAGGTTGTTAAGGTTTGCTTTGCACGCCATGTTATACAGCCGGCAGGACTTTTTCTTTAACGGTGTGCCCATCGCTGTAATGGGCAAATCATTTAAACGCACATTTTAGAACTACTATGTTAAAAAATATCATTGCTGCAATCTTACTGATTGTATCGGTAACCCTTCATTTCAAACATGCCTGGGAAACCGCTCATTACCAAACCAACCCTGCATCGCTTAGAATGATGGCCGATTTGGGGATCGTCCAGGAACTCATACCGTTTCTTGTTGGCATCGCAATAACAATCGGTGTTCTTTTGTTGATTCCCAATACTTTTTTCCTGGGAAATATGCTCAACGCCGTCACCATTGTCGTAATCATTGGATTTTCATTACGAGCCGGCAATTATCGGATGGCGTTGATCGAAATCCCATTCCTGGCCATGCCGTTGATCATGATCTGGTTAAAATACCCTTTCAAAAAAAACTAAATTGCACTATGGCAAATTATAAACCGTACCGGATCAGTTCTATCACGGAAATTCACCGTTTAATGGAACTATCCAGGCCGCAACACCCGCTCATCAGCCTTGTCGACCTGAAAGGCTTTAGGAATCACCATGATATTGACGTGGTAGTACTGGATCTTTACGTTATATCCATGAAAAGAGGTTGCGACAACCTAATCTATGGACAACAGAAATATGATTTTGATGAAGGTTTAATGGGGTTTACGTCGCCTGGGCAAGTCCTCAGAGGAGAGAAGAGCGGAGTTCCACTTCATTTGGAGGGTTGGATGCTGTTTATTCACCCCGACTTTCTCTGGAATACAACGCTGGCAACGAAGATAAAGAGATATGACTATTTCGGCTATGCAACAAACGAAGCACTGTTCCTGTCCGATAAGGAAGAACTGGTTATAGACGATATTGTCAGGAACATCCGGAATGAGTATCATTCCAACATTGATAAGTTCAGCCAAAATATCATCATTTCGCACCTTGAAACCTTGCTGAATTATGCAGAGCGCTTTTACCAGCGACAGTTTATAACCCGTAAGGTAACCAATCACCAGATATTTAGTAAAGCGGAAGAGATTTTAACAGATTACCTTAATAATGAAGCTTTGCTTTCCCAGGGCTTACCCTCTGTACAATACATGGCCGACCGCTTAAATGTCTCAACCAAATACCTGAGTAGTTTGTTGAAGCAACTGGTCGGCCAAACCACCCAGCAACTAATCCACGAAAAATTAATCGACAAGGCCAAAGAAAAGCTTTCTACCACAGAATTTTCAGTAAGCGAGATTGCTTACCAACTCGGCTTTGAGCATTCACAGTCTTTTAATAAATTTTTTAAACAAAAGACCAGGCAAAGCCCCCTGGAATTCCGGCACGCCTTCAACTAAGCGCAGGATTTATCTTCATAAAAAGGCTGAAATGTAATGGCATCATGGGCAAGTCCGCTATATGAAACGACTTATCACGTTGCCCGAAGGTTTGAAGCTCTTAAAAAAGAGATTTACAGCAAAATGATTGATATACCAGGGCCGGACAGAAAGTACCTTCATCAACACATATTCAAATGATAACGCCTGAATTGTAGCGGCGTAAAATGGGTTCGTTGCTTGAACAGCTTGCTGAAAGATTGCGGATGTTCGAAACCTAATTTATAAGCGATTTCTGCGGTGGTCAGATCTGTTTGGTTAAGGAGCGTCTTTGCTTTCTCGATTAGCGCCAGGTGAATGTGCTGTTGCGTGGTTTGACCGGTCAGCGTTCTGAGCATATCCGAGAGGTAACGCTGTGAAACGTTCAAATGACCGGCGATGTCCTGTGGTGATGGTAAGCCGCTGGACATCGCATTGCTATGATCAAAATAGGTATATAACCACTTATTCATCCGGGCGATCAGTTTATGATGCTGGTTTTTCCGCGTCAGAAATTGGCGGTTATAAAAGCGGTTGCTATGGTTCAGGAGCAGTTCGAGTTGTGAGACCAGTATCTGTTCACTGAACTGATCAATTTGGTGTTCCAACTCTGACGAAATTGCTTTGAATAATATTTCAATAGTCTGCTTTTCCTGAACAGAAAGGAACAAAGCTTCAGATACAGCGTAGTCAAAGAACCCATACTGATGGATGGTTTTCGCCAATGGATGCAGCGCCAGCAAAGCTGGGTGAAAGTAGAGGGCATAACCTTCGTGGTCTGCCGAAGCGGCGCTCATTTGTACCGATTGCCCCGGTGCCAGAAAAGCCATGCCACCTTCCTTAAAGTCGTAAGTGCCGGGACCGTATTTGACGCTTCCTTTATAGCCTTTTTTGAGAGTGATCTTGTAAAAATCAAGCGTATACCATTTGCCAGCATCACGCAGATCAATCTTTGCCTGATCATAATTGACCATGCAGATCAACGGATGAGAAGGTGGCTCTACATTCAGCCGTTTCAGCAAATCGGCAATGTTATCAAACTTTAATGTGCTCACAGTAACGATCTGCCAAATATACGGTATTAACGCTGAACAGCCGGACGGATCACAATATCCCCCACATCAACATTGTCCGGCTGCTCAATGGCATAAACAATAGCGTCTGCAATAGTATCCGGCGATATGGCCATATCATCAGCACTTTTCTGCAGGTTCGATCTTATGCCTTCATTTTTTATATGGCTTACGAATTCTGTAGCAACAAAACCTGGCGAGATGCCCGTTACCCGCCAGCGTCCCTCTGATTCCTGGCGCAGTGCTTCGCCAATGGTTCGAACCGCATTCTTTGTGCCAGCGTAAACACCCATAGTAGGCACTATTGAAATTCCAGCCGTAGAAATTACGTTGATAAAATGCCCTGACCCTTGTTTTTGAAAGATCGGCATGGCCGCTGCGATGCCATACAAAGTTCCTTTCAGATTCACATCGATCATCTGTTCCCAACCTTCTACATCCAGTTCCTCCATTTTGTGTAACTGGCTGATACCAGCGTTATTAATGATCACATCGAGCCTGCCAAACTGCTCAACAGCAAAGTCGGCCAGCCTTATAAGATCCTGACGGGAGGTTACGTCGATTTCAAGGAAGACGGCCTTATCGCCATTCTGTTGAATGGCGTCAACAATCGCTGCTAACCGCTCTGTTCTGCGTGCACCCAACACAACTTTTGCGCCCCGGGCTGCTAATCGTTCCGCGGTCGCCTGACCAATGCCGCTGCTGGCACCGGTGATGGCTACTACTTTAGCCTCAATTCTGTTTTTCATGAAGCGAAGTTCTGGCAATGAATCAATTACAGTGTAGCCAAAATGGTATGATATGTAGCCTTTTTGGAGTAAGCGATAACAATTGATTTCGATTCTGTCATCATGATTATTATCAAGCTTATTATCATGGGTCGGATTCTAGAAACACGTTTGTTCGATATCGCATTTAGAAAAAAGAGGAGGGCGCTTATGTCGGAAAGTGATTCAGGCTTAATTTGCGAGCAAAGATACGGAACTAATGTACTGAGCATCCCGGGGTGATAGATTGCTTATCTTCATCAACAACAAAGCCACTCTGTGAGTGGCTTTGTACCCCGGAAGGGATTCGAACCCCTGACCCACGGTTTAGAAAACCGTTGCTCTATCCAACTGAGCTACCGAGGCCTTTTTGCCGGTTGGAAGCGCCGGCTAAAATCGTGCTGCAAATATAGAATTTGACTGTGATTATGGCAAAACTATTTTTAAATCAATGTGATCTGTTTAACTGCCGGATTAACAGTAGATTAGCTCTGTTTTTGTTTTTCTGAACAGGCCGCACACAAGCCCGTTGCTATAAAACTGAGTTGCTGAAGGCTAAATCCCTTAGGCAAATTCAGCTTGAACTGTGGCAGATGTGCGTGTTCTATACAATAGACCTTCTGGCAGTTACTGCAGTTAAAATGAAGGTGTTCATCATGATGCGCATGCTCGCTGCAGTCTTCATGGCAAAAAGCATAATTTGCTGTTCCCTGATTATCAATAATCCGGTGAATAATCCCTTTTTCTTCGAATGTTTTAAGAATGCGATAGAGGGTAACGCGATCAATCTCTTTGCCAACAATATGTTCTATATCAGGTTGCGACGACGCGGCATCGCTGGCAGAAAGAATATCAAGGACACGCAGCCTTGCGCCTGTCTTTTTCAGTCCGTTCTTGACAAGAAGGGTTTCATGTCTTTCAAGCTGATTTGTACTCATTGCCTTGTAGTGAATTTATCATGCAAAGATAGCGCTTTTTCTGTCTGCCGTATTATAGAAGCTCGGCATCAGTCAGCGTAAATGCGGGCTGTCCGTTATCGCTCACGTTAATTAAGAGCCGCCCTCTTAATTTGATCGGATCTGAATCGAAAGGAATCGGTTTCTTCATTTTGACCATGACCATCTCCGGGATGTCGCCCGTACCGCAATAAGGACATTGCGCAATTGGGACGACTGAAAGCAAAAACTCTGAAAACTTCTGGCTTGCTTTGGTAGGATAAATATACCCCGGAAGTTCGATTGTTTTGTTTGATAACGCTTTTAATTCATCCGGAAATACGGAAACCCACTTCAGTTTTCCGACCTGTTTGTCGTGTTTCAAAGCCAGCTTTTTCCAGGTAGGCGTCATTAACTCGGTATGAATCTCCTGCCCGGTTGCAGCTTCAAAAGAAAAGGCAAACAGCATAAAGAGGAAGACTAGTTTTCGGATTTTCATATCAGCTTTTTGATAAGATTTTCGCTACATCTGCCCTGTAGGTTTGAATAGCGGGTAAAATAGAGGCGATCAGTCCGATGCCGATTCCTGCAACAAGCAGCCAGGCTTCACCTGTGCTGAAAAAGAAGGGATCAAGGCGGGCCTGTGATGATTCCTGGTAATGGCCAATCAGATATAACGCGCCATGACCTATAGCCAAACCGGCAACTGAGCCGATCAGCGTAACCAACAGACTTTCAAGGATAACCAGGAAAAATATTTTTGATCGGGAGGCACCCAGGCACCGCATGACTGCCAGGTCATACTTACGCTCTTTCATCGAATTATAAAGACTTATAAATACGCTGAGTGCAGCGATCACCATTATCAGGACGGCAAACCATTGCAGAGTTTCGACGCCTACGCCAATAAGCGAGAACAAACGCGCGCTTTCCATTGCAGGTGAGGCAGCCTGCAGGCTGGTGGACTGGTTAACCATGCGCGGAAACAGGACGACAGACATTGGCGACCTGTATTGAATTAATAGCGCTGTGATTTCTTTACCGGTCCCTTCAGCCTCGTGTGCGGCTTCATCGTGTTCTTCTTCGTGCCCCGCCGCCTCTTCATGCTCATCATGCATTTTATAAATGCTGCCGATGTTCGTGAGCACCAGATTATCCGTTACGTTCCCTGATCTTGCAAGCACGCCGGCAACCGTATAAGCATTGTGGCGATGCGTATCGCCCGCATCACTCAGGCCATGGGCACCATAAAACTTGTCCCCCGGTTTCAAGCCGGTCTCGGCGGCGACCTGGCTGCCGATTGTTGCTTCAAGATCTTCTTTCCAGTAGCGACCCTGCGCGATCTTAAGATTATACAGGCTAATGAATTTGGCGTTGGTACCAACAATCCGGTGACCTGCATAATTGTCGCCCAGCGCAAGAGGCACAGCGGTTTTCACCAGCGGATTATGCGCAAGGGCATCAGCTTCGGCAGCGGGGATATTTCCCGTAGGAAAATCGATATGATAGATGCTGCTTAAAATGAGCTGAAGCGGGCTTCCTTTTGCACCCACTACGAGGTCAATATCTTTTGAATTCTGCTCCAGCTTATCGCTGATCTGCGACGATGCGAGCAGCAGCACGGATAAAATACCAATACCGAACGCTACGAGCACAATGTTCAGGAAAGTATTTAATTTATTTCTTAGCAGGCTCTTGCCCGCAATTTGAACGATATTCATCAGATCTGGTATTCGTTATTCAGGTGATTGCGGACGCGTTTATCATGTGTAGCAATGATCAGTGTAGCTTCATTGGCGCTCGCCTGTTCCCTGAGCAGGGCGATAACTTTTTCGGCGTTTTCATCGTCAAGACTGGATGTAGGCTCATCAGCGATAAGCACCAGCGGTTTGTTCACAAGAGCACGGGCTACAGAAAGTCGCTGCAGCTGGCCCTGACTAAGTTCGTCGGGGTAGCTACCCGATTTTTCTGCCAGTCCGAGATCTGAAAGCAGCTGTCTGTTTCTCTGTCGATCTGCGGGCAACGCCGCCATTGCGCGGGCGAGATCAAGATTTTCGCTCACGGTGAGGCTGCGTACAAGGTGGGGCCGTTGAAAAACGATGCCGATATGTCGCCCTCTGAACCGGTCAAGTTCACGTGCAGTGAAATCATAAAGGGATGTTTGATCCATCATGACCTGTCCCGTTCGCGGACGTAACAAACCGCTTATGATATTGATCAGCGTACTTTTTCCGCTGCCGGAAGCACCGAGCAACAGCCATTGCTCTGCCTGTTGCATGTGCCAGTCAGGAAACCGCAATGCTGGTCCGTTCTTGTAGTGATATGTTAATTCCTTGATGGAAATCATGCTCGCTTTATGTTAGATGTTCAAATATACGCGTCATCTGGCGCGTAACCATGCAACATTATTGTTCAGAGATTAGCTCGCGCCGCATTTTGCAGGACCTGTTCATGCGTAGATTGATCAGGTGAGCGCAGGCAATCACTACGCCGCCCGAGGGAACCAAGATGCTTTCCAGCCATTCAATCTCAACCAGATGGCCTAACAGGATGAATAAAAAGCCGGCCGCCAGTAAAAATAAAGGTCCGAGCCGGCGGTGATGAAAACGATAGGAGTGACCAATGGAACCGAGACCCAGCATGAGGCTGATGATGATCATTGTGCCTTCAAATACCGGATGTGCCAGAAAAGCCAATCCCCAGAATGGAAGTGTACTGACAACAAACGGAAGAACTGCACAATGAATGGCGCAAAGGCCTGAAGCGGTAATGCCCAGCCTGTCGGGATGGAAGATCTTTGTCATAAATCAATGTATTAATACGCGAATATAAACGCAATTATGTTGCAATTGTTTGTTGTTGCTATTAATTGCAACATTATTGCACTTTCGTGATAATGACTGAGCGCGTGTACTAAGGACCCGCTCGTTTCTTCTTCCTTTTCCCCCACCAGATAATGAATCCTGTTATGGGTAGGGAGCCTGCTATGAAACTGGCAAAAAAAGCCAGGATTTTACCTGGAAGGCCCAGGATGGCACCGACATGGATATCATAATTCATAGCGATTAATTTTTCACCGCTATTTTTTTGGCTGTAATTGCGGCGGTCGAGCAGTTTCCCTGTAAACCGATCAAATTGAAGATCATCAGATTTGTAGTATGTTTCCAGTCCTTTGTAACCGTTCGCATAGATGACAGCTTCTTTGCCACCCGCCGCGGGCGATATGCCGATACGGTCGGCATCTGGCATTGCCTTCCGGGCAGCCATAAAAGCTATGTCAAAAGCATTTGTTGACGCAGCTTGCGTGCTGTCTGATGCAACAGCCCTTACCGCCGGCGGCGTAACGCTGCCCGAAGCTACCACATAAACCGCCTGCTGGAACCATTGAAATGCCCATACAAGCCCTGTTAGTGCCAATACCAGGCAAACCAGCATGGCATAAAAGCCCGGCACGTTATGCAGGTCGTAATTAAGCCGCTTGAATCCGGCCTTCCACTTTATTTTGAAACTCTTATCCCGGTTTGTTTTGCTCCATTTTTTCGGCCACCACATGATGAGTCCGGTGATCAGCAACACAACAAAAATCAGGGTAGCTACACCTACAATGATCTGCCCCGGATTGTTATTTAATAACAGGCTCCAGTGAATCATCTTGACGACATTGAAAAATTCGTATTTATAATCAGCTATGTAGGTTACCTTACCGGAATATGGATTGACAGACACAATGTCGTAGTAGTCGAGGGTTCCGAAGTACGTCCACGCATTAGGGTCTCCGGCTGCATAGGTTCCGAAGTGCCATGCGCGGTCTGCATCTCTGAACGTCGTGATAAAGCTGATTTTTTTCTTGCCGCCAAGCGCGGCCTCTGCGTTGCCGGTAAGCATGCTCAAAGGCAAAGGCTGCTGTCCGGAAGCAGGGGCCTCAACGAAAAAAGCCTCAGGGTGAAGCCATTCGTTTATTTCCTGTTGAAATACGAACAGGCATCCGGTCAGAGAAATAATAAAGACGATTATTCCCGATAACAGACCAAGCCACAGGTGCAGCCAGTCGGTAATTTGCCGAAACCTTGACTTTTTTGTTTTTTTCTTCCTGCGCAGCAGATTGCGAAGCGCAAAAACCGGCGATTTCCTTTTCGATTCTGTGGCTACAGACATTATCAGTTAACTTCTGTGAAAAGCGTAACCATGTGCCAGATTTTATTATAAGGTTTGCCAAGATGAGTGCCATCTTTTTTCTCCTCGCGCACCGCTTCAAAAAAATAAGGGCCGGCGGCGGTTGGTTTAAAGTCTGCAGAACCGTTAGCCCCAGTTTTCAACTCTGCAGGCCTAGCTCCGGGCGCTACGACTGTGATTGTCTGCTCAACTGCAGCCTTTTTGTTAAACTGAAGATTCATCGTGCTGACTTGCCCCTGTTTTGCACCGGTGGTGCCGCCGATATGAAAGTAGGTTTCAAACGGGCTCTTTGATCGCGATTTATTTGCTACGCTGACTTCCGCAAGCGCATAGTATTGTAATTTTCCGCCATCGTAAACCTCATCCACTTCATGCATCACGCTTAATAAGTACTGGCCATCTTTTTCAGGGGTAAATGAGGCGCTGAAAAACCCGCTTTCCTGTGTAACCGGCAAGATAACACGTTTCCCATCCGGTCCCGTTAACGCAAGCTGGAAACTGCGCATGTTGCTAAACCATTTGGCAGTTGAGTCCCGTTCGTTTTCGGCATATTCGCCAAAAAAAATTTTCACATCCTGCTTCTGACCTTTTACGCCCCGGCTTTGGGTTTCGATCCAAAGCGCATGCGCGAATGTTTGTACGGTTGTCGCTAGCAGAATAAACACTGCAAATAGTAATTTTTTCATATCCCTGTTCTGAATTAATCTTTATTTAGATTGATTAAAATTAAACAAATGTAATACAGGACCGAGATAAAAAGAAATCTAATTGGCAATTGTTATTTAAAGCATGGCTTAGCCGGCGTCTATATGGATTGGATTGCTGAGAATTTTATGAATCGGGCATTTGTCTGCGATTTGCGTCAGAAGCGTGCGCTGATCTTCACTAAGGTCCCCAAAAAACTCAATTGTACGCCTGATCCGGGTGCCTGCATCCATTTCATTTTCGGCGCATATCTCAAGCGAAAGTTTCATGCTTTCAAGCGGAATGCGCTTGCGGTCAGCATACATACGCACGGTGATGGCAGTGCAGCTGCCGAGGCTTGCCAGAAGGAGTGAGGCGGGGGCCATTCCCTGATCCGTACCGCCAAGCGCCTCCGGTTCGTCTGCATAGATAAGATGTCCGCCCGAAAAGATTTTTGTTTTGTATCTGTTTCTGTCGAGTTCGACGATTGCGGTTACCGGTTGATTGGCCATATGTAATTGTTTTTCTGTAAATATCTGTTAAATGAAACGAAGGCCAAAACAGATTTCCGTTTTACCCGGAGTAAGCAGCGTAGACGGCGCTGCTAATCGATAAATGACCGTTTGGCTATATGTGGTTTCTTCAGACGTATTTACGCGGGTCGTTGATCACACGGCCGGATGCAATGACAGTCTTCGTACAAGCTAATCACTGATTATCAGCTTAATAAAAAATTAATTATCCGGTAATGACAGCGAAACATTTAGCAGGCACTTTTGTTATTATTAAGACCAAATTTCCCTGGCGATGCTGAGCAATTATTTTACACTTCAATTTGACGTAAACGGCAAGCCTTTTAAAGGCTTTTGTATGAAAATTCAGGATGATTTTCATGAGACCTACGCTGTGATCCTGGAAGGATATCATTCTTTTTGTGTATGGATGGATGAAAAGGCTGAAAAGTGGAGATCGTCAAAGTCCATTGGTATTGAAGCAGAGGCAATTGATCAGATCATCGACATCCTGCATAATCCAGCAAACAATAAAAACATTTCCGCATAGGTTCCCGGTGCCTTTTCTGATAGGCACCTATCGGTTAATTCAGGTATTCATTTACAACCAGATGCGCCAGCCGTATTCGTGCACAGGTCATCTTGGAGCAATGCGCGTGATGGTAACATCCGCTATACCCGATCAGCGAAAATCAGCTCGGAACAGGATTCCCTGAAATAAATGATCCAGACGCACGCTGCGGAGGTTATTCAGCCGGCTTCGTGTTAGCCGAAGAAAAAGTAAGCAAGCAGGATACCGGCAATAATACCTACGAGATCGGCTAAGAGCATGGCACCAACAGAATACCTGGTATTGCGAATATTAATCGCACCGTAATAAACCGCGATGATATAAAACGTTGTATCGGTAGAACCCTGTAAGGTTGCTGACAGCCGGCCTGCAAACGAATCTACGCCATGCGTGGTCATCGTATCGATCATCATGCCTCGCGCGCCACTTCCGCTCAAAGGTTTGATGAGGGCTGTAGGTATACCATCTATAAAACGGGTGTCTGATCCAAGTGCTGTGAACACATACTTAAATCCGCTGATAATGATGTCAAACGTTCCACTTGTGCGAAGCAGGCTGATCGCGATAAGCATGCCTACCAGGTAAGGAATGATTTTAACCGAAGTCTCAAAGCCGCCCTTCGCGCCTTCAACAAAAGCTTCAAAAACGTTGATCCGCTTGTACAGCGCACCGAGAACGATCAGAAAAAAGATCAGCAGAATGATGCCGTTGCTCAGAATACCTGAAAAAGACTGAAGGCCGTCGGCTGTTAATGTTCTCAGATACAAAACCAGCAGGGTAATAATTCCCGAAATGCCGAGTACCCAGGCAAGAATGACAGGCTGAAATACCCTGATCTTTTGTTTGTACGAGACGATCAGCATCGCCGCCATCGTGGTAATAAAAGTCCCGATCATGCAGGGTATAAAGATATCTGTAGGGTTTGCTGCATTGAGTGAGGCCCGTACGGCAATAATGCTAACCGGAATAAGCGTAAGCCCCGAGGCATGCAGACACAGAAACATGATCTGTGCGTTTGATGCTGTGCTTTTGTCGCTATTCAGCTCCTGCAGGCTTTCCATAGCTTTCAGCCCGAAGGGGGTCGCAGCATTGTCAAGCCCTAGCAGGTTGGCTGAAAAATTCATCACCATATGACCCGTTGCCGGGTGGCCTTTTGGAATTTCGGGGAACAGTTTGGAAAAAAACGGACTAATAATGCGGGAAAGTAAACGGATTCCGCCTGCCTGCTCGGCGATACTCATAAAACCCATGAAAAGGGCCATAATGCCGATCAGCTTCAGACAGATATTCACAGCCGTCCAGCAGGTTTCAATTACACCGTCCATTTTGAGCGGGTTAGCAGCATCGTCAGCTTTTCCGACTACCATCCAGTTGAAAATGTCTGACTGACCAAAGAAAAAACATTTGATTCCCGCCACAATGATCGCCACAATGATGAATGCCGACCATATCCTGCTTAATGCCATAGAATGTTTGTTTAAAGCTATGAAAGTATGAAATTTTTGTTTCTCAGACCCTTTTGGAAAGACAAAATAATATTGCTGCCATCATACAGATTGAAGTCTGCAGGCGCTTCGAAAGCTACGGGGTTATCTATCGAAAGTTGCTCAGACCGGAACTCTTCATAAGCCTGGTAAACCGAAAGGTCACCAATATCCTTAATAAAATAGTATTCCGTAACGCCATCAGCCTGATCGTTAGGTCTTTCCTCGTAGACAAGTCCAATATCAGTCGTCAGCCCGTTTACCCGTACCTCTCTGATAATGATATGCAGCAATGTGCCTGAGTTTTTTGGTATCGCGAGGTAATCTTCCAGCCGGCCGGCATCAGCTGCGCCCAAAGCAATTGCCTTGAGGCCCGCAAGTATGGAGAGAAAAAAATATCTTCTCAAAACCTGTTTGTCCTTGTCATGCTCAAGGCCGCCGGCTTCGATCAGAATGGTAGAGGTACCGGCTTTTTGAAAATTATCACCAAAGGCCCGCGGTTCATGGCTATCATCAAATAGCCCGATCTGCCCGGGCAGCATCGGCGATACCTGATCGAAGATCTCCGCAATAATGTTCGCTGCCTTTGTGCGGACGGCGCCAAAGCTAAGATCAGCCTGATCGGCGGGGGCGAGATAAGAGAGGCTTGCAGGCTTTCCGAAATCAGCTACGCTCCATAGGGTTGACTGATCATGAAGATTGAATCCAAACGAGGGTTGGAACCTATCGCGAATGTAACGAAGCAGCGCTGCCTCGGGCGTAACTGTCTGCAAAAAATCACGGTTTATATCTATCGCCTGAGCCGATCGTCTTGTGAAACGTTCGGCGCCGTCGGGGTTAACCATTGGGAAGATTACCAGTTTACAGGTACGGCCAATAGCTTGCCATTCATTTTGGAACCGGGCAGACTGCAGGAATCGGAACAAGTCGAATAACACCATCGTGCCGGTTGGCTCATCTCCATGCATCTGGCTCCATAAGAACACGGTAAGAGGACCTGCTCCCCAGATCACGAGGCGCTGCGCGCGGCCTTCAGCCGATTGGCCGATCGTTTCCACCGAAAAGGTTTCGGGCAGGACATCAAGCAGGGGCTGCAGTGCGGAATGTTTGAAAAACCGGTCCTTTATTGCCGGTTCAGCAAACGTATGATAGGTATCGATAATATGTTGCATGGTGAACAAAAAACTCCGGCCTGAAGCCGGAGTTAAATCTTATGGTTTATCGTCGGTAAGTTCAAAACCCCAGCTTTTCCCTTTTTCTATTGCCGGAATCCCGCCGGTCATCCATAGCGGAGCCTTAGCCCCCTTAAGGTAATAGTCGAAAAACTGTTGCTCACGTATCTGTATGTCCTTGCGGTTCTGGCGTTCCACCAGGTTATGGGCTTCGCCATTATAGTTAAGCAGCCAGACCGGTTTGCCCAGTCGTTTCAAACCGGTGAACAGTTCGATACCCTGGTACCAGGGCACTGCGCCGTCGGCATCGTTTGCCATGATCGCAAGCGGGGTGTTCACCTTAGGCAGCATGAAGAGCGGCGAATTTTGAATATACAGCTCCGGTTTTTCCCACAGCGTTGCGCCAATGCGGCTTTGCGTCCGCTCATATTGAAACTGTCTGTTCATGCCGCTTTCCCAGCGAATTCCGCCGTAAGCGGAAGTCATATTGGCCACAGGTGCGCCGGCCCAGGCTGCAGCGTACATATCATTCTGCGTGATGAGGTAAGCAACCTGATAACCGCCCCAGCTTTGTCCCTGAATACCGATCCTGCTGCCGTCGACCCAGCTGTTCTTTTTCAGACTTTCTACTCCGGAGTTGATAAATTCGACAGCTGATGGTCCTGGCTGGCCGATTTCATAACTGATATCAGGCGCAAAGACCAGGTAACCGTTGCTGACAAAAAACGGGATATTCAGCCGCGAAGGCGTGGGCGCAGGCGCCTGATAACTATAAAGCGTTTCAGATAACTTCTCATAGAAATAAACGATCATCGGATATTTTTTCGATGGATCAAAGTTTTCCGGTTTGTACAGGATACCGTCAGACTTAAAGCCTTTCGGGGTGGTCCACCGCACGAGTTCAGCAGTTCCCCAATTGTAATTAGCTTGCTGCGGATTTGTACTACTCAGCTTTATTTCGTTTTTCAGGTCTGAACTGATATAGACATTCGGCGACTCCACGTAATTCCCTTTGTCGAAGACATAGGCTTCAGCGTTCTTTGCCTTCGTTAGCGTAGAATATTTAAACTTGCCCATTACAAGCGGTTCAGGGTTTGCGACGCTCGCGGTATTGATCCGGTAAAACCCGTTTTCCTTATTTGTTTCATTGAAAGCGCTTACAACAATATCCTGTTTAGTCTTTAGAAAGCGATCTTCATTATCGGATGCTCCGAAAGGTAAATTCAGACGGTTAAATCGGGTATTACGGTTTTCATAACGGAACGTTAGTTTGTTTGCCCGGCCATAACCATTCGTCAGGTTGCGTGGTTTACCTTTTCCATCTGGTGCGAACGACCAGATATCATATCTGTCATGGATGAGAATTGCCCTGTCATCCTCAAGCCATGACGCCATGCCATACGCCTGGGCGTCGTCAGGCACGTCATTTAATTCATCGGCAAATTTTTCCTGCATCCCCTGGTTAAGTTGAACAACCTGCCCGCTTTTCACGATGTAACTATACCAGTTCCCTTTTCGACGGTCAAAATATACCACATACTGGCCGTCAGGTGAAACCTCTACATTTCCGCTCAGGTCTTCAATGATTTTTTTCTTTGTCCCGTCTGTGGTACTGACCAGGAAGTAGTCCCGGCTGGTGCCGCCAAGCCATTGCTGCTGCGTGCGCCGGCCGAAATCAGTCGAACCAAGTACGAATGCGGCATTCCCGCGATCTATCAGCTGCACGTCTGGCATACGTTCGTCGGCAAGCCGTACAACTTTTGGATTGCTGTTGAATATATCGATCACGCTCAGGTAGCTTCTTTTACTTTCGCGATCTGCATTTTTCAATTGCATTGGCTGCAGATAATCATCTTTATAGCCCCATATATCCAGTTTGGCTACCTCAGATTCGATGATAGTTGTATCCTTCGGTTTTTTGTCGGGGGCGATACCGAAGAATAATTTCTTGCCATCATTACTGAAACCAATCCTGGCTTCTCCGCTAACCGACCATTTTTGGGGAATTCCCTGCATATCGCCATCAACAAGAACTTGCGCAGTATCTGCGGAAGGGAATGCGAAGTAAATTTTGAAGTCTTTGATTTCCTGTTTCTCAGGGTCAGTTTCCCCCACAAACGCCAGGTTTTCTCCGTCATCGTCAAAAACGAAATTATTAAAATTCCCTTTTCTGCTGACGAGTGCACGCGTCGTATTTTTCTCCAGATTATGCAGATAAACACCGGGTTTTACATCAGGTGTTTTAGCGGAAGACTGACTTGCGTAGACAAGTTGTTTGCCATCTTTGCTAAATGCAAAGACCGAGACATTTTTGATAGTTTTTAAGGCACCGCTTGCCAGGTTTCTTACTATGAGGTCACTAAACTCTCGTGCGTCTTTCTTCTTTGCCTCTTCGGGCGAGGGTTTTTTTGACGTATCTGCTGCGGCTTCGAGCTGGTAGGCAAGGTACGCACCTCCCTGTTCTGCAAACCGGAAGGTTTTTACGCGGGGCACTTTAACTACGGTATTGCTGCCCAATGTCAGAATGCCAAGACTGTCTTTAGGCATGTCAGCAGGTTTTTTCTTTTTGATTTTGGCCAGCCTGATATCTTTAGAGTGAGGCTTTATCAGGAAGGCGGCATACTTGCTGTCGGCACTGAAGTCAGCATCGCTACCGCGCGGAACAGTTAATCTGGAGGTGCCGCGGGCATTGCCAAGGTAGAGGGTCGCATCGCCCTGCTGGCGGTTGATGTTATAAAAATACCATTGCCCGTCACTGGTCAGTTTGCGGTCGCCGGGTGCTTCCCATGAATCGTAGACGGAATGGTCAAGTGGTTTTTTTTGCCCATAGGCAGTGCCAGCCAGGCAGCAGCAAAGCAGCAAAAATATTCTTCGCATTTTTATTTGTTTGGGTTATGAATAATCCTTAAAAATTGCAAATATTTATGGTAGGAGGAAGATCTTGCATTAAATTTTTACATAACGCAGCTTAAAATGGGCGTAAAAACAAAAAGAGGGCTGAAAAGCCCTCTTTTTGTTTTATTTTTTGCCCTTTTGCAAAGCCTGCTGTTGACGCATATAGTCGTCCAGACGCTGCTGGAATTTTGATTTCTTCTTTTTATCTTCTGGTTTGGCCTTGTTTTCCTGGATCATCGCATGAATTTTTTCATCGTCGATCATCCGGCGGATAACGAACTGCAGTGCAAAGGTCATCATGTTTGCCAGGAAGTAATAATAGTTCAGGCCTGAAGGATAGCTGTTCAGTACACCCAGGAAGATAATCGGCATCACATAACCAATGTATTTCATCTGGTTGTTTGCTGCACTGCCCGAGGTCAGGTTATTGTAGTAAGCCTGAAGCAGCTGCGAAGCGGTCATCAACAGACACATCAGACTCAGGTGGTCGCCGATAAAAGGAACGGTGAAACCGAATTTGATAAATTCATCGTAAGTAGAAAGATCTTTCATCCACAGAAAACTTTCGCCGCGTAGTTCGAAAAGGTTCGGGAAGAAAAAGAAGAATGCCATAACGATCGGTAACTGCAGCACCATAGGTAAACACCCACCTAATGGATTAACACCTGCCTTTTTATATAACTTCAGGTATTCCTGCTGAACCAGGGTCGGATTGTCATCGCCTACTTTTGCTTTGATCTCGTCCATCTCCGGCTTCAGTACGCGCATTTTCGCCATTGACAGATAAGATTTATAGGTAAGCGGCATCAGAACAAGCTTCAGGATCACAGTCAGTACCAGAATGATCAGCCCATAACCCCAGTTAAAGCTTTCCAGGAGATTAAATACCGGTAGCACGACAAACCTGTTGATGTATTTCAGTGGCCAGTAACCCATATTTACCTGCTTTTCAAGCTCGTAACCCTGCGCCTTTAAAGCAGAAAATTTATTTGTGCCGAAATAAAACTCCATCCGGTAAGCCTGGCTGGCCTGATGCGTATACGGCAGGTCCATATTTGCGCCGTACCATTTAACCTCACGGTTCCCGGTCGGGATGCGGACCTCAAGATTGCCTTTCTCAAAACCATCCTTGTTGATCAGTACTGCTGAGAAGAAGTGCTGCTTGAAAGAGAACCATTGAATCTTGTCTTCGGTCAGATCTTTTTTATCGTCTTTTGCCTCGCTCAGGTTATCAACACCTTCATTCAGATATTTGTAGTAGGGGGCAGAATAGCGGTGTTCACTTTCAATAGATTTCTCCTGCTGCAGCAAGGTCGACTCCCAGTTTAATGTGAGGCTATTTCCGCTGATGACCTGCTGCATGCCGACTAAATTGATATCAAAGTCAACTTTATTTGATCCCGGTTTCAGGGCGTAACGGTATTCAAGGTACTGACCCGAACCGTAAACCGCACGCATGGTCAGCTCATTGTTGTTTTTTTGCGGCGTAAAGTACAGGTCATTTGTATTGAACACCCGACCTGCAGCATTCAGCTTCAGCCCAAATTTGTTATTCGGGCCATTGAAGAGAATAAGCGGCTGACCGTCAAAAGTCTTAGCTCCCTTTACTTCAGCAGAAAAAATTCTCCCGCCTTTGTTGCTGAATGTCAGCTTCAGGTTTTCATTCTCAAGTACGGTAGTTTGCTCAGTACCGGCCAGGGCTGATCCGAAAGGTCCTCTCAGCGCCGCCGAATCTGGTGTACGGACGGCCGGGGTTGCCGGAGCACCGGCGGGTTTTGCCGCCGATTTGGCAGGAGCCTCCGTTTTTTGCCGCTCCCGTTCTTTCTGGATGTCGGCTTCGCTCGGTTTAAAAAAGTAAAAAGAACCTCCAAGAATGATCAGAATCAGGAAGAGGCCTGTAAATGTATTTCTATCCATTAGTATTGATATGCTGCTTTTAGTTGCTCACTTTTTTGGCGTGTTCTTTTGCAGCGGCGACAAATTTAACAAAAAGTGGGTGAGGATTTGCTACGGTAGATTTTAATTCGGGGTGAAATTGTCCGCCGACGAAAAAAGGATGATTTTTTAATTCAATAATCTCAACCAGTTTACTTTCCGGGTTAATTCCCGATGCAACCATACCTGCGTCTTCGTACTGCTGCAGATAGGCGCTGTTAAACTCATAACGGTGGCGGTGGCGTTCAGTGATGTGTGTGCGCCCATAGATTGCATAGGCTTTTGTTCCTTTTTTAAGATCGCAGGGGTAGGAGCCCAGGCGCATTGTTCCGCCCTTCTCTGTAACCTGTTTCTGTTCTTCCATCATATTGATGACAGGGTGTGCACAATTTTCTTCTATTTCGGTTGTGTGTGCACCCTCAAGTCCGATCACGTTCCGGCCATACTCAATCACGGCACACTGCATGCCCAGGCAGATCCCAAAGAAAGGCACATTATTTTCACGCACATACTTAATCGTGTCAATTTTCCCTTCAATACCCCGGCTGCCAAATCCCGGAGCTACAAGAACGCCGTCAAGGTGCCCGAGTTTTTCATGCGCATTATCTGGATAAATACCTTCAGAGTGAATGTACTCCACCTTAACCTTACACTCGTTCTTTGAACCTGCATGAACAAAACTTTCAATGATCGACTTGTAGGCATCGGGAAGTTCTACATATTTTCCGATCAGCCCGATCCGAACCTCTGAAGTAGGATTCTTTAAACGTCCCAGAAATTCTTTCCAGCTCTCCATATCGGGCTCGTTTTTCTGAGCAAGTTTCAGTTTGCTGAGCACCGTTTTGTCTAACTGCTCTTTCATCATGAGCAGGGGTACGTCATAAATTGTAGATGCATCCCGGGACTCGATTACGGCATTTACGTTTACGTTACAGAACAGCGCGATCTTCTTCCGGATGTCTTGCGAGATCGGGTGCTCTGTACGGCAGACCAGAATATCCGGCTGAATGCCATATTCCAACAGGGCTTTTACAGAGTGCTGTGTTGGTTTTGTTTTCAGCTCGCCTGCAGCTGCAAGAAAGGGGATCAGGGTCAGGTGGATCACGATCGCATTGTTTGCGCCTTCTTCCCACTTAAACTGACGAACGGCTTCGATAAACGGAAGCGATTCAATATCGCCAACTGTTCCGCCGAGTTCGGTAATGACAATATCAAAGTCACCACTGTTGCCCAGCATACGCATGTTGCGCTTAATTTCATCGGTAATATGTGGTACCACCTGAACAGTTTTACCAAGGTATGCGCCCTGGCGCTCTGCGTTGATCACGTTCTGGTAAATGCGCCCGGTGGTGATGTTGTTGGCTTGCGAGGTTGGAACATTTAAGAAACGTTCGTAGTGACCAAGATCAAGATCGGTTTCGGCACCGTCTTCAGTAACGAAGCATTCGCCATGCTCATAAGGGTTTAGCGTTCCCGGATCAATGTTGATATAAGGATCAAATTTTTGGATGGTTACCCGGTAACCCCTCGCTTGCAGGAGTTTGGCTAATGATGCGGAAATGATGCCTTTACCCAGAGAGGATGTGACACCGCCCGTAACAAAAATATACTTCGTCATGATTTGTGAGTTTATTCGGCCGTCCCTGAAAACAGGTCCGGTTTGCATTTTGTACGGGATACAAAGGTAGAAAAATTGCGGGTATTCGGGGTTATTGTTGATAAGATAATTTACAGCCTGACACAAAATAAAAAATGCCCGGGGGAGACCGGGCAGCTCATTATATTTGGTTTGTTAGATTGGGTTCAGGCTGATCTTCTATCTGGTGACATCAAAACAGATGTCTTGTTCTTTACACTAAGATAAAGTTAATTTAAAATTCCTAACCAGCCTTACATTCAGCCCAAAAAAAATAAAAAAACTTGCAAATGCCTGATAGTCAACTATATAAATTTATACAGACGAGATATTAGCCTCAATTCAGCATTATTCTGGTAAATATAACTTCTTAGTGTACTATTGACACTAAGTCTGATCAGAGTTCCGGGAACGTTACCGGAACGAGGCAAAAGCTCAGTAAACAATATTTTGCAGATCAGCCGATCAGCAGCATTTATAGTAAACCTGAACTTTTTGCAGTTGCTCAGACCAGGCGATGTAGAGATTACTTTCTTTACCCAGGCGGTACTTGAAACCGTTCAGCCCGGTTTTTTTCAGTTCATTATAGAAGGCTTTGTCAGGAACGTTAGCGTCTGGCTGCTCGCTTTCGGCAACGGCGGGTTCCAGAAAATTCTCTTCGGCAAAGAAATTTTCCGCTTCTTCATGGAGAAAGGTTACCTGATTCTTTTCTTTACTCAGATCCAATTCGGTGTCATAATTATCAAACAGCGCTTTAGCGGCAATCTGTGTCCGGTAAATTTCTTTACCCGCGGCATTCTTTATGGTGAAGAGGAGTTTGGTTTCCGCAGGTTTTTTGCCGATCAGTTCGAGTTTGAAATGATCTTTACTTAAACTGTCAGAGAAATTTGCCATTGTTTCCTTCACATGTGGCAGGCTGGTAGCGCCGGACTTATTATCTTTTTTTTCGGCAGATTGGCAGGCGAACAAAAAGAAAATGGCCAGCATGCCTGGCAGAAGTTTTTTCAGGTGATACATGATTGCCAAGATAGCTTTTTTTTCTGTCTGACCTTCTAAATCATCCCTGAAACCTTATTCAGATCATCGGGTGTGTCAATTGCAATTGCTTCCATGTTGGTCACCCTTGTTTGAATTTTCATCCCGTGCTCAAGCCAGCGGAGCTGCTCCAGGCTCTCGGCTGTTTCCAGCGGGGATGGGGGTAGCTGCATGATTTGCCGCAGGGCCGCTGCCCGGTAGCCATAAATTCCGATATGTTTGTAGTACTGGTGTTTTTCATGCCAGTTTTCAGCATCATCATTGCGAAAATAAGGGACCGGATGCCTGCTGAAATAAATAGCATCCTGGTATTGATCTATCACGACCTTTGGGATATTTGGATTAAAGAGTTCTTCGGAGCCGCTAACCGGTTTGATCAGCGTAGCGAGCGAGACACGCTCGTCATCAAAGCATCCTGCCAGTAAGCTGATCTGATCGGGGTTTATGAAGGGCTCGTCGCCCTGAATGTTGATCAGCACATCATATCCTGGCAGCACTTCCATGACTTCTGCGCAGCGGTCTGTACCGCTTTGATGCTGATTGCCGGTCATAACAAACCGTCCGCCAAAACTTTCAACTTCCTGCGCTATCCGCTGATCGTCGGTTGCGACAACAACGAGCGACAGTTCGGGACATTTGCAGGCCTGTTCATATACACGCCTGATCATTGTCTTACCGCCGATATCGGTAAGCGGTTTTCCCGGGAATCGCGATGAAGCGTAACGGGCGGGAATAACTCCAAGGATACGGGGCATAGCTGTTCGGTTAAAAAAGACCGTTTATTTCAGCTTCAACAGCCTGGATAACGGCGCTTAAATCTTCAACATTATTACTAAAATCCAGCCGGTCCTTATCAAGGATCAGCAGGCGGCCCAACTGATAATTCTGTATCCAGTTCTCATACTTCTCATTAAGCTTTGAAAGGTAATCGATCCGGATGCTCGCCTCATATTCCCGGCCGCGGCGCTGAATATTATTTACCAGCGTCGGGACCGAAGCCCGGAGATAGATCAGCAGGTCAGGGGGTTTAATAAATGAGGTGATGTTGTCAAAAATCGCCCGGTAATTTTGATAGTCGCGCGTGGTCATCAGACTCATCTCATGCAGGTTTTCCGCGAAAATATGTGCATCCTCATAAATCGTCCGGTCCTGGATAACATTTCGTGCGCTTTTTTCGATATCGACAATCTGCTGGAAGCGGCTGTTCAGAAAATAGATCTGCAGATTGAAACTCCAGCGTTTCATATCACTGTAAAAATCTTCCAGATACGGGTTGTTATCTACCGCTTCATAGAGCGCTTCCCAGCCATAGTTTTTAGCCAGTAAGCCTGTAAGCGTAGTTTTACCCGCGCCGATGTTCCCAACAATTGCAATGTGCATAAATATCGTGTTTCATTGTGCAGATGCGCCTCCGTTTTAATCATCTGTAGGATGTTCTACGGGTAAGCGTTACTGCATTTTTTCTTAAAAACTTTTTATTCCTACCAGTTCGCGAACGTCCCTGATGGTTTTTAATGCGCTTTCGCGTCCTTTTTCGCGCCCGATCCCTGCTACCTTGCTCAGGTAGGCCTCGTCGGCGGCAATAGCTTGAATCCGTTCGCGGATCGGTGCTGTTGCCATGATCATATCTTCGGCAAGCTGCTTTTTAAAATCGCCATACCGAATTGCGCACTGGTTATAAAGCCCTTCGAAATGCGCAAGTGTATCTGGTGCGGATACCACTTTCATAAGATCGAACAGGTTTTGAATGGCCTCGGGTTTTGGCTGATTTTCAACCGTTGGCCCGCCGTCGCTCACGGCACGCATCACTTTTTTCCTGATCACTTCCGGATCATCTGAAAGATTAATCACATTGCCTTCACCCTCAGACTTACCCATTTTTCCTTTACCATCAAGTCCTGGTACCTTCACAAGACTCGTAGCATAACTGAAGGCATAGGGCTCGGGAAAATAATCGTTGTTATAAAGTCTGTTAAAGCGGTTTCCAAACGTACGGGCCATTTCCAGATGCTGTTCCTGGTCTTTACCAACCGGTACCTTTGTTGCCTTATGTATCAGAATGTCGGCAGCCATCAATACCGGATACGTGAGGAGGCCGGCGTTGACGTTATCGGGATTTGCGCGAACCTTATCTTTAAAAGACGCGCTGCGTTCAAGTTCGCCCATGTAGGCGTTCATATTCAGGTACAGATAGAGCTCCGCAACTTCGGGAACGTCAGACTGAATATAGATGGTACTGAGCTCGGGATCTATACCGCAGGCAAGGTATTCTACAAGCACCTGCTTTACATTTCCATGCAGGTCGGAAGGCGTAGGGTGGGTGGTAAGTGAATGAAGATCTGCAATAAAGAAAAAGCAATTGTAGTCGTGCTGCATCTGCACAAAATTCTTCAGTGCACCGTAATAGTTACCAAGATGTAATTTTCCTGTAGAGCGGATGCCGCTCACTACCGTTTCTTTCATCCGGCGAAATTAAGAAAGAATTAAAACATTCAGCAGATCAATTATCAGATCGGCCGACAAATGGTGACATATTTTTCTAATTTTGAATGTATATATGAAAATTCTCAAGCAGCTTCACCGCGTCTGGTTTATGATCGTGGTATTTATCTTTTTTCTGCTGTTTCTTCCATTCTATTACATATGCTCAAGAAATGAGCGATACTACCCGGTTCTAAATTTTTTCCGCCATCTGCATAGCCTGTTTGCAAGCGGACTTGCGGGAATTTTCTATAAATTTGAATTCGAGCAACCGCTCAATGCAGACCAGACCTATGTGTATTGCGCCAACCACAGTTCGAATCTTGATATCATGGTTTTTTGCATCCTTGCCAGAGGCAGTTTTCACTTTATGGGGAAAGAAGAGCTTCTTACAAACCCTGTTCTCCGCATCTTTTTCAAGACGATAGACATCACCGTTAACCGTGAGAGCAAGATTTCTTCTTTCAGGGCTTTCAAAAAAGCGGGCGACAATCTGGATAAAGGGATGAGTCTTGTTATTTTCCCCGAAGGGAAGATAGATGATCATTTTCCGCCCAAACTTCATAGCTTTAAAAATGGCCCGTTCAGGCTCGCGATCGATAAAAAAATTCCGATAGTTCCGGTTTCAATTACCGATATTTGGAAGGTACTATGGGATGATGGAGGCGCACACGGATCAAGACCGGGCATTTGCCGGGTCTTTGTACACGCTCCCTTGTGCACTACAGAAATGTCGCTAAGCGATGATGAAGTACTTCGGGACCGCGTTTTTGAAAAAATTAAAAGCAAACTGATCAGCGAATGAACCTGGATAACGAAAGAATATATAAGATCGCCGACCTGGCCCGTATCCATATTGAAGATAAAGATGTCGACAGTCTCCGCGCGGATATGAACAAGATTCTTACTTTCATGGAAAAGCTGAATGAGCTCGATACCTCGCAGGTGGAGCCGCTGCGTTACATGAACGAGGCTAAGAATACCTGGCGCGAAGATGAAGCGAAGACTGAAATAAGCACCGAAGAAGGGCTGATGAACGCAGCCCTGCGCAATGAACGTTTTTTTCTTGTACCAAAGATTATTGAAAAATAGGCGTGGCTGTAACATTCATTTGTTAGCGGCTGTCTAAAAAATAAAAAACCGATGCAGAACAACACCCCATTGATCATTATAAAAGATATCGGCCGTAAATATGTTATCGGCACTGAGGTTATTCATGCCATTAAATCCGTTTCGCTCGAGATCAGGAAGGGTGAGTTTGTAGCACTTATGGGGCCATCTGGTTCAGGAAAGTCTACCCTGATGAATATTCTCGGCTGCCTGGATACACCGAGCAAAGGTGACTACATTTTGAACGGAACCAATGTTAGCCAGATGTCTGATGATGCACTTGCAGAGGTTAGAAATAAAGAAATCGGATTTGTCTTTCAGACATTCAATCTTTTGCCGCGCTCTACTTCACTCGATAATGTTGCCCTGCCCCTGATTTATGCCGGGGCAAACCGCAAAGAGAGAGAGGCGCGTGCAGCAAAGGCGCTTGAGAATGTCGGATTGGGCAACCGTATGGATCATAAGCCAAATGAACTCTCGGGCGGACAACGCCAACGTGTCGCTGTTGCCAGGGCGCTGATCAACGATCCTTCAATTATCCTCGCCGATGAACCTACCGGAAACCTTGATACAAAAACATCGATCGAGATTATGGGCTTGCTCGAGGAGATCCATAGCAAGGGCAATACGATCATTCTTGTTACCCACGAGGAAGACATTGCCCAGCATGCGCATAGAATTGTCAGGATGCGCGATGGTCTTGTCGAGAATGATTACCTGAATACAGACGTCAAGTCTGTTTCGCCGCGCCTGCAGGCGATCCGGGAGTCCGGCTCAGACTGGGAAAAGATGAATTAAGACTCATACAATACTGAAAGCCTTGTCCAAAGGCTTTTTTTTATAGCTATTTATAGTTGCATGAAGATTTACACAAAAACCGGAGATAAAGGTGAAACTTCGCTAATCGGGGGAACAAGAGTCCTTAAGTCGCATCTCAGGATTGAAACGTATGGTACCGTTGATGAGCTCAATTCCTATATCGGCGTTGTATCCAGCCAAACATCGACAGCAGCAGTTCAAACGGTGCTCAAGGAAATTCAGGATAGGTTGTTTACGGTTGGGTCCTTGCTGGCTGCAGATCCGGAGAAGTCGAGAATGAAGCTTCCCGATCTTCATGAAGCAGATGTTACGCTGCTTGAAGATGAAATTGATCGTATGAATGCTACCCTTCCTGATCTTAAACATTTTATTCTGCCAGGCGGGGGCGGCGCCGCCTCTTTCTGCCATGTTGCCCGGTCAGTTTGTCGTCGCGCCGAGCGGCTCGCTATTTCACTGTCAACAGAAAGTGCTGTAGACCAAATTGTTATCATGTACCTGAACAGGCTAAGCGATTACCTGTTTGTTCTGGCACGGAAACTGTGTATGGACGCGGGAAACGAAGAAAACAAATGGATTCCACGCATCTGAGATGGTGGAAAAAAATGTTTGGATATTAAATTAATTTTAATATACTTTTGCGATTAATTGAAATAACTAAAATTTAAACAACAGGGAATATGTATTGGACACTAGAATTGGCATCGCACCTGGAAGATGCTCCATGGCCTGCAACTAAAGACGAACTAATTGACTACGGTATCCGTTCCGGTGCACCTGTAGAGGTAATAGAAAACCTGCAGGCGCTTGAAGATGATGGTGAGCCCTACGAGAGCATAGAGGAAATCTGGCCGGACTATCCGACCAAAGAAGACTTTTTCTTTAATGAAGACGAATATTAATGTCAGTTTCAAGATACAAAGGCCGGATGTAAATCCGGCCTTTCTTTTTATGCGGATAACTCAAATTCCCCGCTGTTTTGCCTCTGATGTGGTTTTTATCACATGAACCGAAACAATCTCCGGCATCTTCATGTTTACTCTCACAAATAACATACTTAAAAACTAAATTAAGAACCTATGGGAAATTTATTGTATTTGGTTGCCGTTGTATTGGTAATACTTTGGGTAATCGGCTTTTTCTTTAATGGATTTGGTGATGTGGGTGGAATCATTCACGTCCTGCTCGTAATCGCAGTGATCGCTATCCTGCTGAAAGTGATAAACAGGGCGGCCTAAGTGTCGCAAACATAAGAATGAACCCGGTGCAGATGCCCGGGTTTTTTTATGTCTTATCGGCGATAAGCGCTTCTGCAAAAACAAGATCGGTCGGGTAGGTTATTTTAAAATTTCGCCGCTCGCCCGGTTCAAGATATATTTCGGATCCTGCCGCCTGCATAACGCTGGCATCGTCGGTAAAAAGCGGTTGAAATGGCTGGTTATATGCGTCCAGCAGCTCGCTGCTATAAAAAGTCTGGGGTGTCTGAATAATGAATACTTTGTTCCGGTCTATCGCCTGGCTGACGCCGTTTTCCTGTAACCTGATGCTGTCGGTAGCAGGCAGCGCAGCTACGGCATTGCCGTGCCGGAGCGTTCGCTCATAGCAGCGGTCAATAAGATCTGTAGAAATGAGGGGCCGGGCGGCGTCATGAACCGCCACCATTCCACCGGTTTCGACAAGTGTAAGCGCATTTTTAACCGAATGGTATCGTTCTGTTCCCGCGGATGCAATGTGGTGCGAAATGGTACACTTATAGGTTTGGCACAGATCTGCCCAACGTTCCCTTTCATCAGGATGAAGCACAAGAATGATCTCAGGCTTGAAGCGGCTTTGAGAAAAAGCCAGGAGCGAATGCATCAGCAGCGGTTTGCCGGCAAGCGGCAGGAATTGCTTGGGCAGTTCGTTACCCATTCTGTTTCCCCTGCCGCCTGCTACGACAATTGCGTAATGCGTCATGCGAACATCTGCGTTGTTAGATGATCAGCATGGCATCGCCATAACTGTAAAAGCGATATTTCTCTTTAACTGCAATTTCGTAGGCATTCATCACATTATCGTATCCGCCAAACGCTGCAATCATCATCAGCAGAGTTGATTCTGGCGTATGAAAATTGGTTATCATGCAATTCGCGATGCTGAAGTCGTAAGGAGGGAAGATAAACTTACTTGTCCAGTCGCTTGCTGCCTTGAGTGTATGGCTCGCTGAAACCGCAGATTCGATGGCCCGCATGCTCGTCGTTCCGACAGCGCAAATCTTGTTTTTATTTTCAAGGGCCTTATTCACAATGCGCGCATCGCGATCCTCGATAATGAATTGCTCAGAGTCCATCTTGTGTTTGGTGAGGTCTTCAACCTCGACCGGCCGGAATGTCCCAAGCCCAACATGCAGGGTTACTTCTGCAAACTCAATACCTTTAAGCTCGAGCCGTTTCATCAGCTCACGGCTAAAGTGCAGACCTGCGGTAGGGGCAGCAACAGCACCTTCGTGTTTTGCGAAAATAGTCTGATAACGTTCTTTATCCTGAGCAGTGGCTTTACGTTTGATGTATTTTGGTAGCGGCGTTTCGCCAAGGATTTCAACGTTTTTACGGAATTCTTCATCGGTACCGTCAAACAGAAAACGGATTGTGCGGCCGCGTGATGTTGTATTGTCTACTACCTCTGCAACGAGCAGATCATCGTCACCAAAATAAAGTTTATTGCCAACACGGATTTTGCGGGCGGGGTCTACCAGGACGTCCCACAACCTCAACTCTTTGTTAAGCTCGCGGAGCAAAAATACCTCGATAGTAGCGCCGGTTTTTTCCTTGTTCCCGTAAAGGCGCGCAGGAAAAACTTTCGTGTTGTTCAGGATCATGACATCTTTATCGTCAAAATAGTCCAGGACATCTTTGAATATCTTGTGCTCAATTTTTCCACTGTCTTTATGCAACACCATTAAACGGGCTTCGTCACGGTTTTCGGAAGGAGTACTTGCGATGAGCGACTCGGGTAAATTGAACTTGAACTGCGATAGTTTCATAATCTGGCTTGATATTTTAAGGGCGCAAATTTATAAAATTAATTTTGTTTTTGTTGCTTACGCAGACTGCGCCTGATAATTAACCATATAGCTGTTCAATTTGTTGTCAGAAACTCCATTTATCATACAACTTGTGTATCATTTTGAATATTGCGTCAGGCTTGTAACCTTTTTAGCTAATTTTGGTCTAAACGCTAATTATGATCGTTTTCAGACTTATCGGCGAAAGCCTGCGCTTTGCCTTCGATGCCATTCGTCAGAATAAGCTTCGAACCATTCTCTCTTTGCTGGGAATAACCATCGGTATCTTTACGATTATAGCGGTCTTCACCGCGGTTGATACCCTGCGGAACAAACTGCAGGAAAGCGTAGATAAACTCGGGTCGAAAACGATCTTTATCCAGAAATGGCCCTGGGGGGGGTTCGGCGATTATCCATGGTGGAAATATATGAACCGGCCCGAACCATCACCACGCGATTATGAGCAGCTACAGCGGCGCATGGAAAATGCACAGGGTATCACGTATGAGGCTGCCGCACAAAACCGGGTCATCAAATACCGCAGTTCTTCTGTCGAGGGTGCTACGATCTGGGCTGCCTCGTCAGATTTTGATAAAACCTGGAGCTTCGAACTGCAGGAAGGCCGTTACTTCACGGAAAACGAAAGTAAATCCGGTACACCCATCTGTATAATGGGTGCTGAAATAGCCGAAGGGCTTTTTGGCAATAGTCCGGCGGTTGGTAAACAGGTCAAAGTCATGGGGCGGCGCGTTACCGTGGTCGGCGTATTTAAAAAAGAAGGAGAGGACATGCTCGGCATGTCGCAGGATAAAAACGTGTTGATTCCTATCAACTTCGCAAAAGGGCTCTTTGATATTAGAAACGAGCGTTATGATCCCCAGATTACCGTAAGAGGGAATGATAATGTAAGTCTTGAAGAAATTGAAAGTGAGCTGCAGGGCCTTATGCGTTCTATACACCGGTTAAAGCCCGGCCAGGAGGATGATTTCGCGCTCAACAAAACGACTATTCTTTCCAATCAGCTGGATACGATGTTCAGCATGGTCAAGATTGCAGGCTGGGTTATCGGCGGTTTTTCCATTCTGGTTGGTGGTTTTGGTATTGCCAACATCATGTTCGTTTCGGTTAAAGAGCGGACCAATATTATAGGTATCCAAAAATCGCTCGGCGCAAAGAACTATTTCATTTTACTCCAATTCATGTTCGAAGCCATCATCCTTTGCCTGCTCGGCGGATTACTCGGACTGTTGTTTGTGTTTCTTTTCACGCAGGTGTTTACACATTTGCTTGATATCGAAATTATCCTTGATATTGCAAACATCGTTCTCGGAATCGGTATATCGGTAGTCATCGGAAGCCTTTCAGGCTTTTACCCGGCTTTTTCCGCCTCAAGGCTTGATCCGGTAGAAGCCATTCGCTCGTAATCTGCGAACACAAGATATTCGATAATGAAAAAAGCCCCATGCTGATTGCAGCATAGGGCTTTTTTCATTATAGTGACTGGTTTAGTTCAGCTTTGCAAGCGCTGCTTCAATTTGTTTAACAGCCTTTATAAGCTGATCTTCTGCTGCAGCATATGAGATTCTGATACAGTCTGCGTTTCCAAACGCTTCTCCTGTTACAGTAGAAACATGTGCTTCGTTCAGCAGGTAGAGGCTCAGGTCTTCAGCCGTTTCAATGGTCTGGCCGTTGTAGCTTTTTCCAAAGTAACTTTTTACTTCGGGAAAGAAATAAAACGCGCCTTCAGGCAGGTTTACATTTACACCAGGAATTTCTTTCAGAAGGCCATACACAAGGTCTCTCCGTTTCTTAAATTCCTTACGCATATCTTCCACACTATCTAAGCCGGCGTTGTAGGCAGCAAGTGCAGCACGCTGAGAAATCGATGAAGTTCCTGATGTGATCTGTCCCTGCAGCTTATCGCAGGCTTTGGCAATTTCCCGGGTGGATACAGAATAACCAACGCGCCACCCCGTCATCGCATAAGCCTTGGAGAAACCATTGATGATAATAACACGATCCTTCACGCTGTCAAAACTCGCGATAGACGTATGGCCCTCGCCGAAATTGATATGCTCGTAGATCTCATCTGAAATGATGAAGATATCCGGGTGCTTTTCAAACACGCTTACAAGACCGGCCAGTTCATCGCGGGTATATACAGAACCTGTCGGGTTGCAGGGCGAGGAGAACATAAAGAGTTTGGTTTTCGGCGTAATAGCTGCCTCAAGCTCTTCGGGAGTGATTTTAAAATTGTTTTCTACAATGGCGTTAATAAAGACCGATTCGCCTTCTGCCAGCTTGATCATCTCAGAATAAGATACCCAGTAAGGCGTAGGCACAATCACTTCGTCGCCCGGATTAACCAGGCACATGACGACATTTGCCAGACTTTGTTTTGCTCCGGTAGAGACCACAATGTCATCAACCTCATAATCAAGACCGTTCTCGTCTTTAAGCTTCTTTACAATAGCCTTGCGCAGATCAGGATAGCCCGACACAGGGGTATAATAAGAGAAGTTCTCATCGATTGCCTTCTTCGCAGCAGCTTTTACATCTTCAGGAGTGAAAAAATCAGGTTCACCGAAACTCAGGTTGATTACATCAATCCCCTTTGCCGACAGCTCACGGCCCAGTTTAGCCATTTTGATTGTTTGCGATTCAGACAGGTTGTTGATTCTTTTTGATAAATACGTCATGGTCAATTCGTTTGTGCGCAAATATATGAAGCAAATGGTATTGTGACTTAAAAAAGCAACAAATTTCGCAAGTAAGTTAGGTTATAACTGTATTTTTGGCAAAAAAAAGGCATGACGAAAAGGAAGAAGGCAATTGTGGTTTCTTTGGGCATCAGTCTCCTGCTCATGCTGGCAAAATTTACGGCCTACTTTATAACGCGTTCAAACGCAATTCTCACCGATGCGGCAGAAAGTATTGTAAACGTTATTGCGAGCAGCTTTGCTTTTTACAGCGTTTACCTTAGCACCCGTCCCCGCGATGAAAACCACCCATACGGGCATGGCAAGGTAGAATTCTTTTCAGCTTTTGTAGAGGGTACACTGATTCTCATTGCCGGAATCATGATCATCGGCAAATCTGTTTACAGTTTCATCTATCCCGAACCGCTTGAACAGTTGTTTACAGGCACACTGATCATTGCGGGGGCCGGCCTGGTAAATTTACTCACAGGGCTTTTTCTCATCCGCACCGGCAGGCAGGAAAACTCGCTTACCCTGGTTGCAGATGGAAAACACCTGCTGACAGATACCTATACCAGCGCTGCGCTGGTTATCGGGCTGGTTCTGATGCTGCTCACAAATCTTCATTGGTTAGATAGCGTGCTTTCTGTTGCTGCCGGTCTTTATATCGTATTTTCCGGCTATAAGCTTACACGCGAATCGGTCGGTGGCTTGATGGATGAGAGCGATGTTAAACTTGTAACGGCGGTAGTGGGCATCTTACAGGACAACCGCGCAGACCCATGGATCGATGTACACAATCTCAGAACACAGCAGTATGGTCCGGAACTCCATATCGATTGTCACGTTACACTTCCGTACTACTTTGATCTGAACAGGGTACACAAGGAGATATCAGATATAGACAAGCTGATCAATGCGAAAAAATTACGGGAGACCGAGCTTTTTATACATGCCGACCCCTGTTTACCGCAGTGCTGTCACTACTGCCGGATGAAGGACTGCCCCGTCAGGTTTGAGCCTCAGGCCAGGGACTTCGTATGGACACTGGAAAATACAACCCGGAACAAAAAACACTTCGAAAATGAGTTACTTTAACGTTCGCGTTTACGGCCTGCTGATTAATTCTGATTCTGAGGTTTTAGTTAGCGATGAGGAAGAATATGGTGTTCGCTTCAGCAAGTTTCCGGGGGGCGGCCTTGAACTGGGCGAGGGGCTGATCGACGGTTTGAAACGGGAGTTTATGGAAGAATGCGGTGCAGAAATTGATGTTCTGCAACACTTTTATACAACAGATTTCTACGAAAAATCATCGTTCAATGACAGTCAGGTTATCAGTATCTATTATCTTGTCAAAGAGCGGGCGCCGCTTCAACTCGCCTTCAAGAACCGCATTTTTGACTTCGATAATGAAGGCGAACTGAAGCAGGCCTTCAGGTGGGTGCTGATCAGCGATCTTGATGTTGAACAGATCACCTTCAGAACAGATAAAACTGTTGCTGCAATGCTTAAAAAATATATTTCACATGACACTAACTGAACGCGATAAGAAAGTTATCTGGCACCCGTATACCCAGGCAAAAAACGCGATGCCTGTGATCGGAATAACCAGTGCAAGCGGGCCGTACCTTTTCGCAGAAGACGGGAACCGCTATATCGATGCTGTTTCTTCCTGGTGGGTAAACATCCATGGGCATTCTCATCCGTACATAGCAGAAAAAGTGGCGGCTCAGCTTTCAAATCTTGAGCATGTAATTTTTGCGGGTTTTACGCACGAGCCTGCAGTTTTGCTGGCCGAAAGACTTCTGCCCGTTCTGCCCGGAACTCAGGACAAGGTATTTTATAGCGATAATGGTTCTACCGCGGTCGAGGTTGCACTTAAAATGTGCATTCAATTCTGGAGCAACAGTGGTGTTCCCGAAAGAAAAAGAGTTCTGGCGTTCAAAGACTCTTATCACGGTGATACCTTCGGAGCCATGTCTGTTAGTGCCCGGAGTATTTTTACTGATGCTTTTGCTTCCTACCTGTTCGAGGTAGAGTTCATCGATCTCCCGACGGATGAGAATATTGCCGACTTGCGGCAACTAATTGCGAGCCAGGCAGACAACCTGGCATGTTTTATATTCGAGCCGCTGGTATTGGGATCAGGCGGGATGCTCATGTACCGCGCCGAACTGCTAGATCAGCTATTGGAGCTTTGCAGGGACAAAGGAGTATTGTTGATCGCTGACGAGGTGATGACAGGTTTCGGCCGCACTGGTGTACCCTTTGCTACCGCAGGACTCCACAATAAACCTGATATATTTTGTTTAAGCAAGGGCCTGACCGGCGGCACGATGGCCCTGGGAATAACAACGTGCACAGATAAAATCTTCGAAGGATTTTATAGCGACGACAAATTAAAAACGCTTTACCACGGGCACTCATTTACGGCCAACCCCATTGCGTGCACGGCCGCTCTGGCCAGTCTCGATCTTTTCCTCGGCGAAGAAACACAGGCTAACCTTGACCGGATTACCAGGCGCCATGCGAACTTCTCAGCAAAAATATCCGGGCATCCCAGATTGAAAGATATACGCCAGACCGGCACTATTCTGGCGCTCGAGTGGGAAACGGGAACTGATACGTCATATCTGAGCGGTCTTCGGGATCGCATGTATAAGTGGTTCCTGGACCGGGGAATTCTCATGCGGCCGCTTGGCAATATCATTTATTTAATGCCGCCTTATGTGATCTCTGATGAGGACCTTGATTATATTTACAAACAAATAGAAATAGCTTTAGCTGAAATCTGATATGGAATTTAACGAAGTTTTAGGAAAGATAGTAATTGATAACGATTTGCATGCCAGATGGTTAAATACGCTGTCGTATATGGAAAATGCAGGGGCCAGAAAGATATCGGCGTCGGAAAGTAAGGACAAGGTAAATATCATTATTCTGAAGCATGCTGCGGAAGAACACCGGCATGCCTACTATCTTAAAAAACAGATAGGAAAAGTAGATGGGAGCCTGTGCAGGACTTACACAAATGCTGAGTTACTTAGCCCTAACTCAACCAAGTTTTACCTGCAGGCATTGGATATTGCTGTTTGCCGGTATCTGAAAGCACAGTTTAATCTTAAAGGTGAAGACTTAAAATTTGGCGCGTATCTGTTTGTTACGTATGCAATAGAAGTGAGGGCAGACGAGCTTTATCCTGTGTATCAGCAGGTGCTGGATGTGCACAGGAGCAAAGTAAATGTTAAGTCAATCATCCTGGAAGAAGAGGGGCATCTTGAAGAGATGATCGCGCAGCTGGAAACTTTTAGTGCTGACTGGAAGCAACACGCCGCGCATGTGGTAGAAATAGAAAAAGCGCTTTTTAACAGGTGGACAGCCGGACTGGCCAAAGAAGTACAGCCGCTGGAGGCCGTTTAGACCGCTACGACTTTTCCCGGGGTGATCGCATAAGCCCGGTCACCCGTATGTTGGCGGATGGAACTAAGACCGGTAAAAAGGCTGAAAGCAGGTAAGACAGCGAAGTCCGTTCCAAAATAATAACAGGGGAAACGAAGTTTCTGCTTCGCCCGGCCCTGCAGGGTTATACCCGGATGGATATGGCCGCTGATCGGATAGAGCTCTTCTTCTGTACATTTGGGGGCATCATGAATAAAGCAGAAAGGGCCAAGACAAAAGGAGGGAGAATGAACTTCTATATTCATCGCCTCATAGTCAGCCTCAGTAAGCAGGTCGTGGTTTCCTTTGACGAGGATTAACCGGAGTTCGTTATAGGTACGGCGCCAGCTGCTGAAATGGTCAATATCGCTGTTCAGGCTGTGATGAAACATATCTCCGGTAATAAGGAGTGCTTCGGGTTTATGCCGGGCTAACAGACCGCTCAGCCTTGCCAGATCATTCAGGCCTACAGTTGCAGGAACGGGAACACCTGCACGCCTGAAATGGGCCGACTTGCCGAGGTGGAGATCACTAAGCACCAGAAGATCGTGTTCAGGCAAAAATATGGCGCGTTCCTCATCTAAAATTATTCGTTCTCCCTTGCAATTTATCTCCATTGATCTTCCTTTTGCGCTTCGGCCGTCATTCTTGTTACGCGCTGTTCAAGCTCCTCTGAACTCATGTTTTCCCTCAAGCTGTCAACCTTGATCGGGAAAGACAGGGGCGTAAATGACTGCGGCTCGGTAATTATGATGCGGCTGTTCTGTATCCTGTGTAAGGCAGCGGCAAGCCGCGGCTCCTCCAGCTGATCATAAAACACCTCATCGTAAGCCTGTCGCAAAAGTAAGTTATGTTTGTCGTAGTCGCTAAAAACATTAAAAAATAATCCGGCAGAAGATTGTAAATGTTTGTTGGCAACGTGTTTCCCGGGATACCCCTGAAACACCAGTCCCGAAATGCAGGCAATGTCCCGGAACTTTCTTCTGGCCATTTCTGTAGAATTGATACTCTGCGTGATGTCTTCAGAGAGGTTTTTTGGCGAAAACACATCGTAGGCGATTCCTTCATCAAAAGGAATTTCCTGGTCGCTCAGTAATTCGAAGCCGTAATCGTTCATGGCGATCGAAAAACTGATGGGCAGCAGTCTGCTTAGCCTGAACGCAACGAGCGCAGCAAGGACTTCATGTACTAGCCGGCCTTCGAAAGGGTAAGCAAACAGGTGAAAACCTTCCTTATTGCTGATCATTTCTACAAGCAACTCATCATTTTTAGGTACATGCGATGTTCGCTGCTGTCGTAAGAATAGCGGGTATACAAACCGCAGTTCAGGATCCGGGTGATTTTCGTCTAACGCTTCATTATATTTTTTCCGAAGAACCGACCCGAGGTTTGATGACAGGGGAAGGCGGCCTCCGTTCCAACTCGGACTAATTGCTTTTTTCTTTTTGCTTTTACGGACCAGAACGGTCATGTCTTTCACTTGCACAAGTTCGAGAATGCGTCCGGCCAGGGTAAAATGATCGCCCGCATTCAGCTTCGCAATGAAATTCTCCTCGACCATGCCTATATAGCCTCCGCTGATAAACTTTACCTTCAGCATAACGTCGCTTACTATCGTTCCGATATGCAGGCGGTGTCTCATTGCCGTGAGCCTGCTGGTTACTTTCCAGCGGCCATCAGTATCCAGAATCACTTTTTTAAATTCGTCGTACGCGCCCAGGGTTTCACCTCCAGAGGTAATAAATTGCATGATCCAGCGCCATTCTTCGGGAAGAATATCTCTGAAAGCATGCGTACTCCTGACTTCCTCGAAGGTTTCTCGGTCAATAAAGCCATCGCCGACTGCCAGCGTTACCAGGTATTGTGTAAGGGTATCGAAGGCCAGAATCACCGGCTCACGTGGCTCTATATCCTGATTTTTTGCAGCTTCCTTTATCGCTGCCGCTTCAACCAGTTCCAGAGCGTGGGTCGGCATAAAATAAATTACGGATGTCTCAAAAGGAGAGTGCCCGCTGCGGCCCGCGCGTTGAAGAAATCTTGCTACACCTTTGGGCGAGCCAACCTGCACAACTGTGTCGACCGGCTTAAAGTCTACCCCCAGATCGAGCGACGAGGTGCAGATGACTGCCTTGAGGGCTCCCGAGTGCAGCGCATCCTCGATCCAGCCTCTGAGTTCGTTGTCTATTGACCCATGGTGAATGGCCAGCAGGCCGGCAAGGTCGGGATCAACCTGCAACATCCGCTGGTACCACATCTCAGCCTGACCGCGGGTATTTGTAAAAATAAGTGTGGTTCGACTTTTATTTATAATCGGTATTAATTTCTCAGCCATCTTGAGACCGAGATGTCCTGCCCAGGGTAATGTTTCCAGGTTATCAGGAAGAATGGAATGAATTTCAATTTTCTTTTCCAGCTCGGCGCGTACAATCGTTTTGGGCTTATTGACGTCGGGTACCAGAACCTCCAATGCCTGCTCAATGTTTCCAATTGTTGCCGAGATACCCCATACACGTGCTTCAGGCAACATTGCCTTTCGTTTCATGCCGTTTATCCGGCTGATCGCCAACTCGACAAGCACCCCGCGTTTAGAGCCAAGAAGCTCATGCCACTCGTCGGCTACAATACATTGTAGTCCCTCGAAGATTTCTGAACTGCCTTTCTGTGCGAGCAGAAGATGCATGCTTTCTGGCGTGATGATCAAAATTTCAGGCATAGACCTTTTCTGCCTGGCTTTTTCACTGCTCGTTGTGTCTCCATTTCTGATTCCAACTTCCCAGTCCATTTCCAGTTCCAGCAAACTTTCAATCATGGCTCTGCCAATGTCTTTCGCCAGGGCACGCAGAGGTGTGATCCATATCAGTTTAAGCCTGTTTTTGCTGCTGGGTTTTACCGGCTGCTCGTTGCCAAAGGATTCGATCAGTGGTGCCAGGAAAAGGGAAAAGGTCTTCCCAAAACCTGTAGGGGCATTGACAAGCCCATTGAAACCCTGTAAATATTTATCCCAGGCCTCTTCCTGAAAAGGGAAGGGCTTTCGCTTCGCCGAACGAAGCCAGGATTTTATTTTTTTATAACCAGGGTGGGTATTGAGCATGTATTTCTGCCGGTTGACAAGACTTGCAAATAACGTAAAAAATCAACAGAGGTTTTTATAACGTGTATATTTTGGGCTACGATGCTGCTGCAGGTGTTTCCGGCAAACTCAGACTGGCCTGAAGCAACTGCCTCAGATCGTCAAGCGTGTTAATTTCCGCTGCGGTTTTGTCTTTTCGCCAACGCAATATCCGTGGAAACCGCAGTGCCAGTCCTGCCTTATGTCTTTTGCTTTCAGCAATGCCTTCAAATGCGATTTCAAATACCAACTCCGGTTTTACAGTTCTTACAGGGCCAAATTTTTCGATAGAATTGCGTTTTACAAACGAATCTACCTGTCTGATCTCCTGATCTGTCAGTCCCGAATAAGCTTTTGCTACTGTAATCAGATTTTCGCCATCACGTACGGCGAATGTATAATCAGTAAAGAAGTTCGCACGTCTGCCGGCACCTTTCTGGGCATAAATCATCACCGTATCTACAGTATATGGATTTACTTTCCATTTCCACCAGTCGCCCCGCTTGCGGCCGCTGTGGTAGGGAGATGCGAGATTTTTCAGCATCACGCCTTCGCTGTTGTTCTCCCTGCTGCCTTCCCTGATCTGAGCCAGTTCCTTCCAATCGTTATATGTAATAACCGGCGACGCAACAATTCCGGATGATGGAGACAACCGGCTTAAAACATCCTCAAGCCGTCGTCTGCGCTCCTTTAATGGCTGGTCGCGGATATCAGTTCCTCCATGTTCGAGCAAATCGTATACGAAAAGGCCAACAGGAGCTTCCTCGAGCTGTTTTTTGCTAATGGTTTTTCGGTTTAAACGTTGCTGAAGTGTGCTGAAGGATAACACCCGGCCATCTCTTACAGCAAGAATTTCACCGTCGATGACAGTTCCGTTATCCAGTTCATCAGCAAGGATGTGTAGTTCCGGAAATTGATCGGTAACGAGTTCCTCACCCCGCGACCAGATAAAGAGTTCATTGTTGCGTTTAATGACCTGACCCCTGATACCATCCCATTTCCATTCTGCCTGCCAGTTGTCCGGCGATCCAAGTGCTGAGACTTCCTGCTCCATGGCATAGGCAAGGCAAAAAGGATAAGGCCAGGAATTGTCTGTATTTACATGGCTGCCACCAACCAGGTCATCGTAGGCAATTACATATGGGTCCCATTTACCCATAATACTATGCATAATTTTGTTGCTGTCTACCAGTTCTTTCTTGGCCAGTGCATTTACCAGCGTTTTGGCCGACACGCCAATCCGGAAATTCCCTGAAATAAGTTTGTTGAAAATGAACCGTTCTGCAGTTCCCAGATGTTGCCAGGCATTCAAAATAAAGTCTTTCTTTTCCTGTTCGGGAAGCTTTTCAATCGCCTGAAGCCTTGTGATCCATTCATGAAGAGGCAGGTCAAGCAATGCAGTTGCGGGCGGCAGAATAAGCGCAATGGTTTCACTCAGGTCTCCGACATTATGGTAACTCTCGTTAAAGAGCCATTCGGGTGTTTCGCTGAGTTCACATGCCCACGCTTTGAGCAGGCTGGAGTTTACCGGTCGTTTTGGTTTTTTACCTGTAAAAAGGGCTATTACCCACACGCGGTCCTGTTCCGCTGCAGAATCAAAATAGTGAACCAACGCATCGATTTTATCATTGGTCTTGTTGCTGGTTTCCAGCGCCTGTATAAGCTGTGCAAATCGTTTCATGCCGAAATTTCTGTAGCTGCCGGTTCTTCATCTTCTTCTGTGCCGTATTGGGTCTTAACCTCTTCTGAATAGATTCCTGCCTCATTGAGATACCGGCTGAATGCGGCAGTAAATCCGTGTGTTACATAAACCGTTTCGGCGCCGGTTTCTCCTATGGCCTCAATGAGCCCGGGCCAGTCAGCATGGTCGCTAAGGGCAAAACCGGCATCTGCACTCTGCCAGCGCCGGTGTGATCTGACCTGCATCCATCCTGAACATACGCCCGTTACCGGATTAATAAGTGTTTTTATCCACCGGCTTGTACGCATGGCAGGGGGTACGATCATGATGCCTTTTTGAAGTATATCTTTTCCTGTTTCAGGTGTGATTCTTATCGTAGCCGGAAGCGGTACCCCCGATTGCTCAATCGCTTCATTCAGATTAGCAATTGAGCTGTGTACGTATATAGGATATCTGCCTGCCAGAATATTGATCAATCTTTGTGCTTTGCCAAGGCTGTATGCAACCAAAACAGTGCTCTTGCCTTTCTGGATGTTATCCTCTGCCCAGCGTATGATTTCTGCAGCTACCATATCTTGTGGCTGCCATTTGTACACGGGCAGGCCGAAAGTACTTTCACTCACAAAACTATGGCATCTGACCGGCTCAAAAGGGGCGCTAATCCCGTCGTTCTCTGTTTTATAATCACCTGAAACCACGCAGATCTCGCCTTTATATTCTAAGCGTATCTGCGCTGACCCGATAATATGCCCTGCCGGGTGAAGGGAAATTTTTACGCCGTTTTTGGTTATACTTTTTCCGTAATCAAGCGTTTCTATTTTCAGATCTTCGCCGATTCGCCTGTGCAGAATTGGCTTGGTAAGCGTATGGCAAAGGTAATTGGCATTACCCGATTTTACATGGTCGCTGTGCCCATGTGTCGTGACGGCATAATCTACCGGGCGCCAGGGGTCGATATAAAAATCTCCCTGAGAACAATATATTCCCCTGTTGGTGAAGCTGATCAAACTCATTGTCAAGTAACAAACACTGTGTTTTTTAGTTTTACCTATGTAAATTATCGGCGAAAAAGCCGATAATCATCAATTATCGGCAAAAACCCCGATAATCATCAATTATCGGCAAAAACCCCGATAATTAGTAATTATCGGCAAAAACCCCGATAATTGTAATTATCGGCAAAAACCCCGATATTCATATCAGGCATGAAAGCAATCATTACCGGAGACGTCATCAACTCGCGCCAGCTTGAAAAATCCTGGCTAAATGTTTTAAAGTCAGCACTTCGAAATCAGGCAGCATCTGATAAATACTGGGAAATTTTCAGGGGTGATAGTTTTCAGCTGCAGGTAGACGTTGATGAAGCACTATATGCCGCATTCTATATTAAAGCGTCAATGCGCACTATAAAAAATGGTGATATACGAATGGGGATAGGCATAGGCAATGTGAGCAGGCAAACCGCTAAACTGACCGAGGCTATGGGAGAAGCATTTATCAATTCCGGTAAGGCCTTTGATCAGTTGGAAGAACAAAAAAACAGTCTCAGTTTTGTAAGCCCTGATACAGGTTTTGATAAACTTGTTAATCTGATGATTAGCCTCGTTTTAATCGCAGCTGATAACTGGAGCCCTGTGATGGCCGAAACCGTCAAAATCGCAATGGAAAACAAATCCCTTGTACAGGCCGAGTTGGCAACTAAGATGTCTAAATCACAATCTTCTGTAAGTGAAGCTTTAAAGCGCGCTTATTATCAGGAGGTTATGAATGTTGATTATTTTTACCGTGAAGAACTTAACAAAATGTTACCCATATGGAAATCATCCTGATCAAATTATCCATAGCACATCTGTTAGGCGATTTTTTTCTGCAACCTGATAAATGGGTAGAAGAAAAAGAACGCTTGAAACTCAGATCAAGCAAGCTATACATCCATGTTGCCGTACATATAGCACTTACATTGATTGTGCTTTATAGTCTTGATTCGTGGAAAGCAGCCTTATTAATCGGCGTGTTTCACCTTGCCATAGACGCTGCAAAACTTTGGTTTCAAAAACCCCGGACAAAAAGGCTGTGGTTTTTTATAGATCAGATCTTACATTTTCTGACAATTTTTGCTGTAGCCTGGATCTGCACAGGAATGCCAAACATAAGTATTCCGGTAGCAATTCAACCGAACGTCTGGCTGCTGATCTGTTTTGCGCTGTTTCTTACCATGCCTGCGGCGACCATGATCCGTGTAGTTATTGCCCGTTGGATCCCTGACTCATCATTGGGAGCCTCAGGCAGTCAAAAATCATTGCAGGATGCGGGAAAATTCATCGGGATCCTGGAAAGACTTTTGATTTATGTATTCGTGTTAACCAATCATTTTGAAGCGGTGGGATTCCTGCTTGCTGCTAAGTCTATTTTCAGGTTTGGAGATCTGAAAGAGGCTCATGACATAAAGCTCACAGAGTACGTATTGATTGGTACACTGCTAAGTTTTGGTATAGCAATAATTGTAGCACTGGGCACTACCTTTATTATATAAAAATGCCCCCGGAAAACTTCCGGAGGCAAATTTTACGGAGCATTATCTCGCACCCGGCGGACAGTGTTCCTTCAGGAATTTAGTGTACGTTAAACTAAGATGCGCACCGGTTCCTTCGCCCTCAGAGATACTGTGCGTACGGTTTGGATAAGACATCATTTGAAACGTTTTACCATGCTTGATCAGTTCGTTAACAAGCATCTCTGCATTCTGGTAATGTACGTTGTCGTCGCCGGTTCCATGAATATACAACAAGTTTCCCTTCAGATTTTTTGCATACGTTATTGGAGAACCTTTTACATAAGCTTCTGTAGTTTTTAATGGTGATCCCATATAACGTTCCTGATAAATGTTGTCATATGTCAGTTGGTTTCCAACCGCTGCTATAGCAATTCCGGTCTGATAAATTTCCGGATACTGGAAAAGCAGATTCAGCGTTGAAGATCCGCCGCCGCTCCAGCCCCAGACAGCTACGCGATCTGCATCGAGATATTTATGTGTGGAAAGAAGCTTTTTAGCGCCCATTGCCTGGTCGCGAATATTGAGCGTACCAATTTTCTGAAAGATGCTTTTTCGCCATTCCCGGCCTTTAGGGGCTGGCGCACCACGGTTTTCAAGCGAAACGTAAACATAGCCGTCAGCGCTCATATCGCCCGCATACAGAAAATTACGCCCGGCGCCCCATGTATCTGTTACGGTTTGAGAAGCCGGTTCGCCATATACGTAAAAGACAACAGGATATTTTTTTGAAGGATCGAAATTCGACGGTTTTTGCATCCAGCCATCCAGCGTTATCCCGTCTTCAGTTGTGACCTGGAAGAACTCTGCCTTATTTTTAGGCGGGGTCTTTTTTGCAAGCTGATTGGTAAGACTACCATCCATCGATAGCGGAGTTCCGGTACTCATATTCAGCCACTCCTGAATAGGCGATACAGTTGAACTGCTGAAGTTATGTCTGGCGTAGGTGCCTGCCGGTGATATGTCATAATTGTGCGTACCCGGAAAAACGCTTGGGGTTACCTGCTCAAGCTTTCCTTTTCCGTCCAACCTGGTTTTGTAAAGATATTTCTGAGTAGCATTGTTCGGAGAGGCCAAAAAGTATACGTAATTGTTTTTTTCATAGACTAGCTTCAAATCTATGACATCGTAATCACCCTTTGTAATCAGTGAAGATTTTTTTCCGTCACTACTCATCCTGTAGAGATGTTTCCAGCCGTCTTTTTCGCTTTGCCAGATAAACTCTTTGCCGTTATTTATCCAGTTCCATCCCGGTGCCGCGTCTATCCAGGCTTTATCCTTCTCAGAATAGATTTCCTTGGCGTTACCATTAGCAGCATCGCCAATAAATAATCTGCTTTCATTTTGTTCCCTGTTTAACTGTTGCAGAATGACTGTCGCAGTATTTGGAATCCACTCCATACGGGGAATGTAATGCTGTATCTTGTCACCCGGAACATTCAACCAGAGCGTTTTTGCACTTGCTACATTGACTATCCCGATTTTACAGGATGACGGATCCTGGCCAACCTTTGGGTATTCAACCGGAATGGTGTATGAATAGATTGAATCCACATTATCGATCATTAGAAAATTCTTGATCTTACTGGCATCTATCTGCCAGTAAGCGATAGATTTACCATCAGGGCTCCACCTGAAACCGTCTCGGCAATCAAATTCCTCTTCATAGGCCCAGTCGAAAGTGCCATTGATTAACCGACGGGTACCGTCAGTTGTTAATGCTCTGGTTGTTCCGGTCGTCAGATCATCGACATACAGGTTGTGCTCACTAACGTAAGCGACTTCAGCGCCGGACGGCGAGAACTTAGCAAACATCAAAGAAGAAGCAGGCCTGTCCCGGCCAACCTTGGTCAATTTTTGTGATCTTAGATCCAATACCCAATAATCTCCGCGGGTATCATAGCGCCATACGCGCTTGCTGTTAGTGTAAATAAGCGCCTTGGAACCATCAGAAGAAAATGCAAAGTCGCGGATGTTTATCTGCTGTCCGTTATGTTTAAGCTGCGCTGCATTGACAAGTATCTTGCGCTCGTTCTTCGGTAACGTAACAACAATCAGGTTTCCACGTTCAACGGTATAGTAACCGCTTCCATCCGTTGTCCAGCGAATCTGCTGCCCTGAAGCAGGAAGAATTGCGCAAATACAGATAAAGGCTGATAAAATCCACTTAGCCGTTTTTATAATCATAAATCTGTCTGTTAAAAATTGAATAAAAAAAAACTTCCCGACCGCCCTTTTAGCTCAGGAGGATCGGGAAGCTGGTTATCGATTTTTTAAATTATTCGCCGCCGCCCATTTTCATCAAGTCTTCCATCGTCGTTACTTCATAACCACCTGGAACCTCAATTGACAAGGCGCCCACTTTTTCTTCTTTAAGCGCTTTCAGAGTAGCAGTAATTCCCACACCATTCTGAACGATGCTGTATTTCACCGGAAATGCCTTGAGATCAGGGAAATAACTTGCTGCACCTACTTGTGGAAGCTCGACGTCTTTGGTAGCCCAAAGTTCATGAGTTCCGCCTTTGTCATCCTTGTATGTATACTTTTCGGAATTGTATCCGGCAATCGTCTGCTTCTCGCCGGTAGGTTTAAAGTCGCTATATTTTGTAGCGCCAAGTGCCTTTTCAATTTCTGCTTTACTTTGTTTAACAGCATACTGTTTCTGAGCTACAGGTACATCAACGAGCATGATACCGGTTTTTTGCGCGTTGTCTGTAATGATACTGATAAGTGCCGGACCCTGCTCCATATTGATCTTAGTCAGGTTACCATTGAACTTGATTTTTGTTTCATTAGGCAAAGGCATACCCTGCATCATTTGTTTTTGCTCATCGGTAAGCTTGTACTCTACGCCATAAGTAAGCGAACCCTCATTGATCTTTTTCTGAGCCTGAGCGTAGATGGCAGAACTTGCCAAGATAAGAGCAAGTACACCAGTTTTAATTGATTTGAACATATAAGTTTAATTAATATTTTACCAGGTAAGTTTGTTTTTTGATAGAAAGGATCTGATACCTTTTTTGAAATCGTCACTTTCCCTCACTTCTGCATTCAGTTCAACAGCATATTCCAGGTTATCATGTAATGGCCCGTCTGACGTTCTCGAAATTAGTTGTTTTGTAACGGCCAATGAATGTTCAGAGTTGTTGTTGCACAAATTTATAGCAAATTCATTTACCTTTTGATTAATTTCGCTCTTTTTTGTTACGAAATTGATCAGGCCGTAGTTAGCAGCCTCTTCAGCGCTGAACGTTCGCCCTGTAAGAAGTAATTCTCTGGCAATCCCAGGGGGGATTTTTTTAACCAGAAAACATGCAACTATAGCAGGAACAAAACCGATTCTTGTTTCGGTATATCCGAACATCGCATCAGGCACCGCAAAAATGATATCACATACTGCTGCCAGGCCGCATCCGCCAGCAATTGCATGGCCCTCAACCTGCGCGATCACGACCTTTTCCAGATTATAGATCAGCGAGAAAAGCTCCGCCAGATTTTGAGAATCTACCAAATTTTCATCGCGGCTGTTCCGGCTGATTTCTTCAAGATAAGCCAGATCGGCGCCGGCACTGAAACTTACGCCTGAGGCTTTTAAGATGATAACCTTAACGCCAGGATCGTCTGCCGCTTTCCGGAACGCCTCTTTCAATCCTGCAATAAGTGCGGGATTTAAGGCATTCCGTTTTTCAGGCCTGTTCAAAGTGATCGAGGCAATTCGCTGATCTACAGAGTAAAGAATGATTTGTTCCAATTAACGACTTTTTCCAAATATAATCATCGGCGGTAATTCTCTTCCGGCTCTTTTGAAATATCTATAACTAACGCCGGCTCCTGCCTCAAGGAAATAAATTTTATGTTTTTCGTGTTTATCATCTCAGACAAGGAACTGGTAACAGAATAACTGCAGGTTCCATCGGCGATAATGATTCCCTTAAATGTGTTTAATCTCTCCAGATTTTTCTGCGTTTTTATAGCATTCAGCCAGAGAATGCTGGCCGCAGGGGCGTTTAAATGAGTCATTGTTTGGTGGAAAAGCAGGATCTGTTTGTTTCGGAACCGAAGCGCCCGTGTACTGCCAGGTGACGACTGAGTTGTCTTGATCGAAACATCCCGGACCTGAAGACTATCCAGCGATGGTTTGATGTTATTCCTGTAAATTTTACTTTCCGTATCAAGGTCTGTGAATATGGTGGCTCGCCGGCCACTTATAAATGCAGTAGCATAATGATTTCTGATGCTGTAAAAGATAATAAGTTGTCGTTTCGAAATACTGATGTTCTTAAACGCCAGTTGTGTTTCCAGGCTAAGCCAGGCAGCAAGCGCAGCAATAAGCCAAGCGCCCTTTCGCGAATACGCAGCGGCGGTGAATAGTGTTATGGCAAGCACGAGGATTCCAGTTTGGAAAAACGAAAGCCAGATTTGGTCAACGATCGCTCCCGGAAGTTGAGCCATCCACTTAAGGCCGCCATTCATCAGAATAATTAAAAATTCGATTACCGGTCCAAGAAAGGTTAAGCGAAAAACCAATAATGCCATCCCAAGATACATCACCAGCGACACCGGCAGGGTTAAAAAAAGATTTGCAGGCAAAAAAAATGTCGGAAACTGATGAAAGTAATAAATGCTTAGCGGGTAGGTGCTGATTTGCGCAGATAAAGAGGTGGCGCACAATCTCCATGTCTGATCAGCGATGTAGTTGTTGAACGGCATAATTTTATAAATAGGATGTTGAAACGCCAGTAGCCCAAGCACCGACAAAAATGATAACTGGAAGCCAGCATCATTCAATAGAAACGGCTCAATATTCAATAACAGGAATGCAGAAAAGGCCAACGTATTGTATGCATTTGTATTTCGCCCGGATGCCTCTGCAATAATAAATACGCTGATCATAACGGCCGCCCGCAGCACAGAAGGTGAGAAGCCGGTCAATAGTGCGTACATCCAAATGATCATCGCTGAGATGACAGGCTTTAACCAACGGCTAAACCATTTCTTTCTTATTTGTTTTAGTATCTGCTGCAAGACAAGGTAAACAAGGGCCATATGCATACCGGAGACTGATAAGGCATGAATAGTTCCGGTTTGCGCATAGGCGTCCAATACGTCGCTGCTTAATTCGGTCCTCAATCCAAGCAGGAGGGTAGCTGCCACCGCGCGTGCTCCCGTGTCGGCTATAGATTCCGCCAGGATTTCTGCGCAATTTCGCCGCATCAGTAAGGCATATCTCTTCAACAAGTTGCCACCGGCGGAGTCGAGCTTTTTGAAATGACCTGGCGATATGAGGGTAGTATGATATATATTTTTAGTTGCCAACCACTTTTTATAATGGAACTGAGCAGGATTAAGCGGTGGTTTGGTTTCTGTAAAATCTCCTTTGATTAAAATGAGATCGCCGTAAGAGAGGTTTCCAGCCGGTTTTAAGATGTTTAATTGAATATGACCGGTGGCAAAATCTTTCTGGTCTTTCGATACCACTGATTCAACCGCGCCGGTAGCAGTAATTAATTTTCCGGTCGTCCTTGGGTCGTCGGCAATCATGACCTCAAGAAAGTCTGCACGCAACCGGCTGAAATGATTCCTGGCAACTCGTTCATCAGCGGTCTGGAAAGCCCAGAATCCGCCAAAGATAGCGGTGACCATACAAACAAGGCCGGGCAGCAGCTTGTGTCTGTTAAAATGAAGTTTCAAAAAGCAGGCAGTACCTATAGCGCTAAAACACACCATAAGCAGGGCAATTTCTCCTGCAACAGCAAGCTTGATACCGGATGCAGCAATGAGCATCCCCGCTATCCATGCAGAAAGTATCCGCACAAACACAACTTCAGCTGAAAAAACAGGCGCCTTCATAGATCCTTTGCAGCAACGCCTATTTGAACTGAAACCGGAGCTGAACCTTCAGGTCTGATGTTGTATTTGGCATTTCTGAGGATTCTTCACGGTTCTGAAACAGCCATGAAGTTCCCCAGCGAAAGTAAATGTCCGTACTCCCAAATAACTTATACCTGAAGTTCACATAACTTCTTACTCCCTTTCCGCTGAAAATTCCAAAACCGGATCCATATAATACGTCATTTTCATACGCATATATCCGGCTGTTGTATGAAGCCGTTTTAAACCAGGCTATACGCATATTGCCGCTGAGCCGCGCAAATGGCTTAGACCACTGCAGGTCCTGATAGATTAGGATGCCATATTCTGGCTTTGCTGTTTTTCTGTAGCGGGACACATCCACTCTATTGTGAATCCCGATGCTGCGGCCCAATTGCCAGCGGCTTTCAATGCGATAACTGCTGCGTTCGGTATCTTCGCCATAGGCTGTGAATATTGCATCCTGCTCATTTTGAAGCTTTGTCTCCGATTTGATGCGCAGACTTATCTTTGAGACTTTGTCGGGCTGCCAGCTCAGCTCTGCGAAATGTTCATATCCATCAGATGGCATATCAACCCGGTACCGCAGCCACGGAAACGTAAACCAGTCTGAATATGCTGAAACGCTCCATTTGCCAAGATGCAGTTGCAAGCCTGCATATAAGCCACGCTCGTTGACTGTTGATGAGCTTTCAGCAACACCCTGGGCAAAAAAATTCTGATACCTGGTTGCATAGTCGCGGTAGCTGATACCTATTGAAACCTGGCGGGTCAGGCTTACCAATGCGCCATGAATAAATGCTGTTCCACCGCTTTCGTCTGCAGATATCTCTCCCGATATAGAAGCATTCTTTAAGCTATATCCATAAGCAACGCCTCCGTTCAAAAGCCGCCGGCCGGTAAACCGGAACTGATCGTATGAGGATTCTCCCCGGGCGATTTCGCGGTTAAAGATGGTTACGAAACTCACAGCAGTGAGCTCAAAGCGCCCCCGCATGTATTGCAAGGCACCTCCATAGATCATTTGGTTAAGGCTATGGCGGGATTTGAGTTCCGAAGCTGTACGATGCAGGCCTGATTGTAAAATTGAGCCTATCGGTTCCCCCGGCTCATTCGCCCTCGTCGATGCATCCAACGCTCTGCGCGATCCGAATACCGTCAGATCTGCTCCCGGCAAGACCCTTACTTTTACAGCGAGCCCACGTAAGAAGGCATACTCATTTACTGAATAGTAGGGACGTAAACCAGATTCCTTTCTGGCAGTCGTTGTGATATCCGGACTTTTGCCAAAGCTGAAGCCGGTCCACATGGTTAAGCCCTGTCCGAACTGCAGACCGTAGTCGCCCAGCACAACTTGTCTTATCGTACCGCTTCCCCGATAGCTGACGGTCGCCGAAATGAAGTCGGGCAAAAAGCTGTTTTGACCGAAAATCCGCTCGCCGGGATCTTTCTCAACTGTGAAGCCGGCATTCCAGGCGCCGGTCCCCCCCAAGCGGTAACGCAGCAGCATTCGTTCCGGTGATCCCGCATATTTCGCCGCCCCGGCAACGCTATCCTTCAGATTTCTCCCGTAACGCAACAGGATATCGTGCCCGGCATCATGAAATTTAGTAATTGCAGCTCCGTTTCGTTCTACGACAGTCACGAAAGGGGAGATCATGCGTATTACCCGCTCATTGAATCCTGGCACCGTCTGCAATTCCAGAAGATCCAAGATCTTTCCATTTTGACGGATATGGTTAAGCAGGCTGCTTATCTGCAGTGGACTTAAAAAGACAAGTTGTTTTAAATCTTCCGCGGTCACCTTATTAATTTCGATGGGACGCCGCCGCAAATCTTCCAATATACTTGTAACCTCGGTCAGGTCGTAGTTTTCAGGTAAATATTCGGCCATACTTTCTATCATGTCGATAATTTCTTTTTCCTCAGTTGTCTGACGCGCAATCGATGTTTGAACCGCGAACAGAATCAGCAACGTAAGCAGGCTAGAACGCATAACCCAGCGAAAGTTGCGGTGAAAGCCCCAGAACGGGGTGATGGCTGCAGGCAAGATCAAATCGGAGATTGTTCTGGTAGAAGCCCAGGCCGGCAAACTGACTGAAAGGCTTCGACTGAATGCCAGTCCTTAAGGCAAAGACACTGATCAAAAGATATTCGATACCTGTAATAAACCCCAGGCCTGTTGCCGGATCACGAAAAAGTTCGCCTTGCAGCAAGAGCTTGTCTGAGGCGCGCCATCCCAGACCGCAGAAGACAGGTGGCCGGATCTTCGGGTTATTCATATTCAGATCGCGTATCGTAACACCCGCGATCAGCTCCGGGAGAATTGCGAATTGAATACCAGCAGATGTGGAGGGAACGTTAGTTGAGCCATAATTTACAATTCGCTGCTCAGCGTAAGAAAAAGAGACACCTGCAGATATCTTTCGGCCAAACCTTCGACTATAGCTGACTCTTGCGGATGTCAATGCGTATGAATCGAAACTATACCGTTCAAGCGCTGCGCCGAAAACCTGCCGGCCGATCGGTACAACAGCCACGATGCACGAGGTATGAAGATCTGCAGTAAGGAAATGCCGTGTGTGAGTAACGCCGAAATAGAGTCTTTCCTGGCCTGCAGTGCCAGCGGGATTGCCGTTAACCGACCACGGATCATGAAAAGCAGCAATGGATGCCCCCATGCCTGCCGCCCGCCCGCCGGCAGACATCTGGGCAGTAGCGTCAATCGGACTGAATAGAAAAAGGAGAAAAACAAACATAGATCAGGGATTACTTGTCCTAATCTATGAATTAAATTAACTTAAAAGAAAAATATTTAAATTTCGTCGTTTATTTTTAACAGAAATGATTTTATTCGCTCCAGCGAATCTATAATCTTTTGTGTTTCTTTGACATCGCCTTTATTGTTTTTGAGATGTTCTTTTGCACCTTTCAGGGTAAAACCCTTCTCATCTACAAGCGTGAAAATAATTTTCAGATTTTCTATATCCTCTGGGGTGAATAGCCTGTTACCCTTCTTGTTCTTTTTAGGCTGCAGAATGTCAAACTCCTTTTCATAAAACCTTATCTGAGATGCATTAACACCAAACATTTCGGTTACCTCACCCATTGTATAGTACATCTTATTGATTTCTCTTTCTTTGTATGGCATATTTTGATGTTGATTATGAGTGTGTTATGATGTTTAATTAAAGTATTCAAATGTAAACGGATTTTAACTCAAAACCGCAATAAAGTTTTAATTTTGTCGATCAATTCTATTCACATGACAGCAAAAGAGATCAGGCAGGCATTCCTTAATTTTTTCGAACATAAGCAGCACCGTATTGTCCCATCGGCTCCAATCGTTGTAAAAAACGACCCGACGCTTATGTTTACAAATGCGGGAATGAATCAGTTCAAGGAGATCTTTTTAGGTGAAAAGCCTGCACAATATAACCGCGCAGCCGACACGCAGCGGTGTCTGCGGGTGTCTGGGAAACATAATGATCTCGAAGAAGTCGGCATTGATACCTACCATCATACCATGTTCGAGATGTTGGGTAACTGGAGCTTTGGCGACTATTTTAAGAAAGACGCAATTTCATGGAGCTGGGAACTTCTGACAGAGGTTTATCAGATACCGAAAGACAGGCTGTATGTAACGGTTTTTCAGGGCGACGAAAAAGAAGGCCTCCCTCGCGACGAAGAGGCTTATCAGATATGGGCGGGGCTTATCTCTGCTGACCGCATACTGGAAGGCAATAAGAAGGACAATTTCTGGGAAATGGGCGAGACGGGACCTTGCGGGTCCTGCTCGGAGATTCACGTAGATTGCCGGAGCGACGAAGAGCGCGCGGCTGTGCCCGGATCATCACTCGTGAACAATGATCATCCACAGGTTATAGAGATCTGGAATAATGTATTTATGCAGTTTAACCGGTTGAAAGACGGTTCATTACAGGATCTGCCTGCTAAACATGTTGATACAGGCATGGGCTTTGAGAGGTTGGTAAGGGTTCTTCAGCAGAAGACGTCAAATTATGATACTGATGTGTTTCAGCCGCTGATCGGCTTCATCTCCGAACAGGCAGGAATAGCATATGGAGCGGAGGAAAAAACTGACATAGCCATGCGGGTCATGGCAGATCATATCCGCGCGATTTCATTTGTTATTGCAGATGGTCAGCTGCCCTCAAATAATAAGGCGGGATATGTGATCAGACGTATCCTTCGGCGGGCAGTACGGTATGCTTACACCTTTCTTGGTCTGAAAGATCCTTTTCTGAATCAGCTTGTCCCGATACTTGCCGAACAATTCCGGGGCATTTTTGATGAGCTTTACGCTCAGCGCGATTTTGTCCAAAAAGTAATTCTCGAAGAGGAGGTTTCATTTCTTAGAACTCTTGCCACAGGAATTCAGCGTTTTGAAAAGTATACCCCCGATAACGGCTTAATCACGGGAAGCTTCGCCTTCGAACTCTATGATACATTTGGTTTTCCAATTGACCTGACTGAACTCATGGCGCGCGAAAAAGGGCTCGTCGTCGATATGGAAGGGTTTCAGGCAGCGCTAAAGGAGCAAAAAGATCGGTCCCGCGCTGCAACTGCAATTGATGCCGGCGACTGGATCACGCTTTCTCCGCTTGAGGAAAGTACGTTTGTGGGTTATGATGAACTGGAGACGGAGACTGATATTGTCAAGTATCGCCGGGTAAACGCCAAAGGAAAAGATCAATATCATATTGTGCTTCGGGAGACACCTTTTTACGCAGAAAGCGGCGGGCAGGTAGGAGATACCGGAAGACTTGAAGATCATAGCCGGCTCTTCCATGTCGACATTCTCGACACCAGGAAAGAAAACGGCATTACCATACACATCACCGAGACCCTGCCAGAGACAGTGGACGGAAAATTCTGGGCCGTTGTAGACGAATCAAAACGCAGGCTTACAGAAAATAACCATTCGGCAACACATTTATTACACGCAGCGCTGCGGCAGGTCCTGGGGCATCATGTCAATCAGAAAGGATCGCTGGTGAATGCAGACTATCTTCGTTTTGACTTTTCGCATTTCGCTAAAGTTTCAGATGAAGAGCTAAGGCGTATTGAACAGATTGTCAATGAGAAAGTTCGCGAAAACATCGTGCTTTCCGAACAACGCCACATTCCTTATCAGCAAGCCATTGACAGCGGAGTGACTGCACTTTTTGGGGAGAAGTACGGCGATTTCGTTCGTGTTATTACTTTTGATGACCACTTTTCAAAGGAGTTATGCGGAGGTACCCATGTAAAGGCAACCGGTCAGATCGGATTTGTTAAGATCATTTCTGAAAGTGCCGTTGCAGCAGGCGTGCGGCGTATTGAAGCTATAACCGCAGATCGTGCCGAAGAGCTTATCACAAAACAGAGCGCCGAAATTAACAGTCTGAAAAATCTGTTGAAAGGATCGAAAGATCTTCCGGCGGCGGTTCAGACACTTCTTGATGATAACAACCGCTTACGTAAAGAGCTTGAAAAAAATACGCTTGAAAAGGCCGCAGCGATGAAAACCCAGGTAGCTGCAAACGCCCGCGAGGTAAATGGCCTCAATCTGATCGCCATGCAGGTAGACCTTCCGAATATGGATGCGATAAAAACGCTTGCCGCCGCCGTCAAAGACGTGGTTCCGGATCTTGTACTCGTATTAACGAGTCTTGTCGATGGTAAACCGGGAATTACTGTCAGCGTATCAGAAAACCTGGTCAGTTCACGCGGTCTGAATGCTTCTGTACTGGTCCGCGAACTGGCCCGGGAAATTCAGGGTGGCGGCGGTGGTCAGGCAATTTTTGCAACGGCCGGCGGAAAAAACCCTGAAGGCTTACCGGCGGTGCTGGCAAAAGCTGAGCATCTGATTCTTTAATACAAAAAATCCTTTCCAGCTTCCTGGAAAGGATTTTTTGCGTTTACCGGATTATTCTATCCATGTGAGGTCCGCGCTTATAGACCCTTCCATGATCACGTTTACCACCCTGGTAGTACCTTTTTGAACTTCTGTAGTGTTTTTGCGGGCCTCGACCATAATAATGTTTGCGGGCAACGTGGCCGCGTCCGGGATGGCTGTAAGTTTTGTATTTCACCTTATGAGAACGGTAGCTTGTGTACGGACTGCCGTGGAACACGACCTTGCGGCCGCGGTGAAAATTGTAACCGCGATGCCTTGCAGGTACATTATAAGAACGTACCCAGTGGCCACGGTTCATATATACATATTGACGTCTTGGTACATAATAATAAGTATCGATGTCAGGTAGGTAGTAATAATTTACCCGGTTATAACCTGAAGGGAGCCAGGCCGGTGCAGCTCCTATGTTGACATTTACGCTTACCTGAGCGTTTGACTCTTTGCTGAAAATGGATCCTAGTCCGATGAGCAGCACTACCAAAAGTTTTTTCATAATTCAGTGCATTTGTGTTTGTGTCGTATTCCCAAATTCATGCCAAACGGCTTAAATGCGTATATGTGCGGCCTGATCGATGAATTTGGTTATATTTGTAAAAACGGTAATCTGCTGTTTTTAATATAGACATTGCCTGTTAATGCACACAGATCACGAAATTGATACAACGGCGTTTGAACTGGTTTCCGGCCTGGAAATCCATGTTCAGCTCAATACCAACAGCAAGATATTTTGTTCAGACAGCGCTTCATTTGGCGCAGAGCCAAATAGCCACATTTCTCCCGTCTCTGTTGCCCTTCCGGGGGCGCTGCCGAAGCTAAACCGCGAGGTTGTCGGCAAAGCGGTCCGTATGGGGCTGGCGCTTAACTGTGAAATTAATCAGGAAAACTTTTTCGACCGCAAAAATTATTTTTATGCCGATCTTCCGAAAGGATACCAGATTACCCAGGATCGTGTTCCTGTTTGTGGAAAGGGTTATCTGGATGTTACGTTACAGGACGGCAGCATCAGCCGGATCGGAATTAACCGCATCCACCTGGAAGAGGACGCTGGAAAAAGCATTCATGACCAGGACGACAATTATTCATATATTGACTTGAACCGGGCCGGTGTTCCGCTTATCGAAATTGTAACAGAGCCAGACATCCGGTCTCCGGAAGAAGCAGCCGCGCTTTTTGCAGAAATCAGGAAACTTGTAAGGCACCTCGACGTTAGCGATGGCAACATGGAGGAAGGCAGCCTGCGTTGCGATGCAAATATTTCTGTAAGGCAAAAAGGGGATACAGCTTATGGCACCCGATGCGAGGTAAAAAACCTCAACTCCATACGGAATGTAAAAAGGGCGATCCACCATGAGTTTAAACGTCAGGTACAGCTGCTGCATAATGGCGGCGTCGTGGTGCAGAGTACACTGAATTTCGACGCTGAAGCGGGTACAACCTCACCGATGCGCGAAAAAGAGGAGGCAAACGACTACCGGTATTTCGCCGATCCGGATCTTCAGCCTGTTCATATATCTGATGAATGGCTATCGGAAATTAAAGCTGCTATGCCTGCTATGCCGCATGAACTGGCGGCTGAGCTTGAGAAATTATACGCACTGCCAAACTCAGATGCCCTGATTCTGGCCCGCGATATTGAGCAATTCAGGTTTTTTACCGAAGCTGTTGTGCTTGTCTCTAATCCGAAAACGCTGGCGAACTGGATTCTTGGTCCGCTTAGAAATCTCATGAACGAACGTGATTCAACTACGTTACCCATATCAGCACAATCGCTTGCAAGTGTGGTTAAGATGGTTGAGCAAAGGAAGGTTACGCAGAATATCGCTGTACAAAAACTGCTTCCTGCTTTATTCGAAGATCCCGCTGTTAATCCCGAAGACCTCGCCGCCTCGCTGAATGTGTTTATTGTTAATGACAACAATGAACTGGAAGCCTTCGTAACTGCCGTTCTTGAGAAATATCCGGCGCAGGCCGAAGCGTATAAAAAAGGTAAAAAAGGTGTCCTGGGTTTGTTTGTTGGTGAAGTTATGAAACTGGCAAAAGGCAAAGCCGATCCTAAGGCAGTGAACGAAATTATTCTATCAAAACTAAAGTAAGCACACGTGAAAAAAGTATGGTCCTGGCTATTAGCCGCCGCTACGATAACCGCCTGCGGTACATCAGACAGCTTTACCGTAACCGGTAAGTTTGTAAATCCCGGTGATAATAAAAAAGTGTTTTTATATGGCCTTAATGATGGACAGATGATTCCGATCGATTCGACCGTTCTGTCAGCAAGCGGCGAGTTCAAATTTACGCGCAGGGTCACGGGAGCAGATTTTTATCGCGTCGGGGCCGGAAACTCTGAATACATGTTTATCGCTAAAAACGGTGACGACGTCTCGCTTGATGCCGATCTTACCGATCCGCAGCAGAACTACAAAATTGAAGGAGGAGAGGACATTGACAAGCTAACCGAATTTAACAAGCTGCGTGGAGAGTTTGGCAAAAAGCTTGCGGCAATTCAGCAACGCTTCGAGGCTGAAGTCGAAGCAAACCCTGCGCAACGCTCTGTTATTTACCAACGGATACAACCGGAATACAGGTCAATTGAAGCTGCAATGCATGCTGCCGTGCTCAAGTTTGCAAATGATAACAAGGCCAGCCTGGCAGGCTTTTATGCGGCAAACACGCTGAGTCCAATAGAATATGAAAGCGAACTAATCAAGTTTTCGGATGCGATCAAAGGTAAATTTGCAGGGAATGCGGCCGTAGAAAAATTCAACAAACAGATGGATGGGCTGAAGACAGTATCTGTCGGACAGCCTGCACCTGCCTTCACCCTTCCGTCGATAGATAATAAGCCGGTTAGCCTGAGCGATTTTAAAGGAAAATATGTTCTGATTGACTTCTGGGCATCCTGGTGCCAGCCCTGCAGGCAGGAAAATCCAAATATCGTACGCATGTACAATAAGTTTAAAGGAAATAACTTTACCATTTTGGGGATATCACTCGATACCGATGCGGCAGCCTGGAAACAGGCCATTGCTGCTGATGATCTTACATGGACACACGCCGGCGAGTTGAAAGATTTCAATGGGCCTACAGTCGAAAAGTACCGTGTGCAAGCCATTCCAACATCATACCTTGTAGATCCTTCGGGTAAAATCATTGCGAAAAACCTTCGCGCCGAAGCGCTTGATACCTTCTTAACCAAAACGTTACCAAAATAGGTGTGCACTGTTAAGCAGCGATTTCCTCTTAACAATTTATTAACTTTACAGTAACGTTATAATGCAACTCACTGCATACTTTCGTAACAAAGTTTTATAGACATGAGTAATGCCAAGCAAAAGATCCTGGTGGTTGATGACGAACCGGATATTCTGGAGTTAATAGAATATAATTTGAAAAAAGAAGGCTATCAGGTCTTTCTTGCTCCGAACGGCCAGGAGGGAATTTCTGTTGCGAAAAAAGTGCATCCTGACCTCATCATTCTGGATATAATGATGCCCAAAATGGACGGCATCGAGGCGTGCAGGATTATGCGCGGAATTCCTGAATTCAAAAGTACCTTCATGGTTTTTCTTACTGCACGCAGCGAGGAATATTCTGAGATAGCAGGGTTCAATGTTGGCGCTGACGACTACATTGCAAAACCCATCAAGCCGCGCGCACTTGTAAGCCGCATTAATGCTATACTGCGACGCAATGCCAGCAGTGACGAGGTTTCAGAAAACAAGGTCGAGGTTGGAGACCTGGTCATAGACAGGGAATCATACCTGGTTTTCCAGGATAATAAAAAGGTTGTTCTGGCGAAAAAAGAATTTGAGCTTCTGTATCTGCTCGCTTCAAAGCCAGGTAAGGTATACACCCGCGAAGCAATTCTGAAAAATATCTGGGAAGATTCGGTTGTCGTAACAAACCGGACCATCGACGTTCATATCAGGAAACTCCGCGAAAAGCTGGGTGAAAATTATGTATCTACCGTTAAAGGAGTAGGTTACAAATTTGAGCTGAGCTAAAAATAGTTGTATCTGCGCAGGCCATGCATAAATATCCCTGTTTAAGCATGGCCTGTTGTTTTGAAATCGTATTTTTGTGCGTTTTTGAAATTAGCTGTGAAGATACCCGCCTTTAAATCGATGGTTTTGTTTGAGAATGATGATTATGTCGTTGTTAACAAACCGCCCTTTGTTTCCTCGCTCGATGAGCGTAATGCACCCGGCGAACTTAACATGTTACGCCTGGCCAAGCAATACCATCCGGATGCACAGGTTTGCCACCGTCTGGACAAAGAAACTTCGGGATGCCTGCTTATTGCGAAAACGCCCGAAGCATACCGTTCGGCTTCTATGCAATTTGAACGCAGAAAAGTGACTAAAAATTACCATGCTGTTGTGGATGGTCACGTCATCTTTACTGATTTACTTGTAGATCTTCCCATTTTGAATGCGGGCAATAAAAACGTATCAATTGACCGAAAGGATGGCAAACGTGCAGAAACGATTTTCAACTCGCTAACCTATTTCAAACACTATACGCTCGTAAACTGCCAGCCGATTACAGGCCGTATGCACCAGATCCGTATTCACCTGGCCACACAAAAGGCATCAATATGCGGGGATGATCTTTATAAAGGAAAGCCTGTTTTTCTGTCTTCGATCAAACGAGGATTCAGACTGGCGAAGGGTGAGGAAGAACAACCGATTATGAAACGGTTCGCCCTGCATGCGAGATCGCTCGTTTTCAAAGGCGTTGACGATATGGAGATCGCTGTGGAAGCTCCGTACCCTAAAGATTTTGCAGTATTACTTAATTTACTGGAGAAATACGACAGTTAGACCAAGGGGCCTGCGGTTATAATTTTATTTCCGGGGCATAAAGCCTACCTTTGAGCTGCACCAGATGTTGGCTTCATGTATGATAATCTCATCAGGGCGGTAGATAAGATCAATTCGTACCGCAAAACAAAAATTTCCAATCGCAATTTCCTGGTTGTCGCGGCGGTCATTGTGGGCGTTCTTTCCGGACTGGCAGCGGCATTGCTGAAATCATTGACACATCACATTGAAGACTTTTTGCAGACAGGGTTTCAGTGGCGTTATAAATATTATCTCTATTTGCTTTTTCCGCTTGTTGGGATTTTTCTTTCCGTGCTGTATGCGCGCAAGTTCATTGTGAAGGGAAAGTTTGAAACCGGCTTGACTCCGCTCCTTCGCACGATCTCAAAACGGTCCAGCCGTGTCGAGCTTCACAATATCTACTCTCAAATAATTACTGCAGCGGTTACGGTTGGTTTTGGCGGATCTACCGGACTGGAAGCGCCCGTGGTAACCAGCGGTTCATCGATCGGCTCTAACCTGGGCACATTCCTGGGGCTTTCATACCGCGAAGTCACCTTATTGCTTGCCTGTGGTGCCGCGGGGGCAATAGCAGGGGCATTTAATAGTCCCATTGCTGGAATTGTATTTGCCATAGAGATCCTGCTCCCTGAGTTTACCATTCCTGTCTTTATTCCGCTTTTTCTGGCTTCGGCAACCGGAGCAGTCGTAGCACGTTTTTTTTATAATGAGCAGCTTTTTTATATCGTAAGCCAGGGCTGGGAGACCAGGGCGCTCGGCTGGTATATTGTGCTGGCCGGACTAATTGGCTTGTTCGCTATTTATTTTATCAAAGCCAATTACGCGGTTAAATCTTTCTTTTACAAGATCAAGAGTCCGTACCGCAAGGTCCTGGTCGGGGGGCTTGCTCTAGGGGCGCTGGTGTTCCTGTTTCCGACACTGTATGGCGAGGGTTATATTACCATTCGAAAACTATTGCTCGGCGATTATAATTCGGTGATTAACAATAGCATCTTCTCAGGCTACAACGAGTTTCCTTCGGCAATGCTTGTTTTCACATTACTGACCGTCTTTGCAAAATCTGTTGCAACATTGGTTACCCTTGGTGCGGGCGGTAATGGCGGAACTTTTGCACCGAGTCTGATCATCGGCGGACTGATCGGGTTCTGTTTTGCCTACGCCATTAATCTGAGCGGTCTCGCCGAGGTCAATGTGGGTAATTTTATTGTAGCCGGAATGGCAGCTTCGCTGGGCTCAATCATGCATGCACCGCTGACCGGTATTTTTCTGATTGCGGAGATTACAGGCGGTTATATTTTAATGGTGCCATTGATGATTACCACGGCAGTTTCTTACCTGATCAGCCGTGGTTATCAAAAACATTCCATATATACAAAGCCCCTGGCTGACGCGGGAGAGCTTTTGTCTCATGAGGATAAAGACGCAACGGTACTGAATATGATGAAACTCAGGTACGTTATTGAGAAAGACTTTCTCGCGGTTAAAATCAATGATTCTGTGCGCGGACGTTTACATGAAATGCTTAAGTCAAGACATAACCTCTTCCCGGTTCTTGCTGATAACGGAGCATTTCTCGGTTTGCTTTATGCCGAAGATCTTTTTCAGCATGTATTGAACAAACCGGCAGCTGAAGATATCACGGTTAGCGAGCTGATGCAGCCGGCACCTAAAATCGTCAGCATCCATACAGATCTAAAACTGGTTCTTGAGGACATGGAACACGAAAATGTCTGGCTGCTGCCGGTTGTCAACGAAGAGGCGATGTACGTTGGCTTTGTTTCAAAAACCGCGATTTTTAATAAGTACAGAGCGTTGCTTACGCGGCAGGCAGCCTACCTCGATAGCTAATAATACTGAAGAATTTCTGCCGAAATAACGATTTGTTTACCGGTTAAGTTCGTAGTGAAGATCAGAAAATCGGTGTCGGCAGCACCGCGATTGTATTTTTTTGAAAGTTCGGCTGCTTTTAACGGAAAATTGCGCACAATCACGTTTCCAGCAGTTCCTTTTTGTTTTTTGAAGATGGGCCAGTCTGTAACTTCGCGTATAGTAAATACCCGTCCCGGAAATTCCGGTACATGCTGACTTCCGGTGTAGAGATGGCTTTGCGGTGCAATTTTTTTTAGTCCGAAGTCCTGCGCAACCTGATTGAAAGCACCTGACTTCATCACAGCCGCATCGGGCTCAAACAAAAAGCCGTCATGACCCATAGCAGCATATTCAGGTTCAACCATCTCTGCGCCGGGACGTACCCGGTAACATTTGTCTGACGAGTTGAGGCTCGCCGCGATTATTTCTGGTGTAGCCGATCGATTTTCATCAATAACCCATAGCAACTCGCGACATTCATTGCGCACACTTACAATATGTATTTCAGTCACACCGCCCAATTCGCGTATTCCGGCTGTGAGATCAATCAACGGCGAGCTTTTAATAATGAGCCTGCGGCAGTGCGCCATGAGAAAATCCAGGTGTTCAATAACATTTGGCTGGCAGTCTGCAAACAGAAAGACCTTTCCAGTGAGCCCCCGGCGTACCGGGTCAAGATAAATCGTGTCGAAACTCAGTTTTTCCGCGGCTAGCAGATCCAGCCCGTCAGCGTGGGCAAAACGAATGTTTTCCGAACCGAGCAGACGAGCGTTATGCGCTGCGACCTCCGCCAGCGGGCTATTCATTTCGCAATGCAGCACACGCTGGGCCCGGCGGGAGAAGTATAAGCTGTCTACCCCGAAACCACCGGTCAGGTCTGCTACAGATTTACCTGTTACAAGTCCTGCCTTATAGCGGGCCGTAGTTTCAGAAGATGCCTGCTCAATCGATAAAAGGGTAGGGAAGATGATGCCGGGTGTTGCATACCATGTTGGCAGCTTTTTCCGGCTGTTTCTCCTGGCTGTCAGCTGGGTAGCAAGCTCAGCAGCACTGATTTGTTGAAACGGGCTGGATGATAGCGCAATGCGATGCACATCAGCATCAGCATGGTCCCATAACCATTTCTGAACATCCGGCTGCAGCAAGGCATGATTCATTGTCCCTTGTTTTTCATCACCATCTGGCAGGTATGCCGGCTCTTTACCTCGAGAAGAATATCTTTATTTTCGGCCACCCGGTCTATTGTTTCCTGATTATAATACCTGATGGTAACAAGCTCCATATTGGTGTTATACTTCACCCGGAAATCCTTCATCAGACTTTCAAGCAAGGGGTTGAGCTTCCGTTCATCATAGTCGATGCTCACCGAAAAACTTAAGGCCGAATTCAGCATCGTATTTACCTTAACCCGGTGCTGATGAAAAATTCCGAATATGGTACTTAGATTTTCTTCAATAATGAATGAGTAGTCTTTAGGCAATACCGATATCAATACCTGGTTAACTTTGAAAATAAAAGATGGTACAGGCAGCGGATTTGGCTGATTATTTATTTCCGTATGTGCTCCTCCCGGTTGGATAAATGATCGGACGAACAAAGGAATGTTCTTGTTTTGTAGCGGCTTGATGGTTTTGGGATGGATGACCGTAGCCCCGTAGTAGGTCAGCTCAATAGCATCATGATAAGAGAGCTGCGGGATCTTCTCTGTTTTTTCAAACCATTTCGGATCGGCATTAAGCACCCCCGGCACGTCTTTCCAGATGGTGAGCGATGTTGCATCCATGACTGAGGCAAATATTGCTGCAGAATAGTCTGAACCTTCGCGGCCGAGCGTAGTTGTATAATTTTCGCTCGTCCCGCCGATAAATCCCTGAGTCACGACTACATAACCTTTCAATAAAGCAGGAAGGTGGCTCCTTGCCTCGCGTTCGGTTTCGGCCCAGTTTACCTGTCCTTCGCGATATGTATTATCAGTCTTTATGTAATTTCTGGCGTCAGCCCAAATGGCCGTGCAACCCCCGGCGTTCAGGGCGGCGTTCAGTATTTTGCTTGAAACGACTTCACCAATAGAGACGATCTGATCATATAAATAATCGGCATCGTCCTGCGCATCTTCTTCGAGAAGCCACTCGATTTCCACAAAAGTGTTCGCCACTTCATCATAGATCGGATGGCTGTTGTCAGGGAAAAGCTCGTGCAGCACATCAAAATGTGCTTTTTTGATGCCTTCAAAAAGTTGCTGGGAATCCGGTTGAGACGCCAGGAATGCATATGCCAGTTTCTCCAGTTTATCTGTTACCCCATTCAATGCCGAAACAACGACCAGCAATTCACCAGTTTTATGCGCACTGATTATGCTAACAACATTTTTTATTCCCGAGGCATCTTTAACCGATGCTCCGCCAAATTTGTAAACTTCCATTCTATATATATGTTTCTCCATTGCCAGCATGAAAGCGACGCGCTCAGCATGCGTGATTGGGACAGGTTAGCGTGATCAGGAACGGGAATACCCTTTTATGACTTCTTCGGAAAAGGATGCATTCAGCCAGCCAGACTCAATAGTGGCAGCGTATTTACGATAAAAATTCAGTGCGGGCTCATTCCAGTCCAAAACTTGCCAGGTCATACCGTTATAGTTCCGGTCAGCGGCTTCTTTCATGACACGCTCAAAAAGCAAGGTACCAACGCCCCGGCCACGACTGGCATCGGTAACCAAAAAATCTTCCAGGTATAACCGGCGGCCTTTCCAGGTTGAATACCGGGTATAAAAGATCGCCAGACCGATCACTATCCCTTGTTCTTCGGCAACGAACGCTTCCCATACAGGCTTTTCGCCGAAACCAGCATCGATAAATTCCTCCATGCTGACCGTTACTTCTTCGGGTGCCTTTTCATACAGCGCCAGTTCGTTAACCAGCTCCATCATCCTGACGCAATCGCCTGCTACCGCTTTCCTGATCTGAATATCGTGCATTAATCCTCCGTTTGTGATTTTTTTACTTGTTTTGCGGCGCGTTTGCCAAAAATACCGCTACCGATGCGTACCATGGTACTTCCTTCTTCAATAGCTATCTTATAATCATCAGACATACCCATAGATATTTCAGTAAATGAACCATCTGTATTAAAAAAGCTTTCCTTGATCCCTTTAAAAAAAGTGCGCAGCTCATAAAATTCAGCCTTGATCTGCTTTGGGTTTTTGGTATTCGTGGCAATGCCCATCAGACCTGTAATTCTGATATTTTTTAGTTCTTTGAACGATTCAGACCTCAGAAGATCGATAACCTCATCAAAGCCAAGCCCGAATTTCGTCTCTTCATCTGCAATGTAAACCTGCAGCAGGCAATCGATGATCCGGTTATATTTTGCCGCCTGTTTATTAATTTCAATCAGTAGCTTCAGGCTGTCTACGGCATGAATAAGCGTTACAAATGGTGCTAGATATTTAACTTTGTTTGTCTGTAAATGCCCAATCAGGTGCCATTCAATATCTTTTGGCAGTTTTTCATATTTTTCTGCCATTTCCTGAACCAGGTTTTCGCCAAAAATACGCTGACCGGCTGTATATGCCTCTTCAATACTTTCAACCGGCTGCGTTTTTGAAACTGCAACAAGTTCCACATCAATAGCCGAGAGCTCCTTTTTATATTTTAACAAATTGTCTGCTATGCTCATTTATTGGTATTTTTGGGTAAAATTAAGAACCTCGCGACATAATTAAGAGGTTTTAAAAGATAATGAGAAAATTAATTTCAGCACTTTGTCTGGCACTTGCCGTCTCTGCGTGTAAGCCGGGGATTCCGGCAGAGGTTATACAGCCGCGGCAAATGGAAGATATCCTGGTAGATATTCACCTTGTTGACGGTTTTTTGGCTGTTATGCCGGCACAGGATTCCGTCAAACAAATCGGTGCCGCGTATTACCAGGGCGTGTATAAAAAATTCGGAATTGATTCTGCGCGTTACACCCGGAGCCTGGATTATTATTATACAAATCCCGAAGTTTTCAATGGAATCTATACAAAAGTAACCGGCCGGCTCAAAAAGCTCCAGGTTGCCCAGTCAAAAAAAGACTCTCTGGAACTTGTTGAAGCCGGTAAAAGGGCCAGCAAGATCAGCAAACGCGATTCCGTCAAAAAGGCGGATTCGTTGAAGAAAGTTTTTCAGCTTAAGAAAACTGACTCACTGAAGAAAGTGAAAGCAGATTCTGTAAAGCGGAATACAAAACGAAAGATTAAAAATGTTATATCCCGATAATTGCCAGGAAAGGCTGGGTTTCAACGAGATCCGCCTGCTGGTAGCAAAAAATTGCCTCAGCCCAATGGGGCAGGACCTCGTTGCGAAAATGCAGGTCATGAACAGGTATGATCAGATTAATAAGTTTCTGCGCCAGACACATGAATTTAAAAGCATTCTGGAAAACGCCGAACCGCTTCAGATCAATACATTCTTTGATATCAAGGCGTTGATCGAGAAGATCAAAGTTGAGGGCACATTCCTCCTGGAGGAAGAATGGTTCAACCTCTATACCTCGCTGCAGACTGTATTTTCTGTGCTCCGGTTTTTCGACGAGCGAAAAGGTGTTTATCCCAATCTGGAGGCCTTGTTTGAACACCTGCCAATAGAGAAAAACTTACTTCGTGAGATTGATAAGGTGCTCGACGCAAAAGGCAAAATCAAACCGAATGCATCGCGCGAGCTGCAGGATATTACCGCTGCCATCAGCCGCACGGAACAGGATGTCAGGAAGCGTATGGACGCGATCTATAAGCAGGCTACTGCAAGCAACTGGACTGCCGATGGCAGCCTGACTATCAGGGATGGCCGTATGTGCATTCCGCTTCTTGCTGAACACAAACGTAAACTGAAGGGTTTTATTCATGATGAATCTGCATCCGGCCAAACCGTTTATATGGAGCCGGAAGAGGTCTTTACGCTCAACAACAAATTACGCGATCTTGAATTTGACCGGCGCCGGGAAATTATCCGGATTTTAATCGAATTAACCAATGCCGTCAGACCTTACAGCTCACTGCTGCTCAGCTACCACGGTTTTCTTACGAAATTTGACTTTGTGCGCGCCAAATCCCTCTTTGCTATGCAAATCGAGGCAGGAATGCCGGTGCTGGTGAAAGAAGCACGCATGAAACTCGTCAATGCCCGTCACCCTTTGTTGTTCCTTTCCTTCAGGGAGGAGGGTAAACAGGTCGTTCCGCTGAATGTGCATATTGATCAGGCTACCCGCATCGTGCTCGTTTCCGGCCCGAATGCCGGCGGCAAATCGGTTTGTATGAAAACCGTGGGGCTCCTGCAAATGATGTTGCAGTCAGGTTTACTTATCCCGGTCGATGAACAAAGTGAGGTAGGTATATTTGATCAGATTTTTGCAGACATCGGCGATGACCAGTCTATTGAAAGCGATCTCAGCACCTATAGCGCACACCTTAAGAAGATGCGCTATTTTGTTGAACATGCTACACCGAAAACGCTGGTGATGATTGACGAATTCGGAACCGGAACCGATCCGCAGTTTGGCGGACCGATGGCTGAGGCTGTACTTCAGGTTATCAACAGTAAAAAAGCAAGGGGTGTCATTACAACACACTACTCGAACCTGAAGCTGTTTGCCGGAAATACGGAAGGATTGGAAAATGCGTCTATGTTGTTCGACAACCGGAATATGCGACCGCTGTATGTACTTGAAATGGGTAAGCCGGGCAGCTCATACGCTTTCGAAATAGCGCAAAATATTGGTTTGCCAAAGGAAGTTATTGAACTGGCCAAAGAAAAGACCGGAACAAACCAAAACCGTCTCGACAGTCTGTTGGTTGATCTTGAACGTGAGAAAAAAACCATCCATGAGTCGCGGATTGCCCTTGCTAACCAGCAAAACAAGGCTAAAAACCTGGTTGCTGAAAACGAAAAGCTTAAACTTTTCCTGGAAGAGAACCGGAAGACCCTGCTCAAGGAAGCAAAGGCAGAGGCACAGAACATTATCAGAAATGCCAACAAACTCGTAGAAAACACGATATCAGAAATCAGGGAAAAACAGGCTGAAAAAGACGTTACCCGCAGCCTTCGCAAGAATCTTCAAAACGAACTGATACGCCATACCGTACGTGAAGAAACACCGCAGGTACCGCAACCTGTTAGCGGTGCTATCGCCGTAAACGATTGGGTCAAGCTGCTCGACAGCGATACGACCGGTCAGGTTCTTGAGATAAACCGCGACAACTTAGTCCTGGCCATTGGTGACCTTAGGTCGGTTGTGAAGCGGAACAGGGTCCAGAAGATCAGCCACAAACAGCTTAAAAAAGAAATCAGGACCGGTTCATACGGGTCGAAGATGACCGAGGTGGTCGCGTCATTCAGTCCTGAGCTTGATCTGCGCGGCATGCGCGGAGAAGAAGCCCTGCACGAAGTGGAAAAATATCTGGACAAGGCCATTATGATGGGTTTTCCCTCTATTAAACTGATACATGGCCGGGGAGATGGTATTCTACGTAAATTGATAAGGGATTATCTGAAAAAGTATAGCCAGGTGAGCCGCATGGAAGATGAACATGCAGACCGTGGCGGAGACGGGATAACGTATGTTTACCTGAATTAAACACTTCAGCAACAAGGTAAAAACCAATTTGATTCATCATTGTTATTCGGGTATCAAAATACCTGCGCAATGAGACTAATTAAACTCGCCTTCATCATTGTATTGTTTTTCACTACCTGTAAAAAGAACCCGGGTGGTGGTGCCGACCTTCCTGATGCCGAATTAAAGACACGGGTAGTCGCATCGGGGCTTTCGGAGCCATGGGAAATCGCTTTCGGTCCCGCCGGAGAACTGTGGTTCACTGAACGCGGCGGGAAGATCAGCAGGCTTAATATTGCTAACGGACAAGTGAATGCACTGCATACCATCTCAGATGTAGTTGCGAATGGCGAGGGCGGACTGTTAGGCATGGCCTTGCATCCTGATTTTGCAAATAATCCTTATGTATATGTTTCTTACAACTATGGAAATCCCTACCGCCAGAAAGTTGTAAGACTTACCTTTTCGAACAATGCATTAGGAAGCCCGCGGATCCTTCTTGATGGTATTCCGGCTGCAAATATCCACAACGGCTCCAGGTTATTGATCACGTCGGATCAAAAACTACTTATTACAACCGGTGATGCCAATGTGCAGGGCAGTGCCCAAAACACTGCATCACTTTCAGGAAAGTTGCTTCGGATCAATCTTGACGGAACCATACCTGCTGATAATCCTATTGCCGGTAACCCGTTGTGGAGCTTTGGTCACAGAAATGCGCAGGGCCTGGTGCAGGTCGGAAACCGTTTGTATATTTCTGAACACGGACCAAACAGCGATGATGAAATCAATCTGATTGAAAAAAACCGCAACTACGGATGGCCCAATGTGCTCGGTTATTGCAACGAAAACAATGAAAAAACTTTCTGTTCTGCAAATAATGTAGTCGAGCCCCTGGCTGCCTGGACGCCTACTATAGCACCGGCCGGTCTCGCTTATTACAACAATGACTACATTCCGCAATGGCGTAACTCACTTTTGTTAGCCGTCCTCAAAGATAAGCGACTAATTCAACTCAAACTAAGTGAGGATGGAAGCAAAATAGAAAGTCAGCAGCCATTTTTCATTAATACCTTCGGCAGGTTAAGGGCTGTTTTGCCTGCGGCGGATGGAAAGGTCTATCTGGCTACTGATGATGGCAGCAACGATAAGATCATAGAGATCTATAAATAAGATATCCTTATTTCTTTTTATTACCAGGGCACTTCTTACAGCGGTTGCCCTTTTTGTATTTTTTACAACACTTTTTGAATTCCGCGCTGCACGCAAAATATGCGCCTATCCCTTTCATTAATTCCGGATCTGTCGGCAACTGGCTTACAAAACCCTGAATCTCATCTCGTTCAAACATCATTCCTGCAAAACTAGGGTTTATTAAGATCAATTCAAAACTACGGTGTGTTCAAAATGATTTTTGATCTCGCTGCATTTGCTTACTTTAGTAGAAAACCAAATATATGATCAATAAAGTTGTCCCCTCAGCTGTAGCCGCGGTTAGTGATATCTCCGATGGTTCAACCCTGATGCTCGGCGGCTTTGGCCTTTGCGGTATACCTGAAAATTGCATCAATGCATTGGTTCACAAGAATGTGAAAAACCTTACCTGCATTTCCAATAATGCGGGTGTAGACGATTTCGGCATCGGGCTGATGCTTCATAAAAAGCAGGTCAGGAAAATGATCGCGTCTTATGTAGGCGAGAATGCTGAGTTCGAAAGGCAATTGCTTAGCGGAGAGCTGGAGGTTGAGCTGATTCCTCAGGGGACGCTGGCTACGCGCTGTATGGCGGCAGGTTACGGAATGCCGGCAATTTTTACCCCTGCTGGGATTGGTACTGAAGTGGCAGATGGAAAGGAAATCAGAAATTTCAACGGCAAGGACTACCTCATGGAGCTTGCCTTTGAAGCGGATTTTGCTATTGTAAAAGCATGGAAGGGCGATACAGCCGGCAATCTTGTTTTTCGTGCCACAAGCAGAAACTTTAATCCGGTAATGGCTATGGCCGGAAAAATCACCATAGCAGAAGTAGAAGAGCTGGTTGAACCGGGCCAGCTCGATCCGGATCATATTCACACGCCGGGTATCTATGTGCATCGCATTTTCCAGGGTTCAGCGTATGAGAAACGCATCGAGCAAAGAACGGTTAGACAAAAAACGTCGTCATGAAAAGAATTATTGCACTCGAAGAAGCGGGAATGTTTCTCGCGTGTATGCTTTTGTTTAGCAGGCTTGAATACAATTGGTGGCTTTTTCCTGCCTGCCTGTTGTTACCTGACCTGAGCATGGTCGCATACGCCTTTGGCCCGCGTAGTGGCGCCTGGATTTATAACCTTTTTCATCACAAACTTGTGGCTATTTTCCTCGGCTGTCTTGGATGGTATACTGACATCGGGCTTTTGAAGTTTGCAGGTATCCTGTTATTTGCTCATAGCTCTATGGACCGGATGCTTGGCTATGGATTGAAATACAATGACTCATTTTTGAACACGCACCTCGGACTGATAGGGCAAAAAAAGTAAATATGCTTACAAAAGAACAGATTGCACAACGCATTGCCAAAGAAATACAGGACGGCTATTACGTTAATTTGGGCATTGGAATTCCCACACTGGTAGCCAATTATATTCCCGAAGAGGTACATGTCGTGCTCCAGTCTGAAAATGGACTTCTTGGCATGGGACCCTTTCCTTTTGAAGGGGATGAAGATCCTGACCTGATCAATGCCGGCAAACAAACAATAACCACACTGCCCGGCAGTTCAATATTTGATTCGGCTATGAGCTTCGGAATGATCCGTGCACAAAAGGTAGATCTTACCATTTTGGGGGCCATGGAGGTCTCTGAGAACGGTGATATTGCCAACTGGAAAATACCAGGTAAGATGGTAAAAGGCATGGGAGGCGCCATGGACCTTGTTGCTTCGGCAAAAAACATTATCGTGGCCATGCAACACGTGAATAAAGCCGGCGAGAGCAAACTGCTGCCTGAATGCACCCTCCCGTTGACAGGTGTAAGGTGCATCCGTAAAGTTGTTACCGAACTTGCCGTGCTGGATATCCTGCCGGAAGGCGGATTTCTGCTGCTGGAGCGTGCTCCCGATGTTTCGGTCGACTACATCAGGCAGGCCACTCGTGGCCGGCTGACAATACCCGGGCATGTTCCCACAATGGCACTGACCTAACCGGCGGCTAAAGTATCATTATCGGCGTGTGGATGATCTGGCAGCTGGCTAAAGGAAGTCGATTTGTGTATCGACATTCAATAACAGCCCCAGGTTTATTCGGACCGGATAAGGCGACAAATGTGCGAAGATTGTACGGCGGAATTATCAACTGCCGGCCTGGTGCTGCCTGAGCCGTTCTTTTACTTCCAGCGAAATCAGCTCAGTTGCGCGGATAAGTTCGTCGGGCTCGTTGCTGTTGTTTTCCACGATTTTATGACAATGCTCACGGTAGGGCAGCAGAAATTCACGATAGGATGGCATTACGTGATTTTCCCACTTGTATCGCACGTCGTCTTCCGGATAGCCGCGTTCCATACCGTCACGTTTAATCCGCCGGTTTAAAGCAACCGTTTCAGTTGCTTCCACAAAAATACGCATGTCCAGCAGCGCATCAATCGCCTGAAAATGTAAGATGAACAAACCTTCAACGATCAGGATGGGGGCAGGCTTGATTTCCAGAATTTTAACCACGGCAAGCGGATTGTTGAAGCTGTATTCCTTTTTGTAGACGGCTTCGCCGCTTATCAACCTGCGAATGTCTCCCAGAAACTGGGCATCGTCTATTGTAGAAGGCAAATCAAAATTATACAGCTTATTCTCTTCCTGGGTCATTTCGCCTGCAGGAATATAATAGTCATCCTGAGACACAAGCGTCACTTCATCCTGCGCAAAGTGATGCAGAAAAGAATTTAGAAAAAAAGTTTTACCGGAACCGCTTCCCCCCGCGATACCAATGATAAAAGGTTTATTGTTCATTTTCCTGAAGACCGTATGAGAGGTTGCAGAAGAAACGTTTATCGAGCGCACCCAAAGAATCGGCTACGGCTTTGGTCATGACAATTATAACGTCTTTTGTCGTTTCGTTTTCCGTAAATTTTCCAACAACCTTTGCAAACGTAGTGCGGTGAGTCATCGGGTTTGTCACTTTGATCACAGTACCGATCGGAGCGGTGCGGTGAAGTACGAGCATTTTGCTGGCGTCGAGATCAGGATCGCTGATTGACACGGCCGTTCCTTTCTCCTCAACCTGGTTAAGCCCGTACCGGCTTGCGGGATAGCGCAAGGAAGGATCTTTGAGTGTATCGCCGTTACCTTGGGCATCTTCCGGCTGTTGAACAGGTTTAGGCGGATATTCCCCTTTAATCAATAATTTCTGGCCAGTGGTGAGCGCGTTGTTTCCCAGGTTATTTTTTCTTTTGATCTCATCCATTGACACACCATACCTGACCGAAATAGAGTAGATGGTTTCGTTCGATGCCACAGTGTGTTCTACAAACGCCGGCGAGCCGGACTTTCCTGAAGCATCGACATTATAGGTTTTACCTGGCGGCGTATTCTGCACAGGTGTATTTCCCGAAGGCTGGCCGCCTTGCGGAAGTAAAACCGGTTTTTCCTGAGCCGCGGGAGGTGCCTGACCAACACGGGCATTCGCAGGAATGGTATTTCCGCTCTGAACGTTTTCTGAGGCGCTGTTCTCGGTGCCCGCGTTCCGCGTAGCCTGAATTTTTAAAACCTGTCCGATACTGAGGTTAATTGTTCGCAGGTTGTTCAGACGCTTGATTTCATTTACTGTGGTACCATATCTTTCAGCAAGAAGGTTCAGATTTTCCTTGCGCTGCACAACGTGTTCGATAATAGCAGGCCCGGCAGATACCGGCGTTTCAGGCTGAACCTGTGCCGTGCTCGTCTGCTGTTTTGCCGATGTTACCGACTCAGGCTGGTATTGCGGGTTTGTTGGCTGCGCAGACGTGAAGTTAATCTGGGTAGGTACCTTGATGATCACGCCGATGCTCAGAAACTTGTTTTTGTTAAAACTCATGATGTCTTTCGGCGCCACATTATACCGCCGGCCGATCGAGTAATAGGTGTCTTTTGCATCAACCCTGTGCACAACGACCCTTTTGCCATTGTTGTTTTCCACGCTGATGGAATCAGGGGCGACGGCCGCGTTGGCCCGGGCTGCAAAAAGCAGCGGGACGGCAATCGTAATTAAAAATTTATACATCTATGATCCTATAAAACTATGAAAACGAGGGTACAATATTACGAATATTATCGAACACCTCGTGATTACTAACGACATCTTAACATTGGTATTGTGAGCCCTAAGACAATAATGGAAGAGCGGAAAACATTTGCCTGTACAAATTGTTTTGAAGCTGTAAACATTCAAATACAATGGACGCAAAAGAAATCAGCTTAGACGAAAAAGAAGTCAGACCTATCGTAGATATGTTGAACGATTATCTGGCGAATTATCATATTCATTATCAGAAGCTTAGAGGTTGTCACTGGAATATTAAGGGACAAAACTTTTTTACGCTTCATGTGAAGTTCGAAGAATTGTATACGGAAGCGCAAACCACCATTGATGAGATTGCTGAGCGTGTGCTTACCCTGGGTAAACCACCCCACAGCCGTTTTGCTGACTACATTCAGGCCTCTGTAATTAAAGAAGCTGATACGATCGGGATGAAAGATCTTGATATGGTTGATGAAGTTCTGGCCGATATGGCTAAACTCATAGAGCTTGAGAGAGAGCTCTTAGATGCAACTGAACAGGCGGGCGATGACGGCACCAATGACATGGTTAACCGCTTTATGCAGTTTAAGGAAAAAACTACCTGGATGCTCCGCTCATTCGCAGGAAAGAAATAGGTTATAAGGGTTACAGTATGCCGCCGCAGGGTCAGTACAAACTGAGCTGCGGCGGTTTTGTTTATTCGTTTCGGCCTTGCCGGATGGATGTTTATCTTTGCTGAATGGGCTATAAAAGTTTGCGTGACTGTATCGCTGATCTTGAAAAACACGGACATTTGATCCGTATCAAAGAAGAAGTTGATCCCTACCTCGAGATGGCGGCCATTCACATGCGTGTTTTCGATGCCGGGGGGCCGGCATTGTTTTTTGAGAATGTGAAGGGAAGTGCATTCCCTGCAGTATCAAACTTATTTGGAACACTGGAGCGGTCAGCATTCATGTTTCGTGATAGCATGAACGCTGTTAAACAGCTGGTTTCACTCCGGTCTGATCCGGTCAAAGCCCTCAAAAATCCGCTTAAATATGCGGGCAGTGCAGCGAATGCGGTCTCAGCCTTGCCGCTCAGGATGCGCTTTTCACGTACACCATTTCGGGAAACAACGGTTTCAGCTCTTCCTCAGATTGTAAACTGGCCTATGGATGGCGGACCTTTCGTAACAATGCCACAAGTTTACACCGAAGATCCAGATCAGCGCGGTATCATGCATGCGAACCTGGGCATGTACCGCATTCAACTTGCGGGTAACAGTTATATACAAGACCGGGAAATTGGCCTGCACTACCAGATTCACCGGGGCATAGGTGTTCACCAGAGTAAAGCTAACGCAAAAGGACAGCCTCTAAAGGTGAGCATATTTGTGGGCGGCCCGCCGTCTCATCCGCTTGCCGCTGTTATGCCGCTGCCTGAAGGGCTGTCTGAGATGACATTTGCCGGGGCACTGGGCAACAGGCGATTCAGGTATTTCTATGATAAAGAAGGCTTTTGCCTGTCGGCGGATGCAGACTTCGTCATCACCGGAACGGTTTATCCTGGCGATACGAAACCTGAAGGACCATTTGGAGACCATCTTGGTTATTACAGCCTGGTACATCCTTTTCCACTGATGAAAGTGCATAAAGTGTATCACCGGAAAGACGCCGTTTGGTCCTTTACCGTGGTTGGCAGGCCGCCGCAGGAAGATACTGCTTTTGGTGCCCTGATCCACCAGATTACAGGTGCAGCGATGCCGAAAGAAATTAATGGCCTCAAGGAGGTACATGCAGTCGACGCCGCTGGTGTGCATCCGCTGCTGTTTGCAATTGGCAGCGAGCGTTATACACCCTACCTGGATGAAAGAAAGCCTCAGGAAATCCTGACGATTTCGAATCATATCTTAGGTAAGAATCAGCTCAGTTTGGCTAAATATCTGTTTATTGCTGCCCGTGAAGACGATGAAACGCTGTCAACACATCATATTGAACAATTCTTATCTCACGTTTTTGAGCGTCTTGACCTCTCGCGCGATCTGCACTTCCACACCAACACAACGATAGACACCTTAGATTATACAGGCACAGGACTTAACAGCGGTTCAAAACTGGTACTGGCTGCCGCCGGAAGACCTAAGCGCCAACTCGCAACAGAGGTCCCGGCAGGTTTGACCGGCGCAATGGCCAACGTAAAGCTTGCCTTGCCAGGTGTACTGGCGGTTCAGGCCCCGGCTTATTCGGGTTCGGAAACTACCGAAGATTATGTAAATGCACTTGATCGCGATTTTCCGGAACGTTTACGGGATGGGGTCGTACTGCTCGTGCTTTGTGATGATGCTGATTTTACAGCAGCAAATACGGCTAACTTTGTCTGGATCACATTTACCCGAAGCAACCCGGCAGCTGATGTGCATGGCATCGGTGCCGTTACGCGGAATAAACACTGGGGGTGCACCGGTCCGCTCATTATCGATGCGCGCAGGAAACCGCATCACGCGCCGGAACTGATCAAAGATCCTAAGATCGAGGCAAGGGTTGATAACCTTGGCGCAAAAGGCAAATCCTTATACGGAATTATTTAAAAGATAATTTAGCTCATTGCCGTGGGATCGTAGTTTGAAAGTTTGTGACATTGCATACGAAAAAAGGCTGTCCGGAATTTTCGGACAGCCTTTTTTGCTTATTTTCATTATGCTTATCGTCAGAAACGCAGGCCAACGGTCAGAAACACGTTGTTTTTGCCTGTCTTCACATCAGCGACCGGCTCCGAACCATCTGACAGCGCGTAGGCGGTGAAACTATTACGGAAATCATTGTATTGGTACGCGAGGTCGATCGAATAGTTTTTTACCCGGTAACCCAGGCCACCGCTATATGTTTTGGTATCGAAGGTACCATTATCATCACCCTGGAACGGACTTCCACTTACACCATAACCGGCGCGCAGACTGATCAGATCAATTTTATACTCTGCACCAAAACGGTAGTTTACAGCTTCTTTATAGAGGTTTTTAACGCCAGTGTTGTTTCGCGCTATTGTTCCCGGTTCTGCATTGTTATTCGTATTAAAAACCATGCTGGCATAGTCGACATAATCAATGTCTGCACTGATCAATGCGGTACCTGCAATAATATAACTGGCGCCCAATGATCCTTTTAACGGAGTACGAAGGTTATAGGTAAACGGGAACTCATCCGGTGTATTGGTATAGTTCCTGCTGAACCCCTGTTTTGTTAGCCGGTTATCAACTGTCTCAGAAAAGATATCCTCTACAGTAAACCATGTTGGTGTCTGCAAAGTTGCGCCGATACGGAAATCGCTGGTAGGGCGGAAGATCATACCGATCCGGGCATTGATACCCGAACCTTTAGACTCCTGTGAGGTACGGTAGCTCAAATCATAGTTGTGTATGCTCGGATTGCTTACCGTTGTAGTTTCATTCGGATCTACGTTTACGGTTCCTGTTTCCATATAGTTCAGCGTACGCATGTACCTGGTATTGACCAGGCCAAGACTGCCGCCGATATAAAACTGATTTGAAAAATTCAGGGCAACATTGAAGTTCAACTCAGAAACCGAGCCCGTTCTGGTGTCATTGATCCGGTTTGAATTGGCCGGAGATGTACCAATGTTATACGCGCCGCCGCCATAATTGATCAGAAAGCTATCATAGGCAATAGCCGGAAGCCCCGCGAAATTATTGCTTGTGGGGATGTTTCCATTTTCGTTTGCCAGTTCGGCAAAGAAATTCCGCACAGATGGTCCTGAGCTGCTGGTGCCGGCGTAATCATAAAACGCACTGAAATCGTTATTCCTGTTGTAGTTGATGCCCAACACGACACTCAGCAGGCCCTTGTCGGTGTTTTCGCCGGTGTTTCTCGTGGTAGGGTTATACCAGGCAACGCCCAGCTGGCTCAGGTTTAACATACCCTTGTTCGACTTTGAGCTTTGCCCGAGATACTGTGCCGAGGCGCCGGTCTGATTGAATTCCGGCGTGAAGGCAAATTCAGAGCGGGTAAATAAACCCATGCCTGCCGGGTTACCGCCCATCGAACTGATATCACCGCCCAGGCCGATCTGTGCGCCGCCAAGGCCCCGTATCCGCGCCGAGGCGCCGTAGTTTGTTTGAGAGAAACGCAATGCATCGCCCTCATATTGTGCATATGCAGAGCTTGCAGCAGCTACTGTAATTGCTGCAAGCATCATAGAAAACTTCTTCATTCGTGTGTTGTTGTGCGTTTAGATTAGCCTCTGCCTCTGGTCGGGCGGCTACCGCCGCCACCGCCGCCCCCTGATGATCCGCTGCCACCGGAATTTGACGGTGGGGGAGTATAGGTAGGTCTGGACTCAGTCCGCGTAGGCGGAGTATATGTCGGACGGCTGTTTTCGCTGTTTCCGCGCGTCGGCCTGCTGTAATCAGTATTCCCGCGTGATGCAGGCGCATTGCCATTTCCGCTTGAACGATCGGGGCGGTACATTTCCGATCTCGAACGACCCGATACCCTGTTGCCATTGGCATCTGTTACCACAGTTCTGGACCGCGGACTCAAACCGCTGTAGGCACCGGCCTCCCCACGGTTCGGGCGGGCGTATTCGCTGCCACGCGAAGGACGCGGACGGTAATCAGGCACGTTCGTTGTACGACCGGTGTACCAGCCGCCGGTTCCGCCCCAGTAGCCACCGCCACCCCAGCCAATACCGCCGCCCCAATAGTTGCCGTAACCCCAGTAGTTATTCATGCCCCAGTAAGGTGACCAATAATTGTTCATGCCCCAGTAAGGTGACCATGCGCTACCCCAGCCCCAGCTGTTCAGGCCCCATCCGCCGTAAGGCGAATTCCAGTAATTGCCATAAAAAGGTCCGCCGAAACCGAAACCTAAAGAGAAATTGTTGCCATAATAGCCATAGTAGGGGTCATAATAGGTGCGCCAGGGGCTTCCGTAGTAAAAACGGTTTATTCTTGATGAGTAATCCATGTCATAGTATGGATCGCTTGTTCCGTAGTACTCATCGTCATAATAACTCTGGTTACCACGCGCGGTTTGCGGAACTGCCTTACGTTCAACAACCCGTGCCTGGGCGTTGGAGTTATACACATCGTCGCTGGCTGTGGTGCTCGCCAGTCGCGAGGTTGAGCAGGATGCCATGAACAAGGCCACGGCGGCTGCTAACGGTAAAAGTCTGTGTACAGGTCTCATATTATTTGGTGTTGTGTGTTGAAATTTTTTTGTAGGTATAAATTTATAAATTTGCAGCCATAGATACTAATAAAATAGCTGCAATTTACGTTCCATTAACATTATGAGCAAAGAAATAACAAGCCGTGTAACAGATTACTCACAGTGGTATAACGATATCGTTGTCAAGGCCGATCTCGCAGAACATTCTGCCGTTCGGGGCTGTATGGTGATCAAACCCCATGGCTATGCCATCTGGGAAAAAATGCAATCGATTTTAGACCGGATGTTCAAAGATACCGGGCACAGCAATGCCTATTTTCCGCTCTTTATTCCCAAATCATACTTTTCAAAAGAGGCCAGTCACGTTGACGGTTTTGCTACAGAATGTGCGGTAGTGACGCACTACCGGCTTAAGAACGATGGGAACGGGAATATCATTGTAGATGAGAACGCTAAACTGGAAGAAGAACTGATTGTCAGACCGACCTCCGAAACGATCATTTGGAATACCTACAAAGGCTGGATAGAGTCTTACCGTGACCTGCCAATCCTGGTTAACCAGTGGGCAAATGTTGTGCGCTGGGAAATGCGTACACGCTTGTTTCTGCGTACCGCCGAATTTTTATGGCAGGAAGGCCACACGGCGCATGCAACGAAAGAAGAAGCAATCGAGGAAAGCGAACGCATGCTGCATGTCTATGCCGACTTTGTTGAGAACTGGATGGCCGTTCCTGTCGTCAGAGGCCGGAAATCGGCGAATGAGCGCTTTGCGGGAGCACTCGAAACCTATTGCATTGAGGCACTCATGCAGGATGGAAAAGCGCTTCAGGCGGGCACGTCCCACTTTCTGGGTCAAAATTTCGCAAAGGCATTTGATGTGAAATTTACCGGCCGCGATGGTAAGCTTGAACACGTTTGGGCTACATCCTGGGGTGTTTCCACCCGGTTAATCGGTGCGCTGATCATGGCGCACAGCGATGATTCAGGTTTAGTTATCCCGCCAAAACTTGCACCGATTCAGGTAGTTATCGTGCCTATATATAAAGGAACAGAAGAACTGGAAGTGATCAGTAGTTTTGTTACCGAGCTGATCGTAAAGCTCAAGGCTAAAGGAATAGCGGTTAAATATGATGACCGGGATACACAGAGACCCGGCTTCAAATTTGCCGAGTACGAAATGAAAGGTGTTCCTGTTCGCATCGCCATCGGCAAGCGGGATATGGAAAATGGTACGGTCGAGGTAGCCCGCCGTGATACTAAAACAAAATTAACCGTCATGCAGGATGGCCTGGAGATTTACCTGCAGCAACTGCTCGAGGAGATTCAGCAGAATTTGTTCGACCGGGCGCTTAATTTCCGCGATTCGCACATTACAAAAGCAGATTCTTATGAGCAGTTCAAAACCCTGCTTGACGAGAAGGGCGGTTTTATATCAGCACACTGGGACGGAACACCTGAGACTGAGCAGCGCATTAAAGAAGAAACAAAAGCTACGATCCGCTGTATTCCTTTAGATAATCCGCAGGAAGACGGCGTTTGTATTCTGACAGGAAAACCATCTGTACAAAGGGTCTTGTTTGCACGCGCTTATTAAGAAATATTAGCTCATACCCGTAGCAACCACGCATGAATACCGCAGACACTTACCAGCAGATCCTGACTGAACTGAAAAACCGCGCGTCAGTAAAACAATCCACTTACCGGAGCACGAAGGCTGTCTTTGATGACCTGAAGTCGGTGCTTTCCCGTATCGGTGCAGAACTGCAGCGCGATTACCATGCAAAAGATCCTTCTGTTGAATTGTCTTACAGGGAAAATAACCAGTTCGAAGCGCAGCTTAAATTTTCAGGTGATATGCTCGTTGCCTCTATGCACAGCAATATTTTCCAGTTTCCGGCCGAGCACCGCATCAGGCAGTCGCCGGCTGTGGCGCTTGACCCTACACTGGCTTACTGCGGAGTCATTTATATTCATAATTTCCTGGCAGATTCAATCAAATATAACAGGCTGGCTGACGTCGGTTATCTTGTAGCCAGGATCTTCGTTAACCGGAACAAACAATTTCTTGTGGAAGGTGAGGGGCAGCTCGGATTTTTATGGACTGATTTTTCAACACAGCTTGCAGACTGGGATAAACTTAACGACATTGCCCAGCAGGCTATTCTGCAATGTATCCAGTCTGACCTTATTGCGCAGCCATTTGCTGCTGAGAAGGCCCTGACTCTTGATCAGAAACAATCGATGATCGCAAACAGCGGTTATCCGACAGGTAAACATATCGGCTACCGTTTCGCGGCGGAGCTCGAGAAAGAAAATAATCCATCATGAAATTTGCAACAAAAGCCATACACGCGGGGCAGGAGCCAGATCCCAGCACGGGAGCGGTCATGACACCCATCTATCAGACGTCTACATACTGGCAGCGGTCGCCGGGCGACAATCAGGGATATGAATATTCCCGCGGTACGAACCCGACCAGAAAAGCGCTGGAGGACTGTCTCGCGGCCCTTGAGAACGGGAAATACGGGCTGGCATTTTCAAGCGGCATGGGTGCAACCGATGCGGTGATGAAACTGCTTAACCCCGGCGATGAGGTCATTACCGGCAACGACCTTTATGGGGGGTCTTACCGGATATTTACAAAGATATTCAGTAAGTACGGGATTAAATTTCATTTTCTGGACCTGAGCAAACCTGACCAGATTGTTCCGTATATCAACGAAAAAACAAAGCTGATCTGGATCGAAACACCGACAAACCCGACGATGCAGATCATTGATATCGAGGCGGTAGCGAAGGTAGCCAGGAAACATGATCTGCTGCTAACGGTAGATAACACATTTGCATCACCATACCTGCAGAACCCGATCGACCTGGGCGCTGACATTGTGATGCATTCGGTAACCAAATACATTGGCGGCCACTCTGATGTTGTGATGGGCGCGCTGATTACCAACAACGAGCAGTTATACAAAGACCTGTGGTTTATATACAACGCATGCGGCGCCACGCCAGGGCCACAGGATGCATTCCTCGTTCTTCGCGGCATAAAGACACTCCATCTGCGCATGCGGGCGCATTGCGAAAATGGTGAGCAGGTTGCGAGGTATCTCAGAAACCATCCCCGGGTAGACAAAATATTCTGGCCGGGCTTTGAAGATCATCCGGGTTATGAAGTAGCAAAAAAACAAATGCGCGGTTTTGGCGGCATGATCTCGATCACGCTTAAGGATGCCGACCTGCAGGAAACGTTCCGTATTGCGTCGAACTTCAAGGTTTTTACCCTTGCCGAGTCGCTTGGAGGTGTGGAATCGCTCATTAATCATCCGGTTAGTATGACGCATGGGTCTATTCCAAAAGCTGAACGCGATAAGGCAGGTGTAACTGATAACCTGTTGCGGTTAAGCGTTGGTGTGGAAGACATTGAAGACCTGCTGGCCGATCTGGCGCAGGCTTTGGCATAGATGCGACGATGAGAGATGGCCTGAAAGATTTCCTTGAAGCCAAAGCAGATTTTTATAACCGGCGGGACTTCATTGAACCGGATCCGGTTAGTATCCCGCATTTATTCAGTAAAAAACAGGATATTGAAATTGCCGGCTTTTTCGCGGCAGTTCTTGCCTGGGGCCAGAGAAAAACGATTCTGAATAAATGCCATGAGCTAATGGCGCGTATGGACCATGCGCCTTTCGATTTTATAAAGGGACATACCGATACAGACCTGAAGCAACTGCTTGGTTTTAAACACCGCACCTTCAATGATACCGATCTGCTCTATTTCGTAGCTTTTTTCAGGCATCATTACGAAATGCATGATAGCCTGGAGGCAGCATTTATACCCAAACGCGGAGAATTTAATGCGGATTATCTGGCTATCGAAGCCACAGTTAGCGAAGATATCGACAGGTTGAGTTCGCTGGTGTGTATGCAGGCTGAACTTAGTTTTGATCTGAAAGACGCACTCAACAATTTCAGACAGGTTTTTTTCTCGCTGCCGGACTTCCCGGAACGTACCAAAAAACATATCTCTTCACCAAACCAGAATTCGACCTGCAAGCGCCTTTGTATGTTTCTGCGCTGGATGGTCCGTTCAGATGACCGTGGTGTAGACTTTGGTATATGGAAGACTTTACTGCCCGCACAACTCATTTGTCCCTGCGATGTGCACGTTGACCGCGTGGCGCGTAGCCTGGGGCTGATTCAACGCAAACAAACCGACTGGATCACCGCCGTTGAGCTGACAGAACAGTTAAGAAAGTTTGATCCGCTTGACCCGGTTAAATACGACTTCGCGCTTTTCGGGCTTGGGGTCGAACGAGCCTTGCTTCCGGAGTAATAATGAGCTAAATTTGATGACCGTGGAAACACCGCAAATACAATTACAAGCTGAAATTGAACGTTTTGGTTCTCAGGAAGGTGAAAAATCCGGCTGGAGTTATGTTTTCATTCCTTCGGCGCTTGCTGAAAAATTGAAACCCGGTCACAGGCAGAGTTTTCGTGTGAAAGGGCTGATTGACCAGGTTGTTGTAAACGGCATGTCGCTCGTACCCATGTGCGGCGGCGATTTTATTCTTGCCATCAACGGTTCACTCAGGAAAAAGCTGAGAAAAGAAGCCGGCAATACCATAACATTGTTGCTAGAGGAAGACAAAGATTTTAAGATTGAGCTTCCCGAAGACCTGGAGATGTGCCTGCTCGATGAGCCGGGTGCATTTGAAAGTTTTATGGCGCAGCCAAAATCGCACAGAAATTATTTTATTAACTGGATCAATCAGGCAAAGACGCTGCCGACAAGAGAAAAGCGCCTGGTAATGACGGTCGATGCGATGCAGCAGGGACTTGATTTTGGCGGCATGATACGTGCCGGACAGGCACGAAGAAAAGAGTCAGGTCGTTAATCTACCCTGCCTCTGCAGCTACCTCGGGGCGACCCGCCCTGGGCTGGCCTTTTCTACGATAACTCCTGAACCAGCTGTTTATTTTCATTTGAATTACACCGAAAAACGCTTCTCTGAAAATCCTGGTGCTCATTTTCGACACGCCTTCAGTACGATCAGTAAAGATGATCGGCACCTCCACAACCTTGAAACCGAACTTAATTGCAGTAAATTTCATTTCGATCTGGAAGGCATACCCGACAAAACGGATCCTGTCAAGGTCAATGGTCTCGAGAACCTCGCGTCTGAAACATTTGAAGCCAGCGGTAGCATCCTGAATTGTAATACGTGTAATAAAACGTACGTACATTGATGCGAAATAAGACATCAGAACGCGTCCCATTGGCCAGTTCACGACGTTTACACCTTTTACATAACGCGAACCAACGGCTACGTCAGCATCGCCGCCGGTGGGCAGACAGGCCTGGCGAAGCCTGGGCAGATCTTCGGGGTTATGCGAAAAGTCGGCATCCATCTCGAAAATATAGGCGTAACCATGGTTAAGCGCCCATTTAAAGCCGTGTATGTATGCAGTGCCCAGACCGAGTTTGCCCTTTCGCTCTTCGATAAAAAGATGACCGGCATACTGTATCTGGAGCGCCTTAACAATATCGGCCGTTCCATCGGGCGAACCGTCGTCTATAATCAGCACATGAAAAGGTTCTGCAAGCGAAAAGACTTTATGAATGATCTTCTCAATATTTTCCTTCTCATTATATGTTGGAATGATGACGAGGCTGTCTGACACGGTACTGTTTTGCAATTTTGCTGGTCTGAATTAATCTGCGGTAAAACTACGTATAAAAATATAAAACCCGCAGAACAGGAGCTGTCCGGCGGGTTAAAATCTGTTAAATGCAATTAGTCTTTTGCAGCCATCAGCTTCTGAAGCCATTTTGTCATCAGGAACAGGATGCCCGATGCAACGCCCGCCATCACGACGAAGAGCATAAAAAATTCATGCAGATTGCTCATCTCGTAACCGAGAAACGATGTCGTTTTTCCCGCTTCGGGGTACAGGGAACTCAGTTTGCCCGCGAGTACGTTGGCAATAGCATTGGCCGTAAACCAAACGGCCATAAGCAGGGAAGCGAATTTAAAAGGAGCCAGTTTGTTGACAAGTGAGAGTCCGATTGGAGACAGACAAAGTTCGCCCCAGGTATGGAAGGCATACATACCGATCAGCCAGATCATGCTGACTTTAATGCCGGGACCCACATCTTTCACACCGGTGGCAATCCAGAAATAACCCAAAGCAAGGAAGAGGAGGCCTAAGGCCATTTTAGTTGGTGCTGAGGGCTCACGTTTACCCAGTTTCATCCAGATAATGGCGAATACAAAAGAAAAGATTACTACAAATGTAGAATTGAGCGACTGGAACCAGCTGGCGGGAACTGTGAAAAAGCCAAGGTTACGCTGGGTCTGCTCCTCGGCAAAAAAGGTAAGTGACGCGCCGGCCTGCTCAAATGCACTCCAGAAGAAGATCACGAAGAAGGAAACGATGAAGATAACGAGAACTTTCTTTTTCTCTGCGCCGCTTAGTTTTGGATCAAGAAAGATCATTGCCGCTATGATGATGATGGCCGCAAGCATGAGGTAACTCAAAAAGCTGAACTTTTCAGCGTCAATATACAGCAGGCCAACACATACAGCCGAATAGCCCAACAGGCCGAGGTAGACCAGGGCCGGATGCGGCCGTCTGCCTTTTTCAAGACCGCGCTCAGGTGCAACGCCCAGTGGCAAACCCTGCGGGTCGCGGACATGTTTGTCGCGGAAAATAAGGAAAACAACAACCGCCAGCAACATGGCTATGGCGCCGGCAAGAAAGGCCCATTTAAAATCTGCCGGATCGCCGGTATCGCCTACCAAACCGCAGATAAATGGCCCGAAAGCACCCCCAATGTTAATACCCATATAAAATATGGTGTAAGCAGCATCTTTACGCCGGTCGCCTTCAGGATATAACTGGCCGACCATGATTGAAATATTCGGCTTGAAAAAACCGTTTCCGGAGATCATAAATCCAAGTCCCGAGAAGAAGAGAAATGTGCTCAGATCGGGAGCCGACTGGTAAACAGATGCACAGGCAAAGAGGATTAACTCACCAAGAGCCATCAGCAAACCGCCGGTTACGATTGATTTGCGGTTTCCCCAATACCGGTCTGCAACAAAGCCGCCAATAAGCGGGGTGAGATAAACCAGTCCTGTGTAACTGCCGTAGAGGTTAGAAGAGAAAACCTTGTCGAGCAGCAGGGCCTTGGTCATAAAAAGGATGAGGACAGCACGCATGCCGTAATAATTGAAGCGCTCCCACATTTCGGTCGCAAACAGCACGTACAGCCCTTTCGGGTGACCCTTCGGCGTGCTGTCGAGCTTTTCAGGCTTCAAAATCTCTGATTGATCCATGAATTTGTATGTAGTTAATAATTAGTGTCTATGTGTGTTTTTGAATGATTGACCGCAGCCATTTGATCATCAGGAAGATTACGGAACCTGCCAGCATGCAGGCAACGAAGTTAACCCAGAAAAAGTTGGCCTTGTCATTATAACTGTCCCACAGGGAAGCGAGCACCCCACTTAGTTTATTGCCGATGGAGGTCGCCAGGAACCAGCCGCCCATCAGCAGAGACGTTAGCCTTGGGGGAGCGACTTTGGATACCAGCGAGAGGCCAATGGGTGACAGGAATAACTCGCCGATCGTAATGACGCCATATGAAGCGATCAGCCACCATGCGGATGACTTAGTTACGGTAATATCGGTTGTATAAATGGCCATAGCCATGATCGACGTCGACAGCCCGGTAATAAGCAAACCCCAGCCTATTTTGGCCGGTGTAGAGGGTTCTGCTTTTCTCCTCCGGAGGAAGGAAAAAAATGAGATGACAAGGGGTGTAAGGATGATAATGAAGAAGGGATTTATGGACTGGAAGATCTCCGTAGATACAAGCTGGATCTTTCCTGAATCTTCCGGCCATTTTTCGCGTGGGAGGTTCTGGAAATAGGGGTGTGGTGATACGGTCATGAGCTTTTCGCCGTCAGCGCTCTTTAGCTGTCTGAAGTACGGATCGTGGGCGGGGAAGGAATCCGGCCGGGCCGACAGCTCCTGTACCATGCCAAAGGGACGAACTACATCGGCTGCCGCCGGACTGATCTGTCTGTCGGTATAGGTCTCGGCAAAGTTTGTAAGTGCGGATGAGTTCTGTTTAAAAACAGCCCAGAAAACAATGACCACGGCAAAAATAGATAACAAGGCGGCAATCCTTGATTTGTCTTCCTGGTTCGATTTAATCAAAAGGTGAACATAGAAACCGATCACGGGGATGCAGGCGATAATAAAAGCGTCGGTCGAGTCTGACCCAAATATACTGCCCGGAATAAACCAGCCGAGTGCCCCGGCGGCAAGCATAGGTAAAATAACCAGCCAGACAACCTTTTTTACCGGCATATCTTCAGGGTTTGCCGGTTTCATGACGTCAGCGTGCCTGATATGGCGGTCGCCGGCCATAAACCAGATGGTGCCGATCAGCATGCCGATGCCGGCGGCGCCAAACGCATAACCCCAGCCATAAGCATTGCGCATGTAGGCTGCCACGAAGTTGCAGATAAACGCACCAACGTTAATGCTCATGTAAAAGATGTTATAACCATTGTCTTTCAGGCTCCGGTTGGCCGGCGAATCATACAAATTGCCAAGTAGGGTTGAAATGTTCGGTTTAAAAAAGCCATTACCTAATACAAGGAAAAGCACCGCCGGCCAGAACGCTTCAGTACGCGGAACGGCCAGCAGAAAATAGCCGGCTGCCATCATAAAGCCCCCCAGGATGACAGACTTCCGGTAGCCCAGAACCTTGTCGGCTATGAGGCCGCCTATAAAAGGGGTTAGGTAAACCAAACCAAGGTAGGTACCAACGATGTCGGATGCCTCGCGGTTATCAAAACCGAAACCGCCTTTGGGATCCTTCAGATACAGGAGTAAGATGCCAAGCATCAGGTAATAGCCGAAGCGTTCCCACATTTCGGTAAAAAACAAAACAGAAAGCCCCCTCGGGTGGCGGGGCTTGACAACTTCAGACATTGTGTGTTTGGATATATGATTGCTCAATCGGCGCAAGATAGAAACTGCAGGTCAAAACGCCAAACGTCTGCCTGCAGTTGCGCTGCCACAATTAATTTATAATGCTTCCAGAACCACTGCGCTTGCACCGCCGCCTCCGTTACATATGCCTGCAACACCAATTTTACCATTGGCCTGGCGCAGCGTATGCACGAGTGTAACAAGAATTCGAGCGCCCGAAGCGCCAAGCGGATGGCCCAGCGAGACGGCGCCGCCGCGAATGTTCACTTTTGATCCGTCTAATCCGAGCGCCTGGTTGTTGGCAAGCGAAACGACTGAAAACGCTTCATTGATTTCAAAGAGGTCAACCTGGTCAATAGTGATGCCGGCAGCATCAAGCGCGCGGGGAATAGCTTTTGCCGGAGCGGTTGTAAACCATTCCGGGGCCTGCTGGGCGTCGGCGTACCCTTTTATTTTCGCCAGGGGTTTGAGTCCCAGCTGCCCTGCCTTTTCAGCGCTCATAAGCACCAACGCAGCCGCGCCGTCGTTCAGCGTAGAAGCGTTCGCGGCTGTTACTGTACCATCCTTCTTAAATACAGGTTTCAGGCCGGGAATTTTTTCAAATTTAACCGCAGCCGGTTCTTCGTCAGTACTAATTACGCTTTCACCTTTGCGGTCACTGACGGTAACCGGAACGATCTCTTCGTTGAACAGGCCGTTCTCCTGAGCATGCTGAGCGCGTTTATATGATTCGATTGCAAATGCATCCTGATCCTCCCGGCTGATGCTGCACTCGCTTGCACAAAGCTCGGCAGCCGAGCCCATGTGGTAGTCGTTATAGACGTCCCAGAGACCGTCTTTAATTAAACCATCTGTGAGCTGCCCGTGGCCCAGCCGGTAGCCATTTCTTGCTTTGTCCAGGTAAAATGGTACGTTACTCATGCTTTCCATGCCACCGGCGATAATCACTTCCTGCTGACCAAGCGCAATACTCTGCGCAGCCAGCATCACGGCCTTCATGCCCGAAGCACAAACTTTATTTATAGTGGTAGCAGGCAGATCATGCAGGCCGGCAAATTTTGCGGCCTGTGTTGCCGGTGCCTGACCCAGGTTGGCAGACAATACATTGCCCATGTAGACTTCACCGATTTCTGCCGGATCAATGCCGGCTTTTTCAATGGCGGCTTTGATTACAATCCCGCCAAGCTGGCTGGCTGACAAAGAAGACAGGCTACCTCCGAAACTACCTATGGGCGTTCGCAGGGCTGCAACGATTACGACATCTTTCATTCTGTTGTTTTTTATGAATCTGGTTAGTGCTGCTAAGATAGGGCTTTCGCCGGAATGCACAAGGAGGGGCCGGTAAACAGCCTTTTAGTCAGGTTTATCGCCCCCCCGTCTCTTTCGCCGGTTTTTGATGGCCTGGCTAAGCAGATACTCGATCTGACCGTTGGTGCTGCGAAATTCTTCCGCAGCCCACTGTTCAAGTTCCTGCATCATGGCCGGACTTACCCGCAGCACAAACGCTTTTTTCTCTTTATCGGGCATCGGTACGTTGTTTATCCGGAAATGCAAAAATTTCCGGATGATTATTATTCAGCTGTTCAATAAATAATTCCAGTTCAAGCGGGCGCACGCTTCCAAACAGTAGTTTCCTGCCATTTTTAAGTTCAAGTTGCAGGCCCCGGTCATGGCCCTCGAAAATAAAAGCTTTGTCTTTCATTTTAAACCAGAGGCGGTACCTGACACCCCAGCCGCCATACTCGCCAAGCGCATCAAAAGAACGCACCCAGGCCCGGCTTATGGCTGACCAGGGCAGTGTTCTTTTTTGCCAGAACAAAAGCCTGGAGCGGTAATGAATGCCTGAAGCACTTAGCGAAAATTCGAACCGGAAAGAGCGCATGAACAGGAGCAAGAGCCAGGGTAAGAATAATACAAGCACCGGCAGGAAGGCATCAGCTTCGAGCCGGCTCCAGCTTAGAGGCTCCGGTCCGAAAAATAAGATACTTCCGGTAATGATAGTTTCAAAGATCAAAAACAGCGGCAGCCACCAGAGTGCCAACCGCTGTGTTTCTGTATACTCGCGCATTATTAAGGATATAGTGTGCCAGCATTTACAACCGGCGATACATTTCTTTCACCGCAAAGCACGACCAACAGGTTGCTGACCATCGCAGCTTTCCTTTCTTCGTCGAGCTCAACAATTCCTTTTTCAGACAAACGCGCCAGCGCCATTTCAACCATGCCCACAGCACCTTCAACAATTTGTTTACGTGCGGCAACAACCGCTGTTGCCTGCTGCCGCTGCAGCATAGCGCCGGCAATTTCGGGTGCGTAAGCCAGGTGTGAAAGACGGGCTTCCAGCACATCGATTCCTGCGCGTTCCAGCCGTTCTGCCAGCTCGCTCTCCAGCAAAGCACTTACCTTTTCTGCACCGTCTTTTAAGGTGATTGTGGCTTCCTCGTCCTCAAAATTATCATAAGGGAAAAGGTTGGCAAGATGTCTGACGGCCGCTTCGCTCTGAATGGCCACATACTGCATATAATTTTCGACCGCAAATGTAGCTTTGGCAGTGTCTTTTACCTGCCACACAACAACAGCGGCGATCTCGATCGGATTGCCGAGCTTGTCGTTTACCTTGATCTGCTGACCGTTTAAATTGTTTGCCCGCATGGATACGCGCTTTTTTACGGTGAAGGGATTCACGCAGAAAAAGCCATCGCTTTTTACCGTGCCGACATATTTACCAAAAAGTGTTAACACTTGGCTTCATTCGGGTCGATGATGATCAGCCCGGGCAGCACCAAAATCAGATCGGCCAGCAGCACCAGGGAGCCTGTTACCCAGAACTTGCCTATGAGCGCAAAGATGCCGGCCGCCAGGCCGATTAAAAATAGAAATAGAATGAGATAGCCTGAGGGTGGAGTGATAATTTTTTCCTGATACATTTTGATATTGTTTTGATATCATAAATATAAGTGGATCCACACCACAATTGCAAGTCCGGCGGCCAAAACTTATTATTAAAATTTATGTTTATTTTTGAGCGTACTTAATACGATCCACATTTTGGCCAAGATCAAAAGAAATTCCCACAGGCTTTTGTACCGTAAATACTCATCGAACATCAAATATATCATGATGGTTGTGTCGGTACTTGTCATCACGCTATACCTTCCGAAGCAGCCTCGTTTCAGGTATGAGTTTGAGAAAGGCAAAAGCTGGATGAACCGGGACCTGGTGGCACCATTCAGTTTTGCGATCCTGAAGACGCCGGGACAGATCCTGGCCGACCGCAATGATGCATTGAAAAACGTGCTTCCTGTTTATCAGCTTAACAAGCAGCTTGAAGGAATTGAAACCGAGAGTTTCTCGGGCGAATTTGATGTAAAGTGGGGCACTGCCGCACCGGGTGAGCGGGAGCGTGAAGTAATCAAAGCGCGCGCGCTTGCTTTGTTGGCTGTTATTTACAAAAAAGGTGTGGTGGGTGTAAATAATACACACCTGGCTGGAAAAAGCAGCTACGATTTTTCGCTGCTGACCGATAATGTTTCGAAACGGACGAGTACGCAGGACGTTTTTACAACCGAATCTGCGGTAAATTATTTCAGAACAAACTTTAAATCGACCAGTGTAAAGGTAAACCAGATGGTGACTGAACTGGCTGAAGACCACATCAGGCCGAACATTTCGTTTGATGAGCGGCTTACCGCAGTGGTGCAGCAAAATACGGTTGAGAACATTTCCTCTACGCGGGGAATGGTGCAAAAGGGAGAGCTGATCGTATCCCGCAATGCGGTTATAGATGATGAAATTTATCAAAAGCTTGAATCGTTCAGGACCACCTATGATGCGCAGACCAAAAGCATAGGCAGCAGCACGCAGGTTTACCTGGGGCAGGTCCTGCTGGTAGGTTTTACCATCGCTTTGCTGATGATCTTCCTTGCCATGTTCAGGAAGGACATATTTGCTGACAACCGGCAGCTATCGCTCATTCTCATCGTGGTTACAGGGATGCTGCTGGCACTGACCTGGGCAATCAAGATGAATTTACCGAGTTTGTATTACATTCCGTTCTGTATCGTACCGATTATTATCAGGATCTTGTTTGATACCCGGTTGGCGCTTTACCTGCATTTGCTGGTAATCCTGGTGGCCGGTTTTTTTGTTGGTAATGCGTTTGAGTTTGTCTTTTACCAGGTAACGGCCGGTATGGTGGCCATTTACAGCATAAAAAACTTCATCAAGCGGGCAAGATTTTTGCTGTCTGCGTTTTATATTCTGCTTGCTTACCTGATATCGTTTCTGGGTATTGCGCTGTTGCGCGAAGGCTCGTTTTCGGAGATCGAGTGGCTGAATTTTGCGCCTTTTGTATTCAGTGTATTGTTATCGCTGCTGGCCTATCCGCTTATCTATGCTTTTGAGCGGGTATTTGGTATTACGTCTGATGTGGCGCTGATCGAGCTAACAAATACAAATAACAAGCTGCTGCGCGATCTGGCGTTCAAGGCGCCGGGAACTTTTCAGCATTCGCTGCAGGTAGCAAACCTGGCCGAGGCGGCGATCTTTAAGATCGGGGGCAATGCGCTGCTGGTGCGGGCGGGGGCCCTGTATCATGATATTGGTAAGATGGAGAATCCCCAGTATTTTATAGAGAACCAGAATACGGCGCAGAGTCCGCACGACAAGCTGCCATATGAGCAGAGTGCGCAGATCATCATTCAGCATGTGCATAAAGGGATTGAGATTACAAGGAAACACCAGCTTCCCGAAGCGGTGATCGACTTTATACGCACGCATCACGGCAACACGCGGGTGGATTATTTTTACCAGTCATTTTTAAAAAATTCGCCTGAAAAGTTCGTTGATGAGAATACCTTCCGTTACCCTGGACCGATTCCCTTTTCGAAAGAAACCGGTGTGCTGATGCTTGCCGATTCGGTCGAGGCGGCCTCCCGAAGTCTGAAAAATCCGGACATGGAGAGCATCAATGATCTGGTTGAGCGGATTATAAATTACAAACTCGAGCAGGATCAGCTTGATAATTGCGATCTGACGTTAAAAGATATCGAGACTATTAAGCTGATATTCAAGACAATGTTAATGAGCATTTATCACGTGCGGATAGATTATCAACAACATGCATAATTTTTTTTTGCAGAATACACTGAATTACTATATTTGCAGACCTTAAAACAGCGGCAGGAGTGCTGCAAAGAGGATTGGTGAGGTGCCTGAGAGGCCGAAAGGAACAGTTTGCTAAACTGTCGTACGGGCAACCGTACCGCGGGTTCGAATCCCGCCCTCACCGCTGACTCAGGTCAGCTCGGGGTGTAGCGTAGCCCGGTATCGCGCCACATTTGGGATGTGGAGGTCGTAGGTTCGAATCCTGCCACCCCGACACACGAAACAGAAGCCTCCGCGTAGCGGGGGCTTTGCTGTTTCCGCCCCGACCGAAGCCGCAGGCTTCGGGGAGGGAAGGAACAGCAAAGCCCCAGAAAACCCCCCGGGTTTTCGGCTTCTGTTTCGTATGTCGTCACCCCCCTCACGGGATCGCGCGAGGAACGAGCGCAATCCTGCCCGAAGATTTGATTGGTTATTTGCCCGAAGCCGCAGGCTTCAGGGAGGGAGGGAACAGCAAAGCCCCAGAAAACCCCCGGGTTTTCGGCTTCTGTTTCGTGCGTCGTTACCCCCCTTCAAGGATCGCGCGAGGAACGAGCGCAATCCTGCCGGAAGATTTGATGTGTTATTTACGATGTAGCTGCAAGGCTCTCATTACCGATTTTTCGGCTTCTGTTTCGTGCGTCATCACCCCCCCCCGTCACAGGATCGCGCGAGGAACGAGCGCAATCCAGCCCGAAGATTTGATTCTTCATTTGCCCGAGCCGCAGGCTTCAGGGAACGGGAACTGATAGATGTGCCGGGGTTAGCTTGTACCGTGTGCTTTGATATTTGTTATAGCGAGAGGAATGGGGGTAAATCTGCCAGCCATTTGATTTGTTCGTCGAACGGACCCACCCAACCTAAAGGTAAAAAGACTGAGCCGGGCTGTATCTTAATTTTTGACGACTTTAAGGCATTAATCGCACGCCCTTCCAACTCACATAAGTCATAAATCACCGATCTCATGAGTGAAAATGGCTAGAATTTGAAACCCGAAAATCATCAATATTAAAACCACAGGACGTAAAGGTAGATCAATTACTATTCAAGCACTCTTTTATAACAGGAACCAGCTTCGCCTGAAACTCTTTGTGTACGGCCTCTTCGGTTATTTTGCCGCCCAGGGAATAGTATCTGATTTTGCCGTATTTGTCAATTACAATAGTCGTTGGATAGCCGAATACATGGAAGGTCTTTCCCGAAAGCGCTGTTTCCGGATCTGCGATCGTTTGAAATAAAAACTTCGTCGATTGCAGATGTGTTTTGAGCGCCTCCTCATTTTCGCGGGCGATAGATACAAAGAGCACATCTTCGTTTTGAAACCGCTCAACCAATGCGTTTAAGGCAGGTATCTCCACGCGACAAGGCGCACAGGCAATAAACCAGAAATTCAGCACAACGACCTTTCCCTGCAGCTTCGACAAATCGATCTGTTTGCCTGCAATAGTTTTCGCACTGAATACCGGAGCTGCAACACCATCCATAGCCCCCGGCTTTTCTATATCATACTTTTTTGCCCCGGTAAATTTCGCCAGGGCCTGCTCATATTCATTGGTCTGAGATTTTGCTGTCATCGGTTTTGCCAGCAATAATAGTGTGATCGACAACAGGCTGATCCATATGCAGACCGGCTTAGATTTTAATATCACCAGCTTTGTCAACACGGTGCTGGCTATGTCAAGTGCTGAAAGTCTGAGGGTGCAAGTTAATTTCATTGATTACCAGAAGTTTCTTATTGCATCAAAGTTGCATAAAATATTTCGTTCTGAAAAGCTGCAGATGTGATTTTTGTTTAGGAACCGCCCACCTCACGCTTCGCATCCCTGGCCTGTTGACAAACTGCTCTTCGCAGCGGGGTAGGGCCTATAGGCATGTAGGCGAGCCACCAGTCGACTCTAAGGCTCTTTCCATTTTATCCCTGCGACAAAACTCAATGATCGAACTCCGGATTAAAAAAAAATGCAACGTTGTTGCGTATGAACGTTAATTGTTGCAACTTTGCTGCAATAAAGATCTGATGAGGCTTGAAAGAATAAAGCAGTTGAGGCACACGGGCACAGGCTGGTTGCTGCTGGCGATATTTTGCCAGCTGCCGTTTGGCCAGCTGCTGCACGAGCATAAAAGAACTCATCAAACTCATACCGTATCAACCATAGCGGATTCTGCACCAGATTGTATTTTTTGTGATCTTTTAAAACAGCAGCAGGATTGGCTGTTTACTCAGCGCCATGTGCTCTTGTGCCTTAAAGCGGGTGTGATTTGTCTGATATTCCTGTCTGGCGATTCCTTCCTGCGCTTTTCGGCGATCCGGCGCCTCAGGGACCGGGCCCCGCCAACGTTACTGCCGGTTAGACGCTGGTTATGGAATTTGGAAGGGGCAGGGTTGCATTCCGCCGTTAGGCTTTAACTTTTAACGTGGCGCTGAGCGCTTGCCTTGTATGGGTGGCCTGGCGGCTGCAGTGTCTATGGCTGTTTCTGGAAATGATCAGTCTGCAATGGCTGCAATTCACGCGAAGCCGGAAGTCAAACTGCCATTTCCTCACCGAAGTCCGGTGTCTGAAGCGCTTAAAACGTTGGCGTCTTCGCTCAGCTATCAACCTGCCTGAAATCAAACCTTCAATTTAATTAAACTACATCCCTCACCTATAAATCACTATCTGATACATGAAATCGATAAAATCTACAATTTTATTTCTGCTATTTCTGTCGACATTTACAGCTTGTAAAAAAGATGCCGAAGAACAAATACAACCCGAAACGCCCCGGCCAAAAATGGATAACCTGGAACTCGGACTGGGCAATGCAGGCATTGGCGTGACCGGAGAAGACTTTCATTTTGAAGCAGACCTGGTTGCTGTTGAAAAACTCGATAAGGTCGAGGTGAAAATGATCCAGAGACCCGGAGAAACGTATAGCAAAAGCTGGACCCACGAAATCATCTGGACGCAGTACAAGGGTTTGAAGAATACCAATGTCCACAAGCATTTTAAAATCCCCGCCGAGGCTGCGGAAGGAAAATATGATCTGGTCGTTGCTGTTTATGACGAGAACGGATCAAAACTCGAAGTGAAGCGGGACTTTGAGATATTTAGTCGCGCAAATCTTCCGGTCAGGCCGATGTTTACCGGCATTTACGTACACCGGAACTGGACACCCTTTTACGATTCACATGCTGATAAAGACGTATACCCGTCCCAGCGTCTTAAAATGGGAGACACCCTGCAAACTCAGGTTAACGTATCCTTTGTAAAAGGTGATGGCAAATTATACGCGCTCCTGATCAAAAAATCTGCAAACTACAATCCGAAAACAATTGAAGAGGTGGATCTGAGCAAGGCGATCGTTTATGATGTTTTCGAACACAAAAACGAGCCAGCTGTTTATGATTTTTCCAATTCAGTTTTCGATTTCAACACATTTATGCCCGTCCGCCTCATCCCGGATCTGATCATTGGCGCTGCGCGCGATAACAACACCGGCGGAGGTAATCCGATCAATGGAACTAAATCCTGGCAAGCCGGCGATTACAACCTCGTGATCATCTACAAGAACATGACCGCCAATAAGACCATTTACAGATCAATTCCATTTGGTATAGAATAGACGAAGTCTCATCAGAACCAGCAAATCCAAAAATGACAGTCACAACAAACAGACAAACGATGAAAATCAAATTATTTACAATTATACTCGCCGCTTTTACCTTACTGGCCGGAAGCTGTAAAAAAGATGAACAAAATATTCCGGACGAACCAGAGCCCTTTGTAATTACCGACCATTTTGTTGCAGGAACGCTTACACAAAAGAGCGGCACCAGGTACACGAGTGTTTTTTTTATCCGGTTGCTTGAAGACAACAAAGCGTTGTTTATCAATTCGTCTGCTACAAATCTGACCGGAACATATACCCTTAGCGAAACAGAGCTGACTTTTGAAGTAACGGGTGGAAACGCGCGGATCGCCAGGTTTACCCTCGATAAGGATAAAAAGATAACTTCGGCGTATTACAAAGCCCTGAATACCGAATATGACGCAACAGGAGAGATGCTTCCGGTTGGCGAAACCAATCAACTTGCCGGCAAGTCGTTCAGGGGTGAAGAGTTCAAAATGGGCGGTGTGAGCAATAAACCTGTCATGATCTATAGTTTCAATAATGGCGCAACAAATAGTTATGGTTCAGGTTTTGACACAAACGGCATCGACAATACGCTTAATACTTACACACTGATTGGCGGCGCCGGCTTCAAGTACGTGAGTGGTAACAATGTAGAATTAGGTTTTGTCTCCGGCAAACGGCTTACCGTTTTCCGGTCGGCCGGTTTGTATTATTATGGCAAGTACGACCAGCTATAATTAACCGCTATGAATTGTATACAGTTAAGGGCATGGGTAATGGCAATTTTAGCCGTTACCCTGATTTTGTCGTGTAAAAAACACGCAGCAACTGTTCGGGAAAAGCCCGGCATTGAAATAAAAGAGATCGGACTAGATAATTCAGGAATAGCATACACCAACAATGAATTGCATCTTGATGCCAGGCTGACTGCTGCCGGAAGGATAGCTGAAATCAAAGTACAGATCACACTGGCCGAAACGAATTACGGTTGGGATTTTGTAAAAACATATACATCTTACGCTGGCCTGAAAGATGCACATTTCCATGAACACATCGCTGTGCCTGAAAACGCGCGGCCTGGCAAATATTCTTTGCTGATGGTCGTTACCGACCAGGCGGGGGAGAAAACGCAGGTAAAAGCTAACTTCGAGATCGTCAGGGATCTGTCTTTGCCTCGTATAACAAATGCCTTCCTGGATACATCTAACACCTCGATGCTCAGGTTTTCAGGGCTGGTCGAGGCGACGAAAGGGATATCAGGTCTGATTATAGAAGTTCAGTCCAGTGCATGGACCAGAACGGTTACCGATACGAATCCTGCGATGGTTGACCAGACCAGATTTCAGTTAATTAAGGATATTGATCTCAGCACTGCGCCTGGCGGGCACTACCATGTAAACATTTCGGTTATCGATAAAACCGGCAAGCAGGCAGTCTATGCGTATCATTTCGATAAATAGCGCCAAGGTATCATCGAGCAATCTTCGGGGTCAGGAACTTATGAATGGCACATCACTACTTCCGGCGGTAGCCGTCATGTAATGTTAAAATGAGCGGGCATGCACTCTGCGCTTGACAGCGGATAAGAAGAAAGCAAAAGCTATTGGTTATTCCTGCCGGATGCGCCGCTTCGAAGGACTGCAGAAAAAAAAATAAAAGATTTGAGAAACCGATTGGTTGCATATATATTTGCAACCAATCGGTTTCGTTAATTAAGACATTATGCGCAGGGACATTTTTCAGGCGGTTGCAGACCCCACTAGGAGAGCTATTATTGGGTTGATCGCACTACAAGCGATGACACCAAACGCCATAGCTGAAAATTTTAATACTACCCGCCAGGCTGTATCAAAACACCTGCGCATTCTTACCGAATGTGAACTGCTGAAGCAGGAACAACGGGGACGAGAGATCTATTATTCGCTTGAGGTTGAGAAAATGAAAGAAATCGATAAATGGCTGGAGCAGTTCAGGGAGATATGGGAAACTAAATTTAAACAGTTAGATAATCTATTAATAAACATTAAAAAGTGAAAAATGAACGGTTTACAATTTGATTTCATTGCTAACAAACAAAACAATATCCTGACACTCAGGCGGGAGTTCGCAGCTGGACGCCAGTTGGTTTGGGATTGCTTTACCAAGCATGAATTGCTGGATCAGTGGTTTGCGCCGAGATCTTTTACCAATAAAACCAAGTCGATGGATTTCAGGAATGGTGGCCATTGGCATTTTGCAATGATTGATCCGGATAAAAAACTACTGGAACTGGATGGATTATGATCATATCAGACCTATTGATTATTATGAATCTCTTGACGCATTCAGCAATGAAAACGGAGACATTGATGCGTCCATGCCACGAGCAAAATGGCATACAACATTTTCGGATAAAGGGCAACATACAATTGTCGAATCAGTCATTCAATACAAATCGCTTGCGGATCTGGAGGCTGTGCTGAGTATGGGTAAAGAGATGACAACTACGTACGAAGCTTTGGATGAGCTTTTGGTTACACTTAACAAATAGGCATTTTCATTGCCGATCCGAAGCCACGACTTTGGCATGTACGAGCATGAAATACAATCACCATTGCGGCGAAACATTCTGATACGGATGGTTGTTCGAATACAAATTTTATTCACACCATCTTTTTATGAAAAAAACAATTCTACGTTTAACGTTCGTTATGCTTGCTGGCGCTGCTGCCGCTGATGCTTCTGCCCAGATCAAGCTGAATTCGAAAGGTATCGGCGCTATAGGCAAAGGTGTCAAAGCAGCCACGTTCTCAGACGCGGAAGCAGCGAAACTGGCAGCAGAAGCGGTAGCTTATATGGACACGCACAACACGGTCGCAGCAGACAATGATCCGTACACCATCAGACTTAAGAAGCTGTTTGCCAGACATACTGCTGAGGGCGGCCTAAAGCTGAACTTCAAAGTATATAAAGTAACCGATATCAATGCTTTCGCATGCGCAGATGGAAGTGTCAGGGTGTTTTCTGCACTAATGGATATTATGACCGATGACGAGCTTCTTGGTATTATTGGGCACGAAATCGGCCATGTGGCGAATAAGGACACGCGCGACGCCGTCAGAAGCGCTTACAAGCGTGAAGCGTTGATGGATGCAGCGGGATCGCAATCGGGTGTTGTAACTTCGTTAACCGAGAGCCAGTTGGGTAAGTTTGCTAACGCTTTGCTGGACAGCAAATACAGCCGGAAACAGGAGACCGATGCAGATGATTATGCATATCATTTTATGAAACAGCACGGCTACAAGGTTGAGGCGCTGGCTTCGGCATTCAGTAAGTTTGCGGAGATGGAATCTGCTTCAGGAACAAAAAGGACCAAGTCAGAGAAGATGCTGAGTTCACATCCTGACAGCAACGAACGGGCAGCACGTGTGTTGGCCAGAGCGAAAAAGGATGGACTGGTGAAGAGTTAATGTTGTGATTTACGGCCCTGATCTGGTCGATGACAGTTTTTCGTAATAATCAAACCTAATTACGAAGCAAATAAAACAAAAGCCGTGGATGTGCCATGGCTTTTATCGTATTTTGGAGCTGTTTTTTTTGCTTCGCAGGATTCACGTTATCTTTAGGGAGCAGATGGGCATGGATCATTAGCCATCACTACGTGGCATCGGTCTCACAGGATGTATTGTTATGATAGAAAGTTTTGTTGTCAAAACATTTAACGAGTTAAGCACAAGTGAGTTGTATCAGGTGCTTCAATTACGAAATGAGGTCTTCATTGTAGAACAGAATTGTCCCTATCCTGATCTGGACAATAAAGACTTGCAAAGTTATCACCTGCTTTATTATGCAGATGGTCAGTTGGCCGCTTATACGAGGTTGCTGCCTGCCGGTTTGTCTTACCACGAAGTTTCTATTGGCAGGGTAGTTACGGCGCCACTCTACAGGGCGAAGGGGCTGGGGCGAAGGCTTATGGAAGCATCAATATCAGCCTGTTATGAAAAGTTTGGACGTTCGCCTATTCGTATTGGTGCGCAGCTTTATCTGCTCAGGTTTTACCGCTCGCTTGGCTTTGAAGAACAGGGTGAACCATACGACGAAGATGGTATTCCTCATATTGAGATGCTGAAAACCGTTTAAGTCTCAGCACGCCGAACGTGTTATCGGAACAATAGTGGCTAAGTGCTGAACTCGTTTCGATTGAGGAGGTCCTGTCATTGATTTACTGATTAAAAAAAGTAATGGAAGAGGTAAAAATCGAAAAAGCTTCAGCCGCTGATGCTGATGTGCTGCAACAGATAGGCAGGCAAACATTTACGGAGACTTTTGCTGCATCTAATGATGCTGGTAATTTAAGAGAATATCTTGAGGAGGCCTTCTCCCGGGAGAAACTTACGGCTGAACTTGGCAACCCGGATTCCTGTTTCTATTTCGCATTGATTGGAGACAAGGTGGTCGGCTATTTAAAACTCAATACAGGTATTGCGCAAACCGAGCGTCAGGATGAGGAGGCAGTTGAAATTGAACGGATCTACGTGCTGACCGATTACCATGGAAGGAAAGTAGGTCAGTTGCTTCTTAATCAAGCAGTCAGGTTAGCAATCGGTCGCCAATCGCCCTATGTTTGGCTGGGGGTATGGGAGAAGAACCCACGGGCAATCCGCTTCTATCAGAAAAACGGTTTTGTCGCATTTGACAAACACATCTTCCGACTGGGTGCAGAGGTGCAAACCGATATCATGATGAAAAAGGTTCTTCAGGAACCTAAGAAATTGTCAGTATAAACAAAGAGAGATTATCATGGCACGGATATTTATCACAGGATCTGCAGACGGTTTGGGACAAATGGCGGCAACGGCGCTCATCAAAAAGGGTCACGATGTCATTCTTCATGCCCGGAATGAGCGCAGAGCCGAACAGGCGCTTCTGGCAAACCCGGGCGCAGAGACCGTTTTAATCGGGGACTTGTCGAACACCGGGGCCACGATCAGACTGGCAGACTCAGTGAATGGCAGCGGTCAGTTTGATGCAGTTATTCATAATGCGGGCGTCTACCGGGCGCCGGCTGACGAGTTGGTGAACGTAAATACGGTAGCACCATACCTGCTGACCATTTTAATAAAACGGCCTAAGCGTTTGATTTATCTCAGTTCGGGAATGCAGGCCGGCGGAGAGCCAAAACTTGAGGCGCTGCGCAATAATCATCATACAATAAATTACTCAGACACCAAACTGCAGGTGCTGATGTTATGCAAGGCCATTGCCCGCTACTGGCCGGACGTTTATGCAAACGCAGTTGATCCGGGTTGGGTACCAACTAAAATGGGAGGGAAGGGGGCACCCGATAACCTTGATCAGGGATACGAGACACAGGTATGGCTTGCGGACGGAAGGGATCGTGCTTCGGCAGTGAGCGGGAAATACTTCTATCACATGAAAGAAGAAAGCTGCAATCCGCGCGCTGATGACGAAGATCTGCAAGACAAACTGGTTGAGGCGCTGGCGGAACGGACGGGTGTTTCGCTAAAAAGATAAGGTGAGTATGTGGTCTGCGGACCTCGTTTTCTATAAGACTTCACTTAAAATCCGATTACAGACCCACTGCTGCGCATAGCGATTTCAAATTAATAAGCTGACCTGTAGATACATCGAAACAAATTACAAAAAAAGCTCGCCAGAATACATTTTATTTATACCTTTGCAGCCATCAGTTCAACTGATTCGGGGTGTAGCGTAGCCCGGTATCGCGCCACATTTGGGATGTGGAGGTCGTAGGTTCGAATCCTGCCACCCCGACACACGAAACAGAAGCCTCCGCGTAGCGGGGGCTTTGCTGTTTCCGCCCCGACCGAAGCCGCAGGCTTCAGGGAGGGAGGGAACAGCAAAGCCTCAGAAAACCCTCGGGTTTTCGGCTTCTGTTTCGTGTGTCGTCACCCCCCCTCACAGGATCGCGCGAGGAACGAGCGCAATCCTGCCCAAACGTTTGATTTGTTATTTATGATGTAGCCGCAAGGCGCGGATTACCAATTTTTCGGCTTCTGTTTCATGTGTCGTCACCCCCTCACAGGATCGCGCGAGGAACGAGTGCAATCCTGCCCAAACGTTTGATTTGTTATTTATGATGTAGCCGCAAGGCACGGATTATCGGGTTTTCGGCTACAGACGTTTAGAGGGTATTCACGCATGCGACCTGTTCGTCTACAGCAGGTGGACAGTTTGAATTTAAGGAAGGAGGAGGGCTCGCAGATGGCAGCGGGAATTCCATCGATCTAAGTGGAGATGACTTTGTCACCAAGGGCGGAAATCATATTCAAAGAGCGAAAAATGGATATGAACAGGTAGGGTCAGCTTTGCAGATGGCCGGAGATGGCAAAAGCTGTTGAATTTTGCGCTAGAGCCTCGATATATGCAGACAGCGGCGGACAATTCTGGACCGTGCTGATTGCCTATTTTAAAGTCGCTTCATTGGAACCGGTGATTAGCCCAGGTAGAGGCTCGATTCTTTCATGCGTAAAAATGAAAAAATAGATGGGTGGATGACAATGATCATGACTTCATGTCGCGATGCAAAATTCTCGAAATAACAATAGCTTGGGCAGGTACCGTCACGGAATAACAGGAAATATTGCTAATTTGTCCGGTGGATGGTACGCCACATAATGCAGATTCATTCAGAAGAAGAATTTGGCAGCTAATTATTATGCGCTCTGGGTTATCAATTGGACGACGAAATAAAAACTTTATGGAATTTGATTATTAGTTTTAGCGATTAAGACTAACTTGGATAGCGTCGCAGATGCCTTGAACGAATCTGTTGAAGCTGAAATAATTCATTTTTAAATTCAGATTCTTTAACGCGTAAAGCATAAACAAAGCTGTCGATCGTATACTTTCGGTATGGCCTATCTAGGACAGACAGGCTGGAGGAGGAAGTTATTACCATTTCTTAGTCACGAAGAATAATGAGATTTGGATCAAGCTGTCAGAGCTACACTTGGAACAACTCGAATCTCGGGACACGCAGCGATGGAGCTGATGAATGTAATTGAAAGTAATGATAAATAAAGCTTTATACGTCTTGCTAATTGCCGCAAGCTTTCTCAATCCATATTTCGTAAAAGAGTGGTCATTATTATGTGAATTTGAATTCGTAATCTTCCCTCAAATGATGAGTGTAGGTCATTACGATTGGATTTCGATCATGCTTTGGATAATCTTGCTTATTTCGCATATTGGAATAGTATCTCTATTGTTTTTACGACCGGGTTTGGTCAGAAAAAAGATATTGATATGCTGTCCTTTGGTCTTTATACTCATCCACGCTTATTTCCTTGCATTTTGGTTTGGATTTTTCCTCATCCCGTTAATATTCGCCTGGATACTTGCCCTGACATTTGCATATGAGGATTAATCCCATCTCTTTAAATCGCTAAACCTGGTTTTCCAGGGATGCCTGGGAGCACAGCTAATAGATCAAGTGGAAACCGTTCGTTTTACCTTGAACAAAGGCCCCATAAACCTTACAGATGGATCATCATTACACATTGGTCTGAAAACATCGGCGATGGCCGGTACGAATAGATATCTTTATCGCGGGAAGGAGTTTTATGAGTAAAAGAAGAGAAATTTGGAAAATTGTCGATCGTTGACTTATCTACATCTGAGTAAATTTGCACCAAATGATATGTCATTACAAGAAATTGCTTCGCTTGCGAACTTGAGGAAGTTTGGTTATTAACCAATCAAAGATTGAGTCCTTAGACGGTATTGGGCATCTGCAAAAATTAGAGAAACTTGATGTTGGTTATTGTCCTAAACTAATGTCACTGGAAGATCTAAGCGTTTGTAACCAACGGTTAAAAGTCCTGCTTTTTCAAAATTGCAAGTCTATTTCAAATTTTGATGTGTTAGCTAAATTTCCAAAGTTAAAGATCCTTGGATTAACGGCTTGCGGCAAGCTTGATAACATTTACTTTATAAATAATGCATTAATGAGTTTCATCACCAGATAGTTGGGACAGGCCTTAGCAGTTCAGCAACCGTAATATCGAATGCTACAGCAATACGATTCAAAGTTGATATCGTTGGATTTACAGTTCCAGTTTCTACGCCCTCGAGCCGATGCCGATCAATTTTTACCTCGAAAGCTAAACATCCTTAGACATTGCAATACGCTCTTGTAATACAATAAACAGTCGTTTTGAATACTCATCAAGTTATATGTTGAGGCCACTATGTAGATTTTATCATGTATGGTATTTTCATAAGATGAGTTTTAGGCACTCAAAATACGCTTCCCAAACAATTTCAAATCAGTCTAAAGATTCTCAAATTCTATTTTCATTTGCTATTAACTACAAAAACATGAATCGTTTACGAACTTATCAAGTTTTCCTACAACGAATTTCCGGCGTGTCGAATAATTTTTGAAGGTAAGTCAGCTCTGCTGAAAACAGTTCAAGGTCTAACCTGTTCCCTATAGTTCTCTGGTATTTCTTCAAACAGTGGGGTCATCAGCATAGAAGGTAACCAATTGTCTATACCTTGAAGAATCTCCGAGTCGTTTACTTTTTTTGCGGAAGGCTCCGCTTTAAAAACTTTAAAAGCAATTTCCTTAAATTGTGCGTCGGTTAACGAAACTTTTTCGTCTCTAACGTTTCTCTTCAGTAATTCAATTACAATTCTCAATCGAAGTGTCATGTCAGCGTAGACAGAGATCCCTTCCAGATGTTTCACTTTTTCGTATGTGGATCGGATAGCCGAAAAGATATAATAATTGCCATCTTGTACAAAGAACCAATTACCTGTAGGTTCTTCGCTATTGCTGTAATTCAAATGTGGCAGTTCCGTCTTTTTGATTTGTAGATCAGTTTGCTCGAGTTTTACGATTTTGTCCTTCCCTCGTTTAGTAGGCTCTTCCGCTAGAACGCGTCCAAACAATAAGTTGTGATTTTTAACTTTTGCCGGCTCTGGTGGGCTGAAACAATCATAAACACTAAACAGGTTTAAATCCAAACCATGAAATTCGTATAATGAAAAGTAAGAGCAATAAACATATTTATATTGAAAATCTTCCAAAGAAGGAATATCTTGGAATGGTATTGATGTTAGGGGCAACTTAATTAAATGTTCTTTCAACTCTAAATAAATCCCTCCAGTTGGGTTGGTTTTTCTTAAGCCAATTTACCGCTTTTTGAGTATATTATCAGCGCTCAATCCGTCAAAATCGACCATCAACATAGGATTGTTCATTACATAATTGTAGGGCCTTATTTCGTCTGTGCCCTCAGCTAAGGGATCCACGACATTCCCCAACGCTCTATTACAGGATCATAATACCTCGCCCATTAGTCTAGTTGATCTAGACCTAACTCAGCCTGCTGTTCCTTTCCGTTATAAGTGTATCCGTTTACCGGAATTGGGACAGTTATACTAATTTTCTGGTCGTGCTGATTTTTCTTTAGGCCATAACGCTTCTCTAATTCCATCGAAGAAAACTTGCCGTTTAGGGTATTTATGACGCAAGACGTCAATTTCATCGTTGATTAGCTGCTTCGGGTAGATCTCCCTTTTCAGTGTGAACATGTCTAGATATGCCTCCTCGTCGGTAGGGTTAGTTTTTAGATAATCATCAACGGCAGAAATCGCTTTTTTTAAAAAGTATTCAGATGAGTCGACTCTGCTATTGTGCCTATGTTCTTTCGCGCGAAAGTAATTGTAAATCATCTGCTTCTTGTATCTGGGATGAAGCAATTCGCCATTTAGTGTTTCGATATATTTTTGCCCACTGCGATAATCTTCCAATAATGTTAACGCAGTAATTCTTAAATTTGCTGACGTCGCTGTCTCAGGCGAGCACAAAAGAAAACTATCAAGCTCAGCTACTGCGCGATTGAGTGCACTTGTACTGTTCGAATTGTAGAATTGACTTACATATCTCTTTGCATTTGAGAGATGAATTTTGCAATCTGTTTCCAGCGGTTTCTTCTCACTTTTACAGCCAGCAAACAGTAGAGACAACAGGGAAATAAATAGATAGGTGAAATTAATCATAGCGTTAGTTATGTTCGTCTAAGGTACAAATACATGAGAGTAGGTTATAGGCAACTTTATGACCGGTAGCGCTAAAGGGGTCGCCCCACCTTCGGGTCTGTAATTCCACCAGTTGCCTTTCAATTTCACACCTGGAAACGAACCCCCGGATCGAAGTTCTGAAGCAGGTATTAATATACTACCCTGGGATGTTTTATGTGTTTTTGAGTAAATGGAATTTTTAGTATCTGGCTGTTTCATGGTTGCTGAATAATCTTGCCCATTAAAGCTTGTGGACATTCGCCCTCCCGTCACAAGATCGTCTGTGCCAGTGGTTGTACTCGTATTAGTCAAATTTATATTTACGCCGTTAAATGTCTTTAAGATACTTCCATCCTCAGTATTGATCGAGACACTAACGTTCGCGCTAATGCTCAGTCTCGTACTTACGGTCGTTACTACTAAATGAGAAGCTGAATAAGCCATTGCCCCAAAGTCTCCTCCACTTTCATTATCGGCATCGATATGTCCTGAAGTTGTGGTTTTTAAATCAGAATATTTTTTATTTCACCTTAGGTCTTTGATGATATCAACATCTTGTGCTCCCATATAGGAGGCACTGTTACCATGATACATCTTAGCCGATTCTTCATCTACGACATTCTCGTCCCAAATATATTGCCCATCTTTCTTGACCCAATCAAGCTCTGGGCTCCATCTGGATCGATAAATCTAATAGAGTTATTTAAACCATAATTAAAAGGAGAATGCCTACGCATTTTTTCCGCTAAAGGATCAACGCTTGTCCACCTGCCAATAACCGGATCATAGAATCTTGCCCCATAATCATACTGGCCTAACTCCTCCTGCAACTCCTTGCCGTTATAAAGGTACTTATTTGTTCCTGCAGTTGCTGATTTTCTAAGACCAAACGCATAGTAATTGTCAATTTGCAGCGTCTGGATTGCACCTGTAGTAGGGTGTTTGTTGAAAGTATACCTGACATTTCCCAGATGATCTGTTAAATTGTATTCATAACTGGAATTTCCAGTGTTATTCCTTGCCAGTCCTTCTTCAGTTTGTATAAAGTCAATGACATTGTTTCTGTATTGAATGCCATCAACATAGTCCGTTGTGCCTTCAAGATTGCTGGTCTTTCTGAGTTTTTGACCGGTCGCATCATAAAGGTAAGTTAAGCTCAACACCGTCTTTGTTGCGGTTTGAGGTAGGTCAAGGATGTTATAAGTCAGATCGACATTTGTACATCCATCCTTACATGCCTTGCCATTTTCATCGTATCGATAGATAGTTTGCGTGATGAAGAACTTCTCTTGCACGTCGCATCGGCATTAGAAATATCCGCTGACGCAATCCGACAATTCAGTGAAGAATCCTTATTTCAATATTTTAACACTTTTAACGATAATAGTACAGGATTCTCTTATCACTGTACGTTAATCCTCTTGATAAGGTAGTAGAACTGTACGAAAGGTTACTGGCAGCGGAACGAGAGAAACTCGAAATGACAAAAAAGCTTTAGCTAAGCTTCATCTGCTTTATCAAAAAGCAAATAATTTAGAGGTGCGCACCTGTTTTCGGGATTAATAGACTATCATTAATCTAAACGACGTAGAGTGAAGCAAAAGACGGTGTTGGTTTCCGGCTAAACCTTCATAGTTGGGTTCTTATGATCGTGAAAAGGACAGCACACCATTTTGTTACGGTTCGGTTTTGATGCCGTAATGCTCCAGTACCGTTAAAATGCTCAACTAGTCTTTGATTTGTTCGATAATCAAATTTTTGCCTTAAGGTTCTAATGAACCGCAAAGCGGTTTCCGGTATCGTCATTGAGCCAATTTTTTAAGGGTTTGCTTTACTTTCTGCAGGCCGTTTTGTATTCCGGTTCCACTTTCGCTTCGCCTTCCAGCGGCTCGATGATTAACACCTTTTCCCGGGTGGTAATGCTTACCGTATCGCCTGCCCTGAAGCCCAGTTCTTACAGCCATACACCGCTCACGTTCAGCTACGATACTACTTTCGGTCCGCCGGATAACTCCCGGACCTTGGGCTGCAGCTTGATTTGTTTGATTCCTGTCCTCGCAATAGAAAATAGTTTTGAAATTTATAAATCTGAATAATCCTTCACAAAAGGACGGTATCATTCCGAACAAGGCAAGAACTAATCAAATTGTTTCTGAACTTTTATTCTACTATTTTGTCCTGTGGTTGGTTTTTTGCCACTAAAAACTGAACAATATTGATGACGTTTGGACAAAAAGTGAGCTTCTGCCGAAAAAAGAAAAAGCTCTCCCAGGCTGACTTGGAAAAGCTTTCCGGGATCAATGGCGATATAGGAGGCAAGTACGAACGGGACGAGGTTAAGCCTAGCATTCACACCGCCAAAAAACTGGCGGATGCCCTTTCCGTTTCACTGGATCACTTGGTGGGCGATGGGGATTTGAAGGCGTTGGACTAAAAAACGCTCCAACGCCTGTAAGATGTTAAGAAGCTGCCCGAAGCCGATAGGCAAAACGCTTTTTACACGCTCGACAACCTTATCAAGGCGGCCAAGCTCAAGGCCATTCAATAAAAAAGGCCTGACTTGCCGGGCTTTATGCTATTCCAAACTTCCTACCAAAGGGTAGGATTTTAAAATCGTTTTAAGCTCATTTACAAAAATGTGTAAGGATGATAAATCAGTTTGAAGCCTAAAGTCTAAACTGTTTCCTGTATTATTATTTGCTTTTCCTTTACATTCTATAAGACCATTTGCAACTAACTCACAATGTAGGTGTAAACCTTCTTCCATTGTTATAAATTCTGCTTCGTTGATATTTCCGCTCTGTAAACCAGTAAGTTTCTTATAAAATGTTTGCAGGTCGTCAACTCTCAAATTTGTTCCATACAAGGTATTAAAGCCCGGAACATCTATTCTGATTTCTGATTCAAGCCAATTGCCGTCCCAATAGTCATCCGTTTCCGAGTTGCTTCTCTTTAAGACCCTTATTTCTAATTTGCCTATATCCCCTTTAAGTATCATTGTATAAATTCTTTTCGCTACTGAGGAATAACAGTAATGATATCCCCAGCTTTGTTTGTAATAATTTTTAAATTATCTCTTATGAAAACAGTCGTACCTGGTGTATTCCCCGGAAACATCCTGGCAGGGTGCTTAACAACATCAAGTACCGCACTTGGAGAAAGAACACCCCTTGCTTGCATTTGGTCTAGAGCATGACCTGTAAACCTAGTGCCGTTTATAGTAGTTGGTGTATTCTTGGTTACAACCTTCAATACATTTCCACTACGACCTACAGGGGTCTTTGCAAGATTAGCTCCCGCCTTAGCGGCAACAGCTTTCATGTAACTTCCAAAGGTCGATTGAACGCCACCCATTGCAAATTCAGCAGCGGCAAAGGTTGTTACTGCAACCTCTGTCATTCCATCGATCATCTTATTGGTAGCAGCTTGATCCTTTACTTTGGCTCTAACCGATCTCACTTTTTCCGGCACATTTTCCGCGTAACCAGGGTCCTGCTGTTCGGCTACGTTCGCAGCTTTGTCCGCTGCACCCTGGATGGCCCGCTTCAAACCGAAGCCGCCTGTTAGTTTCCGAGCAAAATAAAATGCAATAGTCCAGGGCTGTATGATATTGAATTCGTCATCCTCATCTACCCCTCGCAACATGTCTTTATAGCGTTGAAACGCTTCCTTCGCCGCATCTCCATATAGGGTCTCTCTTCCATCCGGGTCGAGATTGTTGACAGAATTGTTGTCAGTAAAATTGTACGGGTTTAAATGGTGAAATTTTTCAGCGAGCGGATCTAAAACATTCCATCTTCCGATTACAGGATCATAGAACCTTGCCCCATAATCATACTGGCCTAACTCCTCCTGCAACTCCTTGCCGTTATAAAGGTACTTATTTGTTCCTGCAGTTGCTGATTTTCTAAGACCAAATGCATAATAGTTATCAATCTGAAGTGTCTGGATGGCACCAGTAGTAGGGTGTTTGTTGAAGGTATACCTTGCATTTCCTAAATGGTCTGTAATATTATATTCGTAGCTGTAGTTGCCATTATTATTCCTTGCCAGGCCTTCTTCGGTTTGTATAAAGTCGATGTTGCTGTTTTTGCAGTGAATCTCGCCTATATAGTCGGTTGTTCCTTCCGTGTGCCTTTATCCAACCAGAACCTCCTGGGGAATATGTGTTGCTAGTTTTCAATGCTTATCTTAAACTAAGGACCGCCTATTGTTAAAGTATTCAGGTTTACAAGTATTTTGCCATCTCCAATCAGTTATACCACTGATAAAAAGCCATCTAAACCAAAAGATCATGCCTTTTTCCACAACATCAATGCGCATACGCCAAAAGGAAACCGAACATTTTAAATCTTCAAACTCTGCGCGCGCAACTGGCCCAGGAAATTCCTGAAACACAAATGGAGAGCAACCTGCCGCTGGCTACCTGGAACATCAGAGAATTTGGTGGTAGCAAATACGGATGCAGGTAGATGAATCCTATTATTACATTGCCGAAATCATATCAAAGTTTGACCTGATTGCCCTGCAGGAAGTGCGTGACGATTTAAGGGCGCCCAATAAAATATTGGAAATATTGGGTAGTTATTGGTCCTATATGTTCACCGATGTAACCGAAGGACGCCAAGGGGATTCCGAGCGCACCGCTCTCTTGTTTGACACCCGAAAAGTCAGGTTTGGCGGCTTAGCCGGTCAGCTGGTGCTGCCTCCTTTGGAAGAAAAAGACCCCATAAGCGGGCAGACGATCTATCAGCCTGTCAAGCAACTTTGCCGGACCCCTTTCCTTTGCGGGTTTAAGGCTGGCTGGACAAATTTTACATTAACCACGGTTCATATTTTGTATGGCGCCTCAGTAGGCAATGATCCCGATCGGATCAAAGAGATTGAAGACCTCGCCAAGATGATCGCTAACAAAGCTGCTCAAACGTCTGCCTGGTCGCATAACATGATTCTGCTTGGAGACTTCAATATTTTCAAAAAAGAAGACCAGACTTATGAAGCTATCATCAAAGCCGGATTCACCATTCCCGAAGCGCTACAGTCTCTCCCTTCCAACGCACTGAAAAACAAATTTTACGATCAAATCGCCTTTAAAGTTAGACCAGGCCGCTTTGAGGCTACAAAAAAGGCGGATGTTTTTGATTTTTTTGAATCTGTCTTCGTAGCGAACAAGAAAAGCGAAACGGAATATGCCGCTTCCATGGGAAAAGGATACTTGGAGAACTCAAAAGGTGAACTCCGGGACGAAGACGCAAAGACAACATATTACAAAACTCATTGGAGAACGTTCCAAATGTCCGATCATTTGCCCATGTGGGTCGAAGTAGCTATTGATCATACCGACAACTATTTAAGTGAAAAGTTACTTACGGCCCAAGATTGATTCAAAAATCAATTTTCTTGTTGACAAATAGCAAAAAAACGACATTTGCTTTTTCATGGTATTCTAATTACTTCTTCGTATGACTTTGGGACAACACAGTATTTCTTACGCACGAAAAATGAGCTTTCGCAACTAGAATTTGGCTAAACTGGTAAGAACTTCCCGCTATATCGTCGGGCTCTGCAAACGGACGAAGTGAAGCCCCATATTTAATAGTGATCAGATTGATCATTGCCTTGAAAGTGTCTTTAAATCTTCCGATAGACAAGACAAAAGTAGGATTCGACAGCGCCACCATTAACGGTATCAGGAGGTGGCTGAACTTTAGATGGGTTCGATTCTCGTCGGGCCTACTTGACGGGAAAGGTTCAAATTCAATGAACTTTTCCCATTTTTTTGCTCTTTAATTTGCTGTTTATTAGTAAGATAAGACCGAGCGGCTCGCTCAGTCTTGCGGTTCGATGTTCTATTCCGTCAAAGCAGATATTTTCAGGGTACATGGAACCGATGATACGCGGCTTTTCATCAATTTCGGCCATCCCGTACCTTATCGATGTTTGTGTAGCGGTCTACTACGATTTCAAGAAGCCCTTCCAGGGTTTTCATATTTTGACTGGTTGAGGGCAACTCATTAAGCTTTTCTTCTAATTTGCGCAATTCGATATTACATTCCTTTTTAATGATATTGAAGTCCTCCGCCTCAATCTCTTCTTTCATCAGTTTTCGCCTCGCATTCGACAGCATTGCCTCTTGTTCCTCTATCAGTTTGCAGATGTTACGGCGTTCATCAAATTCATCTCGGTTAGACGATTTAAATTCATCCATTACCACCATCTTAAACAGTTCCCCCGCACCTGGAGCAAGCTTATAGTTTAGCAACTCTTTTTCGAAATAGAGATTCACATCTTCTGCTTTGAAACGGCATTTACAATCAACAGAAGAACAGTGGTAATAATATTGTCGACCATTCCTGCCCTTTGAGCCGCTGCCAGTCAACATCCGGTGACATAGTGGACATTTTAAAAAACCACGCAATGGCAACATAGTAACCGAATTTGACTTAGTGGCAATGGCTCTTTGATTGCCGTTTAATATGTCTTGCACCTCATAAAACAGAGTTTTACTGATAATCGGCTCATGCTGTCCCTTAACGAATTCCAGTTCCTCGTTTTCGTGGGGTGGTACCACTATGTAGCCGCAGTAAATAGGGTTACGAATTAACCGCCAAAAATTATTGCGCTCACATTTGAGTCCTTTCTCATTAGCCAGCTTGCGTACCTGTTCAGCAACCAATACTCCCTTAGCTAATTCTTCAATTACCCATTTCATCAGCTCAGCTTCTTTAGACTTTGGCATGATATACTTTTTACCATCAGGTGTAATGCGGTTAATGTAGCCAGTTGGTGCCGACCCCATCCAACGACCTTCTTTCCTTGCCCGGCGCATACCATAGAAAGTATTGAGTGCGCGACGGTCATTTTCTACTTCGGGTATGGTCAGGTAAACAGATAGTATTACCTTACTCTCTGGTATACTAAAGTCAACGGGTTGGTCAATGGCGATTGCATCGGTATTCATAAGACGTAGTGTGCCGATCATTTGATAAGCCGCTTCTACGTTACGGCTGAACCTATCCCATTTGATGAAAAGAACATTATTGCGTTGTTTCTTATTCTTTTGCTTTTTAAGTTCATTCAGTAGTTTGGCCCAAATAGGGCGGTCAAAAGTTTTGGCGGAACAATCCTCACGATAGATGTCCTTAATATCAATATCATTGGTATCACAATAAGAACGTAAGCGCTCTTCCTGCTCTCGAAGGGAATAGCCACGTTTAGCCTGTTCATCCGTGCTTACACGCACGTATAGATATGCAGATTTCATAAAAATAAAATTTTGGAAAAGAGGATGTCAAAAAGAAGAGAGCTTTGTACACGCCTAACCTTTAGGGACTTGTGCTGTCAAAAAAGTATTCTCTAATGGCTAATTTAGCCAAAATATACATGAAATCCAAATTTTACGGGCTTCTTTTTCAGTTACTTCTATTCCATTTTTTCGCAGAATGCGCACCGCCTGATCTGGCCTGACGTTCCTTTTTTCTAAAAATTTAGCTCTCATCTGTATCTCCTTTTGAGATACAATAATTGGTGAAAAAAATGACGGGAAATCCTACGTAGGATAAAATACAAAGGTATCTAATTCTATTAACAATAGGCCTAAACATGAGTCAAGAAACTGTTTATGTTTTGCAACGTTTATCTATTCAATAGAGACATTAAACGTCTTGAAAGCATGAATAATGGTTATAAGCGATGAGCAGATTATAGTTTTTCAAAAGCAGATACTAACATGGTTCAAAGTGCATGGCAGGAATTTCCTGTGGCGTAAGGAAAATGCTACCCCTTTTGAACTTGTTATTGCAGAAATATTGTTACAAAGAACAAAAAAACATTATTCCATCGCATATGCTATATCAATATGAGCTAACCATGAAGCTTCTCGAAACAGCCTTGTTGCTAAAAAATCGAAAACTGGGAAGTACAGGGATTAGTAAGCGAAAACCGGATATAATTAACTGGTTCATTAATCGTGAGCGGAAGCGCTTGCAGTATTATCCTAGTCATCTGGAGCCAAAAGAAATCATTAAACCGGCCCGGGTATTTAAGAGCATATTTGATACTTACGATTTGACTTACTACAATAGAGTTTTTCGCAATTGGCTATATGATGCTTTGAGCGATAAATTTATGGAGAAAAGCTTGACTAAAACCGAAGTATTGTACGTCTATGATCGCCTGGTAAAGCTGTATGAAGTGATGTGGCTAGTTCACAATAGGTCATGCCTGTCTCTGGAGGATGTTTATAAGGCTAAGTCTAAATAGATCATGATAAAATCTCGGTGCTATTCGATTTTGAGCACATATTTTTTCTTTATGATTCCATCGATAGCAAGTGCTGCTATTTTACAATCAGATTCTGAATATTGTTCCTGATATTAGGTTCCAACAGTGGAATTACCTCAAAGAGGTCGGATTATCGTTATCGACAAAATAGACGCCCACTGGCTTAATTTCACCGCTTTCATCGATACCGCTACCAAAAAGATAAAGTTCACAAGTATCCAGTAATTGACATCTGCGTCTATTCCTTTATGTTCTGTATCAGTATTTATGTGTCTTATTCATTGCATTATGGTATTGATAAGCATTCGAAGGAAGCCGTAGATTGGTCCAAACAAATAAGAAATTGTCTTAAGCTATTGACGGCGTAATTCAGTTGACTGAATTTTATTTAAAAAAATGGTGTTAATTGAATGAAATAATTTGCCGCGAAAAATTACTTACCCAAAGAATAGGCGTGAGGAAAAGCAGCGCATTTGCTGTTACAGGGAGTGTAACGCGAACTGTGTCAGTTCTAAATTAACGCCTCTCAGAAGCCTCTGTTCTCCTGAAGAATTCTGTCACCAAATTTAATATAAAGTTGAGAGAATGCCAGTCCCCAGTTATGGATTGGC
>NZ_RXNQ01000003.1 GCF_004138205.1 Pedobacter sp. SYP-B3415
GATTATCAAATGTAAAGCTAGGCTCAACCTCGAGGGTATTAAACACACCTATTCTGCTAAGTGGATTACTTTAATTTTGTTTGATATGAGTTTGTGTTGTTTTGTCGGTCTATTTGCCAATACAAAACTTACTAAAAATATTCTCCAGCAAATCGTCTGTTGTCACTGTCCCTGTGATCTCACCAAGATAGTGCAGGGCCTGGCGGATATCCATAGCCAGGAAGTCTGAGGCTACAGGTTCGTCAATGTGCTGCAACACCCTTTCCAGCGCGGCCGAGGTGTTTTTGAGTGCTTCGACGTGGCGAATGTTGGTTACCAGCGTTTCGTCCGTATTGATGCGGTGCAGGTTTACTTTTTCCAGCAGCACTTTTTTCAGTTCCTCTACCCCCTTGCCTTCCTTTGCCGAGAGGAAAAAAGCATCGATGCCTGCAAAAGCTTCCCTGCCCTCCTCACCAAGCAGGTCGGCTTTGTTGATCAGCACCAGGTGCGGAATATCCAGCTGCTGCAGCTCGTTGAGTTGCGTCCGGATCTCCCCAGGGCTTTGCGCGGCATCGGCCATGTAAATGATCAGTCTGGCCTGTTTCATCTTTTCACGCGTTCGCGCTACACCCTGCGCCTCGATCAGATCGGCCGTTTCACGAATACCTGCGGTATCAATAAACCGGAACAGTACGCCGCCGATATTAAGCTCATCTTCGATCGTATCGCGTGTGGTGCCCGCAATGTCAGAAACAATAGCGCGTTCCTCGTTCAGCAGCGCGTTCAGCAGGGTCGATTTGCCCACGTTCGGTTTGCCGGCAATGACCACCGGTACGCCATTTTTTAACACGTTTCCGGTTTCAAACGAGCTGATCAGCCGGTTCAATACCGCAGCGATCTGCAGAATAAGTTGTTTCAATTGCCCGCGATTTGCAAATTCCACATCTTCTTCGGCAAAGTCGAGCTCGAGTTCAATCATCGAAGCAAAATGGATCAGCTGCTCGCGCAGGCCCTCCAGCTCTTTGGCAAAACCGCCGCGCATCTGCTGCATAGCGACATCATGTGAGGCTTTACTGTTTGATGCGATCAGATCGGCAACCGCCTCTGCCCTGCTCAGGTCCATACTCCCGTTCAGGAAAGCACGAAGCGTAAATTCTCCCGGCTTCGCCGCACGTGCGCCCTGCCTGATCAGTAGCTGAATAATCTGCTGGATAATGTAATTTGAACCATGGCAGCTTATTTCGGCTACATTTTCACGCGTGTACGATTTTGGCGTTTTGTAGAGCCCCACCACCACCTCATCAATGATCAGCAATCCGTCCGTGATCAGTCCGAAGTGTAAAGTATGTGAGTCCTGCTGCTCCAGGTCTTTTCCTTTAAAAACCTTGTTCACAATACCGATGGCATCTGCTCCGGAGAGGCGGATCACGCCGATAGCGCCGCTTCCGGGCGGCGTAGACAAGGCAACAATGGTGTCTGAAACGATCATGTTTTGGAATAAGATACAAAAGTACGCCTTTCCCGGCCTGGCACAAAAAAAGGAAGGTTCAAAAAAACCTTCCTTCAAAATTTCCATAACGGTCGAGGCTAGTTGTTTGATTCCGGGTCTCAATTGAGAACCCGAAACCTCAAAAACCTTATGAAAACTCTACTTAAAAAACGCTGAGCCGTAGAAAAGGTTTTACTATTTTTAAAACTTCAGGGTGTGCGTCAGTTTAGTTTATACTTATCCTGCCGCACATTGACGGTTTTTGAGGCAAAAAGCAGCGATACAATCATAGCGCCGATCACAATCGCCAGCACAGTCTGTACGAATGAATACAGTCGGGTACCCGACACAAAAACATTGCTGTCTGATATCAGTTCGTCGGCAACCGAATGCTGAATGGCAATCAGCCTGGAGAGATGCGCGCTGCTCTGGCGGGCATAATTGCGCGCCTCAGTTTCGTAAAGTTTTAACGCAGCAGACCGCTCGCCACTACGATAAAGCGTTAGCACAGCCGCTTCCGCCTGCCGTTCCCGTTTCGACTGTTCTTTAAAAAGCTGAAGCTGCTGTTGTTCTGCCTTTACCAGATACGTGCGACTATATTTTACAAGCAGCGAATCAATAATGATATTACTTTGCCTGAGCTGCCTGCCGGGATCGACTGTGCTGTTGCCGCCGGTGTACAGCAACGCGTGACTTAAAGCCCGCTCCTTTGCATGAAGTTGTTCGCCAACAAAATACAGGTCGGTTGCCGGAACAAGCCGGTCTTTATACATAGAGACGAAGGCCTCATTGATGCTCTCCACGCTTTTATCTTCCAGAATCCGGATGAGCAAAATACAACCCATAACACAAAACAACAGCAGGGCTACCCTGACCTTGTTTCTGAAAAAATAAGCGAGGTCCATATGGAATGGCGCAGACGATTGGCGTCCAGACGCGCTAACCAAATATACCGAAAGGAAATCAAGTTCTAAGTTGTAGGTGTATTAAGTTCTAAGTTGTAGGTATTAAGTTTTAAGTCTGGGCGCATACCCCTCAATGACCGCTGGTTGAGCCACGAGCCATGAATCAGTAAAGTTTTAAGTTGAGTTATTAAGTTGTAAGTCTGGGCGCCCAACCCCTCAATGGGATTAAAGAAAAAGGAACCAAGACGAAAGACCACGGCGCCTAACCCTTCAATTTGCCAAGCCCGACTGACGTCCCCCACGCCGTTATCCGAAGCGCGTTTACGCAATCCCTTTTTCCCGATAGCGCAACGGCGAGGGATCCCCTGCGAAGAGGCAGCATCGATGTTCGCGCGGTGGGCCAAAGAAAAAAGAACCAGGATGAATGACAGCTTGATGTTGAAAGTTGAAAGTAAAAAGTTTAAACCCTGGGCGCATACCCCTCAATGACCGCTGGTTGAGCCACGAGCCATGAATCATGAGCCAGGACCTGGGTGCCTAACCCCCTCACTTTGCCAAGCCCCACTGTCGTCCCCCACGCCGTCATCCCGAAGCCCGTTTACGGAATCCCTTTTTCCCGATAGCGCAACGGCGATGGATTCCCTGCGAAGAGGCAGCATCGACGTTCGCGCGGTGGGCCAAAGAAAAAAGAACAAGGATGAATGACAGCTTGAGTTGAAAGTTGAAAGTAAAAAGTTTAAACCCTGGGCGCATACCCCTCAATGACCGCTGGTTGAGCCACGAGCCATGAATCATGAGCCAGGACCTGCGTGACAAACCCCTCACCTTGCCAAGCCCCACTGTCGTCCCCCCACGCCGTCATCCCAAAGCCCGTTTACGGAATCCCTTTTTCCCGATAGCGCAACGGCGAGGGATCCCCTGCGAAGAGGCAGCATCGACGTTCGCGCGGTGGGACCAAAGAAAAAAGAACCAGGAAAAAAGACCACACGCCTTAACGCATAATACGCTAAAAGCGGCGGAGGGGTTTTTGCGCCCGGTCTGGATACGAACTACGAATACCTATATACTATTGACGAACTCATATCTCAATCCGACTTCCCGGCTTTTAATAATCATCGGCCGGCTGGCCAAAAAATGAGGGAGCGAAGTTGACAAGGTACAGCTGCCGTTTGGCGCGTGTAATCGCTGTGTACAGCCAGCGGAGAAAATCAAGATCAATCATTTCTTCCGTCAGGTAACCCTGATCTACAAACACGGCATCCCATTGCCCGCCCTGCGCCTTGTGGCAGGTAACCGCATACGAAAACTTGATCTGCAGCGCATTGTAATAGGGATCTTCCTTTATCGCACGCATGATCGCCGGCCGGTTGCCGAGGTGTGCGTAATCTTCCAGCAGTCCTTCATAGAGCCGCTTTCCGGCTTCGTAAGGCAGGCTTGGCGTTTCTGCCTGCAGCGTATCGAGCATCACCTTACAGGATACAATGCCTGCCGCCGGGAAATCGCTCAGTTCAATCTGCGCATCCATAAAACGCAGGCCATAGCGTTCTTCTTCGCCGCGTACCCGAATAATGCGCGCCATGTCGCCGTTTGCAATAAAAGCGGCATCTTCGTTGTCAGGAAGCCAGAAATAATTGTTTTTAACGATCATAATCCGGTCGCCCCCTGTCAGTTCTTCTTCCCTGTAAAGCAGTCTCGAGCGGATCTGGTTGTTGTAGGTATTGGCAGACTTGTTTGAACGGCAAACCACGAGCGTAGACTCTTCGCCAAATTCGCGGTACGCATACTCCAGCCCTTCAACCATGCGCATTCCGGTCATTCGGAAGGTATCCTGAAAACCTTTGGTCACAAACCTCGGGATTGTCACTTTATTGGTCCTGATGTAATTGCGCAGCATCGTAGCATTGCGCAGAATGCCGGATTGTTTTTCCTGCCGCAGCACTTCTTTCAGTTCGACCGCGCGCAGGTTCAGATCATAGCGGTCTTTCAGGTATTTTGGCTGCAGCGCCGGACTCTCCAGGCTTCCCACAGGCGGCAGCTGACCGGTATCGCCTACAAACATCAAAAGGCAATTTTTGTCATTATACACGAACTCCAGCAGGTCTGCCAGCAGGGAACTTCCGCGCTCATTGCGTTCATCGGCAATCATCGATGCTTCATCGACGATAAAGAGTGTATCCTGCGCCAGGTTCGGTGCGAGCTGGAAAGACATGTCGTGACCCACCGCCGCGCGTTTACGGTAAATGCGTTTATGGATGGTGAAAGCCTTACGCCCGGAATAATTACCCATTACTTTGGCCGCCCGGCCGGTTGGTGCCAGCAACTCTGCCTTGTAACCAAAGCTGCGAAGCGCCCTGACCAATGCAGACAGCGAGGTAGTCTTTCCCGTTCCGGCGTAGCCGCGAAGAACAAAACAGCCGTCAGCTGGCCTTTCCTCAAGAAAGGCAGCCATCTCGCTGCAAAACACCTGTTGTTCGGCAGTTGGCGGAAAGGGATAGGCGGCAGCAATCAGCGCAGCTTTACTCATCTTTAAAGCAGTAGGGTATCAATGCGGTGAGCCAGTACGCGCTGCTGCATCTCAGACCAGGTAAAGACGGTGAAATGTCCATCCTGCGAAGCAACCAACCCGAGCGACCGGTGTTCATCGTTAACAAACTGCGCCACAGAAAAATGCCGGGTACCCCCAATTCTGCCGGGGTGCACCACCACCTGTTCGCCACCGATAACCGGTTCAATCAGGGCAACATCCCCAACCTGCGGTTTGCCCTGCGCACGGCCCAGTTTAGCACCAAATGCAAGCAACTGAAAATTACTGTTGATCAGCGTGGCACCATCAACGGCAGTCAGACCTGAAAGATGGTCAACCTCACGCTGTAAGGCGCTTAACCAGTAAAGTTCGCTTACGTTACTTTCCTGCTGCCTGATCAGTTTGCCGAGTCCGCAAAAAGCCGGGTCCAAACCATACTGCATCGGTTTGATCACCGAATCGCTCCAGCTTTGCGAGGCTGCATCGACCATGATCAGCGAACCGCCCCGGCCATGGGCTCGCATAGAAACCGCCAACTGAATAAGCACATTGATCGGATCGTTCCACGAAGACAGGATTTCCTGATCAAGTAAGGCCCTGACCATAGCGGGAGAATCGGGAAGCGATGCAATACGTTCATCGACAACCTTCACCTGGTCACCTTTAAGAACGGCGACATTGCTGAATTTGCCGAAACCGGAAATACGCCGGTGTTTGATAACCAGCAGCGCCGGTTCAGAAACATCAAGCACAAAGCAGAAATTTGGAATAATCTGCGTGGTTCCCCAGATCATCAATTCATCATCAAATTTCCAGACGCCAAGGTGAATACCCGCCCGCTCTACACCGGGCGCAATTTTAGTCAGCAAGGTTGGCGTTAGCGGCAGCGGATGACGGAACATCAGCGCGCTTGCAGCATGGCCCGGCGGCAGGTAGGCCAGCGAGATCTTCGGCGAATGGCCCTCCTCTTTACGCAGGCTCGCCCAGAACGCCGCATCAATCATGCTTTCGATAGACTGGCGGTCGGGCAGCGGTGCAACGCCCTGTTCCCCATTGTTATTGGCCAGGCCAATGTGCCGGGCAAAATGACTCTCTACCAATTCAGATACCGTTGCCGCTGCCTGATACGTAGACGTGTATTCCATATAATCGTGCGTATGCATTAAAGATGACCGGATTTTTCCGGGTTTTGAATGCTAAAGATAGGCATTGTATTGATGATTAAAACTGCAGGCTGGTCGGCGCTGAGTAAAATTGGCAGCGGCCCGTGTTATTAAAAAAAATTCTACTTTTGCTCAAATGAACGGCAACAACAGTATCTTTCTGTCTATACCTCAACTGGAGGGTCGCCGCGAGGCAGCAGATGAACTGCTGGTTCGCATTACACAAACATCCTTTTCATTTGCCATTTTTGGCGGCGGCAGCGAGGATCTTAAAGCTTTGTTTGATCTTCCGCATTGCAGCAATGGTTTTGCTGCCGCCGTGAGCGCGCTTGCCGATGACCCGGTTTTTGCGCTTCCATTTGCACATGCTTATGTGGCCGTGCAGACAGACAACCTGATTTTTGTTCCTAAAGCATTAGAAGCCGAAGATCCGGCCGTCTACGCCAGATACTTTAACTTTACCGATGGTACTGCTGTTCATCAGCGCGACGACCAGGAGTTTAATACGGTTTTCACCATACCGGAAAAAGCAGAACACTTTCTGACACATTTCGATCAGGCCACGCTTCTGCCGCTGGCTACGCCGATGCTCAGCATGACCCGGCATTTTCAGGGCGATGCCTTAGTTCTTGACTTCAATCCGCAGCAGGTATCGTTTTTATTAAAGAAAGATGGCCTGCCGGTATTCTTCCAAACTTATGAGATTGAAAACTCCGCCGAGCTTAACTATTATCTGTTGCTGCTTATTGACAGCCTGACCCTTAACCGGAATACCACGGTTTATTTATCAGGCATTATTCACGAAGACGATACGGCCCATTCCTGTGTTTCAAAATACTTTGATCAGGTGTATTTCTTCCTTCCCGCGCAGCCGGAGAGTGACATTGCACTCCTGAACGATCTCCCCTTACATTATTACAGTACACTTCTTGCGCAGCTGTCATGCGGATTATAGGCGGAAAACTAAAAGGCATCCGCCTGCAGCCGCCGGGAAATCTGCCCGTCCGGCCAACCACCGATATGGCGAAAGAAGCGTTATTCAATATCCTGAACAATGTTTTCGACCTTGAGGAGACACGGGTGCTCGACCTTTTCTGCGGCACCGGGAATGTTTCGCTCGAATTTGCATCGCGCGGAGCGGAAGTTACAGCGGCAGATCAGCATGCCGGTTGTGTAAAGTGGGTTACCCAAAGCGCGTCCCGGCACCAGTTGAAAAACGTAACGGTGAGGCGGGCAGACGTTTTTAAGCTCCTGCTCGAAAAGCAAGAACCTTACGACCTGATCTTTGCAGATCCGCCCTATCAGTTGGCGACCATTCCCCAGATTCCGCTGCTTGTACACAGCCATGGCCTGCTGAAGCCGGGCGGCTGGCTGATTGTCGAGCACCAGAGCATGATGCAGCTAAGCAACCAGCCCAACTATACCGAGACACGGAAGTACGGCAATTCCTCCTTTAGTTTTTTCAAAAACGCATAATTTTTTAGTTCTTTGCTGATGCCGCTTTCGCAGCGAAAAAGAAGACCTTATGAAAATTGCCCTCTTTCCCGGTTCTTTCGATCCGATCACTGTTGCCCACGTTGACATCCTGAAGCGCGCATTGCCCCTGTTCGACAAGGTAGTTGTTGGCATTGGCGTAAACAGCTCTAAACAACACCTGCTGCCGGTCGAGACACGGGAAAAGATGCTCAGCGAGCTCTTTAAAAATGAAGACCAGATCGAGGTGCAGCTTTACGAGGGTCTGACTGTCGATTTCTGCCGCAGGCTGAACGCCTCTTACATGCTGAGGGGTATCCGCTCTGCCGCCGATTTTGAATATGAACGGGCCATTGCCCAGATCAACCAGACCATGCTGCCTGGTGTAGAAACTATTCTGCTGCTCAGTAAACCTGAATACACAGCTGTAAGTTCAACAATTGTCCGTGATATTTTAAGAAATAAGGGTGATGTCAGCCCTTTTGTGCCCCAGGGAACGCTGGCGTACCTGTAATAACAGAGGCAGGTAACAGTCCGGCGGCATGAAGCACATCAACGACCGACGGAAATGTATTGCTCAGCACAGCCGGCACCTCTTCTGCAGTTAACCAGACTGCGCGGGTAATGCCTTCTTCCAACTGAGGAACAAGTTTGGGTTCGCCCTTAACACGCATCCGGTACCAGTTGGTTTTCTTCAACGCAAGTCCGCCATTGTATGGATAAACATGATAGGTCCTGCACAGCTTTTCTTCCCTTTCGGCCACCCTGATTCCGCACTCCTCCTCCACCTCTCGCACTGCGGCAATCTTCATTTTTTCGCCTTTTTCAAGCTTACCTTTGGGCAGGTCCCACTTGTCATTCCTGAAGATGAAGAGGTAACGTCCCTTTGAACTTTCGGCCAGGCCACCTGCGGCTTTGATAAGTTCGCAGCTTTTTTTAACCTTTTGAAATATCTTCTTCGGGTCAGGTCCGATCAGAATATAATTGCGTTTGCCGCTCTTGCCCAGCCCGGCACAAAAAGCAGAAAAATCAAAGCCCTGAATGTCAAGTTGTTGAATTTTATCGGTTAAAACGGGTAGCGAATCTGCAATAAAAAGGGTGTTGTCGTTGATATAAATTCTGTATTTTTGGGCCATGTACAATAAAAGTGATATTGAGTTAAAGGTAGCTGAATTCTTGTTACAAATTAAAGCAATTAAATTGCAACCTGCCAATCCATTTACCTGGGCATCTGGCTGGAAATCGCCGATTTATTGTGACAACCGTGTCACCTTATCGCATCCTTCTGTTCGTACCTACATTCGCCAGAAATTGTCCCAGCTTATTCAGGAAGAGTTTGGTTCGGTAGACCTGATTGCGGGCGTTGCCACTGCAGGAATACCACAGGGTGTTCTTGTTGCCCAAGACCTGGGCCTGCCATTCGCCTATGTACGTTCTAAGGCAAAAGAACATGGAACCGGAAGTCTGATTGAGGGCGAAATCAGTGAAGGTCAGCGCGTTGTTGTGGTAGAAGACCTGATCTCGACCGGAAAAAGCAGCTTACAGGCTGTTGAGGCACTTCGTGCTGCAGGTTGTACGGTCGCCGGACTGGTGTCTATCTTTACCTATGGTTTTGATGTAGCAGAAGAAAACTTCAAGGCAGCGAAATGCCGCCATGCCAGTCTGTCGAATTATAGTGCCCTGCTTGATTACGCTGCTGAGCACAGCTTTATCATGAAGAATGATATCGAATTATTAAATAAATGGCGCCAGGACCCGGCTAACTGGGGCCAGCACCAGGTTACCGGCTAAATATTAATCACCCGGCCTGCTGTCTGCAGGCCACGTAACACCCCATACATGACCATTATAGAAAATACTGTTCAGATCTCACGTCCGGTTGAAGAAGTTTTTAACTTCCTGGCAGACATGAACAACCACCAGCAGCTGATGCCTGAAAACATCTATAACTGGTCATCTACGCGCGATGAAGCCCGTTTCACCATTCAAAACATGGCTAAACTGGCCATTCATATTTCTGAACGCAAAGAATTTTCAGAGATTGTGGCTGTCCCCTCAGAAAAGGCGCCGTTCGAGGTTGAGTTGAAATGGGTGCTCGAAGACGGCGGTAATGGATCCACTACAGCCAAACATATCATCTCGGCCGATCTGAATATGATGATGAAAATGCTTGCCTCAGGCCCGCTTCAGAAACTGGTAAACCACGAGACGGAAAAGCTGAAGGAAATTTTAGGCTAAGAATGCTTGCGAACAGCGGGCAATGGGCCTGAACCGTATACTTTGAACTACCGCTATACGGTAAAGTTGATAAAACCAAAACGCCGGCCCGCGGCGCAATCTGGCTGATTTTTCTTAAATAAAGCGTAGCGTGTTTTTTGTCGGATTCTCAGCTGCAGACTCTTTTTACATCTGCCAAAATTTCATATCAAAAGCCTATTAGTCAGACACTTAGTCATTGATATCCAGCCATAACCGACAAAATTTCCGGTTTTGCAGGTAAGTACGTGATGGCACCTGTTTTGTTCCGGCTGAGGTATGAATTTCAACAACTTCACCATAAAAGCACAGGAGGCCATCCAACAGGCTTCTGAGATTGCACAAGGCAACCAGCAGCAGGCCATTGAGACAGCGCACCTGCTTAAGGGTTTGCTTACGGTTGATGAAAACGTCGTATCGTATGTGTTGAGGAAACTCAACGTCAACCTGAATCTTCTGAACCAGCAGCTGGATGCCGAGATTGGCCGCTATCCAAAAGTGAGCGGCAGCAATATTTACCTCTCCTCAAATACCAATGCAGTGCTGCAAAAAGCACAGGCATTTCTGAAAGAATTTAAAGACGAATTTGTTTCTGTAGAGCACCTGCTTCTGGGTTTGCTGGCCGTTACTGATACGACCGCCAAACTGTTAAAAGAGCAGGGCGTTACGGAGAAAGACCTGAAAAAGGCCATTACTGAACTTCGGGGCGACAACCGCGTAACCGATCAGAATGCAGAAGCTACATACAACGCCCTGAATAAGTATGCCCGGAACCTGAATGAATATGCAGAAAGCGGCAAACTTGACCCGGTGATTGGTCGTGATGAGGAAATCAGACGGGTCATCCAGATCCTTTCCCGCCGAACCAAAAATAACCCGATTCTGATCGGTGAGCCCGGTGTTGGTAAAACCGCTATTGCCGAAGGAATTGCCTTCCGCATCATTAAAGGTGATGTACCCGAAAACCTGAAAAGTAAAATTGTGTATTCCCTTGACATGGGTGCATTGATTGCCGGCGCGAAATACAAGGGCGAGTTTGAAGAGCGTCTTAAAGCGGTTGTAAAAGAAGTTACCCAAAGCGATGGCGAGATCGTATTGTTCATAGACGAGATCCATACACTGGTAGGTGCAGGAGCCGGCGAAGGCGCCATGGATGCAGCAAACATCCTGAAACCCGCCCTTGCCCGCGGTGAGCTTCGCGCCATAGGTGCAACGACGCTGAACGAATACCAGAAATACCTCGAGAAAGACAAAGCGCTCGAACGCCGCTTTCAAAAAGTGCTGGTGGATGAGCCCGACACACAGGATGCGATATCTATTCTGCGCGGACTTAAAGAGCGTTATGAAACACACCATAAGGTACGCATCAAGGATGAAGCGATCATTGCCGCTGTGGAACTTTCGCAGCGCTATATCTCAGACCGCTTCCTGCCTGATAAAGCAATCGACCTGATGGATGAGGCTGCTTCTAAGTTACGCCTCGAAATGGACAGCGTTCCGGAAAACGTTGACGAGCTTGACCGCAGGATCATGCAGCTCGAAATCGAGCGCGAGGCGATCAAACGCGAAAAGGACGAAAAAAAGGTCCAGGAACTGAGCGGGGAAATTGCTAACCTGTCAGCAGAGCGCAACGAGCTTAAGGCGAAATGGCAGGGCGAAAAAGACCTGGTAGACAACATCAACAGCCAGCTTGAGCAAATTGAGAATTATAAGCTTGAGGCTGATCAGGCCGAACGTGCCGGCGATTACGGCAAAGTTGCTGAGCTTCGTTACGGGAAAATCAAAGAAGCGCAGGATTCGGTTTCGAAATTAAAGACTGAACTCGAAAACCAGCAGGCCGATAGCCGGATGCTGAAAGAAGAAGTGACTGCAGATGATATTGCGGGGGTGGTAGGCCGCTGGACCGGCATTCCGGTTACCAAACTTGTAGCAAGCGAGCGGGAAAAACTGCTGCATCTGGAAGAAGAACTGCATAAACGTGTGGCCGGCCAGGATGAAGCCATCGAAGCCATTTCTGATGCCATCAGGCGCTCGCGTGCCGGGCTGCAGGACAAGAAAAAACCAATTGGCTCCTTTATCTTCCTCGGTACAACCGGTGTTGGTAAAACAGAACTGGCTAAAGCGCTTGCAGACTTCCTGTTTAATGACGAAAACGCAATGACGCGGATCGACATGAGTGAATACCAGGAGCGACACGCCGTTTCCCGTCTTATCGGGGCGCCTCCGGGATATGTAGGTTATGATGAAGGCGGTCAGCTGACTGAGGCCGTACGCCGCAAACCCTACTCAGTTGTGCTGCTTGACGAGATTGAAAAAGCACATCCGGACGTATTCAATATCCTCCTCCAGGTACTGGATGATGGCCGGTTAACAGACAACAAAGGCCGGGTGGTGAATTTTAAGAATACGATCATCATCATGACCTCGAATATTGGCTCACACCTCATCCAGGAGAACTTTAAAGAGCTTGACGAAGACAACCGCGACCTGGTTGTAGCCAAAACGAAAAACGATCTGTTTGAACTGCTGAAGCAGACAATCAGACCTGAATTTTTGAACAGAATTGACGAGTTAATCATGTTCACCCCGCTTAACCGCAGCGAGATCCGCAATATTGTTAACCTGCAGTTCGAACAGGTAAAACAGACGCTCGCTGAAATGGGTGTCAAGATCGAGGCTTCGACGGAAGCATTGGATTGGCTTGCAGAACTGGGTTACGACCCTCAATTCGGGGCCCGACCATTAAAACGGGTTATTCAGAAAAAAATCCTGAATGAACTGTCTAAAGAGATCCTGGCGGGCAAAGTAGATAAAGACAGCAGCATCAGGCTGGACATGTTTGATCACAAATTCGTTTTCCTGAATCAATCAGATCAGGTTTAGCGTCTCCGGAATGAACGGAAAGGGACCAGTCGCGTTGACTGGTCCTTTTTTATATTACCAAGCTGTGGCGCAATCGTTTGCGCCAATATTTTGCTTGTAAGTTCTTGAAATTATAGGTAGCATTGGCTACAGGCAGCGCTAACCCTGCCTTCTTGTCCCTGCATGCAACAACCCGATACAGTCCAGTCCGGACGCCTGCGCTCGCTGGATTTTACCCGCGGATTTATCATGGTCCTGCTCGCGCTGGAAAGCGTCGGACTTTACGAACACCTGATGGCTGCTGCGCCGCCCGGCAGTTTTTCGGCCGGTTTCCTCAGTCAGTTCTTTCATAAGGGCTGGCACGGCTGGCGCTTCTGGGACCTGATACAGCCCTTGTTTATGTTTATGGCGGGTGTGGCAATGGCCTACTCGCTCAACAGGCAGCAGCAACAGGGTATAACCTGGAGACGCCAGTTTCTCAAAATACTCAGGCGGGCGGCACTGCTGATCTTCTGGGGCCTCTTCAAACGGATTTCAGACCCTGAATGGTTCGCAATTGAGCGGCTCGACGTAACCGACATACTGACTCAGCTCGCCTTTACCACACTAATTGCTTTCCTGATTTTTCGGCTGTCGTCCTGGCGGCAGGCCCTTGTTTGTGTGCTCATCCTTCTGCTTACTGATTTCATGTACAGGTATTTTTCCGCACCAGGTTATGAAGGTGGCTATACTGACGGCGGCAATGTGGGGAATTATACAGACTGGCTGTTGTTTAACCAAAAAACGCATGGATATGTCTTCATCAACTGGTTTCCAACGGCAGTGCATACCATTGCCGGTATCATGATTGGCAAGCATATGAGTAATCGGATCGCTATTCTTCCCGCAGCACTATTTAGCGGAGCTGTGCTCCTGCTGACCGGTTTGATTCTGGACTGGTCAGCGCTTATTCCAATCATCAAACCGGTTGCAACCGCTTCTTTTGTGCTGGTTTCTCTCGCCTGCTGCTTGTTTATCTTTTCTTTATTTTACTACCTGATCGACAAAAGAAATCTAGATCCGGGTATCCAATTTTTTTCGGTTGTTGGCATGAATGCCATTTTCATCTACCTGTTTTTTGATATAGTAGGCCGGAATTGGCTTAATGGGTATGTAGCTATGGTACTGACGCCGGTTCTTTCAGCCTTCGGCGCAGGTAACATGCTGATTCCAATACTTTGTTCGCTCGCTACATTTGCAATTGAATACGGACTTTGTTACTTTCTCTACAGGCGAAAGATCTTTTTTAAGCTTTAGGCGTTTGTAATTTTCTGTGCGATTCGATATTCGGCAAAAAGCCGGTTAACAGGCCTATCAACGGAAGGTAGGCACAGACGCTGAAAACATATTCAATACTGGTTTTGTCTGCAAGCGCACCAAGCAGTGCGGAGCCAATGCCCCCCATACCGAAGGCGAAACCAAAAAATAAACCTGCTACCAGTCCGACCTTGCCGGGAATAAGTTCCTGAGCATAAACGAGGATAGCTGAGAAGGCCGATGCGAGAATCATTCCGATTGGAACGATCAGTATGCCGGTCCAGAACAGGTTGGCATGCGGAAGCAGCAGTGCAAAGGGCGCTGTACCGAGAATAGAGAACCAGATGACATATTTACGTCCGATCCGGTCGCCAACAGGACCGCCAACCAATGTGCCTGCCGCTACCGAGAATAGAAATACAAACAGGTAGATCTGCGAGCTTTGTACACTTACGCCAAACTTATGAATGAGATAAAAGGTAAAATAGCTCGATAAGCTGGCCATGTAGAAGTATTTCGAGAAAATAAGGATCAACAGAATGGAAATAGCGAAGATGATCTTACCGCGCGATAACGTATTAATCTTAACCGCAGCTTTTTTCTTCCTTTCCATAATGGATTCCAGCTGACCTTTGTACCAGCCTCCCACCCACCGAAGCACCAGGATAGCCAGCAGCGCGATGAGCGAGAACCAGGCGATACTTACCTGACCGTTCGGTACGATGATCCAGGCGGCAAGCAAAGGCCCGAGGGAACTGCCTGCATTTCCGCCAAGCTGAAAAAGTGACTGCGCAAGTCCGCGCTTACCGCCAGAAGCTGCATGTGCCATCCGCGAAGCTTCCGGGTGAAAGATCGATGACCCGATCCCTACGAAAGCGACCGACATCAGCATGAGGTAGAACTGATTGGAAAGTGACAACAGGATGAGTCCGGTCAGGGTAAAGCCCATGCCCATAGCTAGCGAATACGGCTGTGGCTTTTTATCTGTATACAGACCAACAAAAGGCTGAAGCAGTGATGCCGCCAGTTGAAAGGTCAGGGTTATAAGGCCAATCTGTCCGAATGTAAGGTGATAGTTCGTTTTTACGATCGGGTAGATTGCCGGGATAAGCGACTGGATGGTATCATTTAATAAATGCGAGAAACTAAGCGCAAAAAGTATAGGAAAGACCGTCTTTTCGACTCCGCCTGCAATTGGTGTATTCATTTACCGAGGTTTGATGCGCAAAAATATCCATACCCCGACGCATAATTGTCAGCCGAGTATCACTTCATCATGTCCTGATTTTGGCCAGCTGAAGACTTAAAGGGTATAGGTACGTCCTTCGATTGCCAATTGCGTCTGCGGAAATACCGCGCGCGACTCATCCAGCAGGGCATCTAGCGTTTTGTACCGGGACGAATAGTGACCTATGATCAGGTTCTCCGCTCCGGCCCGGGCAGCCAGTTCGGCGGCCTGAAGAGCCGTTGTATGATGCGTTTCATTGGCGCGGTCGAGCATCTCATGAAGAAAGGTAGCTTCATGATAAATTGTGTTGCTGCCTTCTATTGCTTCGAAGTAACTGCCGTCACAAAGGGTATCTGAACAATACGAGTAAGAACGGGGCTCTTCTGAAGCTACCGTATAATCTTCGGCTGCCAGTATACTGCCGTCCGGAAGAGTCACATCTGCACCTTTTTTCAGTGCAGAGAAATATACGACCGGCACATTGAGAACTTTTTCCTTAATTAACTTACGCTGCCGCTTTTTTTGGCCAAATCTGAAGCCTGTACAGGGGATGCGGTGATTTAACGGGAAACTGTAAACGGTCAGATCGCTGTTTTCCATGACAATGCCCGGCGTGCCCGGATCTACTGCATGGAAGTTAATCGGATAGCGGATAACGGTTTCTGAATGACGAAACTGTAGCTCAAGAATTTCCTGCAAGGGTGCAGGACCATAAATGTCGATCGGTTTTAGCCTGCCGTTCAGGTGCATGCTGGATAACAAACCGATCAGGCCAAAATAGTGATCGCCGTGAAGATGTGTAATAAACACATAATCAATACGCGCCGATTTGATATTATACCTGATCAACTGCTGCTGGGTTGCTTCCCCGCAGTCAATCAGGTATATTTTTTCATTGCAGTTCAGTACCTGTGCACTCGGGTTCCGGTTAAAGACCGGCGTAGCCGAACTGCTTCCAAGCACGGTAACTTCAAATTTCATGTGTAGACTCTCCTTCCGGTGTAAACGATTTTAACAGGGAACAGGAAAAACCCGTCTGATGTTTACTCACCGACGTCTGAACCACGTAATTCTTTTTCCAGCTCTTCCATGAAGATCAGATCGGTTGCTTCTTCCAGCCGCTGCACAAAAGTTACAGAGTTGTAAATGTTGGAAATACCGACAATGTGCCTGATCTCCTTTTGCACGCCGATTACAATAAAAATTCCGTTCGAAGACTTGCAAAGGCGGTCGCCGGCCAGAAGGCTGCTCAGATCCTGCGCGTCATTGCATTCTTTTACAGAACTCAGGTCCAGAATGATATTCCTGAAACCTTCAGCATGCAGAATGTATAATTCTGATTTCAGGCCTGCGGCAATTTCATTGGAAAACTTTGGTTCCTGAAGAACTACTGTAACGTATTTATCGTGTTTGTCTACTGAAAATTTCATATTCTTTCTCTCCATAGGAAGACTACAGATCTCCCGTTTCTACTGAGGGGTTTAACCCTCCTATCTGTTACGAATATAAAGAATTTAAGATGACAACCTTGTTAAAGCGTTCAGAATGTTTTCTTCAATGCGACCAAGAATTGCCTGGCTTTCTCCGCGCTGAAACAGCTCGCCGGTAATCTGCTCATAAAGTTCGATATACCGTTCAGATATTGAATTGACTTTATCAGTGGTCATCTGCGGAACCTGTTGGCCTTCTTTGCCCTGAAATCCGTTTTCAATGAGCCATTTTCGTACAAATTCTTTAGAAAGCTGCTTTTGCGCCTCGCCTGCCTGCTGACGCTCCTCATAGCCTGCAGCATAAAAATAACGGGATGAATCGGGTGTATGAATTTCGTCAATCAGATAAATCTGGCCGTCGGCTTTTCCGAATTCATATTTTGTATCGACGAGGATCAGGCCCCGGTCAGCAGCCATTTCGGTACCGCGTTGATATAGCGCACGCGTATAATTTTCCAGCTGGTCGTAGTCCTCAATAGAAACGATGCCTTTTGCCAGTATATCCTCGCGGGAGATGTCTTCATCATGCCCAACGGCAGCTTTTGTAGTCGGCGTAATGATAGGTTCCGGAAGGCGGTCATTTTCTTTCAGTCCGTCAGGAAGCGAAACACCGCAAACGCTCCGTTTTCCCTGGCTGTATTCGCGCCAGGCGTGTCCGGCGAGGTACCCCCTGATAACCATTTCAACTTTGAACGGTTCACAGATCCGGCCGATGGTAACCATTGGATCAGCAACATCGATAACCCAGTTAGGAACGATATCGGCGGTAGCAGCAAGAAAGCGGGCCGCAATCTGGTTTAGCACCTGCCCTTTGAATGGTATTGCTTCAGGCAGCACCACATCAAAAGCCGATATGCGGTCGGTAACGACCATGGCCATGTATTTATCAGAGATTGTATAAACATCACGGACCTTGCCTTTGTAGAAATTGCTTTGTCCGGGGAAAGTGAAATGCGTTTCTTTAATTGCGTTCATGCGGTAAAAATACAAAGTAAAGACGTAGGTTGTAGGGAGTTTTTTCGGGGCGCAAAAATCCCTCGGCCGCTTATAGCGTATTATCGGTTCAGGCGCGTGGTCTTTTTTCTTATCGATTTTTCTCTAGTCTCACTGAGGGGTTAGGCGCCGAGGTCATTCATTTGGTTCCTTTTTCTTTACTCGCATTGAGGGGCTCTGCGCCCAGGTCCTGACTCATGATTCATGGTTATCCGGTAAAAATTGGCTGAATGAAAGAGGATCCTTCTAACCAGTCTCAAAACAGTATTTGCCTGAGTCTTCTGAATCAAGCCCACCAATATTCTATGTCTGCGGGTTTTACGTACAGGCGGCAGTTTTGATGACGGTTTTGCCTGCTTACTGTCACTGATAGGTGCGGACCGGCCTTGTATCTTCTCGCCGCAGAAAAGTATTAAAAGTATTGCACTGTTTTAGGGAGGTCGGGAGGAACCAAGGAGGGGAACCAGCCCGGAACGGAATGGCGCAGGGATAATCGGGGCCTTTTCCCGCCGCCGTCGGACTTTTGATGCTTTTATGCAAGAAGAGATACACAGCCGGAGCGTTTTGTTCGTGTCTTGTATGTTGTTTTTAATGGTACGAACGCTTTCGGCTATGCCTCAGGTTGCTTCTTTTTCGCCAAAAAGAAGGAGCCCCCGCGGCGGTGAGCGGTTCGATACCATAGCCTCACATCTATTGAAAACCAAAGAACTATAGGCGTTCGCGAACTTTCCCCGGACAACACTGACTCATGATTCATGGCTCGCGGTTCCCCTTGAAGTCATCCAGACGGAGCGGAGCGGGCGGGCCTGCCAGATGGCGTCGGGAAAGGATCTAACTCGGGATCACAAGTCAGATTCTTCGCTACGCTCTGAATGACCCGTGAAGGGAGTGAATTAGGGGGTGCAAACAATCTTTTATCCTTATTCTTTTTTCTTTGATCTCCCTTAACAAACGGTGGATGCTACCTCTTCGCAGGGGATCCCTCGCCGTTGCGCTATCGGAAAAAGGGGTTCCGTAAACGGGTTTGGGGATGACGGCGAGGGGGACGTGAGCCGGGCTTGGCGAGCGAGGGGTTGGGCGCCGTGGTCTTTCCTCATTTTTCCTTTTTCTTTAATCTCACTGAGGGGCTCTGCAACCAGACTTACAACTTAATACCTACAACTTAAACTTCACTGATTCATGGCTCGTGGCTCAACCAGCGGTCATTGAGGGGTATGCGCCCAGGCTTTAACTTTTTACTTTCAGCTTTCAACTCAAGCTGTCTTTCTTCCTGGTTCCTTTCTCCTTGATCTCATTGAGGGCCCAGACTTACAACTTAAAACTTAGAGCTTAAAACTTACCACTCCCCTACTGAATATCTCCATACGCTTTCAAAATGCTCTTCACAAGTTTATGGCGCACCACGTCTTCCCCGCTCAGGTAGATCAGGTCAATACCTTTTATATCAACCAGGATCCGCAGGGCATTATGCAGGCCTGACATTGTCTTTTTTGGAAGATCGATCTGGGTCACATCGCCGGTTACGATGAATTTTGCAGACGGACCCATCCTTGTCAGGAACATCTTCAGCTGCATATCGGTTGCGTTCTGTGCTTCGTCAAGAATTACAAAACAATTATCGAGCGTTCGCCCGCGCATGAAGGCGAGTGGTGCGATCTCAATGGTCCTGTTTTCGATATAGTATTTGAGTTTCTCGGGTGGAATCATATCATCCAGCGCATCATACAACGGCCGCAGGTAAGGATCGATTTTTTCCTTCAGGTCGCCGGGCAGGAAACCCAGGTTCTCGCCTGCTTCAACCGCCGGACGGGTCAGGATGATCCGCTTGATTTCCTTGTTCTTCAGCGCGCGGACAGCCAGCGCTACTGCTGTATACGTTTTTCCGGTTCCCGCCGGACCGATTGCAAAAAGAACGTCGTTTGTTTTTATGCTGTCAACCATGCGCCGCTGGTTGGCCGTCCGGGCCTTTACCAGGAGTCCATTTGTTCCGAAGACAATAACTTCGCCACTGCCGCCGCTTTTTTCGGCCGCAGCATCGGTAGCTGTGGGTTTTCGTTTTGTCAGCAGGATCGACTCCACATCATTCGCGCTCAGCTTCCCGTAACGCTCCAGCTGACCTACAAGTTCGCTGAATTTTTGTTCAAAGTTCTGAAGCTCCTTGTCCTCACCGAGGGCCTTGATATCATTGCCCCGTGCAACCAGTTTAAGCTTCGGAAAAGCCTGTTTTAACAGTTCGTAATGCTCGTTATTTGCTCCCCAGAATTCTGCCGGATTAACCGATTCGAGGGTCAGTTTTAATTCGTTCAAGCTTCAGTATTTTTTAGTTTCAGGTGGTTAATTCACATAAAAATTGAATATTTGCAAGCAGTATGCCACCTGGGCAAGATTAAGCATAAATATTCATAGTTTAATGGGGATTATCACTTTAACGACAGATCTGGGATCGAAAGATTTCTACAAGGCTGCACTAAAAGGCAGCCTTCTGAGCCTTCTCCCGTCTGTTAATATCGTTGATATTACCCATGATGTTCCTTCCTTTAACATCTCCTACGCCGCCTTTGTTCTGAAGAATGCATTCAGTTATTTTCCAAAGAACACCGTACACCTGATCGGCATTGACAGCGTCTTTAACGAGAACACCAAATACATCGCAGCCAGGTACCGCGAACACTACTTTGTCGGCGCTGACAACGGAATTTTTTCAATCCTGTTTGATGATGTTCCTGACGAAGCGGTCGAGCTGAACATCATGCAAGACCTCAAGTATCTGCACTTTCCACTCGTAGATATTTTTGTCAAGGCCGCTGTACATCTTGCAAAAGGAAACAGGCTGAAAGAAATCGGACTCCCCGTTGCTGAACTTGAACAGAAAATGCTGCTGAGCCCGGTCATCGAGCGCGACATCATCCGCGGCAGCGTCATCTATATAGATACATTCTGCAATGTAATTACCAACATTACAAAGGACCTTTTTACAGGCCTGCAGCGCAACCGCGATTTCACACTCTATTTTCGGAAAAGCGAAACCATCAACCGGCTAAGCTGGCATTACAATGAGGTGCCTGAAGGCGAGAAGTTATGCCTGTTCGGTATCAGCAACCACCTTGAAATAGCCATTAATAAAGGAAAAGCAAGCGGCCTGCTCGGGCTGCACCTTGGTGATATTGTGCGGGTCGAATTCCACTCCTAAAACAAATTTCATGGAAACACGTTTTTCATCCATGAACCGACCCTCAGGTAGCCCGCCCGCCCGTTTCTCCGGATTGATTCCTGTATTTTGTAACCGGTTTTTTTATATAACCGCTCTTCCCAGTTAACTCCCTTTGCCATGCTAAACAAAGTCATCGCCTCTGCGCTTTTCAGGTATTGTATCGTCTTCACCGTACTTTTTTTTGCCGGTGCCAGAACAGGATCCGCGCAGCAGCAGGATTCTGCCGCATACGAGGCGCAACGCAGTAAGATTAACAGCCTGCTTCAGCAACGCAGCGCAGAATTTGGGCGTTATGATGAAAGCCTGAACATGCGTACGGGAATTTTTGGTTTCCAAACCAAAAAGGACATTCGCAATTCAAATGAAATACTGCGGCAGATCGTATTGAACGACAATGACATTTTTAAGGAGTTGAAGGTGCTGCTGGAATACAAGGATCTCCAGGTTAAACAACAAAGCACTGCAGTAACCGATCACAGCGACAGACTGGTGCGTTACCGCGCCTCGATAAAACAATTGCAGGATCATAACCAGGAGTTACAGGATCGCATTAAGAAGCTTGAAGGCAGGAAAAGCCTGGCAAACTATATCGTGGTTTTCCTGTTACTGGTTATAACCGGAGGCGCTTACCTCTTTTACCGCAGCCGGAAGGTCTGATACGAAACAACATGACGAAAGCTTTTTTCAAGTTTCTTGCCCGCATAAACAAACGGGTTTTGCCCGGTTATTACCGGAAAGACCCGGCAAAGCTCAGCAAACTGCAGAAAGCGATTACCGGATACAGGTACTGGGTGCTGATGCGTGCACTTGACTAAATGAAAAAGGCGCCTTGCGGCGCCTTCAGCGTATTAAAAAATCAAAAACTAATTAGAAAAATGGGCAATGATAAGGCTGGCCAGCTCGGCGCCGATTCGTTCCTGTGCTTCGTTTGTCGAGGCACCGATATGCGGTGTCAGCGAAATTTTCGGATGCTGAAGAATTTCCGCACGCGGGGTTGGTTCGTTATCGAACACATCCAGTCCGGCAAAGGATACCTGTCCGGAATCAAGTGCAGCGATCAGCGCCGGCTCATCTATCGTTCCGCCACGCGAACAGTTCACAATGCCCACGCCTTTTTTCATCCTGGAAAATGCTGCTGCATCAAGAATCGGCTGTGAAGCGAAAGGTGTATGCAAACTGATGAAATCGCTCTCTGTAATGACCCGCTCAAGTTCTACAGTTTTCACCGGCACATCAACCAGGATGTCGCCCTGAAAGCGAAGCGTAATGTGACCTTCATAGGGGTACAGATCGTAAGCAAGCACGTTCATTCCCAGTCCCAGCGCAACCTTAGCGGTTTCCCGGCCAATGCGCCCGAACCCGATAATACCAATGCTTTTGCCACTCAGCTCTGTTCCTTTGGCATAGGCCTTTTTCAGGTTATTGAACTGTGTGTTTCCCTCAACAGGCATTTTACGGTTTGCATCCTGCAGAAAACGGATCCCGGTAAACAGGTGTGCAAAGACCAGTTCCGCTACAGAAAGTGACGAGGCGGCCGGCGTGTTTACTACGGCCAGGCCTTTGCTTCGCGCATAATCTACATCAATATTATCCATGCCCACGCCACCCCGGCCGATAAGCCGCAGGTTTGGACAGGCATCAATCAGCTCTTTACGTACCTTTGTGGCGCTGCGTACGGTAATACCGTCATAGTTCTGCAGCGCAAAAACGAGCTGGTCCTGAGGAACGGTCTCGGTATCTACAATGTATCCGGCCTCTTCCAGCATACGCTTCCCGATGGGGTCTATCCCGTCATTGGCAAGTATCTTTATCATTTGATTTCTCGGTTATAATTATGAATTTTTTTCGGCAAAGATCTGCATCACTTCAACAAGCGCGTGTACACTGGTAATAGATAACGCGTTGTACATCGAAGCCCGGAACCCGCCAACACTGCGGTGTCCTTTGATTCCAATGATGCCGTGCTCTTCAGCAAGCTTCAGGAAGGGTTTTTCGTGGTCAGGATTCTCCATCACAAAAGTGATGTTCATGCGCGAGCGGTCTTCTACGGCACAGGTACCTTTAAAAAGCGGGTTTCTGTCGATCTCGGCGTAAAGCGCTTTTGCTTTCGCAATATTTTCCTTTTCGATTTCAGCTACCCCGCCTTTTGAGCGCAGCCAGCGAAGGTTTAACAGCGCTACATAAATTGAGAATACGGGCGGCGTATTGTACATAGACCCGTTTGCAATGTGTTGCTTGTAGTCGAGCATAGAGGGGATTTTCCGGTCGGTCTTACCAAGAATATCGTCTTTTACAATGACAACAGTGAGGCCTGCCGGGCCGATGTTTTTTTGCGCACCTGCATAAATCAGCGCAAATTTGGATACATCGAAGCTGCGGCTCATGATGTCTGAAGACATATCGCATACGATAGGAACACCGGTTTCAGGGAAGTCAAAAAACTCTGTTCCGTAGATGGTGTTGTTTGATGTGAAATGGAAATAAGCGCTATCGGCCGGAATATCATAGGTTTTCGGAATATAGGTATAGTTGGCCTCTTTTGAACTGGCAACAACGTTTACATTACCGATCACCTTTGCTTCTTTGATTGCCTTGCTTGCCCAGACACCGGTATCCAGATAACTGGCTGTCTGACCCTCGCCCAGCAGGTTCATAGGTGCCATAGCAAACTGAAGGCTGGCACCGCCCTGAAGGAACAGCACCGAATATCCCGATGGAACGTTCAACAACTCTTTAACCAATTTTTCAGCTTCAGCAACCACAGCCTCGAACTCGGTGGTGCGGTGCGAAATTTCCAGAATCGATAATCCGTCGTTAAAATCTAAAACGGCTTGTGCAGCCTGTTTAAACACTTCCTGCGGTAAGATACATGGACCGGCTCCGAAATTATGTTTCATTATATAATGGGTTTTTTGATGGCGTAAAAGTAAAGCTTTTGCCCCAGTTATCGGTCCGCTATTTTAATTTTTATAACGTTTTTGTCACTTTGATATACATCTGACAAACAAATGCTTATTTCTTGAAAATATTGCAAAAGACCTGAAACAATGCTAAAAAGTTGCTAATACGATTTTGCAACATGTATGATGTGTATTTTAAACAAAAAAAAGGGATCCTGAGCATATGCCGGATCCCTTTTCTGTGATAATATTTTTATCGTTATGCGATGACTGCATCTTTTTTTGCAGCCAGATACCGTTCCGCATCGAGCGCGGCCATACATCCAGATCCTGCTGCCGTAACAGCCTGCCGGTAGTAGTGGTCCTGCACATCGCCGGAGGCAAATACCCCTTCGACGTTGGTGCGTGTTGAGCCAGGCTGGGTAATCAGGTAGCCGGTTTCATCCATATCAAGCTGACCTTTGAAAATATCAGTGTTCGGCTTATGCCCTATGGCTACGAAAAAGCCGGTCACATCAATGACCGATTCCTGTTCGGTCTGGTTGTTTTTCACTTTCACACCGGTCACGTTTTTACCGTCGCCAATGATCTCGGTTGTTTCTGTATTGTAGACCACCTCGATGTTCGGCGTATTCATGACGCGGTGCACCATAGCTTTTGATGCACGAAACTCATCGCGCCGTACCAGCATATAAACCTTGCGGCACAATTTCGCGAGGTAGGTTGCCTCTTCGGCGGCGGTGTCGCCGGCACCGACGATCGCCACGTCCTGTCCCTTGAAAAAGAAGCCATCACAAACGGCACAGGCCGAAACGCCGAAACCGTTGTACTGCTGCTCGCTTGGCAGGCCAAGCCATTTAGCCGATGCCCCTGTTGAGATAATGACTGTGTCTGCGGTAATTGTCTTAATCTCATCGACCACAACTTTGTGCGGAAGCGATGAGAAATCGACCGAACTTACATAACCGAAACGGATGTCTGTGCCAAAACGTTCTGCCTGTTTACGGAAATCTTCCATCATCTCCGGCCCTGTGATTCCGGTCGGGTAACCCGGAAAATTCTCAACGTCGGTGGTTTGTGTCAGTTGTCCGCCGGCTTCCATGCCGGTATATAAAACAGGTTTCAGGTCGGCTCTGGCTGCATAGATGGCAGCGGTGTATCCCGCCGGACCGGAACCGATGATCAAACATTCTACATGTTCAGTTTCTGTCTGGTTATTCATGAATTAATTTTTGAAATGCAAAATTAATGAAAATAAATCTCTTGTCTAAACCGCCCGGGTTCCGGAAGCTGCATTTTGGTCTGGCAAGCGTCATTTGTAGGCGACCGTTCTCTACAGACCGCCAGCCAATGCTCTGGACCTGCGCCCTCTACGTCTGGATAATTCCCGGATTAAACCGCCGGGTTATCGGCGACTGATTAGCCGCTTCGACACCCATTGAGATGATCTTGCGGGTTTCAAGCGGGTCGATTACTCCATCGACCCACATTCGGGATGCCGCATAATAAGGTGTAGTCTGGCTGTTGTAACGGTCGGTGATTGCTTTCAGCGTCGCAGCTTCCTGCGCTGCGTCGTTTTCTTCACCCCTGCTCTTCTGTCCGGCCTGCTGAATCTGTAATAAGGTCTTCGCCGCCTGGGCGCCGCCCATGACAGCAATTTTTGCACTCGGCCAGGCGAAGATCAGCCGGGGGTCATAAGCCTTTCCGCACATCGCGTAATTACCTGCACCGTACGAGTTCCCGATAATAAAAGTGAATTTCGGCACAACGGAATTGGCAACTGCATTCACCATTTTTGCACCGTCTTTGATAATGCCGCCCTGTTCGGAGCGGCTTCCCACCATAAATCCGGTTACATCATGCAGGAACACCAGCGGGATTTTCTTCTGGTTGCAATTCATGATAAATCTTGCGGCCTTATCTGCGCTGTCAGAATAGATCACCCCGCCGAACTGCATTTCCCCTTTTTTCGACTTTACGACTTTACGCTGATTGGCTACGATACCAACAGCCCAACCGTCAATCCGCGCCAGTCCGCACAGAATGCTTTGACCATAGAGCTTTTTATATTCCTCAAATTCAGAATCGTCGGTAAGGCGGGTAATCAGTTCGCGCATGTCATAAGACTTATCACGGTCTTCGGGCAGGATGCCATAGATTTCCTTCTGGTCCAGTTTTGGTGGCCGGGGCAGGGTCCGATCGAAGCCGGCCTGCGCGGGCGCACCCAATTTACTTATGATGTTCCGGATACTTTCCAGGCAGCTCTGATCGTCAGGGTGTTTATAATCGGTAACGCCTGAAATTTCACAATGCGTGGTTGCGCCGCCAAGTGTTTCATTATCCACATCTTCGCCTATGGCGGACCGAACGAGGTACGAGCCGGCAAGAAAAACCGAGCCGGTCCCCTCAACGATCATGGCCTCGTCGCTCATAATGGGCAGATAGGCGCCGCCCGCTACGCAGGAACCCATAATGGCGGCTATCTGGACAATGCCTTCGGCAGACATGATGGCGTTATTACGAAACATCCGGCCAAAATGCTCTTTGTCGGGGAAAATCTCATCCTGCATGGGCAGGTAAACGCCGGCGCTGTCGACAAGATAGATGACCGGAAGACGGTTTTCCATAGCGATCTCCTGGGCACGAAGGTTTTTCTTGGCCGTCATCGGAAACCATGCACCTGCTTTCACAGTGGCATCGTTGGCTACAATCATACATTGCCGGCCGGAGATATAACCAATGCCGCATACCACACCTGCAGCTGGGCAGCCTCCCTCCTGTTCATACATTCCGTCGGCAGCAAAGGCACCGATTTCAAGGAAAGGCTTGTCTGCATCGCAAAGCAGGCTTACGCGCTCGCGCGCAAGCAGTTTGCCCTTTTCCTTTTGCCTGGCAATGCTTTTATCGCCGCCACCTTTATATATTCTTTTCAGCCGGGTATTCAGGTCGTAAACCAGCTGTTTATTGCTGTCTTCGTTTCTGTTGAAGTCGATATCCATGCAGGCAATTTAGGCGCTTTTTATGAATGCGCGAAATAGACTGATTTGGTCTCTGGTCTATGGTTGCCTGACTGTCGGCCGCGGCTCACAGACCATGACCCGCGTACACAGACCAATTCACAGATTAGTTTTTGAAACCAATTCTGAAATTGTAGCTTTGGACAAATTTTTAGCAGATGAATATTCACGAATACCAGGGAAAACAAATTCTGAAAAGTTTCGGTGTAAACGTTCAGGAAGGAATTGTTGCCGACACCGTTGAACAGGCTGTGGAAGCCGCAAGGAAAATGAAGGAAGACTACAACTCTGACTGGGTAGTGGTTAAAGCACAGATCCATGCCGGCGGCCGCGGAAAAGGCGGTGGCGTGAAACTGGCGAAAAATCTGGATGAAGTTAAAGAAAAAGCAGGTGCCATCATCGGGATGCAGCTCATTACGCCGCAAACCGGTCCGGAAGGCAAAAAAGTAAATAAGGTTCTTATTGCTCAGGATGTTTATTATCCTGGTGACTCAGAGACCAAAGAGTTCTACATGAGCGTATTGCTCGACCGCGCAAAAGGCAGAAATATCATTATGTATTCTACTGAAGGTGGAATGGATATCGAAGAAGTTGCTGAAAAAACGCCTGAACTTATCTTCAAAGAAGAAATTGATCCTAAAGTAGGTCTGCAGGGTTTCCAGGCGCGTAAAATCGCCTTCAATCTGGGCCTGAGCGGCAATGCCTTTAAAGAAATGGTGAAATTTGTAGCAGCTTTATATAAAGCATACGAATCTACAGATTCATCTATGTTTGAGATCAATCCGGTGCTGAAAACTTCAGATGATAAGATCCTTGCTGTAGATGCGAAGGTAAATCTTGATGAAAACGGTTTGTTCCGTCATGCTGATTACGCTGCTATGCGCGATACAACTGAGGAAGATCCGATGGAAGTTGAAGCAAGTGCATCTAACCTTAACTATGTAAAACTGGACGGAAACGTTGGGTGTATGGTTAACGGTGCCGGCCTTGCCATGGCAACCATGGACATCATCAAACTTGCAGGCGGTGAGCCGGCAAACTTCCTTGATGTAGGCGGAACTGCAAACGCACAGACTGTAAAAGCCGCGTTTAACATCATTCTGAAAGATCCGAATGTAAAAGCAATCCTCATCAATATCTTCGGTGGTATTGTACGCTGCGACCGTGTAGCGCAGGGTGTGATTGACGCATACAAAGAGCTTGGTAATGTTCCTGTGCCAATTATCTGCAGGCTTCAGGGAACCAATGCTGTCGAAGCAAAAAAACTGATTGATGAATCAGGTCTACAGGTTTATTCAGCAATCGCACTGAAAGAAGCTGCCGATCTGGTAAGTAAGGTTCTGGCTTAAGATATAACTGCTGCATGGCAGTAATCAATCCCCTGCATGTTTGCCGGGGATTTTTTTTTTGCGCTGGTCTGCAAACGGTCGCCCCGAGTAAAAGCCGGGCATGAAGGAATTTCAATTTGATTTGGATTTATTCTAAATAAATTGAATTTTTGTAACGATGGAAAAAGCATGTGTAGATCTGAATCAGCTGATTAACGTTTTCGCCGACGCCCATGGCGCCGTTTACCAATCAGACAAACTCAATTGTCTATACCTTGATTTCGGTGGCAAATTTGCCCGCTTCAGCTTTAATTCACTGCTTAAATTCAAGCAGGCGGTAGAGCGGATCGATGTTGAAGACATGCTGCTTTCCAGTCACCGTTCGGATTACGAAGTTGTAACCTTTAATGGCTGCGAACACATCTATCTTCTGAATGCGGTTGAGATCGTTTCACTCAAATCACTCCTGCAAGGCACCTTTGTTATGTTCAAACTGAATCATATGATCAGTGACTGCCTTTATCGTTTGGTGAGTTGAATTTTGGAGCTGTAGGTTTTAAGTTCTAGGTTTTAAGTTTGGGCGCAGCCCCCCCCTCACGAGACCAAAGAAAATGGAAAAAGGATGAAAGACCATGGCGCCTAACCTTTCAATGGGATTAAAGAAAAAGGAACCAAGACGAAAGACCGGTAGCCGAACCACGAGCCATGAATCATGAGCCAGGACCTGGGCACAGAGCCCCCCTCAAGAGACCAAAGAAAATGGAAAAAGGATGAAAGACCACGGCGCCTAACCCCTCACTTTGCCAAGCCCCAGCAACGTCCCCCACGCCGTCATCCCGAAGCGCGTTTACGCAATCCGTTTTTTTTGATATCGCAACGTCGAGGGATCCCCTGCGACGAAGCAGCGGCGAACGTTCACCGGTGAGACTAAAGAAAAAAGAACCAAGACGAATGACCGGTAGCCAAACCACGAGCCAGAGAAGTTATAAGTTGTAGGTATTAAGTTGTAAGTATTGGCGCCTAACCCCTCAATACGCCATACTGGTCGGGGGTTTTGCACGTCTCAGGACTCGAATCTCAAATCTCAAGTCTACCAAAATTCATTGGCTTCACTCCAGGCGATTCCCCCTGCGGGTCATTCAGAGCGTAGCGAAGAATCTAACTATAGATCCCGAGTCAGATCCTTCCGCCGCTCCACTCTGTCTGGATGACCTCATGAGGAGGTACGAGCCATGAATCATGAGTCAGGACCTGGGTGCAGAGCCTCCCTCACGAGACCAAAGAAAATGGAAAAGGATGAAAGACCACGGCGCCTAACCCCTCACTTTGCCAAGCCCCAGCAACGTCCCCCACGCCGTCATCCCGAAGCGCGTTTACGCAATCCGTTTTTTTTGATATCGCAACGTCGAGGGATCCCCTGCGACGAAGCAGCGGCGAACGTTCACCGGTGAGACTAAAGAAAAAAGAACCAAGACGAATGACCGGTAGCCAAACCACGAGCCAGAGAAGTTATAAGTTGTAGGTATTAAGTTGTAAGTATTGGCGCCTAACCCCTCAATACGCCATACTGGTCGGGGGTTTTGCACGTCTCAGGACTCGAATCTCAAATCTCAAGTCTACCAAAATTCATTGGCTTCACTCCAGGCGATTCCCCCTGCGGGTCATTCAGAGCGTAGCGAAGAATCTAACTATAGATCCCGAGTCAGATCCTTCCGCCGCTCCACTCTGTCTGGATGACCTCATGAGGAGGCACGAGCCATGAATCATGAGCCAGGACCTGGGTGCAGAGCCTCCCTCACGAGACCAAAGAAAATGGAAAAAGGATGAAAGACAACGGCGCCTAACCTCTCAATGAGATTAAAGAAAAAAGAACCAGGACGAACGACCACGGCGCACCGCTCAATACGCCTTACCTGCCGAGGGGTCTTGCGTGTCTCATGACTCAAATCTAAAATCTCATATCTACGGTTTGCTCCGCGTCTAAATACGAACTACGAATACCTATATACTATTAAAATCTCAAGACTCATATCTCATATCTAGCAATTATGCTGTCTAAATACCAACTACGAATACCTACATACGCTATCTGTTTCAATTCCCCCATTCCAACCAAACCACCGGGCGCTTTAATTGTTATCACTCTGGATGCAGTACAGCAAGCGTAATTTCATGTTATTTAAACTGAATATAAATACTTGCTTTTCACTTACTTAGATTAATTTCATATAGCAAATAAATTTCAGTATCAGCAGTATTGCATCTTATCTTTGTTTAACAGAAAAAGGAAAAGAAATGAAAGATTTAATGCGTATCAAATGTCTGCTTTCAACAGAAGTTGAAGCACTTTTGAATCAACAGATAAAAAAAGAAGCCCATTCATCCGCACTTTACCTGGCCATGGCATCATGGTGTAATCAAAACGGTTTTGACGGCTCAGCTGACTATTTCATGAAGCAGTCTGATGAGGAGCGCGAGCATCAGCTTAAATTGTTCAAGTATCTTCTGGACATGGGTGCCAATGCCATCTCTCCTGAAGTATTGGGCATTAAAAGCGACTTCGGCGGCTTCCGCGAAGTTTTTGAAGAGGCACTTGAGCAGGAAATCGCTATCACCCAGAGCTTTAAAAATATCGTTGCCAGATGTCATAAGGAACAGGACTTTGTTACCATTGAATTCCTGAACTGGTTCCTGAAAGAACAGCGCGAAGAAGAGTATAAAGCGCGCCGTGCACTCGAACTTTTCGAAGTGATTGGCGAGGAAGGTACAGGCAGATGGCATATCGACAAAAATGTCGGCAAAATCGAGTACACCTCAGAAGCATAAGCACCACAACAAAACAAATACGAGAGGTCTCCCTTAAAAGGAGACCTTTTTTTACACCTAAACGAAAAAAACTCAGGATGTACTCCTGAGTTTTGGTTGTTTGTTTAGTTTATGTTGATGAATAATAAGTCATTTTAGAAAAAAGCTCCGAGAACCGGAGCTTTTTTTCAAACCAAATATATAATAATAATTAACGAGCATTACAAAAGTACACATTTACTTATAAATTCCAAATAAAACCTGACTTTTTTTAAATTTTCTATACGTAAACAAGACTTAATACCATAAAAAAGCTAGAATTACAGTTTAAATAGCGATTGAAACCAACAATAAATTCAATTTTTCGATGTTTTTATTCAAATATATACCTGTAATAAGCTATTGTTTTGTGAAATACAGCATAGTATCCACTTTTTCAACCGAAAAATCAGCTATAACCAACAAATTCAGTCACAAACAGCAGAAATTATATCGCATTTTTATTGAAAAGAACAGAATTCAAGTGATAATTTCTGATAGCTCCACATCTATCGTGCTACTTAAAAAATAAACCTGCGGCGATTTTACGAACCAAATTTCCAATTGCATATGACCGATTTTCGCTGGTGTACAACAAAATGCGTATTTTTGCCCACCTAAAAATCGCACACACCATGATTAAAAGACAGCAGATCAAAGAAGTATTTAAGGAAACGGCCTATGGGAAAGAGGTTCGTGTAATGGGCTGGGTAAAAACCTTCAGAAATAATCAGTTCATTGCTTTAAATGACGGATCTTGCATGGCTAATCTTCAGGTTGTGGTCGATTTCGCGAACACTGACGAAAGTCTTCTGAAAAGGATTACTACCGGGGCTGCAATAGCTGCTACCGGTAAAATCGTCGAATCGTTAGGCAAAGGTCAGTCTGTAGAAGTTAAAGCAACGGAGATTGAAATCCTCGGCGACAGCGATCCGGAAAAATATCCGTTGCAGCCAAAAAAGCATAGTCTGGAATTTCTGAGGGAAATCGCGCACCTCCGCTTCCGGACCAATACCTTCAATGCAGTATTTAAGGTCAGGCATGCCCTTGCTTTCGCGGTTCACCAGTTTTTTAATGACCGTGGTTTTGTATATATGCATACCCCTGTAATTACAGCATCTGATGCTGAAGGCGCGGGTGAGATGTTTAAGGTTACTACCCTGGACCTGAACGAAACACCCCGGAAAGAAGATGGTTCGATCGATTTTTCTCAGGACTTCTTCGGCCGGGCAACAAACCTTACAGTTTCGGGACAGCTTGAGGGTGAACTGGCAGCTATGGCTTTCGGACAGATCTATACATTTGGACCAACTTTCCGCGCAGAAAACTCAAACACCACACGTCACCTGGCAGAATTCTGGATGATTGAGCCTGAGGTAGCTTTCTTTGACCTGGAAGATAACATGCAACTGGCAGAAGACATGCTTAAGTATGTAATCTCATACGCGCTTGAGCATTGTAAGGAAGAACTTGAATTCCTGAACGGCCGGCTGCTGGAAGAGGAAAAGAACAAACCGCAGCAGGAACGCAGCGAACTTGCGCTGATAGACAAACTTAGCTTTTGCCTGGGTAACGACTTTGTAAGGCTGACATATACAGAAGCGATTGACATCCTGCGCAATTCAAAACCAAACCAGAAAAAACAATTCAAATATCTGATTGAAGGCTGGGGTGCAGACCTGCAGTCAGAGCATGAACGTTACCTGGTAGAAAAACACTTCAAAAAGCCGGTTATCCTGACTGATTATCCGGCAGATATTAAAGCATTCTACATGCGCCAGAATGAGGTTGACAGCGAAGGGCGCCGTACGGTCCGCGCAATGGACATCCTGTTTCCGGGCATCGGTGAAATTGTAGGCGGTTCGCAGCGTGAAGAGCGGCTTGACCGCTTAACAGATCGCATGAAAGCCATGCATATTCCTGAAGAAGAACTGTGGTGGTACCTGGATACCCGCCGCTTTGGTTCTGCTCCGCATGCAGGCTTCGGACTCGGATTTGAGCGGCTGGTTCTTTTTGTAACCGGTATGACGAATATCCGCGACGTAATTGCATTCCCGCGTTTTCCAAAAAGCGCTGAGTTTTAGGGGATTCCCAACCGGTCGATTAATGGTGCACGTCACTGTTGTGGGGTGCATCAAAAAGCGAATTGGCATGAGCGTAGTCGACCATAGACACTTTATAATCGGTAGGTGCAAAGCTGTCTGCCGAACTTAACGCCATGCCAAGCTCGAAGCGCGCCGGATAAGGCGACTGCAGCAAACTTCCTTCAGGAATATAGGGAAAACTTTCCATGTAAGACTGCATCAGATTCTGTGATATGCGGCGGTTTATATACGCTCGCGTCAGCTGTGCCGGTTCGCGCAGGCCGGCTGCGCCAAGCAATTCAACAGCACTCGCAACGGTAAGACTGTGGAAATTCGCCACGCGCACGGTTTTATCCTCAACAACAAGCCCTTTCATCAGGCTCGGGTCCTGGGTAGCCACGCCCGTTGGACAAGTGTTACTGTTGCACTCCAGTGCCTGGATGCAGCCGAGCGCAAACATCATTCCCCGCGCCGAGTTACACAGGTCGGCACCAAGTGCAATATTTTTTATCAGGTCAAAGCCGGAAGAAACCTTTCCAGAAGCAATAATCCGGATATGTTTTTTTAGTCCGAAACCGGTCAGCACATCATATACAAATGCAACCGCATCGCGCAGCGGCATACCAACTGAATTCGAAAATTCGAGCGGAGCTGCGCCAGTGCCCCCCTCTCCCCCGTCGACGGTTATAAAGTCAGCATAAATCCCGGTTTTAACCATCGCTTTACAGATGGCGAAAAACTCGCTTTTGCGCCCGATGCATAGCTTAAATCCAACCGGCTTTCCGCCGCTTAACTTGCGCAAAGTCTGCAGAAAGGCCAGCAATTCAGGCGGCGTGCGGAACGCCGAATGCCCCGGGGGCGACAAAACGTCTTTCCCTTCAGGTACAAGCCGGATCCGGGCTACTTCGGGTGTTACCTTCCGTGCCGGCAGCATTCCGCCGTGCCCAGGTTTGGCCCCCTGAGAAAGTTTGATCTCGATCATCTTTACCTGATCGCGCTGTGCACGTTCGGCAAACGCATCAAAATTAAAGGTTCCGTCGGCATTACGACAACCAAAATAACCGGTTCCAATCTGCCAGATCAGGTCGCCGCCAGGTTTCATGTGGTAATCGCTGATCCCGCCTTCGCCGGTATTGTGCGCAAAATTACCCAGCTTTGCACCGCCGTTAAGCGCCAGAATCGCATTTTGACTGAGCGAACCAAAACTCATTGCAGATATATTATAGATACTGGCAGAATAAGGCAGGGTACACTCCGGACCTCCAATCAGCACGCGCGGATCTCCATTTAATTCATGATGACTAATTGCAGCAATGCTGTGGCTTAACCATTCATAACCATTGTCGTATACATTCAGCTGCGTTCCGAAAGGTATGGTGTCATTTTCTTTCTTTGCCCGCTGATAGATCAGCGAACGACTTAATCGGTTGTAAGGCGTTCCGTTCACATCACTTTCTACAAAATACTGGTAAACTTTCGGACGCAGGTCTTCCATGAAATACCTCATCCGTCCCACTATGGGAAAGTTTCTGACAATGCTATGCTTTGGCTGATACAGGTCATAAATACCAAGCAGCACGATCGGACCGATAAAAATAAAGGCCCAGTAAAATGGCGGCCATGCCAGGCTGATCATCACGGTGGCGGTCACCAGGAACGCGGCGATCGCTATAAACGCTTTTCTCATTGTGCAAAAATTAACCATTTCAGGTCGCATATGCAAAACATGACCTGCCATGGCACAATTTTAGGTACCTTTACAGTATGCTAATAAAGATCTATCCTGAAAATCCGAACGCAAAAAGTATTGACCAGGCAGTTGAGATATTACGAAAAGGTGGTCTGATCATTTATCCTACCGATACGGTTTACGGTTTGGGATGTGACATCCGGAACCAGCGGGCCATTGAGAAGATCTGCCGTATCAGGGGTCTGAAGCCGGAGAAAGCCAACCTTTCCTTTATCTGTTATGACCTGAGTCACATTGCTGATTATATCAAACCAATCGATAATGCAACTTACCGCGTGCTGAAAAAGGCCTTACCCGGTCCGTTTACATTTATCTTTAATGCAAATAACAACGTACCGAAGCTGCTGAGCTCGAATAAAAAGACGGTAGGTATCCGTGTTCCTGATAATAATATTGCCAGGGAAATTGTTCGTACCCTGGGAAATCCGATTCTTTCAACTTCTATAAAAGACGATGATGAACTGATCGAGTATTCGACTGATCCTGAATTGATTCATGAAAAATATGCCGACCAGGTTGACCTGGTGATCGACGGGGGATTTGGCGGCAACGAGGCCTCTACGGTGATCGACTGTACGACCGGCGATTTTGAAATAATCAGGGAAGGCAAAGGCGATCTTGAAGCTTACCTGTAGGCAGTAAATTACATTTGCAAAAAAAGCCCCCGCACTTTCGCAACGGGGGCCCGAAATCTGAAATTAAATCACTATTTCCATCCGCCGCCAAGGGCGCGATAGAGTCTTACACCGGCAGTCAGCCTGGCTGTTCTGATCCCAGCCAGGTCAAGCTCACTCTGCAGCAAAGCAGATTGCGCGGTTATCACTTCGAGGTAATTGGCCATGCCATTTTTGAACAGCAATCCGGCATTTCGCGCTGCCAACTGCAATTTCAGGGCGCGCTGTTCGGCCAATTCATATTCTGATTTCAATTTATCTACACGCACCAGTTCATCTGATACCTCGCCAACGGCCACAAGTACCGCCTGCCTGAACTGAATGACTGATTTTTCCCGGTCAATCTTTGAGATTTCATAAGCAGTTTTTAACTGTCTGCGCTGAAAAATCGGCTGAGTTATTCCTCCAGACACAACGCCAAACAAGGCGGCCGGAACATTGAACCAATTACTGGCTTTGAAAGAGTTTACACCGCCTGTGGCGCTGATTGTAAGCGTGGGGTACATACTCGCTTTTGAAATGCCTACACGTGCATTGGCCTCATCGAGCGCCAGGGCAGCTGTGCGAATATCAGGCCTGTTTCCCAGCAGAGCGGCAGGCAATCCGGCGCCAAATTCATCGGCCACTTCTGCCGTCTGAAGCGTACCCGAGCGTTCTACCGGCCCTGGAATTTTCCCGGTCAGAATGCTCAGCGCATTCTCCTGAAGGATGCGTACCTGCTCAAGCCTCGGGACCAACGTCGCAGCAGCCAGCTGCTGCGCTTCGGCCTGTTGTACCGCGAGCGAAGTAACCTGTCCGGAGTTGAACTGCAGGCGAATAATGCGTAAAGTACTATCATTTAATTTGACGTTCTTACGGGCAACATCCAGCTGCGCATCTGCCATAAGCAGCCCGTAGTAACCTTCGGCTACAGCTGCGACGACACGTGTTTGAACCGCATTCCGCGCCTCCTTCGTTTGCAGATAGGCCGCCAGTGCAGCGGCATTCCGGCTTTTTATTTTACCCCAGATATCGGCTTCCCATACAAGACCAAGATTGGCATTAAAATCTTCAATATGTCTGGTCCCAAGAAACTGCCCCGCCGTAATGCCATTCAGGCTGTTATCTGAAGGCCTGGTTGTAGTCGCCGTTACGTTAAGCTTCAGCTCGGGTAAATTTCCCTGCCGTGCCTGTTTGTAAAGCGCTTCGGCCGCATCAATATTTCGCAGTGCCAGCTGCAGATCGTTATTCCGCAGCAGCGCCGTATCAATCAGGCTACGGATGTCTCTTGACGTAAAAAATGTTTGCACAGGAATCGCGGCAATACTTGAGTCGCCGACCGCGGCTGTGCTCCGGTAGCTTTCAGGAAGCGCCTTTACCGGTAATGGTACATCTTTAGACACCTTGCAGCCGCCTGCAAGAAAGAGAACCAGGGTGATGGCCGCCCAGGTCACCGCCGGAATTTTCCAGCGGTGACGGGAAATTGAATTGATATAGGGATTATACAGTTTCATAAATCATTTTTTCTTGAGGTTGTTTTTGTTCTGTCCGTATCCGTGGTTTGCTGCTTACTTTTTCATGCAGGTACTGGAATACGATAAACAGGACCGGGATAATGAACAGGCCGAGGATTACGCCTGAAACCATCCCGCCTGCGGCGCCGATACTGATCGAGTGGTTACCCTGAGCAGATGGCCCCGTGGCGCCCATCATTGGAATCATGCCAACTATGAAGGCCAGAGAAGTCATAATAATCGGGCGCAGCCTGAGTTTTGAAGCTTCAATGGCCGACGCCAGTAAAGTTTTGCCCGCCTTTCTGCGCTGCACCGCGAACTCTACAATCAGAATCGCATTCTTAGCGAGCAGACCGATCAGCATGACCAGCGCGACCTGCACATAGATGTTGTTTGATATACCGGTAAGCCCGATGGCCGCAAATACGCCGAATACGCCGGTCGGAATAGAGAGCAAAACAGAAAGGGGCAGGATATAACTTTCATACTGGGCGGCCAGCAGGAAATACACAAACAGCAGACAAAGCGCAAAAATGATTACCGATTGTCCGCCTGAAGTGATTTCCTCTTTGGTCAGACCCGAAAACTCGTAGGTAAAACCATTTGGCAGGTGGCGGGCTGCCACTTCTTCTACAGCACGGATCGCATCGCCCGAGCTGAAACCGGGTGTTGGAATCGCATTGATGCCGATTGAGTTAAACAGGTTATAACGTGACACGGTTTCAGGGCCATAAACCCTGTGCAGGCTCACCAGGGTATTGATCGGGACCATATCCCCCTGGCGGTTGCGTACAAAGACACCGTCTATTGCTGAAGGATCCTGGCGATCGGCCACATCAGCCTGTACCATGACCCGGTAGTACTTGCCGAACCGGTTAAAGTCTGAGGCTTGCGCACTGCCAAAATAGGTCTGCATAGTCTGAAGAATATCCTGCGTGCTGACACCGAGCTGCTCTGCCTTTACGTCGTCAACTTCCATCTCCAGCTGTGGATAATCAGCGCGGAAGGAGGTAAAAGCGACTGCGATCTCCGGTCTCTTCATCAGCTCGGCAATAAAGTTGTTGCCTATGTTTCCGAATTTGTCAAGCTGCCCGCCGGTACGGTCCTGCAACACAAAGTCAAGACCATCAACATTGCTGAATCCCGGAACGGTTGGAAAGGTAAAAGCAAAGAATGTAGCGCCTTTGATGCCGCTGAGCCGCTGCTGCGCATCGGCCATAATACCATTGATGTCCTTGATCTTACCGCGTTCCTCAACAGGTTTAAGCAGGTAAAAGATAACGCCTGCAGACGGATTTGAAGCCTGGGTCAGAATGTTCAGACCAGACACAACAGAAATGTAACGTTTACCTTCCATGGTCATGAGCCGTTTCTCTGCCTCTTTGATTGCTGCTGTGGTCCGGTCGAGCGATGCACCCGGCGGCATGCTGAGTGAGATCACAAAGAAACCCTGGTCTTCTGACGGGATAAATCCCGATTGCGTACGTCGCATCAATACTACCGTAGCCAGAATCACGACCGCCAGACCTGCCAGGCTGAACCAGCGATAACGGAACAGGAAGCGGAGGCTGCTGAGGTATTTAAAGGTTAGTTTATCGAAACCGGCGTTAAAGCCCATAAAAAACCGCTCTTTAAAATTTTTAGGCTTGTGGCCGGAAGCGGCATCATGCAGTTTGTCTTTCAGGAAGAGGGCAGTCAGCGCCGGACTTAATGTCAAAGCATTTACCGCAGAAATAACAATCGCGATAGCAAGCGTAAAGGCGAACTGACGATAAAACATGCCCGTAGAACCTTCCATAAATCCGACAGGCAGAAACACGGCAGACATGACAAGCGTAATCGAGATGATCGCACCCGTAATTTCGCTCATGGCCGAAAGCGTAGCTTCGCGCGGCGGCATGTGTTCGTTCTCCATTTTGGCATGGACGGCCTCAACGACGACAATAGCATCATCGACGACGATACCTATGGCGAGCACCAGTGCAAACAGTGTGAGCAGGTTAATTGAAAAGCCAAAAAGCTGCATGAAAAAGAAGGTACCTATAATCGCTACAGGGACGGCGATGGCGGGGATTAATGTAGAGCGGAAGTCCTGCAGGAAAATAAATACTACGATGAACACCAGAATAAAGGCTTCGATAAGCGTATGTTTCACCTGGTCAATTGAGAGATCGAGTGGCTCTTTGGTATTGTAAAGCACATGGTACTCTACTCCTTTCGGGAAGCTCTTTTTTGCTTTCTCCATCAGTTTACCAATGGCTACCTGAATTTCATTGGCATTTGAACCGGAAAGCTGCATAACCAGGATGTTTGTTCCAGGCTTGCCATCTACACGGGCATAATTGCTGTAACTGTAAGCACCGAACTCAATGCGCGCTACATCCTTAAGGCGAAGAACAGAGCCATCGCTGTTTGAGCGGATCACCATATTTTCGTACTCTGAAGGTTTATTCAGCTTGCCCTTATACTTGATAACGTATTCAAAGGCCTGTGTGCTGCTTTCGCCGAATTTTCCGGGTGCAGCTTCCTGGTTTTTATCCTGGATAGTCGCAAACACCTCTTTGGGCGTCAGGTTGTATGATGCCATTTTCGCCGGATCGAGCCAGACGCGCATCGAATAGTCCTTGATGCCACCAAAGATATTTGCCTGCCCAACGCCCGATATACGTTTGATTTCCGGAATGATATTGATCTGCGCATAGTTTGCAAGGAAGGTCTGGTCATATTCCCCGCCTTCTTCAGCGAAAAGGTCTATTACCATTACAATACTATTTTGCTGTTTGGCGGTGGTAATGCCAGCCTGAACTACCTCGGCGGGCAGCTGTGCGGTGGCCTGTGCCACGCGGTTTTGCACGTTCACAGATGCCTGGTCAGGGTTTGTACCAAGCTTAAAAAATACACTGATTACAAGCGAGCCGTCATTACTTGCGGTTGAGCTCATGTAACTCATATTCTCAACGCCGTTAATAGACTCTTCGAGCGACGGTGCAACGGCGCGAAGGACGGTTTCGGCGTTTGCGCCCGGGTAACGGGCGGTAACCTGGATCGCGGGGGGTGCAATATCAGGGAACTGCTCTAAAGGCAGCCTGCTCAGGCCAAGTCCGCCAAGGATAACCAGGATGATTGAGATCACCGTGGCCAGGACAGGCCTTTCTATAAATTTCCTAAACATGTTAATTTTCTTTTTAAGGAGGGGTTTATTTCAGGGAGGAGGTTAATTTTTCGGGTACAACAGCATCACCATCTTTCAGCACTTCGAAACCTTTGAGCACAATACGATCGCCCGGCTCCAAACCCGATTTGATCAGGTACTGGTTGCCGCTGGTGCCGCCAATGGTGACAGGTTGTTTATTCACCTTATTTTGTTTGTTTAATGCATAGACGAAAATCTTGTCCTGCATTTCTATCGTTGCCGATTGAGGAATGAGCATCGCGTCGCGGTGGTTAACGCCAAGGCGGATCTTGCCGGTGTTGCCCGAGCGGAGGGTTCCATCAGCGTTTGGAAAGCTCGCACGAAGCGTTATAGCACCGGTATTTTTATCGAACTGCCCATCAACCATATCTATCTTTCCTTTAACAGGGTATTCGCTTTCATCAGCCAGTGTCAGTGTTACAGGAGGCATGTTACGCAGCTTCTGCTCAAAGGTTTTACCGGCATACTTGGCATTGAAGCTGTTAAACTCTGTTTCACCCAATGAGAAGTACACGTGCACTTCATGAATGTCAGACAACCGAGTCAGCGCTTCGGGGTCTGTTGCAGACACAAGGCTGCCCTGTTTCTTGGGGATGCGGCCTACATAACCGCTTACAGGCGCTTTAATCCGGGCGTATCCAAGATTGATACGGGCAGTTGCCACACCGGCTTTCGCCTGTTCTACATTGGCGACGGCCATTTTATAAGCGGCACGGGCTGTTCTCAGCTGGATATCTGACACAACTTTGTTGGCTACCAGCGGATTGATCTTATCAATCTCGACCTGGGCATTTGCAACAGCTGCTTCTGCCGCATGCAACGCAGCTAAGGCATTGTTAAGTGCTTCGCGAAACGGACGCTCATTAATCTGGAACAACGGCTGACCAGCTTTTACATACGCACCTTCGTTTACCAGCACTTTCTCCAGATAACCGCTCACCTGCGGGCGTATGTCCACATCAACCGCACCCTGTACCGCAGCCGGATATTCGTTATAGGTAGTCTCAGCTGTCCTTGTAATCGTAGATACAGGCAAAACCGGGGCTGGTGGTGCGGGCGGCTGCTCGGGCTTCTGCGCACACGAAAGGATAACGGTAGATACAAGGGATAAAAATAAAACCTTCAAAACGTTGTTAAACAGTTTAACAGCGTTAAATGAAAGGTACAGCAATTTTGTTTTCATGGGGATTTCGGTTTTTATTATTACTTTTTGTTATTAAACGTGTATAAAAAATTTAACAGTGTTAAATATTATTGAAAAAAAATGGCCTAGCCATTTATAGAGCGAATGATACCGATGATCGCGTCTTTCAGAATCGACTGGTTGATCTCTTCGTTCATTCCTCTGTTAACGAGGTTAATAGATATCAGACCGTGAATAATCGACCAGAAAGTATAGTATTTCCGGCAAACCTCCTGGTCAGACACGTCTGTTTTATACAACTGTCTGATTACCTCACACGTAAGCTCCTGCACATGATCTGCCTCTTCCATGCACTTTTTCATGTTACAGCAGATCATTTCTACTCCAAACATGAGTTGGTAAAACTCACGGTTGGCAAAGGCAAAGTTCCAATAGGCAACCCACATGGCTTCCAGTTGCTTCTCTGGTTCGCTATGATCTGCTCTTGCTTCCCTCATTTGTTTAGACAGAAGCAAATAACCTTTTCTGGCGAGCTCAGAAAGAATGCCTTCCTTGTTTGGAAAATACTCGTAAATAATCGGTGCAGTGTATTCGATCTCATCAGCGATCTTACGCATACTCAATGCCTGCCACCCCTCCTTTTGCGCAATCTGCAGGGAAGCGTCCAGAATGTTTGTTCTGGTTTCTTCCTTTAATCTCGTGATCCGTTCTTTACTACCCATACTTGCGATTACAGCCGTAAATCATTTAACACTGTTAAACAAAGGTATGAAATGGATGAGGGGCACCGTATCATCCATTTGTCATTACCACTCTCCTCTCTGTTAACTACCTGTAATTGAGCGAATAAAATCATTTACAGGTTTTCCTTCACCGAGGCTTTTCACAAATGCAGTACCGATAATGGCTCCGCTGGCGTAGGCTGAAGCTTTTTGAAATGTGGCTTTATCACTGATACCAAAACCGATCATCAACGGGTTTTTAAGGTTCATTGATTTGATGCGAGCAAAGTAGCCTTCAGTATTTTCAGAAACCTGGAGGTTTTTTCCGGTTGTTGCAGACGACGACAGCAGGTAAATGAATCCCCTGCTCAGCCCGTCAATTTTTCTGATCCGTTCTGCTGAGGTTTGCGGAGTGATGAGGAAGATATTGCAAAGATCCGCTTCTTCGAAACAAGATTTATAATGGCGTTCATACTCGGCCATTGGCAAGTCAGGAACAATGCATCCGTCTACACCAACCGCTTTGCAGGACTCACAGAATTTTTCTACACCATACTGAAGCACCGGATTAACATATCCCATCAAAAGCACCGGAATGGAAACACGGCTGCGAAGGTCTTTTAACTGTTCAAAAAGAAGCTTCAGGTTCATGCCATTATCAAGTGCAACTTTGCTGCTGCCTTGTATCACCGGCCCGTCTGCTACAGGGTCTGAATAAGGAAAGCCGATCTCAAGCAGGTCTGCCCCGGCCGCCTCCAGTTCCTCAGCTATTCTTACTGTATCATGCAAATCCGGGTAGCCCGCTGTATAATAGATCGATAAAATATTTCCTTTTTTTCTCTGAAAGAGAGCTTCTAGTCTGTTCATTGCTGTATATGTGATGACTTTTTATAGTCCGAAATGTTTCATATAGGTTTCCATGTCTTTATCTCCCCTTCCCGAGAGGCAGACTACGACGTTCTGACCTGGGGTAAATTTCATTTTTTCCAGCTGTGCCAATGCATGTGCACTTTCGATTGCCGGAATAATGCCTTCAAGTTGTGTAAGGAGTAATCCTGCCTGCAGAGACTCATCGTCGGTAATTGAAACATATTCGCCCCGGCCGGTCTTAAAAAGATGCGCGTGCTGCGGGCCAATGCCGGGATAATCCAGACCTGCAGACACTGAATGCGGCTCTACAACCTGTCCGTCTTCCGTTTGCATGAGAATGCTCCGGCTTCCATGCAGTACTCCTTCTTGCCCAAGTGTGGTCGTTGCTGCAGAATAGCCCGAGCGAACACCTTTTCCGGCGGCCTCAATAGCAACTAGTTTTACACTTTCATCATCGATAAAATGGTAGAACATACCCATGGCATTGCTGCCGCCGCCTACGCAGGCCAGCACATAATCAGGAAGTTCACTGCCGGTCTGCTCTAAAAGTTGTTTTTTGGTCTCGGCAGATATGATTGACTGGAACCTGGCAACCATGTCGGGGTACGGATGCGGGCCTACAACAGAACCAATGATGTAATGTGTGTCTACCGGGTTATTTATCCAGTCGCGCATAGCCTCGTTGGTTGCGTCTTTGAGTGTTCTGCTTCCAGATGTTGCCGGAACCACCTTGGCGCCTAGCATTTTCATTCTGGCAACATTCGGTGCCTGCCGCTGTATGTCGATCTCGCCCATATAGACCACACATTCCAGTCCGCGAAGAGCACAAACCGTTGCGGTGGCAACGCCATGCTGACCGGCACCGGTTTCTGCAATGATGCGGTTCTTACCCAAACGTTCTGCCATCAGGATCTGTCCGATGGTGTTGTTAATTTTATGTGCACCGGTGTGGTTCAGGTCTTCGCGTTTTAAAAAGATATTTGCACCATACCTGGCGCTGAGGCGTTTTGCAAGATAAAGAGGCGACGGTCGACCCACATAATCTTTCAGCAACTGATCAAACTCAGCACGAAAACCCGGTTCATTGATGATTTTGAGATAGTTTGATCTCAGTTCTTCAACATTTGGATACAACATTTCCGGGATGTAGGCACCACCGAAATCACCATAATATCCTTCTTCATTTACAAAGTAACTCATATCCTTATTGATTTATCGCGTTTCCGCGCAGTGTGTTTATAGTCGTTGTTAAGCCCGCAATGTCTTTAAGTGCCGGTGCTAATTCGAAACGGCTGTTCAGGTCAAGCGCATACAGCCGGCTGTCATTGAACTTACGCAGTTCATCGATGTGCTCAGGCCCAATTCCGCCACTGAGAAAGAAAGGCTTGTCCCCCTTATAGTTTTCAAGCAATCTCCAGTCGAATGTTTTTCCCGAGCCTCCATGCCCGGGTGTACGGGTATCAAACAAAAAATAGCCGACCGCATCCCGGTAGTCTTCAGTTATCGAAAAATCAAAACCTGGCCCGACTCCAAACGCTTTGATCATTTCGGGCCGGGGCCTGTCGGCAAACAGGGCAGTAATTTCGAAGCATTGACCCGGGCTCTCCGATCCATGTAACTGTATGGCATCTAATCCAAACTGCAGGCTGATCTCAAGAACTTCTTCAGGACGGCAATCAACAAACACACCGGTTTTTTTTATGGCCACCGGCAGGCGCGACAGCAGATCAGGCAGCAATGTTCCTGCAAAACGGGGTGAGGGTTTATAGAATATAAATCCCATATAGTCTGGTGCCAGTTCGGCCAGTTCGCTGATGTTTCCGGCTTCGCGCATGCCGCAGATCTTTATTTTCATGTTAGTTAACCTCAATAAGTTTGGTAAATGCAGCAAGTGCTCTTCCGCTCTGAAGCGACTCTTCTGCCTCATAATAACAATCCGCGAAACTTGTCTCTGCGCCATGTATGGTACGCAGGGCTAAGGCTGCATTGCAGAGTACCACATTGCTCTGTTCAGCTGAGGCACGGTTGTTCAGCACGTCTAAAAAGATAGCGGCAGAAGATGCAACACTGTTGCCCCCGCGAATGGCCCCCGGGTCTATCCTCTCAAAGCCCATATCAGCCAAGCTGAGGCGGTGTTCGCCCTGGTCTGTAAATGTCTTTACATCGCAGGTAAGTGAGATCTCATCATAACCTTCAAGCGCATGCAAAATGGTATACTTTTTATCCGTTTCCTGATAAAGATAGGCATACAAACGAGCCAGTTCCAGACTAAAAACGCCAACCATCTGGTATTTCGGCTGAGCCGGATTAACCATCGGGCCGAGCATGTTGAAAAATGTCTTCACACCAAGTTCCTTGCGAATCGGTGCCACAGTTTTCATAGCCGGATTGAATAAAGGCGCATGCAGAAAACAAATACCGGCCTGGTCAAGCTGTCTGCTGAGATGTCCCTGGTCGGCGGTGAAGCGATACCCGAGGTATTCCATTACATTTGAGGAACCACAGCCTGATGAGACACCATAGTTACCGTGCTTGGCTACTTTATTTCCGGTCCCCGCTACAACAAAGCTGGCCAGTGTGGAAATATTAAAGGTATCTTTCCCGTCGCCGCCGGTTCCGCACAGATCAATCAGCGCATCAGCGGGCAGGCTTGCCTTGATGCAAAGCTCCAGCATCGCATCGCGAAAACCTTGCAACTCTGCAACAGTCATATTGCGCATGCAATAAGCCGTCATAAACGAGGCGATCTGATAGTTATTATATTCACCCCGGGCAATAGAGATCAGGATTTGCCTTGCTTCATCGCGGCCAAAGGTTTTATTTTCGAAAAGGTGGTTCAGTATCGTTTTCATCTAATGTTGAAACTTTCATTCTGTTTAAAATATTCACAGCTGCAGGCTTTTTAATGGCCATAAAAAAAGGGCTGCGTTTTCGGCAACCCTGTTTTTCTTGAATATGATTATAATTTCAATATGCACGGACGGATTTGCCTAACGATTATCGTTATGCCACCACCAGCTGATATTTACATTTTGTCTGTTCATGTACAGAGGCAAATATTGTTATTTTTTTAGGATTTGCAAAAAAATTATCGATTTTACAGATATCCGCAAATTTAAGCCCTGATCAAGGGGTTTTTCTCCTTTGTAAAATGTTTATATACCATGGTATCGGCCAGAGCCGGCAGTAATTTGTTCAGCCATACGGCGAGCTTACCCTGATTAGTCATAACAAGGGTGCGCTGCCGTTTGATGATCCCGTCCGCGATCCGCACAGCCACCTCGTCGGCACTCATCATTTTGCCTTCTTCCATACTCGTTTCGCCGTGGGAAGACCCGTCTTTCGAAAGCGCAGCGACGCGGATATTTGACGCAGTAAAGCCCGGACAGGCCAACAGAACGTGAACACCTGTATGAAGCAGCTCTGTACGAAGCGATTCTACAAAGCCGTTCATGGCAAATTTAGAGGCAGAATAACCTGTCCGGCCCGGCAGCCCCCGAAAACCTGCTATAGATGAGACGCCAACGATTGTTCCTTTGCTCTCAAGCAATGCGGGCAGCGCATATTTTGTACAATACACCGTGCCCCAGAAATTTACGTCCATCAGGTTTTTAAGGACAGACAATTCGGTGTCGCGAAAGAGGGCACGCATGGAAAGTCCGGCGTTATTGATCAGAATATCAATCCGGCCGAATACAGAAAGCGCCTGCTCTGTAAGCCGGCGGCAGTCCTGCTCCTGTGAGACGTCTGTCTGAATCGCCACAACCTGCACCTGGTAAGTCCTGCGCAATGCCTCCGCAAGTTCGTTCAACGCTTCCGCATTACGCGCAGCCACCACTAGGTTTGCACCGCGAGACGCCAGGACAGTGGCGAGCGACCGGCCTATACCTGATGATGCACCGGTAATGATAACAATCTTATTTTTAATGTCTTGCATTTTATCAGCTAAAGAGTATTTTTAGGTTTTTGCAGAGAAAGCAGATAACGTTTGCATTCACTTACACGGTCGGTATTTATGATATCTACGCCCAATTCCGCAAGTTGTTTCCATGCCTCTTCTGTATCGGGCGCATTCCAGAACCGAACGGGCTTGCCTTTCAGATGAGCATCGTCAATTATTTTTTTCAGCGCCACCTGATCAGCCGCCGGGAGCTGCCCGGCGCCGTTCCAGGCGGACGACTTTTTGAAATTATCGCTGATCATGACCACCTTCCTGAGATCCCTTGGACGGTATTTTACAAAAGGCAATCCGTCAAAGTAGATGAAGTCGGGGTAACGATGAAATGTGCTGTCTGGCGGGCGATTGCCACTTATGGTGAGCAGCATTCCCGGCCCGTCCGGTTTACGTCTGAACATGGCCAGATGCGGCTGCACGACTTTGATAAACACGGGATAGGTAGTTTGCCAGGAATCTTTAAAATCGACCATCAACTGTCCGGGTTTCAATACCGGCGGCAGCGTATCGCCCAGCAGATAACTTTTGAGCGGTGTAAGGTACTGTTCATTCAAGCCTTTGGCCTGACCAAGTCCTTTACGGGTATGGGCTACAACAAGTGAATCAAACTGCAAAAACACATCAGCTTCAATGGAGTAAATGCCTTTCCCGAGGGCTTCTGTCAGCGGCTGCCGGTGGGTGTAGTCGTTATGTGAGTGGATCCGGACCTGAGCATATGCCGGAAGGCACTGCGCTAAAGTCAGAACACATAACATATTAATAAACAAAATCTTGACAGCATTCATAAGCACGTATAGTTTAGCGCATCATCGCATTCTCATACGGAACCCGGGTTACGATAGAGCGTCCCAAGGTGATCTCATCGGCGTATTCCAGTTCTCCGCCGAAGGCAACACCCCTGGCAATTGTGGTTATCGGGATATTAAAATCTTTGAGTTTTTTATAGAGATAAAACAAGGTTGTATCACCTTCCATATTCGGACTAAGCGCCAGAATAACCTCTTTGACCTCCTGAGTTTGCACACGGTTTACAAGACTTTCGATAAACAGGTCGGCCGGGCCTATCCCGTCCATCGGAGATATGAGCCCGCCTAAAACATGGTACCGCCCAAAGTACTGTGCTGTGTTTTCAATAGCCATGACATCCCGGGCATCTTCAACAACACAGATCAGGGCTGTATCTCGTTTTGGTGATGCGCAGATCTCGCAGGTATCTGTATCTGAAATATTATGACAGCTGCGGCAATGTTTGATTTCTCTTTTCAGGGTGATGATGGCATTTCCAAAATCTTCAACCTCCTGCTCTTCCCTGTTCAGCAAATGCAGCACGAGCCGGAGCGCGGTTTTCTGCCCTACTCCCGGCAGCTTCGCAAATTCAGCAACCGCATTTTCGAGCAATTTTGAGGAAAAATTCATCCTGCAAATTTATGTTTATCTTCCGTTAAAATTTCATTTTATTGCTACATTTAGCGGCTAAAACCACAAACATGACCCCAACCATACTCCTCTCATTTTTAATTGGGTATTTTCTCATTCTCATCCTTATTTCCTACTTCACCTCACGTAAATCTTCAGACAATTCAACATTTTTTGTTGCCAATCGAAACTCGAAATGGTATCTCGTAGCCTTCGGCATGATTGGTACCGCGCTGTCTGGCGTAACGTTTATTTCAGTTCCGGGTGCGGTAGGAAAATCGAGCTTTGGTTACTTCCAGTTTATTCTTGGCAATGCCGTTGGGTTCATTATCATTGCCACTGTACTGCTTCCGCTTTATTATCGGATCAACCTGATCTCCATTTATACCTATCTGGAAAAACGTCTTGGTTACTGGAGCTACAAATCGGGGGCGATGATTTTCCTTGTATCAAGAACCATTGGGTCTGCGTTCAGATTGTATCTTGTTGCGATTGTACTTCAGAAATTCATTTTCGATGCGTGGAACGTTCCATTCTGGCTAACAATCATCATATGCCTGGTTCTCATCTGGCTGTACACGCGTAAGGGCGGCCTGAAAACGATTATCATAACAGACACCCTTCAGACCGTATTTCTGTTGCTGTCTGTGGTTCTGTCGCTTTATTTTATTTCTGACTCGCTGAATCTTGACATTGCCGGAACGTTCGAGGCGGTAAAAACCAGCAGTTATTCTAAAATCTTTTTCTGGGAGGATTTTCTCGGGAGCAAATCACACTTTTTAAAACAGTTTTTCGGCGGAATTTTCGTTACGATTGCCATGACCGGACTTGACCAGGACCTGATGCAAAAGAACCTGAGCATGGGCACCATTGGTGAGGCCAAAAAGAACATGCTTAGTTTCACTGCGGTATTTGTGATCATGAATATCTTTTTCCTGGGTGTTGGTGCCCTGCTGTATATCTATGCAGCCCAAAATAATATTGACGTAGCCGCATTGCAAACAGCCGATCATCTGTATCCGGAGATCGCCCTCAACCACCTGAACATTGTGCCCGGAATCATCTTTATGCTCGGACTGACGGCGGCGACCTTTGCAACAACCGACTCGGCACTCACCGCCCTTACAACTTCATTTTGCGTAGATTTTCTTCATTTTGACAAAAAATCAGATCAAAATGATCCGAAACTTGTTACCATGAGGCATTGGGTGCACATCGGCTTCTCGGCACTTATGGTTTTGGTGATCATGATCTTCAAAGTCCTTAATGATGATTCTGTGGTAACAGCCATTTTTACAGCCGCTGGTTATACGTATGGCCCGCTGCTGGGCTTATTTGCCTTTGGAATGATCAGCCGCCGCGGGGTGACGGATAAGTTGGTTCCATGGATCTGCCTTATTTCGCCGGTGCTATGTTACCTGATCGCGGCAAACTCTGAGCGGTTTACAGGCTATGTGATCGGTTTTGAACTTATTGTACTGAACGGATTGATTACCTACCTGATGTTGCTGATAACGAGTAAGCCGACCACGAATCAGACTAAATTCTAAAAAATCTACCGATATGACGAGTGAAGACAAGATAAGAAGCGCTTTCGAAAACAAAAACTGGCAGGAGATTAAGGTTACAGACAGCTGGCAGATCTTCAAGATCATGGCTGAGTTTGTTGACGGTTTTGAAAAATTAGCAAAAATTGGCCCCTGTGTTACGATCTTCGGGTCGGCACGAACGGCAGAAAGCAATCCTTACTACGCTCTTGCTGAGCGCTGCGGTCATTTGCTTACTGAACGGGGATATGGTGTAATTACCGGTGGCGGTCCTGGTATTATGGAAGCAGGTAATAAGGGCGCTTTTAACAACGGCGGTAAGTCTGTCGGATTGAATATTGAGCTGCCTTTTGAGCAGTTTCACAACAAATACATTGACCACAACAAGCTTCTAGAATTTGACTATTTTTTTATTCGAAAAGTGATGTTTATGAAGTATTCTCAGGGCTTCATTGTGCTGCCCGGGGGCTTCGGTACGATGGATGAGTTATTTGAGGCGCTGACACTGATCCAGACTGGCAAAATTGCCCGTTTCCCGATCGTCCTGGTGGGTAAAAAGTACTGGCAAGGTTTGATCGACTGGTTAAAAACATCGATGCTGGAAACTGAGCACAACATTCATGCTGAAGACCTGAATTTGTTCAGACTGGTAGATACCGCAGAAGAAGCGACGGAACATATCTTCAAGTTTTACGAGAAGTACGTGCTTAAGCCGAATTTCTAAACCTTCCCCTAAACCTTCTAGGTTTTGGAAACCTAGAAGGTTTTTTCTTCCCATCATACCCCAATACCGGAATAAAATTCCACACCTAACACATTACTCTCCAGAGCATTAAGCTCTACAACATTTTGGAGAGTTTTTGTCTTCTACCACGTTTTCCGCCCCCTGACATGGCTACAGCGCTAAAAGCCACCACTAACCGTCTCAAAATCTTCGAAATAATCAAGTGTTTTATAAACTTTCAAGTGTTGGTGTTAATGTTGCCCCTACTCACCGGCTACCGCATCGGCGGTTTCCGTACCTTCCGCTAAGAAAACAACTAACTGTATACCATTGCGTCCACAACGCTTGCAAGCGTTGAGCTATGCGCATTTACAATAAGTTGAATAAAATGAAAAAACACACCGTTTTGAAACTAACATTCGCAGGACTGATCAGTATAAATTCAGTCATGCCCGCATTCTCACAAACTACCGAGAAGCAAAAGACCAGTTCAGCGCATGAGCGATACATCGCTAACGCTGACCAGACAAGAAATGATCAGATCGCAGATCCCACTGCGGAAAACCAGTCAAATCTTTCAATCACATTGAAGGGAAATATCTCTGATATTATCTTCAGCAATGAACCCGTACAACTTGCTCTGGGCAAATCGCCCGGTAGCGTATCCGCCTCCGGCTTCTCAAATAACGCCTACACAGTACCGGTAACGGGCTTATATGTGATAGAGGGAGCATTCACGATAAGTCCGGGTACTTTCTTTGATCAGCACTCTGGCGTTATCGGTATTCACCTGAAAAACACAGGTAACGATCGGGAGCTTGTATCGAACTTCGTTAGCGGTCTTTACGGACCAATTCTTGGCGAAACCTGGGCCGGAACATCCATCAGCCTGACAGGTAAGGCCATCATCAGACTAAATGCAGGAACTACCATTGCGGCGTTCGGAAATACCTATGGCGCAGGTAGCACAACGCAGATGCAGGTACAGTTCCTGTCATTTCAGCGCATTCAATAATTTTTACAAAGCTGCAGACGCAATTCCGTTTGCAGCTTTTCATAAACCGCTAACGCCCCCGCTAACAACCAGCTTCATTGCATCAGCGGCACTGATGTGCAGGTCTCTGACACGTTCTCTGCGCACAATACAAAGTTGTCCGGCAAAAGAATAAGAGAGTGGAAAGTACACCGCAACTTCATCCGGTAACTCAAGCTTGTTGAGATCAGGCTGTGTTAAAAATCCTATTTTCTTCATTCCGCCCTCTACCTCAACCAGCACCGGGTGATTGAATTTTTTTTCATCGCCAACAAATGCCTCTGTAAGGTCTTTAATCGATCCATAGATAAAATTGATAAGCGGAAGGCGATTTAGTATGCGATGAAACCAGTTGTACATGGGTTCGGTTACAAAATTTGTAACGAAAATCCCTGCAATCAGGATTATCAGTAAAACTGTAAGCAAACCGAGGCCGGGTATGTTCCGACTCTCGCCCGTGCGCGGATCAACGCCCAGTACACTGTTTACATTTACCCAGCTGTCTACCGTTGTCACTGCCCATACCACGATAAAAATGCTGAGCGCTACAGGAACAACAATCAGAAGTCCTTTGATCAGGTAGTTCAATAAAGGCCGGCCTATTCTATTCATGGAACAAATTTACTCATAAAAATAAACCCGTTTGACCCGCTGTGATATATTAGTCAGGATTTCGTACGGAATAGTTCCGATCGATGCTGCCAGCGCTGAAATGGAATGCTGATCGTTAAAAACAATCGCTGTATCCCCTGCACTGACTTTCAGTCCGGTTACATCCAGCATACACATGTCCATACAGACCGAGCCTACAACCGGCACCAATTGTCCGGCAACGAGCATTTTGCCCACACCATTTCCAAATGCCCTGCTATAGCCATCAGCATACCCGATCTTTACCGTGGCAATTTGTCCACCGTCAGGCATCATTCCCGCGCGTGAATAACCAACAGATTCGCCCGGCTGGAGCGTTTTTACCTGGGTAACAGTAGTTTTCAGAACTGCCACAGTCTGCAAGGCGCCGGCAGCAAGCGCAGCATCAAAGCCATAGAGGCCGATACCAATGCGCACCATGTCAAAGTGTGCATCAGGCCAGCGCACAATAGCCGATGTATTGCAGATATGACGAAGCGGCATATAGTCAAGCACCGATAACACATCAAGCGATATACGGTTAAAGGCTTCGATCTGCTTTATGGAAAAGCCATCGTGCTCAGCGGCATCAGAGGCAACGAGGTGAGAAAAGATACTCGTTACCTTGATCGCGTCAGTCTTACTCAGAATGTCTTTGAGTTCGTTTATGTCCTTCTCGTCAAACCCCAGCCGGTGCATGCCCGTATCGAGTTTGAGGTGTACCGGATAATCTTTATGCCGGTTTCCAAGAAATAACAGGAAGTTATTCAATACCTCAAGACTGTAAAGTTCAGGCTCTAGCCGGTGTTGTACGATGGCTTCAAACGCTGCAAACTCCGGACTCATCACCATGATAGGCATCTTGATCCCTCCCTTCCGCAATGCGACACCTTCGTCGGTATAAGCTACTGCCAGGTAATCTGCTTTATTAAATTGTAAGAGGTTAGCAATCTCAAATGTTCCGCTTCCATAAGAAAAGGCCTTGACCATGGCCATGATTTTTGTACCGCTGTCAAGTTGTGAGCGATAAAACTGCAGGTTCGCTGATAAGGCGTTCAGGTTGATTTCAAGAACCGTATCATGAACTTTCTGCGTCAACACCTTGCTGATTCGCTCAAAGCCAAACCGCCTGGCTCCTTTTACCAGGATCGTTTCCTCACTGAAATGCATTCCCGGAAAAGCTTCCAGAAACGCCTCCGTGCTATCAAAAAATGCCGTCTCCATCGAAAAAAATTCTGCAAATGCGCTGATTTGCGGACCGATCCCGATGAGCCGGTTTACATTCTTATTGTGCAAAAGCGCCGCAACTTCAACATACAGTTCTGCATCATTTTTTCCCGACTGCGGAATATCAGACAGAATAAGCGTTCGCCGCGGATGCTGGTTTTGCAGATTCATGAAATCGAGCGCGATAGCCAGCGATGAAACGTCAGCACTGTATGAGTCATCAATTACCGAGCACTGATTAATACCGTTCTTCAGCTCCAGACGCATACCGATCGGGCTTAACTTCTCCAGCCGCGCATCACATACCTCAGGAGTGTAACCCATTGATAGCAATGTTGCCCAGCAGATAATCCCGTTCTCGACCGAGCCGTGATCTACAAAGGGCAGCAAACATTCGATCTCTTTTTCCTGGTAAAGCGCACGCAGATAAGTTCGGCCTTCAATAGGCTCAGAAAACATGATGCGTAAATCTGCCGGCCTTGTCATGCTCCAGGTAAAGATGTTTTCTATAGCCAGGTCGTCCGGTAACGGCGATTGCAGGTAATCGGGTGAGGCAATAAGGCATTTTACACCCTTAAAAAGTTTCAGCTTCTCAGCCAGTTTTTCCTTATTATCGGCAAAACCTTCCGAGTGTGCGTCGCCAATGTTGGTCAGTACACCGATAGTAGGTCTGACGACATTCGCCAGCGCTGTCATCTCGTTTGCCTTCGACACGCCTGCTTCAAAAATTGCCAGATCATTCTCAGGTGTGATCTGCCATACCGAAAGCGGAACTCCGATCTGGGAGTTAAAGCTCTTTGGACTCCGGACAATGTTAAAGTCTTCAACCAGCAACTGGTAAAGCCATTCCTTTACAATGGTTTTTCCGTTGCTCCCCGTTATGGCGATGGTTTCCAGGTTAAAACTGCGCCGGTGAAAGGCAGCAAGCTTTTGCAGGGCCGCCCGGACATCATCAACGTAAAAAATATTGGCACCTGCAAACTTATTTGCATGTGTGCGGGCACGAAATACGAAATTCCGCACACCGCGCTGATACGCATCAGCGGCAAACTCATGCCCGTCTCGAAGCGCTTCAAGAGCAAAGAAAAGCGAACGGGCCGGGTCAGTCAGACTACGGCTGTCTGTAGCCAGGTACTGTATCTTTGCTTCAGGATCGAATAATGCTGTTTCAGCGTCCAGAACTTCTGCGATCTGCCTGGCAACATAGGTCACCTTACTCATATGTTGCGCTTTTTCATTTCAGCTACAGCATAATCTACAGCACGGGCGGTCATAGCCATATAGGTGAGCGAGGGATTTTGCGTAGACGTTGAGGTCATACACGCGCCATCGGTTACAAACACGTTCTTGCAGGCATGCATCTGGTTCCACTTATTTAAAACCGATGTTTTCGGGTCGAGCCCCATGCGCGCTCCTCCCATCTCATGAATATCAAGACCGGGCGCCTGCGATGATTCGTCCTTGCGGATATTGCTGAAACCAGCCTCAGCAAACATATCCGACAATTGTTCCAGGTAGTCTGCCTTCATCTTTGCGTCATTATCGTCATAGGCGACGGCGATCTGCAGCTGTGGAATGCCCCAATCGTCTTTTTTATCTTTACTCAGGCGCACATAATTGCTTTCTTTAGGAATGGTTTCTCCCATCATGTGTGAGTTTACCCGCCAAGGGCCAAGGTTTTTCTCATTGATGTTTTTTTTCAATGTTGCCCCTATTCCCGACATATCAGGCTCAAAACCCCGGTAAGCTGAGAAACCTGCTGCGTAGCCCCGTTTGAAATCCATTTCATGTTTATGAAGGTTCCTGAACCGGGGAATATAGCCGCCCCCTGCCGGATTACGGCCGTCTGTTTTGAACTGCCTGAGTCCGTCGAATTCAGCATAAACACGCGCGCTGTAGTTATGGAACGCTACATATTTTCCAAGCACACCGCTGTCGTTCCCCAGCCCCTCAGGAAAGCGTGACGAAACAGAATTTAAAAGAATAAGGTTTGTATTGAGGGCAGCCGCGTTGACGAAGATGACGTTTGCAAAATACTCGGTTGTTTTTTTTGTTTTCGCGTCTATGACCCTTACACCTGTGGCCCGCCCCTTTTGCTCGTCGTAAATGATCGATTCTACAACCGAATCTGGCTTCAGCGTAAGTTTCCCCGTTTTTTCAGCCCATGGCAGGGTTGAGGAATTACTGCTGAAATATCCGCCGAACGGACAGCCGCGCTGGCACAGCACACGGTTCTGACACTGCCCCCGGCCCTGCTGCAGGTGTATGTCCTGCGGCTGAGAAAGATGCGCACATCGTGCACTGATCAGCTTTCTTCCGCTGTACTTTCCAGATAATGTTTTTTTGAAATGGTCTTCCACTGCGTTAAGCGGGTAGCCCGGTAAAAATTCGCCGTCAGGCAATTCAGCAAGGCCGTCTTTGTTGCCCGATATGCCTGCAAAGCGTTCCACGTAACTATACCAGTGTTCAAGATCTTTGTATCTGATTGGCCAGTCAACCGCAAAATCGTCGCGTAGCGGCCCTTCAAAATCAAAATCGCTCCACCGCTGGGTTTGCCGGGCCCACAACAACGATTTACCGCCCACCTGATAGCCGCGTATCCAGTCGAAAGGTTTCTCCTGTACATAAGGATGTTCTTTGTCTTTCACAAAAAAATGCATGGCATCTTCACGGAAAGCGTAACAGCGGCTTGCTACAGGATTTTCAGTCTTTATCTCCTGGGTAAGCGCTCCGCGGTGCGCAAACTGGTAGGGATACATATTTGTTGTCGGATAGTCCTTTAAATGCCTGACATCACGGCCACGTTCAAGCACAAGCGTTGCTAAGCCTTTACCGGTAAATTCTTTGGCTGCCCAGCCCCCACTTACTCCAGACCCGATCACGATTGCATCAAAGGTCTGCTGCGCTTTTGCGTCTATATTGAAATTAGCCATTTATTTTTGCGGTTTTAACAGGAAAATACCCGTTGTAGCGGCCGGGAACCAACTCCCAAACCACCAGATTCTTCATTACATATTCAGAGTTGAGATAACCGTCTATCGACCGGTTTTTTACAATCTGATAAAATTCGTTAAGCCCTTCAGGAAGCTCCTGCGTTTTGTTCGAAATGGCCAGCAACGCGCGTTCCCTGTCGATCGGAGTCAGGCCGCTGAAATTCATTCCATACGCATCGGTGCAGTACGCATCCAGATTTTTAAGCCCCTGCAAAAAGCTTTTACGCTCCTCTTCCGGATGGCAGTCATCTACCATTTTCATCACATACAAATGTAACTTCAGATCTTTCGCCCCCGGGGTATCTGTTTTTGGCAGAATTGTCTCAGTTACCTCTGCCAGAAGCTGCTCCTGATCTAGTGTCATATCAAGATGACTCAGCGCAATACTTGCCTTACCTGACGATTGAAGACAGGAAGGGAGCAGCACCACCCCACCGGCCAGAATAAGAATTTGTTGGATTGCCGTTCGTCTTTTCATGATGTAGTTTGCCTGTGCATATGCCGGGCGGTTTGCCTGGCAATACACGAAGTTAAGGTTATTCGAAGCAGATTGCAAGCCGCGTTCCCCCAGCCGCAATAACCCCATGAACGTCAAAATACGTATTTTAGTACCATGACTCTCAGACCATACGAACCGGCAGACCGGCCTGGCTGTCTCCGGGTGTTTTACAGTAATGTCCCTGAGTACTTTGCGCCAGCGGAAATTGACGATTTCACTGCATATATCGACGATGCAGCACAGCGTTCGCATCACAAAGAGAGCGACTGGCAACACGCCTATTTTGTGGTATCGGCCGCCGAAGATATTTTAGCCTGCGGCGGATATGCCATTCACCAGCCAAAAGCTGAGGCCTGGTTAACCTGGGGAATGGTTTTGCACCGGCAGCAACGCATGGGCATAGGCCAGAAGCTGCTGATGTACAGGCTAAAAGCCATTTTTACAGCATGCCCAGGGGTGACAATTCACCTTGACACCACGCAGTTATCCTACCGCTTTTTTGAACGCGCAGGTTTTCAGGTCACCGCAATAAATAAAGATGCCTATGGCCCGGGATATGACCGCATTGATATGATCTGCAGACAGCCGAATGGCTGAGCGCAGATTTTCTTACCTTTGCATTCGCACAGCCGGGGATGAAAAACGCTGCAAAAACAGCTGAAATGCAATCCTGCCAATTTATCCGCCTGGCCACGCTACGCACATGAAACAAATATCCGGGCTGTTTAATTTCAGCCAAACGATCAATTATAAGAACGAAATTCTGGCAGGACTTACCGTAGCCATGACCATGATGCCTGAATCGCTGTCTTTTGCAATCCTTGCCGGATTTCCGCCACTTACAGGATTGTATGCAGCCTTCATCATGGGCCTGGTTACTGCTGTTTTCGGCGGCAGGCCGGGTCTGATCTCTGGTGGCGCCGGCGCAACCGCCGTTGTTTTGATTGCCCTCATGAAATCAAACGGAATTGAATACGTGTTCGCCGCGGTTGCAATGGCAGGCGTACTGCAGGCGCTGGCGGGAATATTTAAGCTGGGTAAGTTTGTCCGGCTGGTGCCGCAACCAGTGATGTACGGTTTCGTGAACGGGTTGGCCATCATTATTTTTATGGCTCAGCTGAACCAGTTTAAGGCTGCTGACGGCTCCTGGCTTAGCGGTCCGGCGTTGTGGACAATGGCTGGTCTTGTCGGCCTCACCATTCTGATCACGGCCGTTTTCCCCAGGATCACAAAAGCTGTCCCGGCATCGTTAGTAGCGATCATCATTGTTTTTTTGCTTGTGTTCGGTTTTCAGATAGATACCCGTACCGTTAGCGATATTGCCTCTGTAGCCGGGGGCTTTCCGCCCTTTCATATTCCACAGGTACCATTCAACATCGACACGCTGGCAACTGTATTTCCCTATGCGCTGATCATGGCCGCCGTAGGGCTGACAGAAGGGTTGCTTACATTGAACCTGGTTGATGAAATAACAGGTACGCAGGGAGACGGCGACCGCGAATGCCTGGCACAGGGCGGCGCCAACCTGTTAAACGGCCTTTTTACAGGAATGGGTGGCTGCCCGATGATTGCGCAAACGCTTGTTAATCTCTCGGCAGGTGCCCGGGCGCGTCTGGCCGGAATTATCGCGTCGCTCACTATTCTCTTTATTATTTTTTTTGGTGCGCCCGTTATTGGCCGGTTACCCCTGGCAGCGCTTACCGGGGTCATGATCATGGTGTCAATCGGCACCTTCGAGTGGGCCAGCTTCCGGATCATCAATAAAATGCCGCGTCATGATATTTTTGTCGGCATCCTGGTTGCTGCAATAACGGTTTACCTGCATAACCTGGCGCTGGCTGTACTGATCGGCGTCATTATTTCTGCGCTGGTTTTTGCCTGGGAAAGTGCGAAGCGCATCCGCGCCAGAAAAATTACGGATGCCGACGGAGTGCTTCATTATGAACTTTATGGACCATTATTCTTTGGTTCGACCGCTTTGTTCCTGTCAAAGTTCGATCCCGAAAACGACCCCGCGAAAGTTGTGATTAATTTCAAAGACAGCCGGATTGCCGATATGTCTGGTCTCGATACGCTGCACAAGCTAACCGAGCGCTACAGGCGGGCCGGAAAAACGCTTTACCTCAAAAACCTTAGTCCGGACAGCAGGCGACTGCTTAAAAACGCGAAATCTGTTATCGACGTTAATCTGGATTAGCTCCGGATCGGATACCTCAACAGAAGCGCTTTCCACACGCGCCTGCATTTGCTTTCCTGCAGCTATTTGCTCACCATTCCTCCTCGCATTACCTTTCAAAGAAGGTAATGCCATCAAATACCGCAGCGCCGCCGCGGGCCACCAATCCTGGTTTTGACAGGGCCGCTCCCGCCTCCATTCTGTGAACAAGTTCATTATCGACAAAAATTAGCAGATCTGCTCCTGCCCGCACGGTCCGGAGGTTATACGATGCCTTTGAAAGCTGTTCAAGAAAAATTTTACTGGCTGCAAAAGGTTTTCCAGGCTCTTCGAGCGTTACAAGCTTGAAACCGTCGGCATCGGCAGGTGGAAAACGAAACTGGCCATAACCTGCCCGGTCTTTATCGGCAACTGCTTTTCCTGCCAGCCTCTTCCACGTGTTACCCTGCCGGTACCAGTGTTCCATGTCTGCCTGGCGGCTGCCCGTATCCTGTTTAAATGATATGGTACCTGCCCGCGTCCGGTGGCGCAGGCTAAAATGTTTTTCCATCATATCGGTATTCTTCATATCAATATAAGCCGGTATGCGCCGGCGCAACGGCAGCAGAACCTGCGGAGACTTTTTCCCATCTTTTACCTTTTCCAGTATAAGCTGACCTGTTTCGAAAGCAATCAGAGCTTTAACGTAGTTGCGCTGGTCTGTATAGGCAGCGTAGATCCCGGCCTGGCTCTTCATCTCATTTACACCGATTTGTACACTGAATTCGTAGCTACTTGCCGGATCGCCCTTGAATACGGAACTTTCGGCTTTTTGCTCGGGCGATAACAGTCCGGCAACAGTTTGCCGCCAGCCCGCGGTGCCAGCCACGCCCTTCCATCCTGTAATGCGCCTGCCTGATTCATCCCAGCCAATGGTGTAAATAACCCCGTCGAACGCTGTACCCGGAAGCTCGCTAAAAACACCCGGAAGGCCGGCAGCAGCAGATTGAACAGCTATTACAGGATCGCCAGGGCCTGGTAAGCCATCTACCTCGACACTGAAGATATTAGCATTTTTTGTTACGCCGAGTTTATGATATACGCTGAAGTCAAAACCCGGGCGCAGGGCGTGCTGCCCATACGTAATTTTCCCCGCAGACCTGTACAGCCAGGTCCAGGATTTTTTCACCGGATCAAGCCCAATCTGCAGGTGATTGTTCTCATTGAGGTACCACGCAAAGATCCCTGCCTCTTGCCGGCCGCTCAGCTTTATATTTGCTTCGAACAGGTAGTTTGAAACCTTTTTGGCTTCCGGGAATGCTTCCAGGCGGCCGGCTCCTGTATGTGTGCCTTCGCCCGCCCGGCTTTCGAGCTTTCCTTTCCGCATCTGCCAGCGCCGGTTGCGCGCACTGTCAAAGAGATCGCCAAAGGCAGGCTGCGCCGGTTCGGGGTGAAACCCGGGGGTTCGGGACGCCGTGGGGCCGTCTACAATCAATTGTTTACCAAAAAAATGCACACGGTTAATATACTGCCCGCGGGGCTCGAGATTTTTGTTTGCCATATAAACCAGCCACCATTCCAGGCCGTTCGGTCCGCGTATAATGTTTGGCTGTCCGGGCGTAAACAGGATATCGTCGGGTACATCCTTTCCCATAGCAAAAAGAGCCACATCGATAAAAGACGAACGCGGTCCCGGCTCAGCCGCTATAGCCAGCACATTGTTATTTTTCTTCAATCCGGTCAGCATCTTTTCGTCAAGCAGAACCTGCCGGTAATCCCGCTCATTATTTTCATAAACCAGAACCCCATTCAGCCAGACGCGCGCGGGCCCGTCATGGTGTATCCGCAGCGACAAATTGCCTGCATCCGGCGGAGCCGTAAAAACCTTTCTCAGGTACAGCTTACCTAATGACCAGGGCGTACGGACATTCCGGGTTGTCGACCCCTCGATGTAATTGCTGCCAAAACCGGCATTCCCTGCAGCCCAGGCGCTGTCATCAAACCGGTCAAACATCCAGCCCGATTCAGCCTGCGCAGTATACCTGAACCGGCCGTCCGGCAAATCAAGCAGGTTCGCGTAGCGCTCCTGCATATCGATCTGGTTGGATTGTACCACAGGGTAAGGATATTTATTACCATGGTTAAACGCAAGGGGCGAATCTGCCTCTGCAACACCCAGCGCATAATTTCCCCATTCAGGACCGGTATGGTTTGCATTATACATCATGTAGTAACGGTCACGGTATTTTATAACCCAGGGTCCTTCTGCCACGCGGTTATCTGTCGTTTCCCAGGTGCCACGCAAGGAGGAAAATTGATAAACCGGTTCTCCGGAAAATGTCCACGGGTCTTTCATGGCCCTGCCCCAGATGGTATTTCCATCTGTAAACTTCACCATATAGAAGTAGAGTTTACCGTTGTCATCGACAAACAGTTGCGGATCGATGCGGTTCTCAAACCAATGGTCCCTGTCCGGCTCTCTGAAAGGGCCTGAAATACGCTTTGCCGTGGCGTGGCCGATATGTATAGCCCGCCGGTCGCGTCCCCAGTAATTTACAGACCAATAATGATGGAAGATCCCATTCAGGTAAACAATGTCGCTGGCATGGATCTGACTGTCCCCCGCAGAAGCACCGGAGGTCCATTCGTTGTTCATTGAGAAAACATGGACAGGGCCATGCCAGTTCACCAGGTCAGAAGACCGGTAGAAACCACCATTGGTGCCTACACCACCGAGATAGTATTCACCGTTGTAGCGGATGATACCCGCATCTGCAACGCGGGGAAGAACGGGGTTCGCAATGTTTTGCGGCAACTGGGCTTTATCGGGACAGGCAAAAGAAACGAAAAGAAAAACGAACGCAAGGCGCTTAAAAATTGGGCTCATGTCTGGTTAAATTTCCTGGTAAACCCAAAGAAAACACATCCGATAGATTTTTATATGCCGCGCCGTATCAGTTTTTTGTTGCTGCGTATCAATCTGCGCTTAAGTCTGCGCAGGATGCTTCACATCGTACCATAGCTGCGTCAGGCCAGAGGGAAAACTGATGCTCTGCTTAAACTCGAGCTCCTGCTCGGGCAATCCGTCTTTAAATAATCTGATTCCCGAACCGAGCAGATGCGGAATAACAGACACGATCACCCTGTCGATGAGTTTTTCGCGAAGCAAAGCCGCGACAATTTCGGCTCCACCATCGCAATAGATGTCTTTGCCTTCCTGTGTTTGCAATTCGCGAACCAGCGCCACCGGATCAGGATGGTATACCGCATGGCCGTCACTTCCGGTCCTGGAAGCTGAGATTACGTAAAGCTTTTTATCAGCATGCATCATTTCAGGGGAATTGAAGCTCAACACCTTATCAAATGTACGGCGACCCCAGATAACTGTATCGACGCCTGCATTGAAGGCGGCGTAACCATAATCTTCGCCAGCCCTTTCGACGATGTTTAAAAACTCGATATTGTCATCGTTTTTTGCAATGTAGCCATCAAGGCTCATCGCGATGTAAAGCATAACTTTTCGGCTCATATGTGCGGGATCTTTTTTCAATGATAAAGTTAGAAAAATGGCGCCTGCGCCAGGAATCTGTTGAAAACTCTTTCAATCTCCGTACACGGATATAGGAATGATCGGCAAATCAATCCTTACTGAGCCACACTGGAAGTTTGCAGGCTTACTTGTTCAGACCGGCAGGCGGATCTCGCCTGATGGCCGTCAGAATAACCCCGGTCACAACCAAAGCGGCCCCGGCGAGCTGCCAGGCACTGATGCGGTCATTAAGCAGTGTGATTGCCAGCAATACACCAATCACCGGATCAAGATTAAGGTAGTTGCCAACTTTAGCTACAGGAAGACTCTCCAGCGCTTTGTTGTAGAGAAAATAACCAAGAGCGGAGCTGAAGACTCCCAGGTACAGCGTTCCAAACATAAATGACGTAGAAAAATTGAGACGCGCCCCGTCTTGAGCCAGTTCAAAACAAGCAGGAACGAATAGTATCGCCGTGCCTATGAAACCACTCAGGCATGTCACCATGAATGGATTCAGATGCTTCAGCATGCGTGAAAAGATCGTATACGCTGCCCAGCAAAAAACAGTTGCGAACATAAAAAGGTTGCCCGCCACGCTGTTTTGCCCATTTCCCGAGCCGGAGAGCAGTGCAACGAATATTACTCCTGTAAAGGACAGCCCAATGCCAGCAATCTGCTGGATGTTCAGGCGTTCTTTCAGGACCAGGGCGCCGAAAAGCGCAATAAACACAGGAATCGACCCCTGGATCATGGCCGCCGTAGCCGCCGACGAGCGCTGCATGCCGAGATTAAATATAACATAATACAGGCTAACGCCTGATAAGCCCATAAGCGACAGTAACAGCCACTCGCGGCGTGTTAGTTTGCGGATCTGGTAGGTTTTCAGCTTCAGCAAAAACACCGGTAGCATACATAAACAAGCTACGAGAAAGCGTAGGAAGGCAAAAGTTACTGGAGGTACGTCGTTGACGATCGTTTTGGTAACAACAAATGTGCTTCCCCAGATTATGACCAGGAAAATCAGGCTTAACGTCCCTGTTACTTCGCTTTTCTTCATAGGTTTCAGCGCGCCCTGCTAACCGCCGTTCGCGCTGCAAGATAAGATTTAGGCCGAACTTCAGCGGAGTGTACCGGGATATCGTAACAGGAGACACCCGGTTCATGATCAGTTCTGAAGGGGGACCAGACACCTGACGTTTTACTCGTCAAAATAAATGATGAAGAGCAAAACAAGACAAACCGCGGCTATCCGGGCAGGCGCATAATGAATCACCCGACGCAGATATCCACATGATATCCGTTCTGATGCATAAAAAATAACCTGCTGCTGCTCAGCAGACAACTTAATTTTTTGCAGGAAATAAAACAATGTCTTATCGGGCGGTGTTGATAATTTGTGACTGGCAAACCTCCCGGATATTGTCAGTTTTAAAATGCAATCCTGGCAAACATGAAACCCGCATTTGACTATCTTTATTCGCTAAAAGGAAATTCTATCTGCATTGTGGAAATCAGGAAGAACGGTCTTCCGGCTGCCACTCCGCACGATGACGTATACCAATGGTTGCTGATAGAAACAGACAGCCTGCAGATACACCCCCTCAACTTTCGTTCAATGGACAGTTCCGGTCAGGTACAGGAGCGGTTTTTTGACCAGGGTTACCTGAAGTTTAATGAGCTGGGCGGAACTTTTATCGAAAAGTTTAACGTTGGCCAGCATCAGCTTGATTGTATCAGGAAAGAACAGCTGCCTGAAGACGTTACCCATTGCGTATCCTTCTACCTTAGTCACAAACAACTTGGCATCCCGGCGTAGGCGAAAAGGTCCGGCAGGTCAGATCGTATTTGTAAAAATTGTATCGACACTTCGTGTTTCACTTATGTAAATCCGTTTAATTTCGGGACGTTTGCACCCAAACAACACGAATGGCAAGTGGATATCTAATCAGCGGTCAGGAACAGGCATCGGCGCTTCCTTCGCCGCTTCGCGCAATTTCAGAGTTTTATGCGGGCTTTAATACAGGCAACATTGACGCCATTGCAGAAAACTGGATGCAGGTGAATGAAGCCATCATTGTTAGTCCCGTCGGCCGCATCTTATCTGGCTGGGAAAATATCCGGGCGGCCTACGAATGGCTCTTCAGCCGCCAGGCGAACATCAAAGCCGAATTTTCTGACTATTCTTTGCTGGTAGATGAAGATCTGTTTTACGCTGTCGGCACTGAAAGGCTTAATATTTCTAACGGAGAAGACTCGCTGGTTACAAGCGCAACTATCACCCGCATGTACAAACGACGCCATGATCATTGGAAACAGATCCACCTGCATAGTTCGATTCCAAAAGCTGAAGAATTACAGGCCTTTCAGTCTGCCATGATCAGACTCGGTTCCAGGACACTATAGCCTGCCCGGCGCACGCTTTGTCAGCTTCCGGGCTTCTTTGGCAAAATGTGAGAAATCTGTATAACCAAACTGGTCAAACAGCTGTTTACTGCCCGCGGCACGATAGGCTTCGAGCGCCGTCCTGAAACGCATCAGCCTGAAGCATTGCGCCGGACTCATTCCGAGCATATCTTTGAAATACCGGGTCAACGTTACCGGAGAAGTTGAAACAGAGGCTGCAATACCGGAAATTCTGCAATCGGGTTGGCGGCCGGCCACCATAAGTGCCTGGGTAACGGTCGACATTTTATGATTTTTTATTATCTGCGAAGCAAGTTTGCGCAACCAGTTGTCTGCAATGATGACCTGCTGTTCGACAGTTTCGGCTTCCTTCAGACGCTGTACCAGGTTATCCGCCAGGTAGGCTTCTGCAAAAAGGTTGTTGCCAAGCAGTTCACCGGCGGCGATATCAAAAAGTAAGGGCATGATGCCGGGTTTAAATTTCACGGAAAATTCGCGCGAACCCGGCGGATATGAGCAGCTCACGGCAGTACGCAGTATCCCCAAAAACATCGGATCTCTGAAGATTACGGTTTGTTCGTTTTCATGGTCATATACCGACTTGTCATATGTAGTTAGTGGTATTGCACAGAGGTTATGCAGGGAAGGTAAGCCGATCAGACAAAACGGATGAGCAGCGTCCGGAGGCACTTCTATAGAAATATAATATTCCACCAGATCGGAAAGATCAGGATCCGGTCCCGCCAACCTGACACAGGTTCCGGGTTCCGTCTCAAAAATTACCGTCGCGTTAACCACTATTGTTTTTCAAATGCAGCAGGTACTCCAAGCCGAGTCCGCTGGTAAACATCCGCTGTTTTTTATTATTCAGCAGCTTGGCCGCCCAGTTCACACATCCCCCGTCCGCAACTTCGTACCAGGTATCGCCGAGACAGACATCAATCTTAACCTGCAACCTGTCATAATAATTCTGCTCGAGGTCAGAATCACGAATCTCGGCGCAAACGTGTGGTAAAAAGGCACGCAGCTCAGCCGCGCAACGCTCAGCCAGCACCTTGCTTCCGTCTCCGCCAAGCGGGATAAGCGCAAATCGAATGTTACCGAAACCAAACACATCTGTTAATAACCGGCAATGTGCATCAAATTGCCTGACAAGGGCCGATGCTTCAAAGTTAAAATTTCCCGCATCTTTGCCCGCAGAAACAAGACAGGCAATGGAAAAGTGTGCACTATGGCCTTTAACGTCCGCTTTCGGGGTACGCAGCAAGCGGCTTACACTGGCATAATCACGGGTCCCCGCCTGCGCTGATTTCTGCAGGGCAGCATCATGCAGGGCGAGCGCATTTGTAGAGTCGGCCATGATTTCACAGTTTCGCAACGCAGACAAAACCTTATCCTGGTGAACGGGAGCAATGACAGAACAAGCGCCCAACTGTGCAGCCGGCGAAAGCTCAACCAGTTCGAAGCCGGCGTTCTGAGCAACGAGCAGCATCTTATATTCGAGTTCCCGTAGAGCAAGCACGGGCGTACGCGAGGGCTGTACCAGTCGGTTCGCGCGATACAACCCAAGTAACGCCGATGGCGACAATTTTTCTGCGCGTCGCCTGAAGATCTCCAGCAATAGCGTGTTGAGACCCGAGCCGCCTATGCAGGTAGAAAGCTGCTCCAATACCCCGGTTAACCGCAGCCTCTCTGCAATTTTCGCCGCTGCCGATGTATTATATTCCATAATCACTTTCTTTAACCCGGGCGTAGCAATGCTCATCGAGCAGAACACCACCTTTAAATATCGCGGCTTTTTTTATGCCTTCACACACAAAACTGTTCTTTTCCAGCACGCGCATGGAGGCCAGGTTTCCCGAAAACACGCCTGCAAATATGCGCTGTATGCCAGATTCGCTAAACGCGTGTTCAGTGAGCATGCGCACGGCCTCGGTTGCATATCCTTTGCCCCAGAATGGTTGGCCCAGCCAATAGCCTATTTCAGCACTTCTGCGGTAAACATCTCCCTGGCGCAGCACGCTGCCCACGCCTGCCAGCACGTTGTTAACAAAAATCCCGAAGGTCTGTCCCTGTTGCCGGGGAACGATGTTGCGCAGAAAGAACTCCGCGTCTGCCAGATGATAAGGGCTGGGAAACACATCTTTCAGGTTGCGCGCAATGAGCGGGTTGTCAGCAAGGGCTTGCAAGGCCCTGGCATGGTTTGGCGAAAGGTCGTCAAGGTGTACCATAAGTCAAAAATCGGTATAATTTGTAAGAGCAACGGTGTAAAAACCGATCAAAAGCAGCAGCATCAATAAAAAAAACCAACAATCTTAAAAGCTGCGAATTGTCGGTTTTTTCCTAGAATTAGCGGTTATGATCGCAGATTTTTGCCAACGAATTTAATCTCCGAACATTTATCAAAGACATAGAATTTATCATCCCCTCCTAACCATCATCCCCTAAGCCCCGCTGTGCGGGGCTTTCTTCCTTCAGCTGAGCATCCGGCAGCAGATACAGCACATGTACAACCATTCAGCACGACAATCGACAGGATGAACCGGCAAAGGGCGCCCGTTTCCTCCTGAGCAGCTTCATGCAAAACCCGACCGATTGTAGTATTTTCGCTTATGGCAAACTATACCATTCCCCTGAAGTACCGCAGGATGGAAAACCTGCATATCGTGTTCTGGTTATTGAAGATATCGGCTGGTGCCTGATCTGGAAGCCGCTTGGCATTATCATGATCTTTCCTACACTGATCATCTCCGTCATTATTGCATACCGCACCCGGCTTATCATGTCTGAGTTGTGCCATAATCTGGCCATCACATTCTGGATAGCGGCCAACTCATACTGGATGCTCAGTGAATTCGCGGGCATAGATGAGCTACAGGTTTACCGTTGGATCACCTATAAACATTTAGCGCTCATTCCGTTTCTGACCGGGTTGTTTTGCCTTCTGTATTATTATCTGCTCTGGAAACCATTTAACAAAAACGAAATCGAAACGATGTAAAAAAACCGGCCCCTTCCGGGACCGGTCCTTGTTAATATCCGGGATTCTGAACGAGTTTCGGATTCAGCGATCGCTCGCTGTTCGGAACTGGATAAAGTCTTCTGAATGTTTCTTTATTGGTTTTGAAGCCCCAGCTGTCTTCGTATTTCCCAAAGCGGATCAGATCATTTCGGCGCCAGCCTTCCCAGGCTAATTCGCGTGCCCTTTCGTCAAGCAGCTCATCAAGCGTTATGGCCCCCACTGCGGGCGCACCGGCGCGTAACCGGATCTTATTTACAAGTATGGCCGGTGTCTGCAGTTCACCCTTCACAACCGTTGGTGCCGCTCCGCGCAGAATGGCCTCTGCTTTCATAAGCAGCACGTCGGCAAGCCTGAATACCGGAAAATCATTCCCCTGGTTTCGGGTGTCGGGATTTGTAGCCGGGTCGGGATAAAATTTAATCGACCGCACGCCCCTGGCTTTGCCAATCTCGTCATTTCCGACATCCATTGTATTTTCTTTCACTAGCGGCATTTCGGGCGTAAACTCCAGGTGATAGTTAATCTTAGCCGCACCATCTGCACCTGTATAAGCGTTGTCCATTCCTTTTTTTGTTGTCGCTATAAGGATTGGGCTGCCATCATTTTCATATTGTTTACCCGCCAGCAGGGTCTTGTTTCGCTGATCGCCAGTCAGATTGAACTTCAGGTAAAAGTCCCTGGTTGTACTCATGGCAATACTTGGCCGGAATGGCAGGTTATATTTCTTTTGCAGTCCCGTGTGCAGGCCGTACCGGGAAAATTGATTTCCGGTAGCAACGTTTGCATCATATGGCACAGCGAAAATCGTCTCTTTGGTCAGCGGCCCGTTTGTCGGCGCAAATACACTCATGTAATCTGCATCAAGCGAATAGATAGTGGATGCATCATTCAGGATAAAGTCTGCCATAGCCACTGCGTCAGCATAACGTGACTGGCCCGTGTAGACATCAGCATTGAGGTAAAGCTTTGCAAGCAATGCATAGGCCAGCCATTTTGTTGGCCGACCGTAAGTCTTTTGACCGGCAACAGCACTCAGATCTGGCAATGCGGCCTTAAGTTCTGACTCGACGAAGGCAAACACGTCCTTACGCGCAGCTGTTGACGGTGGCTCGGCGATTACGGCATCCTTGATAATTGGTACATTCCCGTACAGATCCATCATAAAAAAATAAAACAGGGCACGCATGGTACGCATTTCTGCCAGTGAGGTGGTTCTGGCCGCAGAGGCCGGCGCCGCTTCGAAAAGACTCAGGATCCGGTTGGCTGAGTTGATTCCGCCGAAGCCCCACTCCCAAATCGACTTTGCGTACGGATGATCGGCCGTCCAGGTATGGTAATGCATAAAGCGGTATTGCCCACCATCGTCGTAATTACCGTCACGAGCAGGAATGATGGCTTCGTCGGTCGAAAGTTCCTGCAACCGCCAGTAATCTATAGCAAAATTGGAACGGAAACGCGTATAAACCGGACCTGTTGCTGCAATAAAAGATTCTTCATTGGTCGGAAAGTTTGAAGGTGTAAGCTCAGACTCTACATCTACATCCAGCTTGGTACAGGCTGCCAGCGAAAGGGTTAGCAAGGCCGGCACAAGATATTTCGATTTCATATCAGTCAGAATTTTCATGATTAAAAAGTTACGTTAACGCCAAAAAGAAATGAACGGGTCTTCGGATAAAAGTTATTATTGTCTATTCCCGGCTGTATGCCGCCCATACTAATTTCGGGGTCTATACCCCGGTATTTGGTTATTACAAACAGGTTGCTGGCCGTGGTATACAACCTTAATCTTTTTATTGCCTTTAGTTTTTCGAGGTTGAAACTGTAGCTCAGCGTTGCATTATCAAGACGCAGATACGACCCCGACTCGATAAACCTGTCTGAAATGATGTAACTGTTATTGTCGTTCACCGCTTCATCAAGCGCAAACTGCGGGATATTGTTCGTTGTAGCGTCGCCGGGGCTGTTTAATCCGGCCAGGGTGGCATTAAGAATCTGATTGCCATACACACCGCGCAGAAAAACGTTCAGGTCGAACCTGCCGAGCGTAAAGGTGTTGTTCCAGCCATAAATCAGATCAGGTTGCGCGCTGCCGGTCAGCCCGATCGCCGCTTTTGAGTACTCTGTCGTCAGGCTTCCGTCTGCAAGGTAAAACTGGCTCACGCCTTTCCCGTCCTTGCCAGCATACCGGTAGGTGTTAAACGATCCGATTGGCAGCCCCTCCTGAATAACCTGCGAATAGTTGGTAGACTGCCCTTTTCCGCCAAGCTGTGCTGTCGGAATGGTAGCCAGCGAAAATTTCTCGTTCGACAGTGAGCGGACAATATTTTTGTTATGCGAGAAATTAACCGAGCTTTTCCAGCTGAATTTATTACCATTAAAGATAGAAACGTCTACTACGGCCTCAAAGCCCTTGTTATCAATCTGGCCCACGTTAGCTGTCAGATTGCCCACAAAATACTGCGTGGTAGAAACGCGGTAATCCCAGATCAGGTCTGATGTCTTCTTGTTATATGCGTCAAAACTACCCTGTACCCGGCCCTTGAACAGGGAAAAATCAAGGCCGATGTTAGTCATCGCCGTACGCTCCCATTTCAGGTCCGGATTCTCATTCTGAAAAGGTCCGACAGCATTGATGTACCTGCCGTCATAATAAAAACGTTCAACCGGTGCGTACAGCGAAAAGCGGGTAAAAGCATCGAAGCCAAGTGAATTGCCTGTTACACCATAGCCAATGCGCAGCTTCAGGTCTTCTACAAACGACGCGTTTTTCAGAAAAGTTTCTTCGCTGATGCGCCATGCGGCGGATGCCGAGGGGAAATAACCCCACCGGTTATTCAGGCCGAAGGCCGATGAGCCATCCCTTCTTAATGATGCCTGAAAGAGGTATTTGTTGTTCAGGTCATAATTTATCCGGCCATAAAAAGAAATCAGCCTTAAAGTCTGGATACGAACGGTGCCATAATTAACGACTGACCCCGGAAGCGGATCGCCGAGCCCCAGATTGTTATAGGTCAGTTCGTCGGTTACAAAACCCTGGTTCGATGAAGAAAATCCGTCGCCGTTCCGGTCTTCCTGGAAAGAATACCCGGCAAGCAGTTTAAATGCATGCTTGCCGAAAAACTTGTCATAGCTGAAATAGGTTTCTGCCAGTTTCTTTGTGTTTGAATAGGCATTGCGTGTGGCTACACCGTTCAGCCCACGGTTGATGCCTGAAAGTCGGTTGTTATAAAAATTGCCATTGGTATTCTCATCCTGATAAGACAGGCTTAGCGTGTACCTCAGGCCCTTAAAAATGTCGAGCTCGGCCTGGAAGTTGCCCAAAAACGTTTTGATTTTGTTATTGATAATATTGTTGTCGATCAGCGAAACCGGATTCAGGTAATTCCGTGTGCGGCTGAAATCTTCTGTATACCCCCCGTCAGGACGGCGAACGGATACCGTAGGGAGGTAGATGAGCATGTTCGGATAAACCAGCGGAGAAATGTCATCGCGAACTGTCCTGCTGTTAAATACGGAGAAATTAAGATTCAGGCGATCATTAAACGCTTTTTGTCCCACATTTGCCTTCAGGGTGTAGCGCTCTAATGCTGAGCCTTTCATAATCCCGTTATTCTCAAGAAAGTTTGCACTGATGCCGTATGAAGTTTTTGAAGAACCACCATACAGGGACAGGTTGTGGTTGGTTGAAAAACCGCGGCGCTGCACGGCCTCCTGCCAGTCGGTGCTTGACCCGTCATCATCTGTCGGGTTCAGACTTTTTTTGTTCTGGCTGAGGTATTCCCGAAGCTGTTCTGCAGAAAGCATATCGATGATATTGCTCACGCTTTCTGTACCGGCATAGCTACTATAACTGAGTCCCGGTGCTACACCATCGCCGCGTTTCGTCGTAATCAGGATCACGCCGTTGGCAGCACGTGCACCGTAGATCGCGGTTGCGGAGGCGTCTTTAAGCACATCGATAGATTTGATGTCATCGGGTGCGACCAGGTCGATCGATGCTGCAGCAACACCATCAATCACGTAAAGTGGCTCCTGAGCGCCGGCACGCAGACTCGACGGCCCGCGAAGAATAATGGCGCCGTTTTCATTTGGATTGCCGCTCTTCGTAATGTTCAGGCCGGCAACCTTGCCCTGCAGTAATTGCGATGGCGTACTGATTACCCCGGCATTGAACTGATCGGGCTTTACTGACGTGATGGCACCTGTCAGATTCTTCCGGTCGGAAGTACCATAACCCACAACGACCAGGTCTTTCAATGTATTGTTTTCATCTTTTAGTACGAGGTTTATTGTTGTGCGGCCATTCACCGCTACCTCCTGGCTTATTTTGCCTACCATTGCAAAGCGTAGAACGTCCTGTGCTGAGTTTATCCTGATGGTGTATGCACCCTGGTCATCGGTAACGACTGCCGTTGTGCTCCCCTTGAGCAGCACCGTTACGCCAGGCAGCGCTGCGCCGGCTTCATCAGAAACCGTTCCCGCCACACGTTGCCCCGCTGTCTGCGCATTCGCCAGCCCTGCTGAGGCCAGAAAAAAGAGCAATAGCAGGCACCTCAGCCGGTCCGGCCAACTGTAATAGCTGTCAGTTTTCATAATTTATTCGGTTTGGTTTAGTTTATTGGTTAGTTGGTTCTGTCTGATTACAGTGAGACCGTTTCCGGCAGGTACTTACTGATCAGATCCTCATAATAGGGTTTCAATTCTGCAACTACGGGTGCCTTCGGGCTCTTGGAATACAGGTCGTAAGGATTAAATTTATCTACCCACTCAAACATCTTGTCATCGTGGTCGTTCAGCAGATGCGAATAAGCTTTTTCGCGGTGCTGCGAATAAAAGGAGTGATACCTGATCATATAAAGCGCAGGCTCGGGAAGGTGCTCTTTTGTAAGGTGGTAGAGGTATTCATCATGCCCCCAGCTCATGTGCACATGGTCGAGTCCGCAGCGGTGGCTGTACACACCGTATTTGGTATTATATCTCGGATCATACGTGTCAGGATTGTCAGCAAAAAATTCGGGAAAAACGATCTTGTCTGAAAACTTACAGCCGACAGGAAAGGTATCGCCCACCACGTTCCATTGCGGTTCGCCAAACAGGCAAAGAACCTTCCCGAGATCATGGATAAAACCGGTCAGAACAAACCAGTCGGGATGACCATCTGCACGTATTGCTTCTGCCGTCTGCAGCAGGTGCTGAAGCTGATCAAGAGAAATATCCGGGTCTGAATCATCCACGAGCGTATTGAGGTATTCCATCGCAGACCACCAGGGCATTTTACGCTGCTCGAATTTCAGAAAACGGTCTTTCTTGGCAAGAACATTCTCGTAGGTCTGGTATTTGTGGTTCAACCTGTAGAATTCGCGTACGCTGTCAATTTCCGGACTGTCATAATTCCTGAATTCTTCTTTTTTCTTTTCTGCCCCCTTTTCGGGATACCTTTTCAGAACATCATCGTCCCATTCTTCAAGGTTTGAAAGCGGATTCGGATTATCAAAATTTGCTGTGCTCATGATGTTTGTTTTTATGATTTATCTACCAGAAAGCGATGTAAAGACCGGTTAAAATGCCGAGAATGATGACAGACGAGAGAATGAAACCCGTGTTAACACGAAACATACCCTTGTCTACTACAATCTCAGCTACAGAGGCCCGCGGTTTTGCAGCCAGGGTCATGATGACCATAATCGCGATGATGAATCCGAACACCCAGGTCATGCGGTGCAGAAAAGGGATCGGCGCGAAATACCCGCTGCTGAGTTCGGGCAGAAATTTCATGATCATGGAAAGCGGTATGGTACTCAGCGCGGCAACCAGCGCGGCCGCTGATGTTGTTCTTTTCCAAAACAGGCCGAGCAGAAAAATAGCAAACACACCGGGTGAGATAAAGCCGACGTATTCCTGTATAAACTGGTAAACCTGGTCAAAGCGCTGGAGCGCCGGTGCAATAATAACCGCTATCAGCGACGCAATGATGGTTGCCCAGCGCCCGACATTGATCATTTTGCGTTCCGAAGCTTCTCTATTGATGTATTTTTTATAAATATCGAGGGTGAAAATGGTTGAGATGCTGTTGCATTTACCGGCAAGCGAAGCCACGACAGCGGCCGTAAGTGCGGCGAACGCAAGGCCCTTTAATCCAGACGGCAGCAGGCTCATGAGAACCGGATAAGCCCGGTCGGGTTTCACATGACCGCCGCTGCCGGTTAGTTCATTCTGGAAATACCCTTCTTTAAATAATACGTAGGCACAAATTCCCGGGATGACAACGATGACCGGAATAAGCAATTTGAGAAAAGCGGCAAAGATGAGTCCGTTACGACCGGTTTTCAGGTCGGCGCCAAGTGCACGCTGGATGATGTACTGATTACAGCCCCAGTAATTCAAATTGTTGATCCATAGCCCACCGGCCAGCACAGCCATTCCGGGCAGATCGTCATAAAATTTGTCGCCGGGCGAAAAGATCATATGAAAATGGTTATCTGCCTGACTGCGCAGTTTGAACAATGCCGGAACGACCCCGTCGAGGCTGAAATGATCGCTGATAATATCCAGCGCCATGTAACAGGTTACCAGGCCGCCAAGAATCAGGATCAGCACCTGCACCGCATCCGTATAGCCGATCACCTTCATTCCACCAAGGGTAATAAAGACGGCAAAAACGGCCAGACCGGCAACACACAGGTTGAACGACAATCCGGTAAGGCTTTCGATGGCCAGTGCACCAAGGAAAAATATCGAGGTCAGGTTCACAAATACATACACAAGCAGCCAGAAGACCGCCATGAGTGTGCTGACCGCGTCATTATATCGACGCGCGAGAAATTGCGGCATGGTATATATGCCATTGCGCAGATACACCGGCAGAAAAAACACGGCAACAATGATCAGGGTGGCCGCAGCCATCCATTCGTAGCTGGCTATGGCAAGGCCCATGGCAAAACCCGAACCAGACATACCGATAAAATGTTCTGCCGAAATATTTGAAGCAATAACCGAAGCCCCGATAGCCCACCAGGTCAGCGAACCTTCTGCAAGAAAAAATGCTTTTGTATCGCTATGGCGCGTTTTTTTTGTCCGGTAGATTAAGATCCCATACACCGAGATAATGATGAAATATAAAGCAAAAACGACATAATCGCGGGTTGTCAGCAAATTCATAAGTTCAGCGGGCCCGGCAGTCTGCATGGCAGCTGCCGGAGCGTTAATTGGTTATACCTGGTTAGTGCCGCCCGGGGTTTGGGAGGCTTAATCAAAGCTTGTAAAAAAAGGCTGATCTGCGTAAAACATTGAATTATTTATTTACGAAAACGTTTAAGTACGAAACATTTTTCTATTTTAACTTACCTAACCAGCGCCTTCGAAAATGAAGAGACATGTGACCGTCAAGACTCTTGCAGAGCAACTGAATATTTCAATTGCTACCGTTTCAAAAGCGCTGAGCGACAGTCATGAAATCAGCGCCGAGACAAAACAGCGGGTAAATGATCTTGCACGGATGCTGAACTATGAACGTAATCCGGCGGCAAGCAATCTCCGCAGTCACCGTACGCGTACCATCGCCGTCATTATCCCGGAAGTAGCCAATAATTTTTTCTCGCTGGCTATTAAGGGCATTGAAGAAATTGCCCGGCAGCACAACTTCCACGTATTGATTTACCAGACACATGAAAACAGCGAAGCGGAGATTGCCTTTACGAATAGCCTGGTCAGCGGTCGCGTAGACGGTATCCTGATCTCGGTTACGCGTTCAACGGGAAACCTGGCGCACTTTCAATCGCTGATCAGACAGATTCCGGTGGTGTTTTTTGACCGCAGTATTGAGATTCCCGATGCCTTCAGTATCACAACCGACGATTATGAAAGCGCTTTCGAGGCAACGCGGCACCTCGCTGAAAACGGTTGTTCAAGGATCGCGTTTCTGCAGGGTCTGGATCAGCTCGCTACAGGACAGCGCCGCCTGAAGGGTTATCGCGATGCACTTGATCAGGCAAATCTGGTGCAGCCCCAGCCATTGGTTTTGTCAGGAACCGACGACCCCCGACAGCTTCTGCAGGCCGTTGCCGGTTTTATAAAAGACAAACAACCTGATGGTATCCTGTCGTCGATCGAAGAGTTTGTCGTTCCCTGCTACTATGCCTGCCGCGAATTAAATATTGACATGCCGGGTCAGCTTAAGCTGGTCAGTTTTTCAAACCTGCAAACGGCTGCGCTCCTGAAGCCCGCACTCAGCACGATCACCCAGCCCGCTTTTGAGATGGGACGCCTCGCTGCTGCCTGCCTGTTCCGCATTTTAAACAACAAAGAGGTAGATCCCTGCGAATTGCCCCTGCTTCGTTCAGAACTGATTGAACGGGAATCTTCTGGCATATCCGGGATTTAGCAGTCTATCACGCCGTACTTAATTCGCTCTTCACGACCAGAAAAAATTGGCTAAAAAATTAAAAAAAGATTAGTACAAGTAACTGACGATCACTACTTTTGAGAATAGTAACGCTTCACCCCTATTGTGTGTCTGTGGTCACGTACCCGCTACGTACAAACTGTTTATATGAACGCTCTCAAATCCATAAATTCGTCGCTTTCAGCACCGGGAAAAGTTCCTGTTCGCTGTCCGCATTGCAGAAGCAATGATGATGTGTACCGCATCCCCAGAAATAAGTTTTTTAAGCTTATGCAGCCAATGGTTGATATACGCCATTACAAATGCACCAAGTGTATGAAAGCTTTCTACCGCTAACAGCTGGTACCGCTGCCTGAACTGCACGAAGTTTTCTTATTTCTAAACATGCAGCTATGGGCGTCACATTTATTGAGTGGCTTGAACGCAACCAGACATCGGGTCTTTTTATACTCAGGGCATTCGCAGGCTTGCGCCTTATTTACGGTGTCGCAGACAACCTGTTTAGCTGGAAACATATGCTGTTGTTCAGGGATTTTCTGGATTCTGCTGGATTCCCGGTGCCGCTTCTGGCGGCTATTTTATCGGTATATGCCCAGGCGTCTGCAGGTATTTGTTATATAACCGGATGGCAAATCCGTAATGCTGCTGTGCTTATGCTTTTCAATTTCGCTGCAGCGCTTTTACTTGTACATGCCGGACAATCCATTGAGGAACAGACGCCCGCACTTGCTATGTTTTTTATCAGCCTGCTGTTTCTCTTTACCGGTAAACGCCTCGGGCGTTCACCAGTTTGATCGGATCAAAACTTCATTCGATTTGCGGTGTTAAAACCAGGAAATCATTCAAAAGCGTTGTCATATGCCTTCTACGGTTATCAGGGAAATGAAGTATGATGCGGGTACGCAGGACCTGGAGATTGCCTATACGACCGGACAGCGGTACAGATATAAAAATGTGCCGGAAAAGATCTTCAAAGAGCTCCGGGCCTCTCTAGTTAAAGGAAGATATTTACGGCATCATATCATCGGCATCTATGAATATGAAAAACTCAATGAAGCTGACTGAGTGGGGCTTAGAAATTCCGGTCTTTATTCGTTTCAATTCCGGTATCTGTTCTGTTTCTTTTACCCCAGAGACTTAACTGCTTCAAAATGGGCCCCAGTTCTATAGCCATATCCGATAATTCATACTCCACCCGGACCGGCACCCCCGCATAAACACTTCTCCTGAGCAGTCCGTCGCGTTCCATCGCGCGCAGCTGTAAGGTAAGCATCCTTTCTGTGATATGCATAAAATCACGCCGCAGATCACTGTAGCGCATTTTGCCCTGCTCAAGCTTGTCCAGGATCTGCAGCTTCCATCTGCCACCGATTTTGCCGAGCGCATAGGTCAGATCGCAGGGTGTAAGATACTGCTCATTCGAGGAATAGGTTGAGGTTTGTTTTCTGGCCATTACTTACATGAATGTGTGTAACGAACAATCGCTTGTCCTTTTTTCAAAAATACCTGCCCGCCGCTAGTTTTACAACTGTTAAAAAAGACAACGAAATGGATCTTTACTTAAATGACAAAACAGCGGTGGTTACCGGAGCCAGCCAGGGTATAGGCCGCGCAATAGTTAAACAACTGGCTATGGAAGGCGTGAAAGTGCTTGCTACTGCCAGGAATGCCGACCTATTGGAAGACCTGAAACAGGAAATTGAAAGAGAAGGAGGTATCAGTCCCGTTATTCTGAAGCAGGATCTTGTGCATGGGAACGCCGCCGCCGTCATCGCCCAAACGGCTCTTGAGGCCCTCTCAAGGGTCGACATCCTGATCAACAATGCCGGAAAAAGTAATCCGCTCGGCATTATCGCATCAGACGCCGACTGGCGACGCTCAATGCAGCTTGATTTTGACCGTGTCAGACAACTTACGGAAGAACTTTTACCACATTTTTTACAGAACAGGCAGGGCGCAATTCTGAACCTCTGCAGCGGTTATGAATTGCGCAATATCAATGCTTCTGCGGTAGCAAAGGCAGCTGTGGTGTCCTGGTCAAAGGCACTCGCCTGCGAAGTCGGACCCAGCGGTATCCGTGTAAACTGCCTCCAGCCGGGACTGATCGATACCGAAAACATCCGCCCCTATTTTACTGCCGATGAACGCCGGCGTTTTGCTGAACGGGAGATCCCACTGGGCGATTTCGGAAGCCCGGAAGATATGGCTGCCATGGCTGTTTTTCTCGTATCGCCCAGGGCAAAGTACATTACCGGAGCGGTAAGCGCCGTCGACGGAGGTATGCAGCGTTACCCTTTTTGATGAATACGATGTCGGGTTGTGAAAGCTTAAGGCAACGACGACTACCAATGTATAAGTCCAGGCGAAGTTCCAAACATGCTAACCCACGTTCATGTCGCTTTTTTACAATTATAATAAGAGAAATGTAAAGAAATTGTTGATTTGACAAGAATTCGGCCGCATAAGTAGAATAAAGCAGCACAGCCGGCGTTTTTGTCTATAATAATTTTATTTTTGCCGCAATTATCCCTTCCCCCCGCAAAAATTTGTTGTTTGTTTATGCTTCTGTAGCATTTGAATTTCTATCGGATCGTTCTATCCGTTCGACAAGGGATTGTTGGCAAAATGGATAGTTGATTATATGCAGTTAAAAGGCCTCCAGGAGGCCTTTTTTATTATATAAAACTGCAGAGGCGGGTTGATGAACAAATCAGCCTATGGGTTCTTCGTATTTGACAGTGCCGGCACACATTGCCTTAGCTGGCACTGAATAGTCAGGCACGATATCTTCGCGGTGTTCATTGCCCCATTTTTCCATAGATCCGATCAGCGGTAAAAGACTTTCTCCCAGCGGGGTGAGAAAATATTCAACCTTCAGGGGCAACTCGTGATAAACCGTTTTGCTGATCACGCCGTATGCCTCCAACTCTCGCAAGGCCATGTTGATCACCCTGGGATTCGCCAGACCCAGGGCCCGGTGCAGAGCGCTCGGTCTGCGAACATTCAGGTGTATGTATTCAATGATTAGAGGGTTCCACTTGCCGCCCAGTACCTTCATGGTTACACTAATGCCGCATTCATTATTTTCAGGGATTTTTTTCTCGTACATGATGTTCGGAGTTTGATGTGAAAATACGGAAAGTCATGGCTGGTGCAAAGAACTGTGAACTCCGGGCGATTGCGAACTACATCCATGGTAGACTTTTTTTTTATAACTTGTGGCTCCTAACCCATCCCCTTTATGATCCCTGAATACATTGAAATTCGCGGTGCCCGCGAAAACAATCTCAAAAACATCGATCTGAAACTGCCCAAGAGAAAGATAACGATCTTTACCGGGGTTTCCGGATCAGGAAAGTCTTCGATAGTCTTCGACACGATTGCAACCGAAGCGCAAAGACAATTGTATGAAAACTTCAGCATGTTTATCCGAAACCTGCTTCCAAAATTTCCCCAACCGCATGCCGATGCGATTGAAAAACTCAGCATGGCCATCGTGGTTGATCAGAAACGGCTTGGCGGCGGGTCGCACTCGACCATGGGAACGATTACGGATATTTCGCCTGTTCTTCGTCTGCTGTTTTCCAGGATCGGAAGCCCGCAGGTAGGTTATGCAAATGCTTTTTACTTTAACGATCCGCAGGGCATGTGCCCGGTGTGCAGTGGCCGGGGACGAAAGCTCGGATTTGATGCTTCTAAATTCATCGATCTTACAAAAACGCTCAGAGAAGGCGCTGTACAGGCCCCCGGCCTTGCATCGTGGGAAAAAGACATGTACACGCACAGCGGCTATTTTGATGCAGATAAAAAGCTGAGTGATTTTACGAAAGAAGAAATGGATCTGCTGCTTTACGCCAGCCCCCGCAAGTTTAAATTAAGAATGGGCGAAGGCAGCATGAACGCAACCTATATGGGTGTTATCGAAAAGTTTGACCGCGCTTACATCCGCCGGGATATCAAGACATTGTCAGACCGGACACAAAAAACCATCATGCCTTACCTACAGGAGCAGCCCTGTCCCGCCTGCAAGGGTGCGCGCTTAAACGAAGCGGCCCTCTCCTGCCGCATTGCAGGCCACAACATCGCAGAGCTCTCCGCGATGGAGGCCGGCGAACTCGTCAGCTTTCTTGAAACCATTACCGATCCCGTTGCAAAACCGATGGTTGATACGCTGACAGAAAGGCTCCAGCATCTGGTAGACATGGGCCTTGATTACCTGAGCCTGGACAGGGAGACAGACACATTATCGGGCGGCGAGTCTCAGCGGGTAAAGATGGTCAAACACCTCGGCAGCAGCCTGATCGATGTATTATATATCTTTGATGAGCCAAGCGTTGGCCTGCACCCAAGGGATGTATACCGCTTAAATGCACTGTTGCGCAAATTACGCGACAAAGGCAATACCGTACTTGTGGTAGAACATGATCCTGACGTCATTCGCATTGCGGATCATATTGTGGATGTGGGTCCGATGGCCGGCACAAAGGGCGGAGAAATCATGTATGAAGGCAGCCTGGAGGGGCTTCTCGACTCGAACACACTTACCGGAAAATACATGAAAAATGCGCTGCCTTTTAAGACAGAATACCGCAAACCAACCGGCATGCTGCCCGTTAAGCACGGCAGGGTCAATAACCTTCAGGATGTGAATGTCAATATCCCTGCGGGTGTGATGACCGTTATTACCGGGGTGGCCGGCTCGGGGAAAAGTTCGCTGGTCCATCACGCATTTTTGAAAGCGCATCCGCAGGCTGTCGTGATTGATCAGTCTCCGGTGGGAACCTCTACACGCTCAAACCCTGCAACTTACACGGGAACGATGGACCTGATCCGTAAAACGTTCGCAACTGCAAACAGGGTTGACGCTTCCCTGTTTTCCTTCAACTCGAAAGGGGCCTGCAGCAACTGCCAGGGAACGGGCGTTATCTATACAGATCTTGCCTTTTTGGAAGGCATTAAAACACCTTGTGAGGTATGCCAGGGCAAACGTTATAAGGAAGAGGTACTTCAGTATCACCTGCAGGGCAAATCGATCTCAGACGTACTTGCAATGACTGTAACTGAGGCTGCCCGTTTTTTTACGGGTAAAGACATTGTAAAAAAGCTGGAAACGATTCTCGAAGTCGGACTCGAGTACCTGACCCTGGGTCAGCCGCTGAGCACACTTTCTGGCGGGGAATGCCAGCGGATCAAACTGGCGAGCAAGCTTCATAAAAAAGGCAGCATTTATGTGATGGACGAGCCTACCACCGGCTTACACCTCTCTGACGTCGGGCGCCTGATTGAACTCATGAACGGACTGGTAGACAAAGGCAATACCGTAATTGTGATCGAGCATAATCTGGATGTGATAAAAAATGCCGATTGGATCATCGACATGGGGCCCGAAGGCGGCCATAAAGGCGGCAGAATCGTGTTTGAAGGCACACCCGCGGAATTGCTGCGTGCATCCGGTTCCCATACAGGCAAACATCTGAAGGAAGCTGTTCAGGCCTGAGAACAGAAACAGCAGGCTTTTGGGCCTGCTATTTTCTTATTATTGAGGTAACATCAGCGTCCTGAATTTTTTAATCAGCCGACCAGACCGCCAGTTCATTGCTGTCGGGGTCTGTAAAATGGAACCGCCTTCCGCCCGGAAAGGAAAAAATGTCCTGAACAATCTGACCACCAGCATTAACCACCTTGTTTAACGTGCTTTCCAGATCTTGCGAAAAAAGGATCACAAGGATGCTTCCCTTCTGTGGTGTGCCAAGCGTAAAACCGCCATCCACGTATTTACCGGAAAAGGCTGTGTATTCGGGTCCGTAGTCAGTAAATTCCCAGCCAAAGCTCTGCTGATAAAAGTTTTTAATTCGTGTCAGATCTGCTGATAAAAATTCGATGTATTGCACCTGCTCATGCGGCATTCTTTCTTTTGTTTCCATCTGATTTAAGTTTCTCTAAAGGTAAGCATGCGCACCAATTAGGGCGATGTGGAAAAGGCGGTAGTTATGAACAGTGGACAGGAGCGGAACATTTCAGGGAACAAGGAGTAATGAATCAGCAACCATTGTTGTCCTGTAAAAATTTGCAGAATAAAATAAGATCCTTCTGAACAGTCTCAAAGCAATATCTGCATCAATTTTCTAAATCAACCCCTGAATTTTATGTTAAGGGTTTTACGCACAGGCGGTGGTTTTGATGAGGGTTTTGCCTGATTGCTGCCACTAATAGGTGCGGACCGGCCTTGTATCTTCTCGCCGCAGAAAAGTATTAAAAGTCTTGCACTGTTCTGAGGAGGTTGAGAAGAACCAAGGTGGGGAACCAGCCCGGAACGGAATGGCGCAGGGATATCCGGGCCTTTTCCCGCCGCCGTAGGACTTTTGATGCTTTTATGCAAGAAGAGATACACAGCCGGAGCGGTTTGTTCGTCTCTTGTATGTTGTTTCAATGGTACGAACGCTTTCGGCTATGCCTCAGGTGCTTCTTTTCCAAGAAAAAGAAGGAGCCCCAGCGGCGGTGAGCGGTTCGATACCACAGTTTCAAAGTTGTTGGCAACCGAAGGACTATATATTTTCACAACACTTTCCCCGGACAGCAATGAATCAGCAACCAAAACTCTGGCTACGTTTGCGTGCACTCTGGCCATTTACATCTGACCAAAGAACATACCTCAAAATCACTACCTTAGCATAATGCAAATCCCTTCATCCCCCGCTCTGAAACCCTACATCAGGCATTACCTCTTTATCGAATACGCTGCAAGGACTTGCGGACCTGTGCGCCTCTTTCCTGATGGCAGTTGCGGAATGGTTTTCCTGAACCGCAAAATCGCTTTCTCTTCATCCGGCGGTAGCCATAATCTTTCCGGCTGTTTTATATATGGGCAGCTGAACAGCTATCTTGATCTTGAGGCGGCAGATCGTTTCTCTATTGTTGTAGTTGTGTTTCAACCCTGGGGTCTCAACCGGCTTACCGGAGTTCCTGCGGCAGAAATTACGGATCAGATAATTGCCGGAGGCGAGCTTTTCGCCGAAACCGGGGTCCTGACCGATCAGCTCGCAACCGCCCCGGGGTGCCGGAACAAGGTTGATGTACTGGAAGCCTTTTTTGGTAATATTCTGCAAATCGGCCGCAGGAAAGCAGATTTTATAGTTCCCGAGAGCGTTGCTGAGATTTCCCGGGCGAATGGGAACCTGTCTGTAGCAAAACTTGCCCGGTACATTGGCTATAGTGAACGACAGATTGAGCGCGCGTTTAAGGAAGAAATCGGAATCAGTCCGAAAATATACGCAAGCATAACCAGGCTGCACCACTTCATCTGGCTCAGTAAGGCAGCCCGGCACTCTTTTACCAATAATGCTTATGGTGCAGGTTATACAGATACCTCTCATTTGCGCAAAGCATTCGTCAGGCATACGGGAATCACGCCCGCGGCATACCTGAGCACTCCACGCAAACTCGCGGTAAACTTTATCAGCCTCAGCGATTCCTGAGGAAATGTCGCGTTTTTACATGGCGTGTTTTTTTAGCAGGCCTAGATTTGCGCAACAACTTCAGACGTATGGAAAAGCTAAAAATCTCAACCGCACAATTTGAACATAAGAGTGCTGACAAAGTCTATAATCTAAGCATGATCGAGGCGCTGACGGCTGATGCAGCCAGGCAAGGCGCTGATGTGATCGCATTTCATGAATGTTCCGTTACCGGCTATACATTTGCACGCAATTGCTCCAGGGAAGAGCTTCTGGACATTGCCGAATACATCCCCGACGGACCAAGCGTACGGGCACTCATAGACATCGCTGGCGGGTATAACATAACGATACTGGCCGGGCTGTTTGAAAAAGACCATAACGGCAGGATGTTTAAAGCGTATATCTGCGTTGATAAAGGCGGACTTGTTGCCAAATACCGCAAATTACATCCGTTTATTAATCCGCATCTAACTCCCGGCGATCAATATTGTGTCTTCGAGATAAAAGGCTGGAAATGCGGCATCCTGATTTGTTATGATAACAATGTGATTGAAAACGTACGTGCTACCAGATTGCTTGGCGCAGAAATCATTTTCATGCCGCATGTAACGATGTGTACCCCGTCTACCAGGCCGGGAGCCGGATTTGTAGCGCCCGCACTCTGGCACAACCGGGCAAATGATCCGACGAGCCTCCGTTCAGAGTTTGAGGGGCTGAAGGGTCGGGCCTGGCTTATGAAATGGCTCCCGGCCAGAGCTTATGATAATGGCGTGTATGTTGTTTTCTCGAACCCGATCGGCATGGACGATGACCAACTCAAAAATGGATGTTCGATGATCCTCGATCCCTTCGGAGATATTCTTGCGGAATGCCGTTCGATGGACAATGAAATTGCGACCTCCGTTATTACACGTGAAAAACTTCGCCTGGCCGGCGGATTCCGTTATATCGAAGCCCGGAGACCGGATGTGTATCGCGACATTATCGGCCAGACGCATATGCCTCGGCAAAAAGTAGCCTGGTTATCAGCTCCTGCGTCAACCGGCAATGATGCATAATGGCTGGCAATAAGCTCCTCCGGCGCCTGATTTTGCAGGTTTTTGTGTGCAGCAGAGAGGCTCAGCGGCGCAGGATCGCTTCGCCTGCCGGCGGATGAAGCTAAACAAAACGGAAAACACATGTGTTACCGTTCTGAGCCCCATCCGTATGAAAACCAAAATCTTGATTTTATTGCTTCTGGCAGTCGCAAAAGCTGGCTACACCCAGCAAACCTTGCGCCCCGTATCGTTGTTCAACCCTGTACCAAAACCGGCCATGCGACAAATGGAGACAGACAGGCCGGATATAACCGAGTCTGCGATTACGCTTGATGCCGGTCATTTTCAGTTGGAGACTAATCTTGCGGCCTTCAAAAGGGAAAGAAACGATGACCTGCTGAAGTCGACATGGTTGATCAACGATATGATTCTGAAACTTGGACTGGGCGCGTCTACCGACATTCAGCTTGACTTTGAGACCTACGTAAAAGAAACCACTGAGGAACGTCTTAGTCATACGAAGGAACGCGAAGCCGGAAATGGAAACCTTACGCTCCGTATCAAACAGAACATTTTGGGGAATAACCGGGGTAACTTTGCTGTGGCGGTACTGCCTTATGTCAGGTTTCCGATAGCAGGCTATGGTGAAAAACATCCCTATGAAGGCGGCCTCATCGTCCCTATGCAGCTTAAAGTTGGTCATGACTGGAAAATTGGCGCACAGGTTGAGGTCGACCGGCTTGAGGATATGGAAGGTCATGGTTCGCATACTGAATTTCTTCAGTCGCTAACCCTCAGTCACCCGCTATTGAAAAAACTGGATGGCATCGCAGAAACGCATTATACGTATGATTTCAAGCAACATCATTTTTCGAATTTCCTGAATGCGGCGCTTCAGCTTGAAGTGTATAAAGATGTTAAAATAGACGGCGGACTGAATTATGGCCTTCAAAAGGATGCGGAAAAGCGTTATTTTCTCGGGCTTTCGCTTCGCATCTGATTTATGCATTGCCGGGCTGCAGGAAGCCCGGCAGTGATTATGACATTTGTTCAGACTTTCAGCAGACCGCGAAAAGCCCTCGCGCCGTAATAAGATTCGGCACCATTGTGATACATAAAAACGGTATCATAACGCCGGTCGCCGAAAATCGCTCCACCGCGCTCCCGGATCTCCGCCGGGGTTTCCAGCCAGCTTGAGGTTTTGGTGTCAAACGGCTCCAGTTTTTGCAAATCGCGATATTCAGCCTCGTTAAGCAACCTGATTCCCATTTCGCGCGCCATGCCCTGTGCACTATGTTTTGGCTTGTGTTCTTTTCTTGATTCGAGTGCATCCGCATCGTAGCAGATACTTCTTCGCCCTTTGGGACTTTCCGCTGAACAATCGCAAAAAATGTATTCTCCTGTTTGCTCATCGCGGCCAATTACATCCGGTTCGCCTGCGGTTTCTTCCATTTCGGCAAGCGACCATAATGCGGCGGGGTTTTTCTCAAGCCGGGCCTGTACCGCTGCCCACTCGATCCCTTTATGCCGGTTCATGTGTTTGTCAAAGCGTTGTTTCAATGTCATGAGCAGCTTCTGCTGTTCTTCCTGCGGTAGTTCTTGTTTGTTAGTCATATAGGTTTAAATTTAAGGGCTTACTATCTCCCGGCAAGCGTCCGGGAACTGAAGCGCGGTGTAGGGAACACATCAGTTTATTTGCGGCGCGACGGGCATTTTCCGTGAGGCTGGTCTGAACAGCCAGGAAACAATGGTAAGAACAAGCAGCAATGCTGCCGGCAATACCGTTTTAGCATGTTGACCCGCTGCAAGATGCGAAAAAATTGCACCAGATGTTGTAAAGAAAAACCCGGCATAAGCCCATTCCTTCAACAGCGCCTGTCGTGGCAGCAGTATCACGCATACACCAGCCAGTTTCCAGAGGCCCAACAGGGTCAACAGGTATGAGGGGTAACCGAGATCGGTCATCATCTTAACTTCCTCCGCCTGTTTCATGAGCTGGACGATTCCCGTTGATACCATACCAAGCGACAACCAGGAAGTAGCGATCCAGTAAATAATCAATTCAGGTCTTTTCATCGTTAGTTTATTGAATCTTTTGCGATAGCTTCTAACCGGTTATGAGCCATATTCAGACCCTGTGCAAAAGGCAGTTTTAGCATCTGGTCTCTAATCTCAGATGATCGGTAAACAATGTGCATTGTGAGTTTACTTGTCCAGATACCAAGCGAATGAAACTCGAGATACTCAAGCTGTACGGGAAACGGTGTGTTTTCCATTTCAAATGTCCTGATAATTTCGCTTTCCGGAACAACGCGATGAATAGTTCCATTGGCGCTGAATACAACATTTCCTGCGGGATCTGAAGTTTCAAAGCGATAGCCGCCATGCGGACGCATTTCAAATTGCAACACTTTTGTGCCCATCCACTGCTCGAATAATTCCGGAACGGTATAGGCTTTAAAAAGCAGATCGATGGGAAGATCAAATTCCCGGGTAATGGTGAGGTCCTGCTTGCCCTCTTCGGCGCTGATTCTCGTTTTTAACTCCATATAATTCATTTGTTTGATTTGAACTGTTTCATGAGATCTTCCAGTCTGTTAAAGCGTTCATCCCACAGCTGACGGAAGGGTTCAATAAAATCTGCCACCTGTTTCATGGTTTGCGGATTGAAGTGGTAGTGAATTTCACGCCCGCTCTGCTCTTGTCTGAGCAGTTCACACTCGGTAAGGATTTGCAGGTGTTTTGACACCGTTGGTCTGGCGGTATCGAAATTAGCGGCAATGGCACCGGCTGTCATTGACTGCGTAGCAACCAGCATTAAAATGGCTCTCCGTGTTGGGTCTGCTATAGCCTGGAAAACGTCCCTTCTTAAATTCATTATGTAGCTATTTGACTACAAATATAATGAAGTCATTTGACTACGTAATCCTTTTTTAAAATTTTTCGAGGAAGTGAATTGAGATTGGCTTTTATGGTAGATATGAGGTTTGAGGCTTTTGATAGTGTACAGGTATTCGTAGTTCGTATTTAGACGCGGAGCAAACCGTAGATATGAGATTTTAGATTTGAGTCATGAGACACGCAAGACCCCTCGGCAGGTAAGGCGTATTGAGCGGTGCGCCGTGGTCGTTCGTCCTGGTTCTTTTTTCTTTAATCTCATTGAGAGGTTAGGCGCCGTGGTCTTTTCATCCTTTTTCCTTTTTCTTTGTTCTCCTTGACTCATGATTCATGGCTCGTGCCTCCCCTGAAGTCATCCAGACAGAGCGGAGCGGCGGAAGGATCTAACTGGGGATCGCAAGTCAGATTCTTCGCTGCGCTCTGAATGACCCGTGGGGGGATCACGATCTGCTATGAAGCCAATGGATTTCTTCAGATTTGAGATATGAGATTTGAGTCCTGAGACATGACAGCAAGACCCCTCGGCAGGTAAGGCGTATTGAGGGGTACGCCGTGGTCGTTCGTCCTGGTTCTTTTTTCTTTAATCTCACTGAGGGATTAGGCGCCGTGGTCTTTTCATCCTTTTTCCTTTTTCTTTGTTCTCCTTAGCGAACAGTCGCAACCGCTCCGTCGCAGGGGATCCCTCGCCGTTGCGATATCGAAAAAGGGACTGCGTAAACGCGCTTCGGGATGACGGCGTGGGAGACGTCAGTGGGGCTTGGCGGCTGAGGGGTTAGGCGCCCGGGTCCTGTCAGGTCCTCTCATGATTCATGGTTCGTAGTTCGGCTAGCAGCCATTGAGGGGCTCTGCGCCCAGACTTATCACTTAATACCCATTGTTGTCCGGTAAAAATTGGCTGAATGAAATAAGACCGTTCTGAATAGTCTCAAAGCACTATTTGCCTGAGTCTTCCGAATCAAGCCCCCTGAATTCTATGTTTGTGGGTTTTACGTACGGGCGGCGGTTTTGATGACGGTTTTGCCTGATTACTGCCACTAATAGGTGCGGACCGGCCTTGTATCTTCTCGCCGCAGAAAAGTATTAAAAGTCTTGCACTGTTTTAAGGAGGTCGGTAGGAACCAAGGAGGGGAACCAGCCCGGAACGGAATGGCGCAGGGATAATCCGGGCCTTTTCCCCCCGCCGTCGGACTTTTGATGCTTTTATGCCAGAAGAGATACACAGCCGGAGCGGTTTGTTCGTGTCTTGTATGTTGTTTTCAATGGTACGAACGCTTTCGGCTATGCCTCAGGTGCTTCTTTTCCAAGAAAAAGAAGGAGCCCCCGCGGCGGTGAGCGGTTCGATACCATAGCCTCACATCTATTGGAAACCAAAGAGCTATAGGCTTTCGCAAAACTTTCCCCGGACAACAGTGACTTAATACCTACAACTTACAACTTCACTAATTCATGGTTCCTGCCTCCCGTTGATCCAGACAGAGCGGAGCGGGCAAGCCTGTCCCGGTGGTGTAATGCGGGGTATGCGCCCAGCGCTTTACACTTTCAACCTTTAACTTTTGACTCAGACAGGCCTTGCCTCTTTGGTCTCTTTTGTTCGATCCTCCCTACCCCAGCGTCCAGTCCGGGCGCTCGAAGTGACAGGTATACCCGTAGGGATTTCGTTGCAGGTAGTCCTGGTGCTCGGCTTCTGCGCTCCAGAAATCACTTTCCGGAACTACTTCTGTCACCACTTTTCCAGGCCATTTCCCTGATGCCTCAATCTCCGCAATCAACTGTAAGGCTGTTTGCTTTTGACTTTCATCCGAAAAAAAGATAGCAGACCGGTATGAGGGCCCCAGATCGTTCCCCTGGCGGTTGCGGGTGGTCGGATCATGTATCTGGAAAAAATATTCAAGCAGCTTTCTGTAAGACAAAACTGTGGGATCAAATTCAATCCGGATCGCCTCTGCATGCGTTCCATGGTTTCGGTATGTTGCATGGGGAACATCACCCCCGGTGTAGCCAACCTCTGTTGATATCACACCAGGCTGATGCCTGATCAGCTCTTCCACTCCCCAAAAACATCCACCAGCCAAAATTGCTTTTTCAGTATTCATGATTCTTGTGTTATATAGCAAAGGAACAAAAATGCCGCATCAGAGCGATCAGGCTTTCGCTACTTTGACAATCTGCAGATACAATATCAAGTATGCAGGAATTGTTTTCTGAACAGAGTGAATAATAAGTGTACAAATACATTTTATTAGCCCGTAAAACCGTTGCGCCGGTTACCCGTAGCAACGGGTCGGCTGTACGTAAAAATTCGCGCAGGCCGAGTCCGTATTGCTAAAATCACCCGGAGAATTTTAGTTTTATAATCTCAATCCCTGACCATGTATCAAAAAAAATCACCCGAACTTCTCGACTGCGGACTTGCGGTCGCATTAAAAGTAATAGGCGGCAAATGGCGTACCTGGGTACTCGACTGTATAATCAGAGAAATCAGACGGCCAAGTGCCATTCAGCGCGAAATGCAAGGCGTTAGTCAGCGCGTTGTCAACCTCCATATTCACGAATTGGAGGCGTACGGACTCATTTTTAAAAAAATATTGAGGGCACGCCCGGCGCACGTGGAATATCACCTCACAGAAGCCGGCGAAAAGCTGCTGCCTATTCTCCGGGATCTCGACAATTGGGGAAACACCCATAAACATTACCTGTACCGCGATAACCCGGCATTTATTCCCGGCTCCTGCGCCTATTCAGCTGAGGATGCCAGAGTTGATGTCGCTGATCAGAGACCTGCATCGTAACCTGAAGATCGATGGTCACGCAATACATTAAAGATCGCCGAAACATCCTGACCACCGTAACCCGCTTTTTGTGCTTCGGCAAGCACATTTTTGGTAAGCCTGGCCAGCCGGAGATCAAGGTCTGCCTCGCGTGCATTTCTAACCAGGATGTCAAGATCAGCACTTACCCTGTCTACCGGCGTTTCCGCTTCAGCAAAATTGCCCTGATGAATCGCCTGTCCCATTCTTCTCAGATCCGAGCCCACAACCGGAGCGAGACTTTCAATAAGCAACCCGAATTCATCGACAGATAAGCCCTCGTGCTGGCAGATCAGTGCCCCGTGACAAAAACCCATCCAGACAGCAGACAAATAAGAGAGTCCGGCCAGGGAAAGCCCTGCAGAAGCGCCATCTGCCGGACCGAGATATGAAACAGTCCCCGCTAATTTATTAAGCAGTTCCGCAACATCATTGTACACGGGCTGAGGGCCGCAGATCGTGATCATAGCTTCTGCAGACCCGATTTGGCGCGGCCAGGCCATTATGTTCCCGTTTAAACAACTTCCGCCGCTGTTGCTTATTCTGGCTGCCAGTGTACGTGCTTCATTGGCTGTGCCCCCGCTTAGCTGGATGAATGTTTTTCCTGAAAGTGCGCCAGACGCAAAGACTGGCTGCAGAACCAGGTCGGTCGCCTGATAGTCGCTCAGGCATGCAATCGTTACCGGACTGTTAGCAATGGCGGCGGTAGCACTTTCGGCCTGTATCGCCCCCTGCGCAACCAGGGGTCCGGCCTTCAACACGTCCCGGTTCCATACCTCTGTATTCAGTCCTTTATCGAGCAATACCCGGGCGACTGCGCTTCCCATGGCGCCTAGTCCGATTACGCTCACTTCTGTGTGTAGGTTGTTATTCGTCATATCTGAATTGATTTTCAGAAACGAAATTAGACACCCCTGCATGCTGCCGCAATACCTGAAAAATTTTTCAGTATCCGGAGGAAATTCAACATGAGAATTGCATACAAATGAGCCTTTGTTGTCTTACCTTTAGAACTCAGACACCACAAAACTCTAAAAAAATGATCATTCAATACCTGATCGGTGAATTCGAAAATGAAGTGAAGAGCACCCGCAAACTATTGCAGGCAATTCCTGAAAAAGACCTGGCTTATAAACCATCTCCTACCTCGTGGACAATGGGTGAGCTTGCACAACACATTGCCACCATTTATTATTGGTATGTCGGCGCACTGACTGCTGATGTGTACGACCTGGCGGGCGACAACCTGGAACGCGCTCCTGCCAGCGACCTGCAGGGAACACTGGCGCTTTTTGAGCAGAATGTAGAAAAGGCCCGGGCTGCGCTGAACACTGTAACAGAAGAAAGCCTCCGGCAGGATTGGACGATGAAGGCAGGAGACCGGGTTGTTCTTGGCCCAATGCCGAGGGGCATCGTTACCCGCGGCTTTTTGTTTAATCACCTTTATCATCACCGTGGCGAGATGATCGTTTACCTGCGCGCCACGGGAAATAAAGTACCCGGATTATACGGCCCTACTTTCGAAGAAAGCCAGCCAGGTTAATTAACGAAAGATCGTCAGGACAAATATTAATTGCAGAAGTTCCAGGGCTGGCATCTGCGATGTTCAGCCCCGGAACTTCGCTTACAGCATTTCCACGAGCTGGATATTGTTACCGCAAGTGTCATTCAGCACAGCAATCTTGACGGTACCCATTTCGGTTGGTTTTACGCTAAATTCGACACCAAGCCCCAGCAGACGCTCATACTCGTGCTGAACGTTATCCACATTAAACTGAGTATAAGGAATGCCGGCGTCGAACAAAGCCTTTTGATAGGTCCGGGCAGGTTCGAAGTGTAAAGGAGCGGGTTCGAGCAGCACTTCTGCCCCATCAGGCTCTTCCTTGCTCACCACCGTTAGCCACCTGTCGTTACCAACAGGGACATCTACTTTTTTAATAAAATCAAGCTTGGTTGTGTAAAATTCCAATGCTTTTTCCTGGTCAAGAACCGGGACTCCGACAATTTTAGCTCTCATGTGTTTAATCTTTTAGTTTATGAGCTGGCAAGATCAGCATGCAAAGACAAACCGGCATTGTGAAAATTGCTCTTTTGAAATTCGCTTGGGGTTCGGCCTGTCTTTGACTTAAATAATGTGCTAAAGGAACTGGGACTGTCGAAACCGATCGCAAAACAAGTCTCGCTAATACTCATGCCCGTTTTGAGACAGGCTTTTGCCTTTTCGATACGTTTGTCGGTCAGGTACTGGATGGGTGTTTGTCCGTAATACTTTTTGAATAATCGCAGTAAATGAAACTTAGACATATATCTGGCGCCTGAAATAACATCGAGATTAAGGTCTTCGCTGCAATTTTTGTCTAAATAATTGCGGGTTCCTCTAATGGCATCCAGCTGTCCGCTGTTAGGATACATGATTTTTTTAAGCTTTAGTACTTCGCTTTCGTAATAGGTCATCTTCGTTATTCCGCTATAAGATCAAATATACTTATTCAGATAGTAGAACAGCAATAGTGGCGGCGGCTGATAAGCCTCTACCGAAACGCTGATCAGCCAAACACGCTTCTGATGGACATTACCGTGGAGATCGGGGCGTGCCCCAGCGTTCAGCCAGTCAGGGGATGAAACCAGTATCTTTAAACGGATTGAATTTTACTTCAGAAGCTTAAAAATGGCTGAAGTACGCAGGTAATGCGTTCCGCTGTTGAAGATCTTTGCCGCCCGGACCATCGCTGCTGCCAGGTCTTTCGTTGCAATCGGTCGCTGACCTTTAAATAGCCCCAACCTGTTGAAGAACTTCACAATAGCTACACCAATCCGCTCTCCTGCACGGTCTGAATCTTTTCTTTCCAGCGGACCGGGCTGAAAAATCACGGTAACCGGGAAAGCCAGGCGGATTACCTTTTCTTCCAGTTCGCCTTTCATCTTCATGTAGAAAAAATGTGAGCGGGCATCGGCTCCGCCGGAAGAAACCAGCAGGTACCGTTCAACGCCATGACTTTTTGCGGCTTTGGCGAAATCATACTGATAGTCGTGGTCTACGCGCCATTGCCCTTCTTCTCCGCCGGCTGCTTTCAGGGTCGTTCCGAGACAGGAAAATGCTGCGTCGCCGGTAACAAGGTGCTGCCATGCTGATGTTTTCTCGAAATCGACCACGTGCACATGCAATTTTGCATGCTGCAAGGATACAGGCCGCCTCACAAATATGTGAACTTCATTAAACGTGTTGTCGGCAAGAAGTTGCTGAACCAGGTCAGCACCCGTTGCCCCGGTAGCCCCTATTACCAATGCTTTCATAAGATTTTGTATTTCTGTCGACTGACTAACAACTGGAAAAGCGATTTGCTTGCTGAATTCATTCCGCCTTCTGACTTTGTGAGCGTTGGTCTATAGCTTGATTGATTTTTCAAGATTGCGTATTTTGGCTTCCCGATTCATATGGAAAATCTCATTGCAGAACTCAAGTTAAAATCGGCTTCAGTGAAGATTACAACATTATCAACTATGCTTTAGACGAAAATCAAGATTGACAAGCCAATGTTGTCTAGGAAAAACTTCGCTGAACTGAGCAAGATCTGTCTGAAAAGCCACAAACTGATACCAGACGTGTGACCAGTTATGTTTAATGCAGGCTGACCACGCAGATGAAAACGTTTATCTTTGAAATTATGGAGCAGAAACGTGTGATTTACGATTTCAGGACGGGCCTGGCGAAAGCGGAAGCCTATTGCGCCTACCAGGAGCGGTCGCAGCAGGAAGTGCGCGACAAGTTATACAGCTGGGGACTACACAGCAGGGAAGTTGAACAGATCATCTCCACATTGATTGAGAACAACTTTTTAAACGAAGCGCGCTTTGCTGCAGCTTATGTGTCCGGAAAATTCCGGATCAAGAAGTGGGGAAAACTAAAAATAAAACACGGCCTGAAGTTAAAACGAATCCCTGACCGGATGATTGCGCGGGCGTTGAATGCAATTGACGGAGATGCTTACATTGAAACTATTGTCAGCCTTGCTGAGAAAAAAATCCCATTTTTAGGTACAACAGACGCTTTTAAAAGAAAATTTAAGCTAATAACCTACCTACAGGGCCGTGGCTTTGAAAATGATGTAATTTTAGATGCACTGAAAAACAGCGGTTTACTTGAAAAGTGATTTTTTTTCTATGAAAAAGCTTGACAGGAATGAGATAGTCACTATATTTGCATCACCAAAAACAACAACACTATTGCGAAAGTAGCTCAGTTGGTAGAGCACGACCTTGCCAAGGTCGGGGTCGCGAGTTCGAATCTCGTCTTTCGCTCGAAATCCCTTCCCCTCAAAAGGAAGGGATTTACAATTTAACAGGTTACCAAACCTGCTCGGATGGTGGAACTGGTAGACACGCAGGACTTAAAATCCTGTTCGCCCTAAAGCGAGTGCGGGTTCGATTCCCGCTCCGAGTACAAAAGCCTTATCGGAAACGACAAGGTTTTTTTGTTTTATAGCTGCAGCGTGCCGGTAAGAATTTTCCCAACCGAAGTCGGCTTTTCAACCCAACTTAGTATTGACGGAAGTCCTGGTTACGCATGGATGACGGATTCCGTTACTGGCATGATTGTATCTGATTGGGGAGTTATAGTTCCTCCCGGCTTCATAATTCACTACTTCGGTAATAGCACTGGAAGTTTTGAGTTGCAGGCTGGCACATATCAGTTCGACTAACACACCAGCATGATATCGTTGGACAGACCTAATTAGCAAGAAAAAGAATAACAGTAATGGCAGCCGCTCATTTGAGCGGCTTTTCAGTTTATTGAGAGTTCAATTGCTTCTGCCAATATCGATTTGATTGGACCTGTGTTACTCGCTTAAACCACGACAATTAGGTTTGCTGTTCAACATTTAGATTAAATGGCATAAATGTTAACCTTTGACTTACAGCCTCTTAATGGATACATTTGATAATGATGGTTACATAGGCTGAAGTTAAGGACATAGATAAATGGCGTCGATCAAACAGATCTGTAAGTACTGTAACGTATCGGTGGTCAACCCTGCTTAACCCAATTTAGGCTACTTGCTAGGTTCCTGTTTTTATAGTCAGGTCTTTACAGTTTAATTTCGAGCTTATAACCCTTGCCGCGTACAACCGTTATTCTAATACCCGGATCGCAGGCCAGTTTCCTTCTGAGTTTTGATATGAACATATCCAGACTACGGCCTACGATAACACCCTCATCTTCCCATATCTCTTTTTGCAGCCGGCTTCGCTCTATGGTCTCATTCGGCGACAACGCAAAAATGAGGAGTAACCGTGATTCAGTTGCAGTTAAGTCGATGTCTGCACCCTCTGCTGTCAGTCTGCGGTTCCCGGCATCGAACAGCAATGCGCCTAAAGTTATCAGGTTACTATCAGCGTCAGGCACGGCTCTTCGGGGTCTGACCGATCTGAAATATATAAAACCAATCAATGCCATTAATGGCAGGCTGCCCAGAAGCATCCTGTTCTTTACCCAATGGATACCAGCCGGCTTGAATTTAATATTGATCTTGTAACATGACCTTGGTTGTTCTCGCCCCAGACAGGGTACAATGTCATTTCTCTTATTTCCTGATATGGCGAAGCCGTACGCTACGTTGGCGTTCCCGCATGTTAGAACATTAACCACATAGTCGTCTGTCTGAGGAGAGCTGGCCAACACATGCTGAGTGATCTTTACCAAAACGCCCGGTTCAAACGCAAACTCACGCTCGAAGCTGATCTGATATTCATTTTCTGCAATCTTCTTTACGGGGAGTACCCTCGAGGTAGTGTCGCCTGATTGCAAAAGCAGCTCATGTCCTACCCTGCGAAGCAATACTTCTTTCCTCGCGATATCAAAATCATTATCGCCGGTTATAAAGGCTGCGCAAATTACCCCGATGAACAACAGTAATGTTAACACCAGCAATTTTTTGCGTTTTCCCGATCGAAAATTTCGGCTAAGCATTGTATCAGGATTTATTTACAAAGTTTACAATTTTATTTACAATCTGCGCGCTCCGTAACAAAATACATCGTCTTAGTTTCGCTGAAACAAATTCAAAACGATATGAAAAAAGTTATCTATGCGCTGGTCCTGCCGCTGGCTGCGGTTGGCGGACTCGTATTTGCTCACCAGGAAATCAGTTCTGAAACTCCGACAAATGTGCATTCAAAGTTATCTGCTGCAGAACGGAAAGAAGCTATGGAAAGATGGGAACGTAGTCCGGACGGGATTAGTTACAAAAAATGGGAAGCCTCTTTCAAAGGTAAAAATGTCTATGCAAGTGAGGCAAAAATCAGAAAGAACATCAATGCATTCACCAATATGGAGGCTGTTGTGTCTTCTCTGTCTCTTCCGCCACATTCACGGTTGGGTTTCGGATTGATGGTAAAAATTAATGGTGTCGATTATATTCTAAGCTTTGGGCAGGAAGAGGCTGACGAATTCAGGGATTTGCATGATCTGAAAGTTAACGACAAAATCACCATAAGAAGCCATAGTGTTTCGCATGCGCCCAAATATCTGTATCCGATCGTATCAGGCGATTATGTAGAACGGGATGGAGAAATAATTTATAAACGTGCACCGCGCAAAGGTGGGTGCTAAACGAAGTTACCGGCCGTTCTCAGACTCTGTTGCTGCGTTAAGGAAAGGGCCTTTTAAAGTTTTTTCTGATGCCGGTATCCTGATTCGTACCAAAAAGTTTTTTTACAAAAGCCGTTTCCTGGCCGGAAAGGGCTTTTGTCTTTCACTTGTGGTCCCCATGCTACCACATAACATGTATAGAAAAGCGATACAGAATGGTCTTAAGTTGCAACGGCTTGATCTGTTTTAAAATTCAACGGGCAATAAGAATGTTAACGTAAATACATCAACATCTCAATATGTATCCGATGTTCGCGACCCATAAACTTCATATTCCCCTTGCTGCAATGCAACGGATTCTTATTTTTGAGATTCAAACCAGATATCATGACCAAGCTCATCAGAACGAATGCCGAAAATCCTGAATTCCGTTTCCTTATCGCCCTTCTCGATCAGTACCTGCACCAACAGGACGGCGATGAGCATGCTTATTATTCACAATTCAACTCTATTGCGGGCATCAAACACGTCGTACTGGCTTATGCAGATGATAAAGCTGTAGGATGCGGCGCTTTCAAACCTTTTGATGAGCAACGTATCGAAATTAAACGCATGTATGTATTGCCTGAATACCGCGGCAAGGGCGTTGCAACAGCCATGCTCAAAGAACTCGAGGCCTGGGCCGTCGAAGAAGGTCGTACGAAGGCTGTACTCGAAACCGGCAAAAGACAGCCGGAAGCCATAGCGCTTTACCACAAAGTCGGTTACACCGATATTCCGAATTTTGGCCAGTATGAAGGCGTTGAAAACAGCGTTTGTATGGCAAGGGACCTGCAATAAGCTGCATTTCATAGACCAGTAAGGGTTTCCCCGCTTCTATTTTTTCTCAATGTCGGATTTTTACTATTTGTTTTGGTTTGGCCGGAATAATTTTGCGGCATATCTATCAAACCATGAAAAACAAGTGCTTAAACAAAAATCTTTTCGCTCCTCCGGACCATAAGTCTGCAAATAGCGAGGCCAGTCATCCCAAAACTATCAATTGTTCTTATAGCGGAGCAGGTAGTTCCGGCCGCTAAAACGGCGCCATTATTCAGCATTTTTTAGACCCCCGCACAAGACAGGGCTATTGCCTGGCAATAGCCCACTTGTGTAAATATCCTCCCGGCATGCGCCGGTCATCCCTCAAATTCCATGAAAATACGTTTGATCTTTTTGCTGGTGCTGGTAACCCTGGGGCCGGCCTGCAAAAAGGAGCCCCGGCAGTCAGACTACGCCGGCACATGGGTGGTAAATGAAGTAGAGATTTATAATCCACCATCTACCACTCCTTACCCTTCTACACAGGGCGAACATGGTACCATTACCGTCAGCTTCGCAGGGATGACTGAAGCCGTCCTTCAACTCCGCCTGTACGACCAAACCAATACCTTAAGGATCGATGAATCTTATCAGGCAGTTTATGGAAAGGATGAAGACGGCGATCCTTATTTCAAAGCCGAAGGCACAGGTGAGGTTCTTGCTTATGTTTTTGACAAGGAAATGGACTTTTATGGCATTACCGGCGCCAGGATAGCGGCAAAAAAATAGCCAATCCGCCAGCGTAGCTACAACGCTCCAGACACCCCGGCCACTTGATGCCCCATGGCTTCATTGCACATTATCTAAAATCATATGAAAAACAATTTAAGAACAACAATTATTCTTTTTTCGGCGCTGCTTGCCCTGGGTTCATGCAAGAAAAAAGACGCTAGTCCTGACGAAGACGGACTGGTGCTTAACGAAGACTTCGGTTCGGGTACCTCCTCCTTTATAACCACAAACAGCCACACAAAGATTGAGGATGGACACCTGGTTATTAGTTATGCCACTTCTTCGGTAGGTATCGTAGATGCGATTTCCTCCAGGAACGCATTTGCTGAGACAGATACACAGCAGTCGGCCGAAGTTTCATTCCAGCACACAGAAGGCCATTCATACGATCAGGCCAGTCTATACTTTGGCATTACCGGTCAGAATTTTTTCAGCTTTAGTATCGGCAGCCGTGAGTTTCGCATTCACTCCAGAATAAACGGCGAAGCACGGAACGTCGTAGGCTGGACGGCAAGCAGTGCGATCAAAGGAGCAATGAATGAGGTCAATAAACTTAAGATTACTTTAGCCGGTGAAAAGCTGAAATTTTTTATAAACGGAACCGTCGTTGCCAATGTAAATGCACCTGGTTGGAAAACACTCGATCGGCTTGGACTAAGTATTGGAAAACTCGGATCGGCTGATCGCACCACCTATAAAGTAGATTACATCAAATGCTGGAATAAATAATAGACAGGCCCCGGGACGATCACCGGGGCCATCTGTTTGATTCTGTTTAATCGCATCAACCCGGAAAGTGTTCGCAGGCGTAGCCGAAAACATTCATTTCTCCTTCAATGCTTTTGCAGCATATACCTTCCCCCTGAACGCGCAAAATGCGGTCACAATCTTCGAGATCAAAATTTGCACGAAGCCCCGGGAACTGCCGCTCCAGCAGCAGCACAATCAATCTTGCCTGTTTCTTTTTCTTTACGTTGGTCTTGAATACTTCAACCATGTATCCTGTATTTATCGCTTCATAAAAGCGTTGTCTAGCCTGCCGCTGCTCTCCGCACAACAGGTCAGCAGACCCGGGATACAACGCGGCGCCAGGTCTGTACGTCAGATTCGTCTCAAAGCTGTATCAGAAGCACGCCTGCCGGCAAAATTACCGGGCAATGACACTTAAAAATTGTAAAAAACCGACATCGTTTCAAATAGTATCAAAGCTCATATCCCCCTCTAACAGGCTGTCAGCAGATTCCTGGACGTCAGCATGTGTTACCAGCCCTTTACAGGGAAAAATTTATCCCTGGCTGAATCTTTTTTCCCGTATTGCGACCGCCAGTGTTCCCGCTCACATTTGCAGCATCATTCACTCAAAAATCAAATCGAAATGAGATCAGCAACAAAAAAAATAACTGTGATTGGCCTGGGAAATATGGGAGCCGCAATAGCCAGGCTTTACCTTAACGATGGTTACCAGGTAACTGTCTGGAACCGAAACAAAGCTAAAGCATCCGGACTTGTAGAGCTGGGCGCAACGCTCACCGAAACCCCGGAAGCTGCTATTGCCGCAAGCGCCGTAACCATCATCTGCGTATACGATTACAAAGCAAGCAGAGACATATTAAACCACGCGGCTGTGGGGGCCGTTCTTGAAGGCAAAACGCTTATTCAGCTGACCACCGGCAGTCCCGAAGATGCGCACATTGCAGAGCAATGGGTAACTGCACATGGTGCAGCATATCTGGACGGCGCCATTCAGGTGGCACCTGATCAGATGGCTCAGCCCGATACGACAATCTTGTTCTCAGGAAAAAGAGAAACCTTTGATGAACAGGCTAAATTACTTTCGGTGTTGGGCGGCGGCAATACTTACCTTGATGGCAACATCGGCGCGGCAGCAGTCATGGATATGGCAACATTATCTTATTTGTACGGTGCATATCTGGGTTTCCTGCAGGGCGTGCTGTTTGCCGAATCAGCCGGTCTTGACCTGACTGTCTATGCTGAGATCGTTGCCCGGATGTCGGGAGGCGTCGGTCAGTTTCTGCAACACCAGGGAAAAGCAATTTCAGACAATAACTTCAGTGTAACGCAAAGTCCTATGGCTATTTCTGTGGAAGCTGTAGACCGAATCGTTGATGCCGCCAGGACTGCCGGCTTAAACCCCGTTTTGCCAGAGTTAGCGGCAGGCCTGTTACATAAGGCTGCTGATGCAGGCTTCGGACATGAGGAACTTGCCGCCCTGATCAAGGTTTTGCGCTAGCGCATGTCAACAAACACCAGAGAGAGGGAAGGCGAAAATCTTCCCTTTTTTAGTGTCAATACCCTGTCAGGCCCGGCAGGACTTGTCTTCATTTTCTGCCTTTCTGATATTTCTGTATCTTTCTGCGCTTTTTAACCCTCAACCGTTACAAGAACCGTATGAAAATACTCCTTATCGAAGACGAACCCGGCCTGGTGTCGGTTGTTGTTCGCGGACTTACCGAACTCGGATTCGAGATCAGTGTGGCCGCCGACGGGATCACGGGTCTGGATATGGCGCTGAAACACCGGTTTGATCTGATCATTCTTGACCTGATGTTGCCGGGAATGAATGGAATAACCGTTTGCAAGGAAATTCGAAGCCAGAATACACAGGTTGGAATCCTGATGCTGACAGCACTGGGAACTACAGAAAACATTGTCACAGGGCTGGACGCCGGGGCCGATGACTACCTCGTAAAACCTTTTAAGTTTTCTGAACTTGAAGCGCGGATCCGCAGTCTGAGCCGCCGCCTCGCCGGTGTGCAAAGCAGCAGTAAAAAGCTTTCGCTCGGCGGCCTGGAAGTCGACCTGAATTCAAAAACAGCGAAACGAAACGGCAAGTCGATATCGCTGACGGCAACCGAATACCGTTTGCTTGAATACTTCATGACAAACCAGAATAAAGTGCTCAGCCGGATCGAGATCCTTGAAAACGTGTGGGACATTGATTTTAATATGGGAACAAACGTGGTCGATGTATATATAAATTATCTGCGCAAAAAGGTCGACACCGGTTACCCGGTCAAACTGATCCATACCGTATTCGGCATGGGTTACATCTTCAAAGCAGAACAACCGGATGAAGTTTAAAACCAAGATCACCCTTCTCTTCTTTTCGATGTCTGTGATTGGCCTTGTGGTTCTGAACGCAGCCATCTTTTATTTCGTTGCAGAATTCAACTTTGAAGATTTTTTCAAAAGACTCGAAGCGCGTGTGAATATCGCAGCCGAGCTGCGCATATCGCCAGATGCGCGTGCTGCCGCAACACAACAGGTGCGCAACAGGTATCTCGAGAAACTGGCAGACGAGAAGGACTATGTTATCCAACTCGATTCAAACGGAAAACTCCCCGCGCAGAGACAGCCTGACCTTCCTGCCGCATTTTATAATTCGATCCTGAAAAACACCCGTGCACGTTATGTAGAGGATAATCGTTTTTATTGCGGCCGCCTCTTTTTAAAGAATGGCAATAAATACATCGTTATTGTGGGCGCCTCAGATCCCTACGGCTTCAAAGAGGTCGAACAGCTTCGTAAAATTCTGATTATAGGTTTTGTGATCTCCCTCGTGCTTGTCTACGTCATCGCACAGATCTTTTCGCATTACACGATCAATCCGCTGAGAAACATGATCAAAGGGGTGCGCAATCTTACAGCGAACAACCTGCACATGCGGCTCGAGGAAAAAAAGGGCAGTGATGAGATTGCGGAGCTGACCCAGACGTTTAACAATATGCTGATCCGCCTGGAAACTGCATTCGAAACGCAAAACAATTTTGTAAGCAATGCTTCGCACGAGCTGCGCACCCCCCTATCTATCGTTACCAGCGAAACCGAATTGCTGCTTTCGAGAAAAGATCTTTCAGACGAGGCCAGGGTATCGGCAACCAATATCCTGAATGAAGCTGAAAAACTTAAACATATTCTAACCAGCCTGCTCGGTCTTGCCCAGACCGGCTTTGACGGCAAAAAACAGGACTGGCAAAAGATACGTATTGATGAGCTGCTCTGGCAGGTAATCGACCATGCAAAAAAGATTGCCCCCGAAAGCAATATTCAGGTAGATACGGCAAGCATGCCTGATGATGAATCGCGGCTGTATACAGAAGGCAACGTAAATCTTTTACAGCTGGCGCTGAGTAACATTGTGCTGAATGCCTGCAAGTATTCAAATTATGCCGAAGTAGCTATCAGCATTGCGGAGCGCAACAACTGGATCAGCGTTACAGTAGCAGATAAAGGAATCGGTATTCCTGCGGGCGAGCAGCAGTTCATCTTTGACCCGTTTTTCCGCGCGTCAAATACAAACAAGTTCGAGGGCTATGGCATCGGTCTTCCGCTTACGCTGAATATTATCCGCCTGCACAAAGGCTCGATCGGCATCAGTTCTGAAGAAAACATGGGCACTGAAATCCAGATTTTGCTGCCGCGACTCAGGTAGCAGGTCTTGCAAATAACCCAGTTCTTAATACTTCTCTAATACATCTAAAAAACTCTCCGGAATAAACGGCGTTTCCTGGTGAGGTTAGCCATTTTTCACAAATCTTTAGAAGCTAAATTCTAATGCCATTTTAAAATTCGCTTTAATCGGTTTTAATAGCTGGGGTCTATTCTTGTATAAACAAATCGATGTTTAACATAAAACAGTTTTGATTATGCAAACCGTACTCATTCCAACAGATTTTAACCAGGCAGCGCTCGTGTGTATTCCGAATATATGTCATCAGTTTCCCGGCCAGCGTCTGCGCTTCGTGTTTGTGCACCTGTTTAAGTTGTCTGAATCGATCAGTGACCTGCTGATGCTTGCACGCAGAAACCGGGAATACGATTATGTAAGCGACGCCTTTTACGAAGAGTTAACCGCCCTTCAGAAACAGTTTATTCAAATTGACAGCATGCGAATCGACTTTTTTTACGGCAGTACGGTCAGTATGTTCAGAAATTTTCTTGAAACACATGAAGTTACGCACATCCTCGACCCTTCAGACTGCCGGTTAAGCATGCTGAATAAATCAAGCATTGATCCGGGACCACTCATGGCTCGCTGCGGGTTGCCCTTATTAACCCTGGTTGAGATGCCGGCTGCGAACACAGAAACGCATGATATCAAAAAAACCGAATTAGCTGAAGCTATTTAAACCGAACTACCATGTTACTCAGAGAAAACATACCCGTCAAATATATCTTTGGCAAGATCCGCACCGAGATCATCATGGTTTCGGTGTATGCGATCCTGATTGCCATCGTTTATAATAATTTCCATTTTACAAGAATCTCGATACCAATTGCGGTACCGACAATTCTTGGCACCGTTATCTCATTATTGCTCGCGTTCAAATCCAACCAGGCGTACGACCGCTGGTGGGAGGCACGCACGCTGTGGGGTGCTATTGTAAACGACTCGAGAACGCTGACCCGGCAGTTGCTTACCTTCATCGATACGCAGGGAAACGACGAGCAAAAACGCCTGTTCTGTCAGCGGATGGCCAAACGCCAGATTGCATGGTGTTACGCGCTTAGCCGGCACCTTCGTGGTGAAGATGCATTGCAGGGACTTGGCAGACATGTACGCCAGGAAGATATTGATCATTGCAAACAATACCGAAATGTTCCTGTTGCTTTGCTCGAATTACAGGGTGCAGATCTGCGCAACGCCTACAAACTGGGCTGGATAAACGAATTTCAGCAGGTAGAAATTGACCGGACACTGACCCGTTTTTCAAACCAAATGGGCGGTTGTGAACGCATTAAGAATACCGTGTTCCCGGTAACCTACAGCATTTATATCCATTTCTCCCTGATCCTGTTTATTACGCTGCTTCCGTTCGGACTCATCGAATTCTTCGGACTGGCAGAAATACCGGTTGTGATCGCAATAGGCTGCAGTTTTTTCCTGATCGAAAAAATGGCCATTCATCTTCAGGATCCTTTTGAGAATAAGCCAACCGACACACCGACAACGACGATCTCTCAGACCATTGAGAGAGACATCCGCCAGATGCTGAAAGAAAACCAAATGGATGCCCCGCCGCAGGCGATCGGTGTCCAGAAACAATCGAAGGTCTTTTACATCATGTAAAAAAAGACCAGCGAAACACCTTACTTCCCGGTGCCCGCCTGCGATACTTCCTCGTTCCAGTTCGCAGCAGGTGCCGGGATTTCTTATTTAGGCTGTTTTATCCAGGCCGCAAGGTCAATGATTAGACCGGCGTCTACATTTGCGAGTGTCTGGTATTGAGCCACCGTACCTTTTGATGGCTGGCTGCTCAATAAATGATTCAATGTTGGATACAGCTTAAGTGTTACGTTTTTCTTTTTCCCAAGCGCCGATTCCCATAGTTTGTAATCGGTGTCAGAAACCTGGAAGTCATTTCCACCCTGAAGAATAAATATCCGCTGCTTCGCATTTTTTGCGGCCGCAACCTGATCAAAACTATTTAAATCAGCCCAGTACGATGCAGGCAGACCAAGAATTGAGGAATCAGGCTTCATGGTGCCAACTTTTGTGATCCGGCTGTGTTCAACTTCACCAAGCGCTTTCTGCAAACGCTCTTTTCCTTCTGCAGTCGTATCGTTTGAAAGCGAATAAGCATACCTGTTTTGATCGGCAATAACATCTGTCAGTTTTCTGGCGGGTGCCGCTGCCAGGATCAGGCCTTTGAGATCAGGAACGATCGTACCGATGCGCGGCGCGAGCATACCGCCAAGGCTGTGACCAAGCAGATAAACCTGTTTCGGATCAGCACCTGCTACCGTCTTCGCCATGTTAATGGCAGCTACAGCATCATCGATAACTTCTTCTTTAACGGTAAAGGCGCCCCCAAATTCGTTCTGGTATATCAGTGTGCGCTTTACATAACGAATACTGCCTATGCCTTTGCTGGCCAGACCTGCAGCCAGGTCTTTAAAGGGTTTGTTCGGACCAACGGTCTCATCCATATCGCCGGGACCACTGCCATGTACCATGACAACTATCGGAAAACGGCTAACATTTTTAGGCGTGGTAATCACCGCAGCCAGCTGATGCCCGGGCGTTTGCACGTAAACCTGTTGCTCTTTATAGCTGGCGGTATCGGCATACGCCGGAAGCCTGTATGCAGCCGATGCAGATTTCGGTTGCAGGAAAAGTCCTACGATTTTGTTTGTTTTATTGAACACAACCATAAAGTTCTGCTCGCCGCGTTCAAACTTTCCGTTCACCGTTACAACGAAATACTCATTCTGAACCCGGCTTTGGATTGCGTCGGCAGACTGGGCCTTGCCAATATCGGCAACCATCCGTGTCCAAAGCTCCTGAAGATTGGCTTCTGTAATTTTGGTTTGAACGCTTTCATCAAAAAATGCATGGGCTTCTTTGTACTTTTCCTCTCGCATGCGATCAAAAAACTCATTGGCGCTGTTAAACAGCGCAATAACGCTTTGCGCAGAAGACACGGTTGTCAGGCTTGCAAAGACAAGCATCAGCAGAAAAAACTTCTTCATCAAAAATCAGGTTGTTTGAATGCTAAAGTTAACAGGAATTTATTGAAAATTAAAGACTTCGAAACCCGGTGTGCAGATCACCAACGATGGACAATCGTCATTACTTTGTAAAACACATAAAATCAAAACTTTTTTCTATACCATCTAAAACAAACCGGTCTCCGGCGGTGTCTTTACGGTATAACTTCCAGATATTTTATGCAAAGCATCCTACTTACGAACATCGAAGAGAAAGAAATCGCAGCCATTCAGCTTCCTGTACTTGATTTGTTAACCGACCGCCGGGCAGACAGCCTTCCTGGTCTGACAGAACGCAAGCAGATTCAGAGTAGCGTGAATCTTTCAAACGACCGCCCAAACAACACGCTGAGGGCCATTTTAAGAAAAACTAACTTATTATAAAAAGAACCGCCGCTAAAACGGCGGTTTTTTTTTGCCTGTCCTGCCTCCTCCCACACCTTACCACGTTGGAAAAATAATCAGCAACAAAATTGCATTTAACAAATTTTAGATGCAATTTTGTTGCACAAATGAATCGCGGTCCGAAAAATATCAGAAATACCAGCCAGCGCACACTTGCCGTGTTGTTGCTTCTGATTTTTGTCCTGCTGACCGGGATTCGCGGATTGCACTACCATGATTCCGTCCACAAACCAGCTGCCAGCGAGCTGAGCTATGCAGTTGCCGACAGCTGCGACGTTTGTGATTTTCTTGGTCACCACAACTTTAAAGATTTTGATCTACCGCCTGCATTGCTGATGCCCGAAGTGCCCGCGCTTCCATCAGGCGTACCCGCAGGTAGTTATATCGGGATTTATAAGTTTACACTTCAGGGCTTTTCAAATAAAGGTCCGCCCTGCCCCCTTTCCTTCTCCGCTTAACTAGGTTGCCGGCCGGATAATCTGCTGGCTGTATTTTTCTCTTTTTTTCATGAAGTATTTTGTATTGCTGCTGTTGTGGCTGCTGCCTGCGTATGGTTTTGCGCAGCAGCTCCATATAGACGGACACGTTTTTGACGAAGACCAGGTTCCACTCGCCGGGGCAGATGTTTCCTTTGGCGACCAGCGGGTGCGCACTGATGCCGCAGGTAACTTTTTTCTGCCGCTGTCTGGCCCGGGCCGTTTCGAACTGACCTTTTCGAAGGCAGGATTCAGAACGCAGCGCCGCAGTGTCGCTGTCGGGCAGACTTCTGTACAGGTACGGGTTAGATTGCTGGCGTTGAACCGGCAGCTTAAAGATGTAAAAATACTCGGCACCCGCGATGCCCAGTTTCGTGAGCAACCCATGAACCTGCGCAGTGTCGACGCTGGCTTCATTACCCGCAACCTCGGCGGCAGCCTGATGAAAACGCTCGAAAGGTTGCCAGGGGTAAAAACAATCGGTATCGGTTCAGGGCAATCAAAACCACTTATTCGCGGCCTGGGTTTCAACCGTGTTGTTGTTGTAGAAAAAGGCGTCAAACATGAAGGCCAGCAATGGGGAGCAGATCATGGCCTCGAGATAGATCAGTTTGCGGCGGGCAGAGTCGACATTGTAAAGGGGGCCGCCTCCTTTTTGTATGGTTCTGATGCGATTGGCGGTGTTGTCCGCATTGAACCACCTGCTGCTCCGACGGTAAACGGCGTAAGCGGAGAGGTAACCGGGATAGCGAAAGGCAATAACAACCTGATCGGCGGCTCTGTACAAACCGCTGTTAAAGGCGACAAATGGTTTGCTGATGGCCGCTTTAGTTACCAGGATTACGGTGACTACAAAGTGCCTGCTTCTCAGGTTAACGTCTACAACTATCCTGTCGATCTATACCGCAACCGCCTTCGCAACACAGCCGGCGAAGAACGCGGGCTGCACCTGAATGCAGGTTATATGGACAGCACCTTCCGTTCAACTTTTTTTATCAGCAATGTCTGGAGCAAAAGCGGATTTTTTGCGAATGCCCACGGCCTCGAACCGCGCCGGGTCGACGCCACGCTGCACGATGCACGGTCAGGCGATATTCTGATGCCATCGCAACAGGTAAACCATTTTAAAATCTTAAACAGGTCCAGCTGGCAAACGGGCAAACAGTTATTTGAAGCCGAACTTGGTTTCCAGCGCAATTTCAGACAGGAACACAGTATGTACGTTAATCATGGTTACATGCCGCCCGCCTATCCTGCCGATATGACCATTTCTCCGGCTCTTGAGCGGCAGTTTGACAAGTATGTGTACTCTTTTAATCTGCGCAATACACTCGCCTTTGAACACCATAGCCTGACGGTCGGCCTGAATACCGAAAATCAGCGCAACAGCATCAGCGGATGGAGTTTCCTGGTACCGGCTTTTCGTCAGTTCAGTGCCGGTCTGTTTGCGGTCGATAACTACAGGCTTAGCAGTAAACTGCTGCTGCAGACTGCTATCCGTTATGATCATGTGAACTTCAGAAGTTTCGCTTACCGGGATTGGTTCAGCACGCCGCTCGCCGCCGGCGGACAGGAGAACCTGACACGCGCCGAAGCGTTCGGACGTAATTTCAGCAGCCTGACCTGGTCTGCGGGACTAAATTACAGTCCGATGCCATTTTTCGCCCGATTCAACATCGGCAAAAGCTTCCGGGTGCCTATTGCAAAAGAGCTTGCGGCAAACGGCGTCAACTACCATTATTTTAGCTATGAACGCGGTAATCCGGAACTCGCACCCGAACAGTCTTACCAGGCGGATGCCGGAATAGGCTGGAAAGACGATGCCTGGGACATTACACTCAGTCCTTACCTGAACTATTTTTCAAATTACATCTATTTAAACCCGACACCGTTTCACGACTATGACTACGGTGCCGGCAACCAGATCTTTGCTTACACACAAAGCCGCGTGTTGCGTTATGGCCTGGAACTGGAACTGAGCAGGAAACTGGGAGGCGGCCGCAGCGTTGAATTGCTGGGTGAGTACCTTTACGCCCGCCAGCTCTCAGGCGATAAGAAAGGCTTCACGCTCCCCTTTTCGCCGCCGCCATCGGTTCTGTTCTCTGCAACACAGGCATTCCGCTCCGGTCGCTGGCTTCAAAATGCCTTCGTTTCGGCCGACTACCGGCTCACGGCAGCACAAAACAACATCGTCCCGCCTGAACGGAAGACGCCTTCATCCGGCGTAGCCGATTTACGCGCGGGTGCTACGCTGCTTGCGGGAAGACAGCCTGTAAATCTCAATCTCCAGATCCGGAATCTTCTGAACACGAAATACTTCGTTCATACGAGTTTCTACAGACTCATTGACTTGCCTGAGATGGGCCGCGACATCGTGCTCAGTATCAGCATGCCTTTCGGACATCATCAGAAAAAAAACAACTAACATGAAATATAATCAGCTAATCGTATTGTTTTGTGCGCTCATTTTTCTTGGCGCCTGCAAAAAGCAGCCAGGTACAGACGCTGCGAAGCCGGAAGTGACCGGATTGGAAATAGGCAGCGGCAACGAGCGCAAAGCCTATATAGGCAAAGACTTTCATTTTGAAGCGCAGGTTACCGCGGCGGTCAGGATCGCGGCTACGGGCATTTCCATCGCCCAAAAAAGTGGCGTACAATACAGTGCACCGTGGAAAATGGATCTTGACTGGGCTGAATTCAGGGGTGTAAAAAATACAACGATACACAAGCATTTCAGCATTCCCACCACCGCGCCCGCAGGCCGCTATGACTTCACCTTTTTCGTTCGCGATGAGAACGGCACTGAAACCAGGATGACTGAAGAACTGTCGATCCTGAACCCTGCCGACCAGGAGGTACAGCCGGAAATTATGGTAGTTCAGGGTCCGGCCTCAAGCCAAACGTTTCAGAAAGACGAACCGATTGCACTCAATGTGAATATAACAGGAACGCAGGATGACGGACAGTTTTATGCCGTGTTAATCAGTCAGGCCTCAAATCATTACCCAGAGCTGATCAGCCAGGTAGATGCCGGCAAGGCAATCGTTGTTGCCGATGCTTTACATACCAATCTGGCAAAAGGCAGCCCTTTTTCAGTATCTGCAAGTCTTGCTGTCGGGGCAGCGGCCGATAACAAAAAACCATCAGGCACACCGGTTAACGGTTCGCGTAACTGGCAGTCGGGTAACTATACCCTGGTACTGCTGTATACAAACTCAACGCATGGCATTCACGCATATAAAAGCATTCCCATTCGCATACAACTCTGACATATATCATGAAAAAAACAACTAAACTCCTGATCCCGCTGGCCTGTCTGATCCTGGCCGGATGCAGTAAAGATGAAACACCGGTAGACACGACATATCCCGTGATCGACCTGGCTTACCAGGGAGCGTCACCGCAGCAATGCGGCACCTTTACCCGTGGCCAGAAGATCAGTTTCAAAGCACGTTTCTCTGACAACGTAGCACTTGGCTCTTACAGCATAGATGTTCATCATAATTTCGACCACCACAGTCATAGCACCGAAGTGAACGATTGTGCGCTTGAACCTAAAAAAACTGCCGTTAAACCCTACCTGTTGATTAGAAATTTCCCTATTGAAGGGAGCCCTGCAAGTTATGAAGCTGTCACTGAATTTGACATTCCTGCTGATGCAGATCCGGGCGATTACCATTTTCTGGTACGCCTTACCGACCGTGAAGGCTGGCAGACGCTAAAGGGAATCAGTATAAAAATTAAGTAAAAAATAAAAACCCAAATCATGTTTAACAAACACAACCTAAAGAAAATTGCGCTTTTCGCGCTGCTGGCCGGCAGTTTCGCTGCCTGTAAAAAAGATCCGGCTGATCCCGATGATCATGACCATGATGACCATGGTAAAGAATTTAAGTATGTACGGGTGCTTGTGAGCGACGAAAGCAGTGCCAAACTTACCCAGATTGATCCGTTTGCAGCCGCCATTACCAGTTATGACGGCAAATTCCCGCTGGCAAATCTCTATGCTACGGCTTCCGGTCGTTATGCTGCTGTTCTCTATGGTGCCAACAACCTGGTTGAGGTATTTGACACGGGCCTTCAATCGCATGAGGACCATGTTGACGTGGCCAACAATCCGAAGTGGGCAGCCATTACAGCATCAGGCATTAAACCCACCCATTTTAAAAGTGACGGTGCAGAGTCGCTGATTTTTAATGATGGCGACGGTACACTAAGTGTAGGCAATGAAGCAGATTTTAATACTGCCGGTGCCAGGTTTACAACTGTTAACGCCGGCTTATTGCCGCATCATGGTGCGATGGCACAATTCGGGAACGGAACCTATGCGGTCACCGTAGCCGCAGCCCAGGGCGCTTCGCCTACACGCGTAAAGGTGATCAATAAAACCGGTGCGCAGGTTCATGCTTCAACGCTCGAAACAGGGGCGATTCACGGTAACGCCACCGACGGCTCAAATGCGGTTTTTGGTGCGTTCACAAACTCGGCGAACACAGCCGGAGGAGCACTTGTCGTAAGACAAACCGGCGAACAGCGCATGATCCCTAATCCTGATGGCTTTGGCGCATTCAGATTGGGAACCATCCTGTACGCAAAATCAGCTAAGAAGTTTATCGGTTACGCTGCAACCAAGGGCGCTTACATGATTGATCTTGTTAACAACAGGATGACAACGATATACAGCGGTACCGATGCGATTCAGTGCAAAACGGACTATGCAGGCAAAAACCTGTTTGTACTTTCGCTTGACGGCAAACTTCGCATTTATGACCTCAGCAGCGGCGCGCTGAAAAAAGAAGGTCAGGCCATTGGTGCCACTCCGGCAGCAGACACCTACAAACCTGTGCTTGAGGCAACAGCAAGATATGCATACGTTGCAGTTCCTTCGGCCGGTGAAGTGCATCAGATCGACCTGGAAAACTTCAGCAATGTAATAAAACACAAGGTGAGTGCACGCCCGGTTCGCCTGGCCGTGCTTGGTTTCGAGAACAGCGAATCTCACGACCACTAGTTTTTTACCAATCCTTTCTTTAATTGTTCCCCGGCAGCTTCGTACTGCCGGGGTTTTTTATTTTTACAATACCCGCCCGGATGTCGGAGTCATAAAAACCAAAAGTTCCTGACGCATAAAAGCCCTGACATCCATCAAGGCTCTTAGTAACTAACCAAACTAATAAATACTAACCAAATATTTACGCTGCAAAGCTACGTGTGCCTTATAAAGACAATGTTAACGAAACATGAATTTGCGTTCCTCAGATCAAATCCTGAAACCATCGCGGCATCCGGTTCATTGCACGTCTGGCCATATGCGAACATTCGGAAAACAAGCCGGGGTCTTACAGAATAAGAGCATATATAAATGAGCTCTACTTTTCCCGGTTCACGGCCGCCATCAATCCTGGCCTGCAAGGGGTAATGTGAAGATGAAGGTCGACCCTTTACCCCACTCGCTTTCTACCCGGATCGTTCCCTGGTGATGCTGAAGAATTTCGGCACAAAGGTATAGGCCGATGCCGAAGCCCGAAATGGAGCGCGTATGGTCTGCCTCTACACGATAAAAACGGTCAAAAATACGGCGCTGGTCTTCCGGGTTGATACCAGATCCCTCGTCTTTTACGCTGACTTCAGCATTGTTACCGTTGATTTTACAACTCAGCGTGATGTTTGTATTGCGGGGGGCATATTTTACAGCATTGCTAACCAGGTTTGTAATGACCTGGGTGATTTTGTTTTTATCTGCATGTACCTGAAAATTGTCACATGGTTCAATCTGAAGCCGGTGTTCTCTGGCCAGAAAAACTGCTTCTGACGATATCTCAGTAAAAAGTTCGCTGAGGTAGAAAGTCTCAAGTTGGAGTTTGATCTTCCCGGATTCCAGGCGTGAAACATCCAGGAAGCCATTGATCAGTGAAGTGAGGCGAATCATCTGATTATGCACTTTGCCCAGCATAGAACCCAGTTGTGCGTCGGCCCGTTCATTCGCTTTTTTCTCAAGCATCTGAACATAGGCCCTCGCCGATGTAAGCGGGGTACGCATTTCATGGCTTACCATAGCAATAAAGTCATTCTTTCTAATTTCATCAGTTTTACGCTCGGTGATATCCATCATGGTTCCCGAAAAATGCGAAGGCATATTCTCCTGCGCAGGAAAATATCTTGCTGAAGCTTTCAGCCAGATCTGTTTATGATCAGAACGCCGTTTAACCGGAAATTCCATATCAAGCTCCTGTCCGCCGCTCAGCGCCTGTTCGATGGCGTCCATCATTTCGCTGCGGTAAGGCTCTTCAATCTGACGCATGGCCATTTTATAGCTCATATATGCATTTTCTTCAAAGCCAAACAAGCTTTTCAGGCGGCTTGAAGGCACAAACTGACGACTTTCTGCATACAGGCTCCAGGTACCCAGCTTGGCTGATTCTATAGACATATTAAACATCTGCTGTACCTGCAGCGATGCATTTCGTGCAACGATAGCACTCGTTATTTCCTGGAGGATAACAAGCAGGGAGCGGACATTTCCTGCGCCATCTTTTATAGGATGATATATTGAATTTACCCAGGCTTCGCGAAGTCCGCCGTTGTGGTGAAGTTTGATTCTCAATTCATTATTAACCCGCGTCTCTCCGCTATGCATGGCCTGCAACAACCATTCGCGGATGTGCTGGCCATTAAGCTCCGGCCTGGCATCGGCATGAGGCCGTCCAATCATTTCTTCGGCCGTACGGCCCCATATTTTAAGGACCTCATCATTGGCAAGTTCTGTGATCAGGTCTTCGCCGCTCAGCAGCGCCATACCTACAGGTGCATGCTCAAAGATACTTTTGAAACGTTCTTCGCTGTCTGCCAGAAGGCGGTAGTAATGGTGCAGCTCGCTCTGCGCATCTTTCAACTTTGCATTCGCCGCCACCAGCTCATCATTGGCCTGAAGAAGTTCATCGTTTGTGGCAAGCTGTTCTTCGTTTATAGCCGTCAGTTCTTCGTTCACGGCCTGTAGCTGCTGTTCACTGTCTTCCAGTTTGAGTCTTGATTCGACCACTTCAGTGATGTCAATAACCGTTGCCATAATGGCTTCGACCGTTCCGTCGACTTCGAACAGAGGCTCATACGCAAAATTCACATAGATGCGCTCGAGTTTTTCATTACGACGAATGTCTACAGCAACTTCATTCATAGCCACACCCCTACCGTTTTCGAAGATCCCAGCCAGCAGTTCAGGAAATGGCTGATCAATGAGTTCCGGAAAAACATCGAGCAGGCGGCTGCCAATCATTTCATCCGTCGTGCGCGCCCATATGCCGAGCATGGGAGTATTTGCAATCTCGACCCTCAGCTCGCGTCCTTTTAAGACCGTTATGCCGATCGGTGCCGCCATGACCATGTTACGCAGGCGGTTTTCATTGTAAGCGATTTGCCGGCGCGCACGAATCTGGTCGCTTACCTCGTATGCCACGATCATAATGGAGATCCGGCCATCAATGTCTCTGATTGCCTGGTAAACAAAATTGAAAAAGTATTCGCCCAGCACGCCATTTTTCATGATCAACGCTCTTGTTTCGTTGCCATGATAACTTTGCCCGGTGCGCATAACACCATGAAGGATCTCCAAAAATTGCTGGCCTTCTAATTCGGGAAGACCTTCTGCCAGCGGCTTGCCTACAACCGAGTTCTCTTTACCCCAAAGATCGAGCATCAAGGGATTCGCCATTGTAATCTGCAGATCGGGACCTTCAAGCAGGCCGATCGCCATCGGCGCCTGCGCCATAACTTCACGGAACTGGGCCTCGGCCTGGGCAGCCCGAAGACGTGCATGAACGCCATCGGTAACATCTGTGGCCGTATGCAGAATGCAGCGTGTCTTGCCGGCATGGTCTTTCACGGCCCGGTACTCAAAATCAAAATACCGCTGCGTTGGTAGGCCGTTTCTTAGAAGCGTAGCCGGCATCTGCGAACCCGAATACGTTTCTCCCGTGCGCCAGACGTTTTTTAACAAGCCGATAAAGACCTGTTCTGCCAGCTCCGGCACCGCTTCTGCAAGCGGCATTCCGACAACCGAGCGGTCTTTATCCCAGAAAGAGAGCATCTCGTCGTTTGCCATTTCGATGACGATGTCTTCTGACGTATATACTGCGGTGGCATTCGGCGAAAGCGAAAGCACAGCCAACAAGTCATGGGAACTGAGAGATCGTCTAGAAGTATCCATTCATCAAAATTTTCGGCCTAAAATAGCAATTATTTAAGCATTCCGGCCGCAGGGTTCTCCCGTAGGCCTAAGAAAGTTCTTTGAGTAATTATTCTGAATAAAACCGCTTTGACGAAACGTATAATTTAAAGAAACTGCCCCCATTTGCATGGCGGGCAGTCTGATTACATGCCTGTAGCCTGATCCGGGGCGGCAACAGCCGGTGGCATCAGTTTGTAAATAACCGGGGTAACCACACGCGAGAGCAGCGTGGAGCTGATCAGCCCGCCGATCATGACAATAGCCAGCGGTGATATCAGCGGATTTGTTGAAATCGCTATTGGTATCAATCCGCCAATGGCCGTCAGGGTGGTGAGTATAATGGGCAGAAACCTGACCTCGCCGGCTTCGCGGATGGCCTCATCGAGCGACATACCTTCCTGGCGAAGCTGGTTTGTAAAATCCACAAGCAGGATCGTATTTTTTACCTCGATACCCGCCAGCGCGATCATTCCCACCACGGCAACAAATGAGAGCGTATTTCCTGTGATGAGAAGCGAAAGCACGGCACCTACAATACCAAGCGGGATCACCGAAAGAACGATCAGTGTGCTCTTGAACGTTTTGAATTCAAGTACCAGTACGGCCACAAACAGGAATACCGTGACAATAATGATGCTGCCAAAACCACCGAAAGAACGTTGCCTGCTTTCCACCTCGCCACCCATTTCGAAGCTGTACCCAGCAGGAAGTTTATATCCCTCGAGGCGCGTCTGCACATCGCTGACCACCCGGTCTGTCAGATAACCCTTCTTCACAAAGGCTGTTACAGAAACTGTTCGCGTCTTATTATAATGATTGATGGTAAGTGGAGAGGTTTGCAGCCTGAAGTCTGCCAGTTGTGCCAGCGGAACTGCGGTGCCCTCCAGGTTGTTTATATACAGTGTCTTCAGGACGTTGAAGTCGGGATACATTGGCCTCGGCACAGACAGGAGGATATCATAATCATCGCCGCCAGCATCAGGATTGGTGAATTTTCCGAGCGTAAGGCCGGCCACTGCCAAACGTACAGTGCGGTCTATGTTGACTGTGGGGATACCGAGTGACAAGGCCTTTTCCTTATTGATATCGACCTTTATATCTGATTTCAGATTTCTGACCGGATTGTTTACATAGATGGTTCCGGGCGTCCGGTTTAACATTTGCTCAAGATCTACGGCAAGCCTGCGCAAAGTATCTAGGTTATCACCCAACAGACGTACCTCTACAGGCGCAATTACAGGGGGGCCCTGTTCAAAATTTTTCACCTCAATCTTTGCTCCGGGATAAGGTGTCCATTTCTGCCGGAGGCTTTCAACAATCGCCTGTTTCCGGTCTGTTCCGGTGCCTGGGTCAAGCTGCACAAATATCTCAGCGAAATCACTGCGTTCGTTTTGCTGGATAACGTTATAGTAGATCCTCGGGTTCCCCTTCCCTACATTCGTTGCGAAATAACGCATTTCCGGAACCGCAGCCAGCTCCTTTTCAATTTTACGCGTAACACTATCGGTATAAGCCAGGTTTGACTGCAGCGGTGTTACGATATTGATCAGAAACTGCGGTTTCTCCGATTGGGGAAATAAGCTAAAGCCGACAACAGGAAATAATGCCATCGAACCGGCGAAAATCAGGATGGCCGCCAGTACGGTCATAACAGGGTGTTTCAAGGCCACATTTAACAGTGGCGCGTAAGTTTTGTGAATACCTCTTTTAAATGCGCGCAAAAACAGGTTGCCTTCGGGATGCCCGGCGTGGCTTTTCAGCAGCCTGCTTGAAAGAAAAGGAACAACTGTCAGCGCCACCACCATCGATGCTATAATGCAGGCGATTACGGCCGCCGGCAAACTTCTTATAAAATCACCTGAAGCTTCGGGCAGAAACAGCAGCGGCATAAAGGCAATCATCAGGGTAGCGGTGCAGCCGATTACCGCTACGCCGATTTGTTTCGTTGCCATCAGTGTAGCATTCATTCTGCTGTGTCCATCCCGCAGCCAGCGCTCTATATTTTCTACAACAACGATACTGTCATCGACCAGCAGGCCGAGTGCCACAACCAGTCCGACAATACTCAGTTGATTCAGATCGAAGCCCAACACGTTAATTATGACAATGCCAATAGCGAGCGACAATGGAATAGAGATCATCACCACCGTTGCAGCGCGCAGGCCGAGCGGCAGCAGCGTGACCGACACGAGCAGAATGGCGATGAGAAAGTATGTTCCCAGTCCGCTAAGCCGGTTATTCACATTGTCGGCCTGATCAAAACTCAGTTTCAAATCAATGTTGGCGGGTAAAGTCTTTTTGAAATCTTCAATGACCGGAAGATAAGCCTCCTGAGTGCGGCTGATATTTTCCCCGGGCTTCTGCGCCGCAACAACAAATGCACTCCGGTAGCCATTCAGGCGCGTAATATGCGTTTCAGGCGCATAATCGAAGTAAACGTCTGCCACGTCGCCGAGCTGAACATTTTTCCCTCCGGCGCTGGCTACAACCGTCGCTTTGATTTCTTCAAGACTTTCATAATTGCCGCTGGTTTTGATATTGAAAGACTTGGTACCCTGGTTAATGCTTCCACCCGGGATATTTGCGAGTTCGCTCTGTATCGCATTGCTGACCGTTCCAATAGGCAGTCGCAACTGGGCGAGTTTTGCGGGGTCAAGGTCTATCCGTACCAGCCGGCCAGGCATGCCTGCTATCTCCACATTTTTCAGAAAGGGAATTTTTTCCAGGCGTTCCTGCAGGTCTTCGGCGGCTTTTTGCAGTTTTTCACGGGAGGCGTTCATCGATACAAGACCAACCTGCAGCACATTGACGTCGGTCGGGGAAATTTTCTGGACCTCAAGACTGAACAGGTCTGCCGGCAGACTGCTCCGCAAGGCATTGACCTCGCGCACAAGCTCCTGGTATTTGTCGTCTACATTTGCTGCGTATTTGCTTTCTACCGCTATCACAGCCAGACCGTCTTTTATAGTTGTCTTGATCTCCTTGATGTCGTCGAGTGCATAGATTTTCTTTTCGATGGGTTTGACCACGAGTTCTTCCATATCCTTCGGACTGGCACCGGGATAGACTGCAACAATTGGGAAATTCGGCGCCTTGATGTCCGGATCTTCTGACCGGGGCATATTCAATATAGTGGTAACACCCAGCACCGCCACCATGATAAACATGATAAGTGTAAACTGGTAATTTTTTACAGCGTATTCTGAGATTTTCATATGTGGCGTTGTTAAGGTCTGGTAATTTTTATGGCTGAGCCCTGATCGAGATAGGCGCTGCCGGAAACGATCAGGTATTTTACACCCTCGAGCCCCGAGCGAACGTATACCTGGTTATTCTCAATTCCGCCGATGCTTACATGAACTTTCCGGGCCTTCCTGCGGTCGTTTGTTACAAAAACATAGCCTTTCCCTGCGTCCCCGTCGAGTAGTGCATCGTACGGAATTGTCCAGCCTTTACTTTCACTTGCTGGATAAATCTTTGCCCGCCCAAAAAGCCCGCTCGCCAGCTTTCCCTGTTTTGCGTTAAAGCTCAGTTCGGCAGCAAAGGTTCCCGAAGCCGGGTCAATACCCTCACCTTTCTTTGTCAGCATGGCCGGCCAGGTAGCACCTCCGGTTGCATCTGAGCTGATCTCTGCCCGATCCCCGATGCGTAAGGATGCCCATTGTTTATCGCTAAGGCCCACTTTGAGTAACCATTTACCCGCACCGGCGCCGTTTACAAGCAGCACCGGGGTGCCGGGACTTACAACCTGCCCTGCGTTCACGTATTTTTTTAGTACAAAGCCATTGGCTGCGGCACGTATTTCAGAAAAATTGCGGTTAAATCCCGCCACTTGCTGCTGCTGCCTGGCAACGTCAAGTGCAGTTTTTGCGTTCTGAAGCTGCTCAAGTGTAGCCACGCTATCGCGGTACAGTGCCCGCGCCCGGGTGTAATCGCGTTCCGCTTTCTGCAGAGACAAGCCGGCCTGTTGGGCCTGCGCCCCCACCTCGGTCAGATTAAGCGTGGCCAGCAACTGGCCTCTCTTTACCGCATCGCCCTCTTTTACAAATATGCTGGCAACAAGCCCCCCGGTCTTGAACGCGAGCGGCGTTTCATCGTCTGTACTGAATATGCCCGATGTTTGGATGGCGGCTCCCGGGGCTTCCTGGCGTAGCGCTACGACGGTTACCGGGATCTCTGGTGCTGCAAAACTGTCTTTTTCTTTTTTTTTTTGAGAGCAAGCAGCCAGTGTAATGGCCAGCACGAAGCCGGCCTGTATAATTTTTGATTTCATGATGCGTATTATTGAATGGGGTAAGAAGCTGTTTCACGTTCAAGTTCTGCTGCATTGATCAGCACCTTGTAGAGATTAATATTGACGGCGAGTCGGGCAGCCGTCAGCTGGTTGCGGGCATCTACCGTTTCAATGAAGGTATTGCTGCCGGCCTTATAGCCTTTTTCAAGCAGACGCTGGTAACTGGCCGCGGCCCAAGTTGCCTGAGCGAGGAACCGTAAGTTCTCCAGGCATAAATCAAGTTGTTTTGTGCGGTTTTGCTGCTTAATTCCAGCTGCCGCGCGGCCAGTTCCCGGTTCAGGCCGGCATTTTTTGTGTCAAGCGATGACTGCCTGATCTTCAGCCGGTTTCTGTTCCCGGTAAACACGGGTATCTCAAGCTAAATCCCCGCCAGGTAATATCTTGCGTTGCTATTGAAGCGAAAACCCTCGGCCTGGCTGCCCACGTCAATGAACCCGTTTATTCTTGGCACCCAGAAATTGCGGTTCATCCGATCCGCCGTCTCGCTGATAGCAACGGCTTTGTCAAGTGCCTTTAACTCCTCCCGGCCCGCAGCTGGCGTATCAACTTCGCCTGTTGGCATGACTGATGCCAGCCTCTCTTTCGCTTGCGAATCTGGCGCAATGTCTGAGGAAGCCGGCTTGTTCAACAAGAAATTGAAGTAAGCCGCGGCATTCGCGGCGTTTAGCCGGGCAGCATTCAATTGGGCATCAACCTGCTCGGCTTCGGCATTGGCACGCAAAACGTACGCAGGAAGCCCTTTTCCATTTTTCAACAGGGCCTCATTCACGCGCCTGCCCTCAGCAGCAAGCATGGCGGCCGACTCATATATACCGATCGCCTCATGCGCACTCAGATAATTGTAATAAGCAGCTTTAATATCTTTTGCCAGCTCGCGTTTGTAAATAATAACTTCAAACTCCTGGATACCTAGTTGTGCCTCCTGAATTTTTTTGTTATAGCCCAGGTCGGTGTTTAAAATCGGCACTGCTGTATGCAGTTTCGCATCATAAAAATTGTTCGGAAAAAAGGTCTGCGAAACATTGGCGATTTGTGGAAAGTTTTCCGTGCCGGTTAGCTGGTTTAATGAACTGTACACCGGATTAAGAAGATCGCCAACAGGCAGGTCTATCGACCGGCCGCCCTGTCCGCTTTGATAGGCCGCCTGGAAACTGATAGCGGGCAGGTACATGCTTTTCGCTACCTGAAGCGCATTTACCGCCTTTTGCAGCGAGACCTGTTTTTGCTGCAGAACAATATTGCTGCGAAAGCCTTCGCGCACATACCCATCAACTACATCCTGCCGGGCCTGAGCAGCCACCGGCACAAGCAGACAAACCCGGAAAAACAGCTTCGTCAGCCATTTAAAATTAATCATTGTTGACATCGTTTATTTTAATAACAGTGTTAAGTTAAGTTCAAAATTTTTTAGTTTATTCTTTCAAGCATTTTTACAAATGTTTCAAATACATAGGTTCGTTTCGGTATAACAAGCCCGGGAATCATGTCTTTTTTATCTACCATATGCTCAAGCCTTTTTGTAGCGCTCAGGGTGCAAAGTCCATGAACCATGCTCCATATGGTCAGCGACAAGCCATGCGGCTCAAAACCCTTAAAATAACCGCTCTGCTGACAGGCAAGGATGGTCTGGTAAAGTCCGCCGTAGGTTGTCATACCCTCCTCCCACTCACTATCAGACTTAAAGCACAGCTCGACCGGTTCTTCCATGACAAACATAAGATCATAATAGTCACGGTTTTGCTCGGCAAACTCGAGATACATCCTGCCCATCGCTTTCAGCCGCTCAAACGGTTCTTCCACATGCTGCAAGGCACTGAATTTATCCTGCATCAACCTGAACCCTTCCTGGTGCAGTGCAAACAGAATCTCGTTCTTGTCTTTGTAATAGAGGTAAATTGTTGTCGGACTGAATTCAATCAGTTCTGCAATATTACGCATGGAAGTCGCAGTGAATCCTTTCTCACTGAACAATCTTTTGGCAGCATCAAGTATCGCCTTTTTCAGATCCTCCTTAGCCCTCGATTTTCTTTCCTTAATTCCCATGTTCTATTGACGTGGTAAAACTAATTAACACCGTTAACTTATCCAAAAGAAAAGGGAGAAAAATTTTTCTCCCTCATCATCCGGTTAATAATTTGATTAATTGCTGATCTTGTTTACCACCAGGTCATCAAAATAAATGTAGCTGGTTTGGCTTGACCCCCAGACCGCAACATCTTTTCCGCCACGGAAATTATGGAATGACAACCGGTTGATCAGTCGCTGAGCATCATTCGTGGTCCAACGGATAGCCTGGTCGAGTACCGTTGTGCCGTTAATGCGCACCTGTACCCAGCCATTTTTATTTGATCCGGTATTACTTTTCACATAAAGGTGCACATTATAGGTTGCACCTTTGGCGAGACTGCCGGCCGAGGGGTATGACTTGTTGAAGGTATCGCCACATGGGCCCGCCATGTCTCTGTGGTATACATAAGGCTGAAAGAAAACCCTGCTGCCCGTATTGTACCACATCAGCCTCAGGCTGCCGCCGTTGCCGTCTGTTGGAACATCGCAGCCCGTATTGCCTTCGCCGATCAGAAACCCGAATCCGACCTTTCCCCCGCGGCTCCAGTCGAAGTCGCTGTGAAAACGGATCTTAAAATCTGCTTCATAGGCAGAGCCATCAGAAATGTCTACTTGCGAGATAAGTCCGTTCGAAACCGAATTAGGCATCAGTGTGGCCCGTGCCCAGTTACCTGAGATCCAGGCCCGGCTTTCGTTCCAGCCCTGCAGCGTGGCGCCACCAAAATCGGCACTAGCCTCGCCATACGTAAAGGTTCCGTCGCTGTGGTTAAACTGGGTATTGATGTAGCTTGGCCAGACCTGGGCTGTGCTGGCGGAGGCACTTTTTTCGGGCGTCCCTGCTGCGTCCTGTTGCGGCGCCTCATTTTTCCGACAGCCTTGAAGGCTGAATAATACAGTCATTGCAAGTGCCCACGACCGGACAATTTGTTTCTTGTTTGTCTTCATTTTGGTTAGGATTGATTGTAATTAACGAGTTGAATTTACAGGGCCTGTCCTTGACAAGCCGCTGCCATGCATTGGTTTTTAAATCCGGGGCCGGCCCCCGCTAAATATCTGGTTAGACCCAAATATAAGCTAACCGAAGTCGAAAAATCAAAAAAATTACACTTAAATACTTGTCTATCAACAAATTACAACGCAACACGATACGTTTTAGCAGCACACTGACCAGCAGCTAACAGGCTGGTAAGCCGGCTTATAGATCGAAGGCCGGCGTGCACAACGATACGCTTAAATAACACGACAATTTTTCCGGCAAAAGATCAGGAAATCGAAGTTTTTAGAAAGCCGGGCCTGAAGCATGGCATTCAAGGCAGTCCGGCTGTACGCTGTAGCGCTCGTTCCTCGCGGCTGCCGCTCCCATCCGGTTTAGTTAACCAGGGTCCCGCCATCCATCGGAGCCGATAGCTGCATTCCGCCTGATGAAGGAGCCCCTGCGGCGGTGAGCGGTCAGATACCACAGCTTTACATTTATTGAAAACCGAAAGGCTATATACTTTCGCAAGACTATCCCCGAACAACGGTGAGTCTTAAATAAAAAACCCGGCTGTGAGCCGGGTTCGGTTTTTTTTACTTGTTTTTCCAGAGTGTCGGACCATTGCCCGAGTTCTTCCGCCATTCGTGACGCCATTTGTGCATGTCGATAAAGTCGACAAACGGCATTGGTTTTCTTCCTGCCTTATCAGGAATACCGGGTACGCCAACAGCCTGGCTCTGGTACCAGTAGGCTACGCTGGCAAGATCCAGTGTGAGCACATTGTTGTGTCCATGCTCAATGCTGAACCGGAGCGCTTTATCGAAATACACCGGATCTGTAATATGAAACCTGTACAAATGCGTGCGGCCAAGCCAACCGGCGTCATTGTTTACGCGGGGGTAGCCGAAATATGGGTGCGTATAAACCGTCTTCGGGCACCAGGCCGTGTTAAAATAATCCTCCGTGCCGGTTCCCAGCAAAGTGGGTTTTTCGGCCCCGTCAATAAAAAACATGTCATCCCCTTCACCATACCACATCGGTGTAGGAGAATGCACGTAATAGTTCACACCCACAAAGTGCCCTTTTCCTTTTATATCGGCGATCAGGTAATTATCTTTTCCGGTGGTATTGGTTCCGGGCTTGCCAAGGGTAGACCATTCATTCTCTCCGCTTTCGGGTGCTTCAGTCAGTTTGCGGTTGTACCAGGCATGGAAGCGACCGGTATTGGCGGGGAGTTTGTCCATTTCAACGTAATCTACAAAGTAGTAGAATGAGTTGATGTCTTTACCCGCCTGGTTTTCAATCTCGATACGGGCGCCTTTAGAAAAAGGCATCGTAAAATAACTCACCATGCCCCGCCCCTGCACCGGACTGGCTGATAACGGCAAGGCTGTATAGTCATAAGACTCTTCCCAGCCTTGTCCGAAGAAGGGGCCGATTGGCGATACCACAGAGGCGGTATCATTTCCATCCCAATACATGCGGATAATTACATCATTTCGGCTCAGGTTCTGAGGCTCGGGCGCCATGGTGATCCAGATATGGTTAATCATACCGGCACCTTTTACCTCGAAGATCGTTTTACGCTGTTTATCGGGTATCCTCATGAAGTCGTCGTTTGCACCGGTTCTGTCATGGCTGCTTACCCGGCGCGACCGCATGCCCTGCTGGATCTGCGCCAGCGCAGACAGGTCATTATTGAGCACCTGCGCTTCGGCCGTAAAGGCTGTGACAAGACACAGCCACAAAAAAATAAAAGTCTGTTTTTTCATTTCGGGTTTTATTTTTGGTTCAGGGATGAAAGTACAAAAAAATGCATTTACACGCTACTTAAATGTTTAAGCAAATTTTCAAAGTGCGTGTTTAGCATTACAAAGACATTCCGTTTGTCGAAAATATCCAATACCTCTAAATGAGATTGACGCACCTTTGCAGGCAAAAAAATGTCGATCAGCAACGAAAACGAAATGGCCGGAATGGCCCGTGTGTCTGAGGCTGTGGCCTCCGCCCTTTTTGCCATGAAGCAGCATGCCCGGGTCGGGATGAGCACACTTGAGCTGGATAACTTTGGCGCCTCATTGCTTGAGCAGAGCGGAGCGCGCTCAGCCCCCAGAGAAACCTACGGTTTTCCGGGTGCAACCTGTATCAGTATGAATGGGGAGGTTGCACATGGTGTGCCGGCGGCAGACCGCATTTTGCAGGAGGGTGATCTGATCAACATTGATGTATCTGCCGAACTTGATGGCTACTGGGCAGATAACGGCGGCTCATTTATAGTCGGACGCGACATTCATGGTCACATGCCCCTGGTCAATGCCTCCAAGACAATCCTGCTTGATGCGATTGCACGCATACGGAGCGGACAACGCGTAAATGAAACCGGAAAGTTTATACAGGACCGGGCGGGGCGCCTTGGTTATACCGTGATAAAAAACCTGACCGGACACGGTATTGGCCGTAAACTTCACGAATCGCCGGGTATTGAAAACTATTATGAACGCGGTAACCGCGACTGGTTCGGCAAAAATATGGTTGTAGCCATTGAAACTTTTATTTCTACACGTTCAACATTCGCGGATACCGCAGCCGACAACTGGACGCTTTGCGGTAACCGCGGCGGTTATGTTGCACAATTTGAGCACACCATCATGGTTACCCGCGATAAGGCTCCGGTCATTTTAACCACGGCTAACAACATCAGTAACTGGTAGGCTTGGCTACCGGTTTTTCAGTGGGGTATTCTTACCCTGCTGATAAGAAAAACGAAACATTTTTTGGGTATATTTGTTAAAGACATACTTCGTTAGGCTTTACGCGGCCAACCGGACAATTTTATCCGAAACCTCATTATCTGTTCATCTGAATTCGCTCCAGATTCTGCTATTACCGTTCTCTGTTTCCCCCGGTTTTAACAGGGAGAAATTAGGCTCTCAACATCCGTTAACGCTTTCCTGCCTGTGTCAGACCATCGGGCTGACATAATCGTCTGCAGCCTTTATCTGGCAGGTGCAGCAAAGATTTATCGGGCATGATAACAATTAGCGCGATTACAAAGGAATCAATGTTGAATCAAACCTGAGAAACATGAATACAAATGCGATCACCCTTGAATCATCCATCTGCAAGTATCGGAATTCGCTTAAAAATTACGCCCTGCGGTTTACGCACAATATCGATGATGCCGAAGACCTATTGCAGGAGACCATGCTGAAAGCGCTGCGTTACGCAAATCTTTACAAAGACGGGACGAACCTGAAAGCCTGGCTTTACACCATTTTACGTAATACGTTCATCAATAGCTACCGGAGCAAAGCGAAATGGACGGCGGTTATCGAAGTAAACGAAGACCTGTCCTCGCAGCAGCTTCGTTCCAGTGCAAGCGCTAACCTTGCAGAGAACAAATTTATGCGCGGAGACATCCAGACGGCCCTTGGTTCACTTTCAGAAGAATACCGGATACCATTTCTTCGGTACTTTGAGGGCTACAAGTACCATGAGATTGCTGTGGAATTGTCTATCCCTATCGGTACTGTTAAGACCAGAATCTTCATGGCAAGACAACATCTGAAAAACAAACTGCGCATGTATAGCGATACATACCGTAAACGCGGTGCCTGGCAGGCAAAACACTAGCCCGGTATTTTTTTTCTTTTTTTGTTCAGCGCGTGGGGGTATAGCCCCCATGTGTTGTATTAGGGTCATATCAGCTTAGAACACACATTTAAAAAGTTATATGATTCCAGCACTTACCATCTGGCTGTACAAAAAGTTTATTTGTCCAGCCCTGCTCAGGCGAAACATCACGCCGCCTGTGCTTCCAGATCTGACAATTTTGAAACGGGCCGCTCTGCCTCTGTTCTTCATGGTCCTGCTCTGCCTTATTGTGTCTGCCCAGGAAAACAGCACGACCTACCGAATTATTCACAAAGGAGACCAGATAGGCAGCATGCAATTCGTAAAAAAGGTAACTGGCGATGACCTTCACCTCAGGATGACCTCCCAGATCAGAACGAGCCTGCTTTTCAGCATTCGTGTGAGCACGACTGATCAGGCGCATTTCAGCAAAGGAAGACTGCTGAGCTCAAATGTCTGCCGCATCGTCAATGGCAAGGAAAAAGACCGCAAGAAAACCTGGCTCTGCAGCGACGACTATAAAATTGTCTCGGGCGAAAAAACAAAATCCTTCAAATCTCCTATTGCGTACAACATGATGCTGCTATATTGTAAAGAACCGGTCAACATCAACCAGGTGTATTCAGACAACTTTCAGCAATTTGTTGCCATTCAAAAAACCGGTGCGCACAGTTACCGTATCAAACTGCCCGACGGGAATTTCAACGATTATTATTTCGCCAATGGTATCTGTCAGCGCGTAGTTGTGCACCATACTCTGTACACCATCCAAATGGAACTTGCCTGAACCCCGAAACTATGACAACAGAACAACACGTATTTGTGAGCGGGGCGAGCGGCTTTATTGGCCGCAGCCTCTGCCTGGAACTGGCACGGCGTGGCCATATTGTTCACGCGCTTTGCCGGAACATCACTCACCCGTTTTTACCGCAACATAACAATATCCGGTTTTTTCGCGGCGATATCCTGGAGAAAGAAACCTTATCTGCTGCCATGGAAGGCTGCGTACAGGTTTATCATACTGCTGCCCTGGCGAAAATGTGGTGCAAAAATACCGATGATTTTTACCAGGTTAATGTAACGGGCACACGCCATGTGCTTGAAGCGGCGGTCCGCCAAAACATACACCGCATCGTATACACATCGACCTGCGGGGTATGGGGTCCCACCGTTAAGTATCCGATGTCTGAAGATGACCCGCGGATCGGCGGTTTTCCTATTCATTATGAACGCACGAAGTACCTGGCGGAACTTGAGGTAAGAAAATGGGTCCAAAGCGGACTCGACGTTGTAATCGTCAACCCTTCCCGTGTATATGGCGAAGGCCCGGTTACAGACAGCAACACAGTAAGCAAAATGGTAAGCGGTTACCTGAAAGGGCGGTGGCGGGTCATCCCCGGTACGGGAGAAAACGTAGCGAACTATGCTTTCTTAGATGACGTAGTGCAGGGGCACCTTAAAGCCATGCTGCATGGCGAAGCCGGCGAAAGGTATATTCTCGGCGGCGAAGACATCAGCTTTAACCAGTTTTTTGGCGCGCTGGCGCGCTTATCCGGACATAAACGCCGCTTGTTCCATGTACCGGTGCCGGTAATTAAAGCTTACAGCAGGTTTGAAAAGCTTAAATCTGCACTGACAGGTCTGCCGCCTCACTTTCTGCCGGAGTTTGCCGACCGGTTAAATGCCGATCAGAAATACAGCAGCACCAAGGCTATCACACGACTGGGTTATCAAATTACGCCTTTCGCCGAAGGGTTAAAGAGAACAATTGAACACATTCAAAATCACTAAGAATGAACACACAAACTGCATTGGTTACAGGTGCCAGCGAGGGCCTGGGCAAATCATTTGCTTTTGAACTTGCGGGCCGTGGCTTCCACCTGGTGCTTGTGGCTTTGCCTAAAACCGGTCTTCCTGAGCTGGCCAGGTACATCCGCATTAATTTCAACGTCAAGGTGGATATTTTTGAGACCGACCTTACGGCAAGCAACAGTTGTACATCCATTTTTAAAGAACTGGCTAACCGGAGTATCTATCCCGGTATACTTATTAACAACGCGGGTCTGGGCAACTGGTCATGGTTTGCAGACAAGTCAATCAGCTTTTACAAAACGCAGATCGATCTGAATATAACAAGTACTGTCTTGCTGAGCAGGCTTTTCCTGGAACAGCCCTGCCGCCCAGAAAAGTTATACTTGTTGAATGTTGGCAGTCTGGGTGGACAGTTCATCGTTCCTAAAAAGCAGGTTTATGGGGCTACAAAATCTTTTATCAGCTATTTTACACGCTCACTTCAACTGGAACTGGCCGGATCTGGAGTGCAGGTAAGTCTGTTAAGTCCGGGCGGTATCCATACAAAACCTGAACTGCTCGTGATGAACCACAGTCTGAAAGGAATTTCGGCCGCAAGTATCCTGGAACCTGACCAGGTTGCGCGCGAAGCAATAGACGGACTTTTTAAAGGCAAACGGGAAATTGTTCCGGGCGTATTGAACCGCCTGATGGTTTTCCTGGATCATATCCTGCCGGCGATGGTAAAAACGCTGATCATTCGTAAGAAACTGCGGGTAATTTTAAAACAGAGCAATCCATGATATTTTCCTTTTCAGCATACACCCTTTTGACCAGCCTGCGCAGATTTTTCGGAACAAACTGCAGCCCAGGTCGGATGCACAACACCATTCACTTAACGCTTCCGGCGGGAAATGTCTGTTTTTATGTGGAGCCCGATCACAGCTGCCATATCAGCTGTGGCCGCCTGCAATTCATGATTGATCTGGATCCGCACACAGATCTGACCGAAGAAAGTTACGTCAGGTTATTCATGCAGCACAATCTGCTTGCGGCAGAAGCACCACTAATTTTTGAAGGGCAATGAATATAGCGTTACGGCTTAAGAATACACCTGCCACTGCTAAATTGAGGGAAAGCCTGTATCTTAGCGCCCGTCAATTATCAATAGTTGTGCAACCAGACGATTACACGCGCATCGACCAGATCAAACAGGGGCATAAGGCTGCTTTTGACCAGGTGTTTCTTGAATTTTATAAACACCTGCATGCCTATGCGAACAATATGCTCAAAGACAGTGATGCGGCAGAAGAAGCCGTTCAAAATGTATTTTGCAGGATTTGGGAACGACGTGCACAACTGAATGCAGAGGGATACCTTAAATCGTTCCTATACCGTGCAGTACATAATGAATGTCTGAACAACCTCAAACATCAAAAAGTGCGCAGCGCCTTTCAACTGCATTACGCTAATGAGCCTGCCGAAAGTCCGGCTCCTGACGAGCACATGCAGGCATCAGAACTGGAACGTCAGATCTTTCAGGCCATTGAGGAGCTGCCGCTGAAGTGCCGGGAAATTTTTCGGATGAGCCGCATGGAACAGCTTCGTTACCATGAAATAGCAACAGCTTTAAATATATCAGTTAAAACCGTAGAGAATCAAATGGGCAAAGCATTACGCGTGCTGCGGGTAAAACTTGCAGACTTCCTGCCCCTGTTCTTCGCCTTTTTACTTGAACGCATATGACCAGAAAGAATATAGCTGTAAATGACGATTTGCTTGTAAAGTACCTGCTTAATGAGGCAAGTTCAGCCGAGCGTGCTGCCGTTGAGGACTGGTTAACCGAAAAACCGGAACACCGCCGGCACCTGGAACAATTCCGCATCATACTGCAAAAAAGTGAACTTCGTCCCGACAATGCCCTTGATGCTGAGGCAGCGCTGTTAAGGCTGAACCGCCGGCTTGAACAGGAGCAGTACCCTGCCAAACCGGCAGGATGGCGCATTAGCCGCAGGCTGATCAGCACTGCCGCGATGTTTGTCCTGCTTGCCGGACTTGGCTGGATAACCTACTACAGCATGTTTGGCCGGCTTACTCAGATCAATATCAGCACGACAGATCTCGTAAAACAGGATACGCTTCCCGACGGCACATTTGCAACATTAAATAAACACTCTTCACTTTCCTACCCCAATCGGTTCACAGGCGGCATCAGACAGGTGAAACTTCAGGGTGAGGCCTTTTTTAACGTAAGCCCGGATAAATCGCAGCCCTTTATTATCACCGTTAACGATATCCGGGTCCGTGTAGTGGGAACCTCCTTTAACGTCAGGAGCCGGAACGGGGAAACAACGGTAACCGTGGCGAGCGGAAAGGTTGAAGTCAGCCGGAATAAAAAATCGGTGGCACTGACAGCCGGGCAGAAAACACGCGTTACGAATGATACCATGGAGCTGCCCAGGTTGCAGAACTCGGGAGCCCTCTATAATTATTATGTAAGCGGGACCATTGTCTGCGACAACACACCGCTCGGCGAGCTCATTCCCGTGCTTAATGACAAGTTTGATGCTGATCTGACAACAGGCCGTCCGGAACTGAACAAGCTGCCAATCAGCACCACGTTTCGCGACGAAAGCCTGCAGGAAATTATCGGCATTATATCAGAAACATTTGGTCTTCGTGTTGAGTATCGCGGTAAGCAGATTATACTGAAATAAATGGGCGGAAGACACTACTTTTTTGTTTCGTTCCTGGTCTTCTTATGCGCTTTTGCAGAAGTACGCGGACAGTCGGTCCTGGCCAGAAAGGTTACCCTGCGTGCAGAACGTGTCAGGCTGGGCGCGCTGCTTCAGCAACTGGAACAGCAGGGCGGCTTCAGGTTTTCTTATAACAGTAATATCCTGCCAGCTGACAGCATAGTAAGCATACAAACAAATAACCTGAGCATAGAAGAAACACTGGACCGGCTTCTGAACAGGCAGTATGAGTACCGGACAACCCATCAGTTTATTATAATTCGTTATGCACCGCTGCAACTTTCGTTGGTAGTCAGGGAATCGTCTGGCAATGCAGAAAGTTATTTTATAAGCGGACAGGTTGTTGACAAGGAAACTGGCAGGGCCCTGCCAAATGCAAGTGTGTATGAGAAGAGATTACTACAGTCAACACTGACCGATGCAGATGGCTTTTTTAGTCTTCGTCTGAAGAACAGTCCCGGCACCATCGCACTTACAATCAGCAAAGAAAACTACCGCGATGTAACTACACATTTTCTGTCGGAAGTAACTGTAAACGCGAACGCGGGAAGGAGCGATCGGGAAAGTGATTATGAATACCGTGATGACGCAGAAGTCTCGGGCATAGAAAATACAGTTTTCGGACGCTGGCTGATCACATCGCGGCAACGTATTCAGGACATCAATATAGGAGGTTTTATAGCGAGGGCGCCTTTTCAGGCTTCGCTTACTCCGGGCTTGAGCTCACATGGTGCATTGAGTGGTCAGGTGGTGAATAAATTTTCGCTGAACGCAACGGGCGGTTACACGGCTGGTGTCGACGGCCTGGAAATCGGTCTGGCCTTCAATATAAATAAGGGCAGTGCCCGGTGGATGCAGCTGGCCGGTGGTTTCAACATTGTGGGAGGCAATATGAACGGCTTTCAGACGGGTGGAATTTATAACCAGGTTAGCGGTGATGTGGATGGTGTACAAATTTCTCTTGGTGCCAATCGCGTAAAAGGGTCCCTCAGCGGTTTCCAGGTCGGCGGACTGTATAATCTGGTAAATAACGATGTCCGGGCCATGCAGGTCGGCCTCGGATTCAATGATGTGCGGGGAACCTTTAAAGGTGTTCAGGTCGGTCTCTTCAACCATGTACCTACCCAAATGAACGGCTTACAAATTGGTGCAGCAGGCAACCTGGCGAAAGATGGCCGGGGCGGACAAATTGCAGGTTTCATCAACTACAGCCGGAATTTTGACGGCTTCAGGCTGGCGCTCCTGGCTAACCTGGCCGGCAGATCTGCGGATGGTTTTCACATTGCACTGATCAACTATGCACGTCACCTGCGCGGTTTTCAACTTGGCCTGATCAATGTTGCCGACACCTCTTCAGGCTACAGCTTTGGTTTGTTAAATATCGTACCGAAGGGACTTCACCAGGTGGAATTCAGCAGCAATGAAAGTATCCCACTCAATGCCACACTAAAAACCGGCAACCGGAAATTTTATACGGCGATCATCGTTGGCCGCAATGCCGGAAATCAGCCCAAACTTACCGCGGCAGGTTTTGGCTTTGGCAAGCAGATACAGACCGGCCGCCACTTTTTAATTAATCCCGAACTCAGTGCACGGTACATCTATCAGGGTGACCGCGAAGCTGTCAATATCCTGAATCGCTTCGATCTGAAGCTTCACTACCGGCCGCTCAATTGGCTCGCCATCAATGCCGGTCCGGCATTCAATGTCTATTACTCTGATCAGCGAACCCAGGTGCCCGGTTATGCCTTCCTGAAAGAACGCGGCAGACATATCGATACCGGCATAAAAGATACCCGCGGCTGGATAGGCTGGAGTGCGGGAATAGTATTGTTTTAACTTTAGAATACGTCCCGCTGCCTTCTGCTAAGGCTTAATATCTAAAAAAAAATTTCAAAAAATTTGTCATGTAACCATCCGGTTTCCTATATTTAGGTAACCGAATGGTTTCATTTATGCAGCAGATCCGAAGAGACGTATTTCAGGCCATTGCAGACCCAACCCGACGGGCTATCATAGGCATGCTGGCCACGCAGACCATGAACCTGAACCATGTCGCCGCTGCTTTTGACATCAGCCGGCCGGCTATCTCGAAACACATAAAAATCCTGAGCGAATGCGGACTCGTTACCATCTCAAGAAAAGGCCGCGAACGAATCTGCCGGGCAGATCTCGGCCAGCTTCATGACGTGGCAGAATGGGTAAACCAGTACCAGAAAATGTGGAACACTAAACTTGATGCGCTCGGCAGCTTCCTTGAGCAGGAGCAGTCCGGGCATAATAATCTTTAACCCCTAAAAGAATCTTATGAAAAATCAAGCACTGGTCTTTGAACGGACCTACGAGGCACCAATCGAGAAAGTATGGACAGCCCTGACAGACGCAAAACAATTGCGCCAATGGTATTTTGAGATTGAAGATTTCCGACCGGAAGTTGGATTTGAATTTGAGTTCACCGCAGGGCCTGAGGGCGGAACAAAATATAAACACATTTGCCGGATCACAGCTTGTGTTCCTCCGGAAAAACTAAGCTATAGCTGGCGATATGAAGGTTTTCCAGGTGATTCAGAAGTAACGTTTGAGCTTTTTGCTGAGTCGGAAAGGGAAACCCGTTTAAAGCTTACCCATTCGGGTCTGGATAGTTTCCCTCAGGATGATGGCGCGCTCAGCACTGAGAGCTTTAGTGAAGACTGGAATCATATTACGGGAATTGCACTAAGAAACTTTGTAGAAACAGGTTTAATCAGCAAATCGATAGAAATCAATGTCAGCGCAGAAAAGATCTGGGAAGTGCTGATTAATCCTAACAACACCTGGGGCCTGGCCTTTGGTGGCGGTGCGAAAGCCGAGAGCGACTGGCGGCAAGGCAGTAACATTGTATGGACAGACCTTGAGGGCAATGTGGGAACAAGCGGGATTATCAACAAATTTGATCCCGGAGCCAGTCTTGAACTGCGGTATTATGACCAAATTAATCCGAAACCCGGCGACAGCCTTGGCGCCTATACGGAACTTTTCACGCTGGAGAAAACAGCTAAGGGTTCAACGATCCTGACGATTACAGCTGGTCCGATCGAGAAGATGTATCTTGAAGACCATAGAGAAATGTGGGAGAAAGCACTGGCTGAGATCAAAAATTCTGCATAATAAGTTTCGCCCGAAGCGGGAAAGTTGGTAATTTCCTGAATTACCAGATTCATGAAAACGACCAACTATTACAATACCTTTATCCAGGTTGCGGAAGACTGCCCGGCAGCCACCGGCGAGATACCGCCTGAAAAAACCGGCGGCAAAACCATTGCCAACATTCAGTTTTCCATGCTGAAGAGTGCGCCGTACAAGTATTCATCTGACGACGTGGTGTTTGAAACATACGCACAAAAAAATGACTTGCTGTTATCCGAACAGGACGAAGCAAGGGCTGCTTTTTTCTCCAAAGGCCAACCCTGCCTGCGTAGTTCGCCGCTTACCAAGCGGTATGGCTGGGGAATACACCACAACCCGGAAGGCAAAATTGCGATTTACGGCGTAGACAGCGATGACTACCGCAGGTTTGCCGCAGACCCGGCCCTGCAGCACGTGAAAGCCATGCGCAGCAAAAGGACCTGAAACATGCCCGTCGGCTTCCGCGATCAGGCAGAACAATTTCAGCCCTGCCGCCGTTTCAGAAGCAGCAGCGACCTCTTAAGGAACCGCTGCTGTATAACGACCAGCAATGAAAAAGGAAAAGATTAGCAATAGCGAACTTACTGCCCTTGGCGCAAGTGATCTGAAACTGCTTGTAGAGATGAGCCGCGTTGCAAATGGGCTGCTGAATTCAGGAGCAATGTCTAAACCGGAGGTACTCAGCAATGTAAGAGCCGTGCTAACAGACCCACAACCTTTTATAACTGATGACCGGAGTGAATTTCATAAAGTGGCGAAATCTGTATTAAAGTTGTTTAAAAAAGGAAAATTGGAGTCTGCTGAACACACAGTACATGCGCTGCGCGAGGAAACCCCATCTTACAGGATTTTTGGCAGCGAGTTTATTGAGTCAGGTGCGCTTGCTCAAATGAACACAGCGATGCGGCTGCCCGTTGCCCTTGCGGGGGCGCTCATGCCTGATGCCCACCAAGGTTATGGGTTACCGATAGGTGGCGTTCTAGCTACAGAAGCAAATACGATCATACCGTATGCGGTGGGTGTAGATATTGCATGCCGCATGTGCATGAGCATATTTGAACTGCCGGGCAGCGCTGCCGGTTTACGGTCAGAAGAACTGAAGAAACTGCTGCTGCAGCATACAAACTTTGGCATAGGTGGCGAAACGCAGACGTATTTTGACAGCAGTATCTTTGACCGGCCCGAATGGCAGGAAACGAAACAAATCCGTTTGTTGAAAGACAAGGCCTACCGTCAGCTGGGAACTTCGGGCACAGGCAATCATTTCGTTGAATGGGGGGAACTGGAGATGCAGGCTGATGGCTTCGAAGGAATCCCAGCCGGCAGCTACCTTGCACTGCTTTCACACTCGGGCTCCAGAGGTTTTGGCGGGAGCATCGCCGCTCATTATTCAGCGCTCGCGATGGAAAAAACTCTCCTACCCAAAGAAGCAAAACATCTGGCCTGGCTGGATCTTGATACATCTGAAGGACAGGAATACTGGATTGCAATGAACCTTGCGGGCGATTATGCGTCGGCTAACCACCACGAAATACATAACAAGATTGCCCGGGCTCTGGGCATCCGCCCGCTTGCACGGATTGAAAACCACCATAACTTTGCATGGAAAGAACAATTGCCAAACGGCCGGGAAGTTATGGTACACCGGAAAGGCGCCACACCGGCAGGAAACGGAGTAGCCGGTATCATTCCAGGGTCAATGACCGCCCCCGGCTTTCTGGTGCGCGGTAAAGGCGAACAATCATCTTTGCAATCAGCCGCTCACGGCGCGGGCCGTGCAATGAGCCGGAGTGCCGCCTTCAAAACCCTTAACCGGGCGGCTGTTCAGGCCGAACTGCTCAGACATAAGGTTTCTGTACTTGGGTCTGATCTGGATGAGGCACCAATGGCTTACAAGGACATTGACAAAGTCATGGCGGCCCAAAAGGAGCTTGTCGATGTATTGGCTGTATTCAGACCCCGGATTGTCCGGATGGCCAGTCCCAAAGAGAAACCTGAAGACTAAAATGGCCATTTTTTTATTAAAAGTTTTCCATCAAAAATTTGGCAAATCCGGCAGAATTACTACCTTTGTGTCAGGGATGATAAAAAACTCCTTCGGGAGAAAATTTTTGGGCCGCTAGCAATAGCGGCCTTTTTATTTTATCAGGGTTTAGTTTTCAATACGTCCGGCGTGTGCCTTCAGCAGTCAGGATCGATCCAGTAGCCTAAGTCATTGAATTCCATCACTATAAACCAATATTCACCACAAAAAAAGAGGGCAACACATGCCCTCTTCCTCTAAATACTTAACGCTTTAATTATTTCATTGATCCCGGCAGGCCGACCACCTTGTATCTGCCTTGCCCGGCAGCTTCCAGGTAAATCTCATCGGGAGTAACCCAATAGGTCTTGCCGCTCAGTGTAATTTTACGGGCGTCATCGGGTAAATAGTTCAAAAGTTCGCCCAGCTTCGGAAAACGCAATTCTTCGGCACCTGTCTGTCCCTGGTCCTGCTGTTTCGCTGCATCAGATGTACTTGCAGCCTGTTCCTCACTTTGTTCACCAAATTTTCCGTTTTTCCCAACAACGCGATAAACTCGCTTGCCCTCTGCGCTTCTGGTTTTTTCGTAATAGACACCGTTGTACTCATAGTACTTACCGCCTTCGTAGTTGAACCGCTGGGCGCCGAATGGCAATGATGGCACCTCTGCACCTATAGGCGGATTGACTGCACGGTATCCCCCGTTACCATACGGTTGGAAGAAGTATCCGTTCGAATAGAAGAATTGATCAGCTCCCCACGCAAACGGAAAGTATCCATAGGGAAGCGTATTCAGGTAAAACCCGATTCTCGGACCGAACGGACGGTAGTAATTACCATAAAACCCGTTGTAAAAAGGAGATCCGAAACGCATTCCGATACTTCCGCGGTAACTCATACCCGGCCGGATGCCTGTACTGGGCCGGTACCCCCCGGAACCACCTGGTCTCACAACGCCTCCCGGACCGGCGCCGCCACCGCGAACTGGTCTTTGTGCGTTTGCTTCGAAAGTGGATCCTGCCATGAGCAGCAGCGCGACCGCGCCAGCTGCGAAACTTTTTGTTAACCTTTTCATAAAATCCCTCTTGCTTTGTTTCTATATCAAAAGACGGGAATTGGCGCCATCCTTCCAAATATTCAGGCCGGCCGAAATGTTAAAAAAAGTGTTAAATTTTAATCGGATGACAATACGACGATGAAAGTTATGGCGCATAAAACTAATGGGAATATTCCTGCATAAATCCCATGCGTACGCTGATCAGGCCGCTATTTCTTCGTTTAACGCTAATAGTTAATCAGTTCTTTCGTGCAACTGAATTAAATGCCATATTCTTCTATCTTCCGGTAAAGTGTTGTAAGACCGATGCCGAGTAACCGCGCAGTCTCTGTCTTATTTCCATGGGTATGTGCAAGCACCTTACGAATATGTTGTTTCTCAACCGACTGCATATTTAATGAGGCATCTGCGGATCTGTCGCCATGAAAATCGGCCGGCAATAATTCCGCTGACAGCACGTCACCTTCGGCAAGTATTACAGCGCGCTCGATCACGTTTTTCAATTCGCGGATATTGCCTTTCCAATCATACCTGCTGATCATAGCGCTGAACCCGGCATCGAACTTCAATCCGGTTCTCCCGGCACGATTGCCGAATTCATCAAGATAATGCGCTGCCAATACCGGTATATCAGACCGGCGTTGTCTTAGTGGCGGAAGCGGAATACTGAATACCGATAAACGGTAAAAAAGATCAGACCGGAATTTGCCATCAGCGGCTTCCTGCTGCAGATTGCGGTTGGTCGCACCGATTACACGCAGGTCTGCAGCCGTAGTTTTTGTGTCGCCAACTTTGATGAAGGTACGGCTCTCCAGTACGCGCAGCAGTTTTGCCTGGAGCTCAAGATCCATCTCACCAATTTCGTCAAGAAGAATGGTTCCACCGGCCGCCTCTTCAAAAAGTCCCTTTTTGTCTTTATCTGCACCGGTAAAAGCCCCTGCCCTGTACCCGAACAGCTCACTCTCCAGCAGTGTTGCACTGAAGGCGCTGCAATTTATTGCAACGAACGGCCCTTTGTTCCGGGCACTTTCTGCGTGGATTGCTCTTGCAAAGACTTCCTTTCCGGTTCCCGTCTCGCCCAGCAGCAAAACGGTTGTATCTGTACCGGCGACTTTCCTGGCCAGTTCAACGGCCTCGCGGATGGCCGGCGACTGCCCGATAACGTCTGAAAGGCCCGGCATATCTTTCCTGCTGCCTTGCTCCATCATTTGAAACTGCAGATTCGCCTTGCGGGCCGCCGCACTTACCAGGGGTATAATGCGGTCATTATCGTCTGCCTTCGTCAGGTAGTCGAAAGCACCGTTCTTCACAGCTTCCACACCGTCACGAATATTACCAAAAGCCGTGAGATTGATTACTTCGGTAGCAGGACTGATCTTTTTGATCTCCTTAACAAGCGCAACGCCGTTAAAATCGGGAAGTTTTACATCGCTAAGCACGACCGACACCTGCTGTGTTTTCAAAAGACGAAGTCCCTCTTTTGCAGTATAGGCAGAAAGTGTATGATAACCTTCCAACCCGATAATCCGCGCAAGCAGGTCACAAAGCTTTTTTTCATCGTCAATGATAAGTACGGTTTGTTGCATATAGAAAACTGAGTACGGTGCAAAGATACAGCCGCACCTCAACAATCCATTATGCAGGCAGGCAAAAATGAGCAGGGGCTGCATCCGGCATGCGGCCCCTGCAATTTTAAATGGTTACCCTGCCACCCGTTACCGGTATGGTTGCGCCTGCAATATAGCTGGCGCGGTCTGAGGCCAGGAATACATAGGCCCAGGCAACTTCTACCGGCTGACCTGGCCGGCCAAGGGGGGTGTCCTGTCCGAATTCGTTTGCTTTGGGCATGGTTGACGGAATGAGCGGCGTCCAGATCGGACCAGGTGCAACCGCATTGACACGAATTCCTGTTTTCTGCTGCAGCAACTGCTGTGCAAGATTTGCCGTAAAATTCTGAATCGCTCCTTTCGTTGCTGCGTAAGGCAGCAGGATTGGAGTGGGATCATACGCATTGACCGATGTGGTGTTTATGATGCTGCTACCCGGGGGCATATGCGGCACAGCGGCTCTTGACAGATAAAACATGGCGTGAATATTTGTGCGAAAAGTTTTATCCCATTCTTCTTCACTGATCTCGTCCATAGTGTCGTGGCTCATTTGGTAAGCGGCATTATTCACCAAAATATCAATGCGGCCGAAGCGGCTGGCTGCCGTTTTCACAATCGACCGGCAATGATCCGGGTCTTGTATATCTCCTTTCACAAGGATGGCTTCACGCCCCGCCTCTTCCACAAGCCGGGCGGTGTCCCGGGCATCAGCATCTTCCACATCATCCAGGTAACTGATCAGAATGTCTGCTCCTTCCCGTGCAAAAGCGATTGCCACAGCGCGTCCGATTCCCGAGTCGCCGCCGGTTATAATCACTTTTTTGTCCTGAAGCAAACCGCTCCCCCTGTACGAATCTTCACCATGATCGGCCTTTGGCGACATTGCTGCTTCAATGCCCGGCGGCCGCTGGGTATCTGTATCAAAAGGTGGAACCGGATACATCGTATGCGGATTGTTATGTTCGTTCGTATTCATTTCCTGTTTTTTTGGTAAAAAAAAGACCTGCCGGTCGGCAGGTCTGGCATTTCGTTACGGGTTCATTGTTACCGTATCTATCGGCGGTGCGTTCGTCGTATCAACCGGTTTTGTTGTATCGATCGTACTTGAATCTGAATAACCTGACGACTTTGTAACGGTATCATTTGCGTTGTCCTTTTGTTCGGATGAACAGGCCGTAAGCGCTGCTACGACCATTCCAACCAGACATATACGTGCATAATTTCTCATCATAAAAAAATTAGGCAGGCTGATTCGCTTCAGACAGAGCAATATCAGTCAGTTTAAGGTCTGTTTCCTTCTCTTCGTTCAGGGTCTCGGCAAGCAGACTCTCAGCTTCACTGTGTTCCATCAATTTAGCGAAAGTAACAAGACAGCCATAGCTGGCAATTTCATAATGTTCAACCTTTTGGGCGGCCGAGATAAGTGCAGCATCAAGAACCGGGCTTTTTTCGAAGCTTTCAATAATTTCTTCTGCTTCTTCCAGCAGACCTTCCATAGCTTTGCATTTTTTGCCACGCGCTGAAAGACCCAGTGACTGGAATACTTGTTTCAGACGTTCGATCTGACCTTCAGTTTGAGTATAATGTTCCTGGAACGCTTGTTTGAGTGTATCGCTCTGAGCATTATCGCTCAACTTTTTCAGACCTTTTAACAGTTGTTTTTCTGCACCAAGGATATCTCTTAATTCGTCTACGAACAGCTCATGTAGATGACCGTTCGGCATGTCTGTGTTTTTTTGATTTGAAGTTGCCATTGTTTCTGATTTTACGTTGTTACGATTGTAACAGCGCACGACCAAAGAGGTTTAATTTTTTTTTCAAATAGCAACCCCGGGCCGGAAGACCCGGTTATCTTTCCAAAGACCTGGGAGGAAGGCGAAACATCAGGAGATGTAACCGTTTGTTACCGCAAAACGAATCAGCGCAGCGGTATTCTTGGAACCTGTTTTATCAAGCAGACTTTGCCGGTGACCTTCAATGGTTCGCTTACTGATAAACAGGGCATCGGCCATTTCGACATTCGTGTGGCCATCGGCAATGAGGTTTAATATTTCCACCTCACGAGGAGAAAATTCAATAGCAGGATCTGGAGTAACGGGGAAGTCGCGGCTTAGCAAGCGGTCAATCAATAATGATGACAATTCAGAGCACAAGTATCGGGTACCTTTTTGTATGATACGAAGACTGAACAAAAGTTCATCCGGATCTATGTTTTTAAGCAGATAACCGTCTGCACCAGCACGGAAAGCCTGAGAAACACTTTCGTGGCTTTCAATCATAGTAAGAAAAACGAACTTGCTGACCGATCCGGCCTTCTTCAACTCATCCAGCAATTCAATCCCTCCCATACCCGGCATGCTCAGATCTGCCAGTATAATATCAGGCGTTAGTCCTGAGCGTACAAGATTCAATGCTTCTAATCCATCTTTAGCCTCTCCCTGAACCCTAAAATCCGAATGGGTCTCCAGAAGAACTTTTATACCATTACGAACAATACTGTGGTCCTCAGCTAAGAGAATGTTGATCATGGGCGCTTCCTGTCTTTTAAGTTATAACTAATGTTAAAAAAAAATTGACCGCAAATTGTTTCAATCGGCAGCCAAATCCTGCCGTAATAATCCGCTGTCTGTCAGACTCAAGCGGTTTCACCTGTCCGGATTGCAATATACTGCATGCCCGGAACGATGTTTTTAACGGCATTTGACTGCAAATCTAGGAGCTAAAAAATTGTCTAAAAGGATGAAAGTACGCATTTACAAAGCAGAAAATACCTGTTTTGGTAAAGCCGCTCAAGGGCGGGCTGTGAACCCTTTCTGACGGATCTTTATTCAACTAAATCTTCCTGATACGGGGTGCCGGCAGGGTGTTTTTTGCGCTTGTTACGGGTATATTTCTATAAGAAAAAGGGTAGTTGACCAGCCAACTATTCTTTATAGTTGGGTGTTTTTCAGTTACTAAAACCATCCTAGCCCCCACTTATGAAAACATTAATTTTTGAACAAGCCGTTTGTGGCCACCGCTCGATCTTAAGAAACTATGCCATCCGCCTCACCCGTAACCTGGATGATGCGGAAGATCTTTTGCAGGATACGCTGATCAAAGCCTTGTCTTACGAGCATCTGTACAAGTCGGGAACGAACCTAAAAGCCTGGTTGTTTACAATCTTGAAAAACACCTTTATTAATGCTTACAGGAGCAAAGCAAAATGGCATGGTGTAATGGAAGTCAGCGAAGACCTAAGTTCAACACAGCTTAAAATGAGCGCAACCAGAAATACAGCTGAAAGCCGTTTTGCGCTCGGCGATGTTCAGGCTGCACTGGATAGCCTGCCAGACGCGTACCGGGTACCTTTTCAACGCTACTTTGAGGGTTACAAATATCATGAGATTGCTGAAGAACTTAATATCCCTCTCGGCACGGTAAAAACGCATATTTTTCTGGCCAGACAGCAACTGAAACGCCAGTTGAAGATGTACGAAGAACAATTTAGCCGCAAAACGCCAAAGAAGAACCAGGCGGCCTAAGTATGGCTAATCTTTGGCATTGATTCTGGTTCATTTCATTGTTACCGGAAGACGGCCAGTGAAAACTTTACGCATACAGAAGAAATGTGAATGATTAAAAGCCACGAAGCGTTCGTGGCTTTTTCTATTCAAAGGCCTCGTAAGTCTTCAGGCGGATGATGAAGGTAGTTCCTATACCCTCCTCACTCTCGCATTCAATGGTGGCATTATGCCATGTTATGATTGACCTTGCGATAGACAAGCCGATACCTTCGGTCGGTTCGCCCTGCAGCCCTTCGCGGCGCGCGCGACTGTAGCGCTCAAAAATATAAGGGAGCAAATCTGCAGGAATGCCAATTCCATCATCGCTAAGACGTAACTCTACATGTGTTCCGTCCTGTTTGAGTTCTATCTTAATGTTTCCTCCCGGCTGGGTGAACTTAAGTGCGTTTGAAATGAGATTATTCAGCACCTGGGTAAACTTGGGCTCATCTATCGCAACAAGCATTCTGTCTGCCGAGGTGATAAAATGAAAGTGCCGGGCTGCGAGTGCTTCAGACAACCTGCATTCTGCAATGTACTGGCTAATTAATTCAACCAGGTCCTTCGGTTTGATCACGAGCGCCACCTCGGCAGTATCTAGAAACTCCCGTTTGGTTAAGTCAACGATCAATCCGATTGCCTGCCCTATCATTTCTGAAAGAGCGGTTAGTTTTTGTTTCGAAGGCTCGTCTGTGACGCTCCTGCCAAGAGATTTGATCAGTGATTTCGCAATACCCAGCGGTCCGCGCAGGTCATGGGATAACATGTGCAGGATCGAATTCTTTTTATTCGCATACTTGGCAAGCCCTGTATTATGCTCAACATCTGCCGTGATATCGTACACCGTACCAAGTAAACAGTCTGAGTCTGAAATATTAAGCTGCACGGCTGAAAGCTCAATCCAATGATACCCATCGCGCCCTTTAATGCGCAGTCTTAAAGGGGCATCGAGCTGATTCTTCTGTAAGCGGGCAAAAGCTGCCTGGACAAGCACGTGATCATCGGGATCAATCAGTCCCATTAATTGCGCCGGGTCAGCCGGTAAAATGCCGGTTATGTCAGTCAGCCGCCCGTCGGTATAAGCCCAATTCCGTGCATTAAGATTATAAACGAAGTGTACATTCAGGAACTCGCCAATAGAAGATGACGTTCCGGGTTCTTTTTCCATGTGATGTGTTTATGTTACAGTGGCATTCCAAAGGGACTGCGGGGATTTTTAGCCGGAAAAAATCCACCAGTGCCTCCCCGGCGATATACGTCAAACAACCACCTATGGAAATGGTTCTGCATCGGGTGCAATTTTGTATTCCCATATCCCATGGTCGCTGGTCCATTGTTCCCGGCTGTCAAAACATTCAGCCCTTACAGCTGTTACGATGAAAAAACCACATCAACATGGCAGACGATAAAAATAAAGTAGACCAGCGCGACCGCAGCAGGGTTGCCGGTGATGAAGATTACGAGATTGACTACCTTGCAGAAAAACTTGGTGTAAGCAGGGATCAGGTCCGTGATGCAATTAAAGCAGTAGGCAATGACCGCTCGGCAGTGGAGAAACACCTCCGCGGCAACTAATTAAAACATGCCGGCCTGTGTCTTGTGGCCGGCATGTTTGTTGTCTCTTCCAAATACTTATTCGCTTCCTGCATTGCCCTCTCCCCTTCTGGCAGACCGGACATTATTTTTTGAACCAGCGGGCGAGCAGTTTTTTTTGTTTGCAAATTTTCTGCTATATTGCATCAGCTATACCGATTTACCATCCTGGATACGGCAGCTAAACCAAACAAAAATAAACTGAGCCGCAGTGTTTACGTATCGCCAATTATCAGACTTCGAGCTGGCCGCGTCGCTTTCCCGCGGCGATGAAAGGGCATTTCGCGAGATCTACGAACGGCACTGGCAATCCTGTTTTTCAAATGCCAGAAAAAGGTTGCGCGATGCGGCTGAAGCCGAAGAAGTTGTCCAGGACATATTTTGCAAACTATGGCGCCGCCGGGCATCTTTTGTTCTTGGGAAAACGTTCGAACAATATTTCGCCGTTGCCGTAAAATTTGAGGTCATCAATCAGCTTGCACGTCGCAGTCGTAAAGAAGCTTACGCCCGTGAGGTCGCCATCGGTTATTCTGAAGCAGACAGCACTACCCAGGAATCATTAGATCTGAGAGAACTCACCAAACAGCTACAGGAGTGTATCAATATGCTCCCTGAAAAGTGTCGTGCCGTTTTCCGGCTGCGTTATGAACAAAATTACAGCCAGTTCCAGATAGCCGAAACCTTGCACATATCTGAGAAAACGGTCGAAGCTCATTTATCTAAAGCGCGCAAGACCTTGAAAGCAAGCTTTGGTCTGCTTCTCGCCCTGCTTATTTGCCTGATCTGATTTTTTTTTGATTTTTTCTTCACGGAACTAAGGGATTTGTCATACTCGATTGGCTTTATCATTAAATAAGCTAACCAAATGTCTTCTAATAAACCCGATCGGGAGATCGAACACCTGGCCGCTAAGTGGCAGAACGGGACTATCACCGATGAGGAAAAAGAACGTCTTGACGCGTGGTATGCCTCTTTCGAGGAGATATCAGATAAAGATATGAGCCCTTCGGAAACAATCAGGAGGGAAAAAAGCATCTATGCGGAAATAGTTCGGAAAGAGCGGATCGGATACACCCGCTTGCGCAGCTGGCTGCCCAGGGTTGCAGCAATTCTTATACTTTCAGCGGGTATATTTTATTTCAACCGGCCGAAGACAGAAAAAACTCAGGTTGAAGCAACAATGGCTGTTCATAAGCCGAAGCCCATTGTACCCGGTGGAAACAAAGCAGTACTGACGCTTGCTGATGGCACGGTGATCCCGCTTGATCAGCAATCTGACGGGCTGCTTGCCAATGAACAAAGTCTTTCGGTGTCTAAACGCTCGGGCCAACTGACCTATCTAACCGATGCATCGTCTGCGACTGAAAAAACTGCATACCATACCATTTCAACACCTAAAGGCGGACAATTCCAGGTAAACCTTCCTGATGGAACACGGGTGTGGCTGAATGCCGGTTCCAGCATCCGTTTCCCGCTTGACTTCGCCAAAGGTCGCCGGGTCGAGCTTCAGGGCGAAGCCTATTTCGAGGTGGCTTCAATGCGTAAGGCCGGCAAAAAGATCCCCTTTACGGTAAGCAGCAATGGCCAGCAGATAGACGTACTTGGCACCCACTTCAACGTAAATGCCTATCATGACGAGCCGTTTACGAGAACGACGCTGTTAGAAGGCTCGGTCAGAATCAAAAAGGCCGGCACCGAAGAACATGTCATGCTTCGCCCGGGGCAACAGGCGCTCGTTAACGAAGATATACGCGTAAGTCAGGCTGACACCGAAAAGGCGATTGCCTGGCAACGTGGATACTTTTCTTTTGACAATGAATCTGTAGAAAGCATTATGCGCACCGTATCACGCTGGTATGATGTAGACGTGGTTATAAATGACCAGATACGCAACCGCAGGTTTGGCGGTACATTATCCAGGTTTGGGCAGATTTCTACACTGCTTGGGCTGATGGAAAAAACAGGAGTAATTCACTTCAAAATAGAAGGAAGGAGGGTTATCGTTATGCCATAGTTCTCCTCAAACCTTCAAACCAAACACCGGCAGCGGGATCCCATCTCACGAGTCTGCCATAACCAAATATATCCTAATAAACAGACAATGTATAAGACTTGCATTAACACCCTGTACAGTTGCAGAAACTGTATTTCAAAAATGATGCTGTCGATGAAACTCACCCTGATTTTCCTGATCTCTGCATTGCTGCAGGTGCACGCGGGCAGCTACGCACAGCAGATCAGCCTGACAGAAAAAAGCGTTAGCCTGGAACAGGTATTTCGCGAAATCAAAAAACAGACGGACTATGATGTCTTTTATAACCTGGACATGCTCCAGCGAACAAAACCGGTATCTATTTCGGTCCGCAATGCCTCTATCAAACAGGTGCTTGATATCTGCTTCCGTGACCAGCCGCTGGGCTACCTGATCGAAGACAAGACCATTATCATCAGGCAGAAACCGGCAGCAACGACAATAACCGGTGCCGTAAAACAAACAACGGTATCGGGCCGTGTAACCGACCAGGCCGGATCAGGCCTGCCGGGCATCAGCGTACGTGTAAAAGGCAGCACAACCGGCTCGGTGACCGACGCTGAAGGTCGTTTTCGTATTTCGGCAACAACCGGCTCGGTTCTGTCATTTACCTCGATCGGATATCTTGCAAAAGAAGTTACCCTGACCGGACAGTCAGAAATCAACGTACAGTTGGAAGAAGACCGTCAGGCGCTGAATGATGTTGTCGTTGTAGGTTACGGAACGCAGCGCAAGGCAAGTGTAGTAGGTGCGGTAGACCAGGTTCGCGCAAGCCAGATCGAAGACAGGCCAGTTGGTAACGTCATGCAGGCACTGCAGGGTACGGCGCCAAGTCTTGTTATTCAGCAAAGAAGCATGAACCCGAATGACAACACGATGAACATCAACCTTCGGGGTATCAGTACATTCGGAAACAACTCGCCGCTGCTGGTAATTGACGGAATCATTAACGAGGACGTCAGTGCAATGAATAACCTGAATCCGAACGACATTGAAAGCGTTTCGATCCTGAAAGACGCGGGCAGTGCGGCAATTTATGGTTCGCGGTCGGCTAACGGGGTGATTCTGATCACAACCAAAAAAGGCAAAAAGGGTATGAAACCGACCGTCAGGCTGAGCGCGCTGGCAGGTTCTCAAAACCCTGAAATATTGGTGCAGCCGCTTAAAGGGTATCAGAATGCATTGTTACGTAACGATTCGTATGTGAACACCGGATCAAACCCTATCTACTCCTCCGAGCAGATCAGGCAATTCGCGACCGGCGACAGCGAATATTTTCTCAAAGGAATTTTAAAAAACGGCTTTCAGCAAAATCACAACCTGAGTGTTCAGGGTGGTTCTGAAAACTCAACATACCTGGTTTCACTTGGCTATTACGACCAGCGGAGCAATTATAAAGGCCCCGATTTCGGTTTGCGCCGTTACAATTTGCGTACAAACCTGACTACAGACATTGGCAAATTACGGCTGGCTGCAATCATGTGGTACGACCGCAGTGAAGGTAAGTCGTTTCAGGGAGATAACGGCTTTCTGATCGCTAACTCTTCCCGTTTGCCTGTCTACAATAATTATGTACTAAAAGGAGAAAACGGAAGGTACTACAACAACGATGTACTAACCAACAGCAACCCGCTGATGGAACTTGAACAGGGCGGTTTCACAGAGCAGAATAATGACCACTTCCAGGGAAGTCTGAATGCGGAGATTGAAGTTTTCAAAGGCCTGAAAGCGCGCGGAATTGCATCGCTTGACCTTCGCCCTGAAAACAGGCTGATCAGGCGTTTCTATCATCCGCTGTATAACTTATCAGGCGATGAAACACCTGTAAATATTCAAAACTCGGCCCAATACTCTATTGAAGACTACAATGGAAAATCGACGCTATTAAATCTTCAGGCACTGCTTGATTATAACAGAAGCTTCGGCAGTCACAATGTTTATGGCCTTGCAGGTTTTTCAAATGAATCGTACCGTCAGCGCCGGTTTGAGTTAAGACAACAATTGGTTGACCCTGTTTTGGGCATTCCAACTACAGGTACCATTTTTGATAAAACCAGTTACAATACGGTAGGCGGAACGACCGAGCGAAGCATTTATTCATGGTTCGGCCGCGCAGGATACAGCTTTGCAGACAAGTATCTGTTTGAAGCAAACTTCAGATATGACGGGTCATCGAAATTTGCCCGCCAAAATCGCTGGGGATTTTTCCCTTCAGTATCACTGGGCTGGAGATTGTCAGAGGAATCGTTCTTCCGGTTTTGGAAAGACAAGTTAGGCGATCTAAAAATTCGCGGTTCGTATGGTCAGCTTGGAAACCAGGCGGTAGACGATTATCAGACCTTTACCACGTACGACATTTATCAGGATCAGTACGGATTTAACAACGTATCGGTACCAGGTACTGGTTATACTTTTGGTAATCCTGACCTGCAGTGGGAAACCAATACGACCTTCAACATTGGTGCCGATGCCACTTTCCTTTCAGGGAAACTGACCGCGAGTTTCGATTACTTCCGTAAAAACACAAAAGATATCCTGCTAAAACCGCAAACGCCACTGGTACTTGGCGGCGCTGTACCGAGAGCTAATCTTGGGGCGATGGTAAATAATGGCTGGGAACTTACTGTAAACTATCAGCTTCGCCACAGCGACTTTGTACATAACTTCGGTATCAATATGGCTGATTCATGGAATAAGGTTACCCGTTTTGAAGGTGATGAGCAGATCGACAAATCTGACGAAATTGAGCGGATTATTCGCGTAGGCCTGCCTCTTTACAGTTATTATGGTTACAAACGTGCCGGGCTCTTCCGTAATGAAGAAGAGATCAAAGAATCTGCACTTCCTATTGGCGTTTCTCCAAGCCCCGGAGATGTGAAGTACGTTGACAGGAATGGTGATGGAATAATTGATGATAATGATCGCTTCGTGCTTGGTCACGCGTTTCCACGCCTTACTTTCGGCTTTAACTACGATGTTCAATGGAAAGGCTTTGACCTGAATATGCTCTGGCAGGGTGTCGGCAAACGTGATATGGCGTTGCGCGGCGAAACCATCGAACCATTTCACGGCGGCTATTCTTTTGTCATGTTTGAGCATCAGCTTGACTACTGGACACCAAACAATCCTGATGCTTACTGGCCAAGATTGACAGCACCAGGCACCGCTTCTACAAGCAACAACTATGGTAAGGGTTCTGACTTCAATATCTTCGATGCATCTTATATTCGTTTGAAAAATATCCAGGTAGGTTATACCCTTCCAACCGCAATTTCAAGCAAAGCAGGCATGCGCAAAGTCAGGTTGTTCGTGAGCGGACAGAACCTGCTGACAATTTCGAAAAATACATTTATTGATCCCGAATCAACCGAGTTTGGGTCAAGTATGAACGCCGGCGGCGCCAACAGCGCCCGCAACTACCCACTGTTGAAATACATTGGCGGTGGTCTTGACATAGAATTTTAACAGCAATAGAAGAGAATCATGAAAAAAAATCTGATTACATACGGCAAAGTGACCCTGCTGGGGATAGGCCTCTTCTTTACGGGCTGCGTGAAGATGGATGTAGTGCCTACCAATAAATTTACTGACGAAACCTACTGGACTTCGGAAGATAAAGCCAACAGCGTATTAAACATGGCTTACAGACAGATGTTCAGCAGCGATTACATTTTTGCCAATGAGATTCTGAGCGATAATGTGTATAATGGATATGGTGCAACCAGTGAGAAGCTCATCGCTACAGGGGTAGCAGACGCTTCGAACGCGAGGTTCCAGACTGACTGGAGAACATCTTACGAAGGCATAAAAACATGCCACACTTTCCTTGCAAACATTGACCGTGTAACGGCGATGTCTGCTGAAAAACGGGAACAACGCAAGGCAGAAATCCGGTTTATCCGCGCCTCACTTTATCTCCAGTTAGCTACCTGGTATGGAGATGTACCTCATTTTACGGAAGACATCACGCTTGAGCAGTCTAAAACCATCACACGAAAACCACAGGCTGAGGTCCTCGCCTGGGTACATCAGGAACTGGAAGCCGTTTCTTTAATTTTACCGTCAAAAGAGCAGTATGCCGCTGCAGACAACGGTCGGATAACCAAAGGAGCCGCAATTGCATTAAACGCACGGGCTTATCTCTGGGAAAACAACTGGCAAAAGGTAGTCGAAAATTGTGAGAAGCTGATAAGCGGCACGACCTTCGGTGCTTATGACCTTTTTGGCAATTATGAACAGTTGTTCTGGGCGCAAAATGAATACAACAGCGAAATCATTCTGAGCTCACAATATGTCCTTCCGCTTCGTGTTTGGGGGAATCTTGTTGATTATGTGCCTATTTCCGCAGGTGCAAGACTATGTCTTGCCGGTCCCACGCAAGGTCTTGTTGACAGTTATCTTATGAAAGACGGCCGTAAGTGGACTGCTGCAGATGCGCCTTATGCGAACCGCGATTCAAGATTGAACGCAACGATCGTTTATGACGGTTCAAGATGGAGAGACCGCGCGGGTGTTGAATATACAGTTGTTACGCACCCTGAAGGAACAACGGCTCCCGGTAAACCATCAGATAAATATACCGGTCCGGGTACCGCACAAACACCAACCGGTTATTATTACCGCAAATATGCAGATCCGACGCCGGGTACCTATGTTGCAGGCGACTGGAATTCGAGCCTGAACCTGCCAATCATCCGGTTTGCAGACGTACTGTTGATGTATGCTGAAGCGAAGAACGAGTTAAACCAAATGAACACCGCAATCTGGGATCAGACTATAAAAAGACTACGTCAGCGCGCGGGTTTTGACAATGTACCGGCGGCTATGAATCTTCCAGCCGGATCTCAGGCTGACCTCCGTGAGGTGATCAGAAATGAGCGCCGTGTGGAACTTGCACTCGAAGGTCTGAGGGTCTATGACATCCGTCGGTGGCGCACAGCCGAGACCGTGCTTACCCAAGGTTACCGGGGCGCAAAGTTTGATAAGAGCAGCGGAACATATGATTACATCAAACTACCCGGCGGCAATTTCAGCCGAAGCAGAGACTATCTTTGGGCAATTCCACGTTCAGAGCGCATTCAGAATCCAAATCTGACGCAAAATCCAGGATACTAACCATAATCAATAAAGAAATGAAAACCAATATATCTTCTATATTTCTTCCCCTGCTGCTGTTGATCGGCCTTGGTGGATGCAAAAAAAATGACTCCTTTAAAGAAGTCCAGGTAACCGATGTAAAAACACTTTACGCTCCGGATGACGCACGCAATGTTGTGCTGCAGTCTGGCGCTACTTCCAGCCTTTATTTCGAGTGGGAAAAAGCAACCGCCGAAGACAATGGCCTGGTCTACTATGACGTCGTTTTTGACAAGGAAAACGGCGATTTTTCGAACCCTCTTTATATCGCCCCTGCCGACAACAACGGAACAAGCACTGGTGCCACCATTACGCACAAAGTACTGAACCGCATCGGTGGTTTAGCAGGTATCCCGGCTGCTGAACGCGGCACGCTGAAGTGGACAGTGATCAGCTCGCGTGGTATGACAAAAGTTTCTTCCGCTCAGGCAAGAAAAATCAGCATTACCCGTCTGGCCGGTATCGAGGCACCTACCGCACTTTATCTAACAGGCGAAGGTACCGAGGGCGGTGCTACATTGGCATCGGCCTTAACTGTTAAGGGGCTTGCAGGCGGAAATGAGTTTGAGATTTACACAAAACTGCTTGCCGGTAAAAAGTATGTATTTGTAGATTCGAAAACCAGCGTTTCACGCAGCTTTACGCTGGCCGCAGATGGTAAAGCGTTCCGCGAAAACGCAGATGGCGCGACGGTTGCAAAGGATGGTATTTACAAGGTCACACTTGACTTTGCTACATCTTCAGCGAACATTCAGGAAGTAACGAAACTCGACTTCTTTATGTGTACGCCACAGAAACGCGAAACTCTGGCTTATCAGGGTAAAGGCGTATGGCGGGTAAACAATATCGTGCCTGATTTCACGACAAATTGGAGCGATGACCGTTATTTCTTCTGGATGACCATTGGTGGCGCAGAACAAAAATTAGGCAGCGCCAATAAAGATAACCAGCCGCCATCTGCAACTACAGGAACCTACTTCAACATAAGCTTCTATCCGACAGACCGCAACCAGTGGGACTACTCGTTCAAGTTTCCTAACCGCAGTGTTCCAAGATGCAGCATCGTGGTAGACCTGAACAGTGCAAACGCAACATACACGCATCAAATCATTTATTAACACCATCAGGCATGAAAAAGACACTATTTATTCCCTTAATGGCGCTCGTAGTGAGCGCCTGTGGGAAGATAGAGGATGAATACATCAACCGCAGCACGACCTATAATATCAACTGGACAAGTGCGGCAGACAGCAGCAGCCGTAGTTTTACAAACGTGTACTTCAATACAACGAAGCACCATTTCAACAACGACAACTTCGGCTCTATCGGTCAGTATGACTACTGGCCCGAGGCACATGGCCTGGATGTCCTTGTTGACGCATACGTACGGACGAAAGACGATTTCTACAAACAGAAGATTGCCGATTTCCACCAGGGTGTGAAAGCCAAAAATGGTGGTCGTTTCTGGAACAACTATTATGACGACATGGGCTGGCATGGTATGGCACACCTGCGTGCCCTCGAAGCAACCGGCGACGTACGTTACGAACAGTCAGCCCGGGAACTCTGGACAGAGATCCTGGCGGGCTGGAACGACTTTGATGGCGGCGGTATCCCATGGAACCATGAAAACACAACAGAAGGCAAAGCAAAAGGAGTTCCTTCGAACGGACCTGCTGCAATAATCGCCGCCCGCCGCTGGCAGAAATACGGTGCGGCCGAAGTAATTCGTGGAGAAAACAACCTCGTCTGGCTTGGCCGGATCTACAACTGGATCAAAGAACACCGTGTGGTTCAGCAGTCCGGCCGTGTCTTCGAAGACATCAACAACAAGCAGGGGGACTGGACATACAATGCCGGGACCTATATGGGTGCAGCACTCGAGTATTACAAAATCACAGGTAATAAGGTGTATCTGAATGATGCGATGAAAACTGCTGATTGGGCTACGAGTACACTAGTTAACTCTTCAAACAAAGTGCTTAGCGACTGGGCAGAGCAGCAGGACCATGATGTGAATTTGTTCAAGGGCATCTTTGTCCGTTACCTGACCCAGCTGATCCTTCATAAGGACCTTCCTGAAAGCTCACGCAAACGGTACGTTAGTTTCCTGAAAAACAGCGCACAAATTCTATGGACAAAAGGTACGACAAAAACGCCTGTTGTATTATTTGGATTTAAATGGTGGGAAGCTCCATCATCAGTCGGCGGCCTCAGGGCGCAGCTAAGTGGGGCGATGCTTATGGAAGCAATGGCGACACTGAAAGCCAACGGCTACGTAGACTAGTACTTTCAATTATGGTTTATATTGGGTCTGAGCAAATGTTCAGGCCCTTTTTTTTTAGTCGAGACTTACTGTTGTCCGTGGAAAGTTTTGCGAAAGCCTATAGTTCTTTGTTTTCCAATAGATGTGAGGCTATGGTACCGAACCGCTCACCGCCGCAAGGGCTCCTTCTTTTTGGCGAAAAAGAAGCACCTGAGGCATAGCCGAAAGCGTTCGTACCATTGAAAACAACATACAAGACACGAACAAACCGCTCCGGCTGTGTATCTATTCTTGCATAAAAGCATCAAAAGTCCGACGGCGGCGGGAAAAAGCCCGGCTGTTCTCAGCTTTAGACTTAAAAACGGCGTTATGAGTGGTTAAGCGCTATGGTCTTGGTTCATGATTCGTTGCTCCTTATTCCAAAAGAGTTCCCCCCCTTGCTTCCTCCCGACCTCCTTAAAACAGTGCAGGACTTTTAATACTTTTCTGCGGCGAGAAGATACAAGGCCGGTCCGCACCTATCAGTGGCAGTAAGCAGGCAAAACCCTCATCAAAACCGCCGGCTGTACGTAAACCCGCAGACATAGAATACAGGGGGGCTTGATTCAGAAGACTCAGGCAAATACTGCTTTGAGACTGTTCAGAACGATCTTATTTCATTCAGCCAATTTTTACCGGACAACACTAAGTCGAGACTTATGAGCCTGCTGTATCGGCGGCGTATGACTTAGGGTGGGCACACCTCATTGATTATTACCGGCCAGCCGCGGCTGCGTCATCTACGCGATTTGTAAATGATTGAAACATTCCGCTAATCAAAATCCTTTGTTCTATAGATTAATAAGAGATTTTAAGCGCAAAATTATGAATACGAATCAGCCTCAGTCAGACAACCAGCGGAACGACCACGTTGCAACCGGACAGCCGGATATCACAAATTCACGCCTGCCCCAGGACTCAGACACCAGCCAATCAGGAGCCGATGCTGACGTTGATGAAACGAGCAGCCTGCCGCAGGAAAACCAGGAAGAGCAGCGCGCAGGCAGTGACGCTGATGAAGCTAAAATGCCTTCAGAACTGGAAGAGGAAGCGGAACAGGCATTGGATGATTTTGATGAACAGCGTCAGCGTAAGGAGGATGAAGAAGATACGATCAGACATTCGGATCGCTAGCCGGGCAATTACCCGGTTATAACGAAAATTCTATTGAAATTTTTCGGGCGCGGTTAACAAAGGGTAATGCATGCCGGAGACGACTTGCAGGGGTACGAAATCCGGATGCTGTCGGCTGTATAATCACGTTTGAAAAGTTTCTGCGCGAGGCCGCCTCTCCGATCAGAATCCGCATTGCTGCAAAACATTGAAGAGGTAACTGTGGGCCGGCTGCTTCTTTTGCCGATTGAATGAGCTGCGTCGATGCTGCCATTTGCGTACGACGCCTGATTATGCCCGGAGAATAATCTCAAAGCTATCCCCCATGCATCGGAATAGGCATATACCTGCACATATTTATACTTAACTGCCTGCCGATATCATCTTCGTTCAGGCTAGCCGCCGCCGGGCCTCCAACTCACTTTCTATAGTTAATAGTCTCGCAATGACATTCCTGGGATAACCTATACGCAGCATATACACTGGTAATTAGTGACCACCTGTCCAGCCTCTATCATTTTTCGGTGAATACCAATCAGATGGAAATAAATATTACGTCATTCCTGTCGGCAACTTGTTGATCGGAACGACTTACACCGGTTTACGCCTCATAGATTTTGATCTGAATGTAGTTTTCAGGCGGGCTTACCAATTTGTCTATCGTACAAACAGATTCTGCTTATTTCTACCTGTTTGCTCGCACTTCACTCACCTTCTCGCTAAGACGACAAATCAGATAGAGTGAATTGATGTCAGCCAGGCGGAACAAAAATTTCACAAAGCCACTTCAGCCCTCTGCATCGCAGCAAGATCAGCAAGTGCCTGACGGTAAAATTTAAACTCATCAGCCGCCCACTCCGCCCCGTTTCATACGACCAGTCGCTTTTTGAAGAATAAATACCTGGTCACGATCACCATCAATGCCAGCACATTTGCGGTCGTAGTACTTAGTAGCGTAACCAGCGTTGTCGTGTCAAAACGCAAGTATTCAAAGCCCGACAGGAAGAGAATGACCAACACGGTTGCGGACCACATGACAATAAAAACGAACACACAAATAGCAAAAACCTTACGCATCTTCATGTCCTGCTCAAAACTTTTATTCTTTAAGTCGAGCTTTTTTAAATTGATAGCACTTTTTTTGAGATCCTGGACGTAACCAAGCTCAAGATCAGGACCATAACTAGTCTCTTTACGATCTGAACCCGACGAAAAATCCAGGTCATGCTGATTTCTTGGTTTAGCGGCCACCTTAAAATAGAAATGACTTAAAATATGTTTTTATAAGTTCATTAGGTATTTCAATGCCGTTATCATATTCATTATAGACCTGTTGCCAGGGTGAACCTTCCTTATGGCTCCAGCTTGATAACTGCGTGGCCGATCTATGACTTGTGGCCTGCCATGTGTAGTCTATAGCTTCTCGTGCAGGAGCAGCAAGTGGACTTTCCTGGCCTGGCGCACCTGAGCAGGACTCATCTTCATCTACCCAATCGGTATTGATGATCGGGTCACTGCCATAATACTTATACTCATTGTAAATAGCAGGTATTACAGGACCGAATTTCCAGGCCTGAACCGCTTCGAAAATTAGCGGTGTATCGTGTACGGCAAGCGTATAACCATGTGCAAAATACACCATCTTTTGAAGTTTCATTTGCGTAATGGGTCTGTTCTCTGCAAGAGACTTCTTAACTAGTGCGAGCGCAATCTGACGAGCCGGGTACATATTACGACCTCCTTCTTATAAAACGAATATACTAATAGTTAATTAAATTTCCAATTTTTTAGTATTTTTTTATTGCTCCCGGTTGGCAGTATTTTTCCTGCAACGGAAACTTATACCTGTACAATTTACGCGCCTGCTCAAATAATTACCTGAAATGCCTATCTCCGAAACCTGGCGCGCTGAACGCCTGTTAACCACAACAGGGATTGTAAAAAGCTAAAAATAGTGACTAAATCGCTACTTGGCTTTCATCTAACTGATCCAGCAACTCACAATATAACAATTGCACTATCACACTAAACATATATGAAAAAACCGAGCATTTTATGGCTGTTGGTACTTTTGCTGGCTGCCTGTGGTACAACCACAATGATAACAGGATCTTGGCGCAAGGACAATGCAACGGCTACAGGCTACCGCAACATTTTTGTGGCAGCCATGACGAGCAACATTCCCGTCAAACAGGCGGTAGAGAACGGTCTTCAACAGGAATTGCAGCAACGTGGATTGTCTGTGGCCAAAAGTATCGAAATATTTCCGCCTAACTTCAGCACGCAGACCGGCGCCAGGCGGGAATTGGTTCTCGGTAAAATCCAGCAAACAGGTGCTGATGCCATTTTGACCATCGCGCTACTCAGACAGGAAACCGAAAGCCGTTACGTTCCCGGTGGCGCGTATTGGAACCCGGGTATGCGCTACGGCTATTATAACAGTTTCTGGAGCTACTACAGCAATTGGTATCCGGCAATCTATGCGCCGGGCTATTATGACGAGCAAAAGGTGTATTATTTGGAGACAAATTTGTACAATGCCCGGACCGAAGAACTCATCTGGGCCGCGCAGTCTAAAACTTACGAGCCAACCAATATAGAAAGTTTCTTGAAGGGCTATGTCAAAGCTATTCAGCAGCAAATGGTGAAAGACGGGCTGATTGCCGGGAATACTGCTTCACGTTAAATGAATCAATTCCGTAGCGGCGTTCTGACGAATCCCGAAATCGGAAAATTCATCTGACAAATCCGGAGGTTCCGGCCATCGCCGGGCCATGGTTCCGCCTGCACCCGCACCCTGTTATTTTGATTCTTGCCGCTGGGGTGGGCGGTCAGGGCCGGGTAATTTATCGGGCCGGGTTGCCTATATTGTGCGCTTCTTTGTTTACATTTTTCAGACCAGAACCGTACTTTTGCTGGCCAATGAAAAAGCTAAGCAGAATATACAAGTACCGGCCGGAAAAAGCTGGTATCATTCTGTTTCTTAAAGCCCAGGTAGCGGCACTTGCGGGCGGCCTGAGTGATTATGCAATTATGATCCTTTTGGTTGACTATGCGCGCATACACCTAAGCCTGGCCATTTTCCTTTCGGGCACCGTCGGGGCACTCATCAACTTTTACATCAACCGCAGGTGGGTTTTTCTTAGTGCCAATGCAGCGGCACCGCAGCTTACACGTTTTATTGCCATGATACTTGGCAGTATCACCCTCAAAGCTTCAGCAACCTGGCTGCTGACAAATTTCCTGAAAGTTGATTATAAGTTTATCAGGATTGGGGTCGATCTGCTCGTTTCTTACAGCTTTAATTATCCGTTGATTCGGTTCTGGGTATTTTCAGCAAAGTCTGCATAATGCCTGCATACCGGGTTTTCGAGATCGCAACGTGCCTAACCGCCGAATACTGTTAGGGAATAAGACATACATTAAACAGAAGCCCTGTAATCTAAAGACTACAGGGCTTTTGTCGTTTTCCTACATGGATTCGAACCACGATCTTCAGAGCCAGAATCTGACGTGTTACCCTTGCACCATAGGAAAAGCTGTAACGGCAAAACACATTTCGCAATGCCGTTTATTCAGCAAAAATAAATTTTTTCGGTTTTTCCGTCAAGCAGACTCAGACCGCGTTTATCAAGTTCTTTCCCAAACAAATTGATAATTAACAAGATATTTTTTTCAAAATCAGCATCCGTTTGTCCAAACGGCTTACGTTAACCGACCTGAAATTCGTTTCTTAGTGGCAAAAGCATAGAAACATGAAACAAATCAACTGGGGAATGATCGGCGCCGGCGATGTAACAGAGGTAAAAAGCGGGCCCGCTTTTAGCAAGATACCTGGTTCCCGTCTTGTTGCAGTCATGCGCCGCGACCCTGCTAAGGTTGCCGATTACGCACGCCGGCATGACGTATCGCGCTCATATACGAGTGCTGACGAACTGATCAATGACCCCGGTGTAAATGCCATCTATATTGCCACACCACCCGACACCCATGAACAATATACCCTCGCTGCCCTTGCGGCCGGCAAGCCTGTTTATGTTGAAAAACCTATGGCTCTGCATGCACAAAGTGCCCGCCGCATGCAACAGGCCGCCGAACAGGCAGGTGTTAAACTTGCGGTCGCGCATTACCGCAGGGAACAACCTTATTTCAGGAAGATCAAGGAACTGCTCGACTCTGGATCTATCGGCAGCCCCCTCCTTGCGTCGTTGCAGTTTCATCAGCGCCCGCTCCCGGCTGAAGCCCTCCGGCAGCCAAAAATGCAATGGCGACTGAACCCTTCGCTTTCTGGTGGTGGTCTCTTTCATGACCTTGCCCCCCACCAGCTTGATCTGATGTTATACTTTTTTGGTGATGTACAACGACAGGCAGGTCTGGCCTGCAACCAGGGCGAAGCCTATGAGGCTGATGATGCGGTATCCGGACAGTTACAATTCAGCAACAATGTACTTTTTACGGGCAGCTGGATCTTCAACGCAGCTTCTGAAACAGATCGCTGTGTCATCACCGGAACATCAGGAAAGCTGGATTTTTCGGTTTTCAGCCAGGAGCCGGTCAGCCTCCACACCGGATCGGGAACGGAAACCTTCAGTTTTCCCTCACTGGAACACGTTCAGCAGCCCATGATTGAAGCCGTTGTTGCCTACTTCCGCAGCGAGCGTGAAAATCCCTGCCCGGCTGACGCGGGTGTAGCGGTTCTCGATGCGATGGACAGTTTCACATGCAAACAAATTAACAGGTAGACCGTTATTTCCCGAGACCTTTTAATTTATGCACCTGTCAGACCTTCGCCCGGCGCTTGTGTTTCGTTTCTTACTGATTTTGCTTTTTCTGAACCTGATAGCCTGTTCAGAAAAGCAAGCTGAAGACCCGCTTAATCGGATACCCGATCCAAAAACGCTGAATGAGTCTTACGTAAGTAATCCCGACAACATCTTGTCTGCGTCTGCCGTAGCCGGTCTCAATAGCCGCCTGTCGCCGCTTGACCAGGCAGGATTAGCCCATATTGACGTTGCAGTCGTCAAATCGGCCGGCGATATGATTCCAAAAGAAACCGCCCATGCGTTGTTTAGAAAATGGAAGATAGGTGATGCCGAAAAAGATAACGGACTACTGATTTTACTCGTTATCGACCAACGCAGGATCGAGTTTGAAACGGGTTATGGATTGGAAGGCCCACTGCCGGACGTGATTTGCAAACGCATACAGCAAAGGGATATGGTCCCTCTGCTTAAACAGGGCAAATATGACGAGGCAGTTACACGTGGCGTTGAAGCAGTGATCAATCAGGTTGAGAATGAGGGCAAGCCAGCTGCCACAGCAGATTCCACGCAGGCTGATACTGCCCTGCCGGTCGCGCCTCTTCCGCCTGCTTACGCTGTTCCCGAACCGCCCGCAGCTGACGATATGACCGCCATCCCTGCAGAGCCTCCCTATGAGGCCCGCGAACCCGCTTTTTTTTCACAGGATGCCGGGCTTGGGACGCTGGTTACCGGCAGCATTCTTTACCTGATCTTTGCCGGGCTGCTGCTGATCCGCATATCGGCGAACAATGCCGGGTCGGGAGGCTTATATAAAATCCTGATTTTCATACCGCTGATTTTTATCAACGTTACAATACTTTTTGGCGTGATACGCTGGAGCGTCTGGGCGGCGCTGCTGGCCTATTACCTGGCGCTGGCTATCTGCACAAATATTTACTTTTTAGTGATTACAGCTGGTATGCGAACTACCGCCGCCGACCGTCACGCCCGGTACATTTACCTGAACAGAAAAATTCACGGCCTTGACTGGACGGTATACATATTTCCGCTGCCCCTGTTAATTCTCCTGTGGCCGCTACTCAAAAACCGGTTAAGAAAATACAGACATGCGCCTTATATCTGCCGGCATTGCAGAAACTTAATGACGCGGATGGACGAAGAACAGGACGACACAGCACTCAATGCAGCTCAGCAAAAAGAAGAATCTTTATTGTCTGTAGACTATGATGTCTGGCAATGCGCACCCTGCGGCGAACGGCTTGTTTTGTCTTACGAGAATCTTGACAGCAAAGCAAAAACCTGCGATACCTGTAAAGCGAAAACCCTGCAGTTTAAAACCCGGAAAGTTGTTAAACGCGCTACAAAAAGTGCCGGTGGCTGGGGCTGGGCCACATATAGCTGTGCGAACTGCGGAGCAGAACAACAGGAAAAATTCACTATTGCGCGGATCCAGGAATCTTCAGGCAGCTCGTCATCTTCATCATCGTCGTCATCCTGGTCCTCCTCGGGTTCTTCGCGTTCCTCTTCTTCAAGCAGCGGCGGTTCGTCGGGCGGCGGCGGTGCAGGAAGCAGTTGGTAATGCAGACGGCATGTGACTATTTGTAACGATCGCGCATGCGTTCCAGGAGCGCTTTCGTTTTACGGATGCCCTCATCAGGAGACAGCCTTGAACCTTCGTATTCAATGCCGACAATCCCAGTCCAGCCAGAAGCCTTGATTATATCAAACATCTTTATGTAATCGATGGTGTTTTCATTTCCGGCCGCGTCAAAATCGAAACTTTTCGCACTTACCCCTTTTGCATACGGCATAAGTTCGCGTACGCCCTTGTACTTATCATATTCTTCCCGCTCATTGATTCTGAAGTTTCCAAAATCGGGAAGCGTTCCGCAGTACGAATTATTTACGCCTTTCATTACCGCAGCAAGCCATTGGCCATTAGAAGATATACCACCATGGTTTTCTACAATAACATTGATCTTATGACGCTTTCCATAATCAGACAGCATTCCTAACCCTTCAATGGCTGCGCTTTTTACTTCATCAGGCGTACCACGCCCCGCTGCATTTACACGGATCGTCCTGCAACCCAATGCCTGTGCTGCATCGATCCATTTGTAATGGTTTTCAACCGCCTTTTTTCGTTCCCCTTCGTTCGTATTGCCCAGGTCGCCTTCCCCGTCTATCATAATCAGGTGATTTGTTACGCCAAGGTCGTCCGTACGTTTTTTCAGTTCTTTCAGATAAGCAGCGTTTTGCTCCTGTTTCTGAAAGAAAGGACTCACATATTCAACAATGTCAATACCGAAGTCTTTCTTAGCTTTTTCCGGGAAATCGATATTTTTTAAACTCCCTGAGAACAACGCATGGTTTAGTGACCACTGTGCGAGCGAGATCTTAAAAAACTCTTTTTTTCCTGATGCCGCAAATGCATTAAACGGTAAAACGGTACTAAGTGCGAGACCGCCGCCGGCGAAGGCTGCACTACGGATAAAGTCTCTTCTGGATTTGGCAGATGGGTTCATATTTGTTTAGGTTCGATTGGTTATAAATGTAATCATTTCCGCAGAATGCGTCAATGTTAGATTTTTTAGACCAAATGTAGCCTGCTGCCCGCCAATCTAGATAAAAAGCGCCCGCAGAAATCTTTTTTTGATCTTGAACGAGTGCTCTTTTTTAAGAAAAGTCTGAAAGCCTTCCTGCCTGCGGATAGCTTGTATGGCCTCGCGGCCATCGACGGTGCTTCTTATTTTATTTAAAAGGTGCGTATCATCTTTCAGTAAGTCCGCCTCGGTCAGTTGTCCGTTATCTATAAATTGCCTGATCAGTACAGCCATTTTTTTATTCGCATACATATAAAGCGGATGCATAAAAAACCCGTTATTCAGACGGTCAAAGACCACATTAATCCAGTTTGCCTTCTGCTCATCTTCGACCATGATCCGTCCGTCATGAACAGTACAGCTTTTAAGAAATTCTCCGGCCTCGCCGCGACCGATGATACCAGCGTAAAGCGCATCCCTTAATGTATAATCCAGTCTGTCTGCACAGAGGTTTGGAAGCGGCTGTTCGAGAATAGAAAAGTCACCGCTTAGTTGCCGTTCAAGGCTGTATCCAAACTTTTCCAGAACGGCCGGTATCTCGGAGTCATGCAACACCTGCGCGAAAATTTTCTCATGATAGTCTTCCGATTCACGCTCAAATACATAGTCGGCTACATGCGAAAAAGCGGTGTGCGAAACGTCATGAAGTAACCCTGCTATCTGCTCTTCCTCAGAACCTCCCAGCATTCGGATCAGCAGTGCCACACCGATAGAATGTTCAAGGCGGGTATGGCGAACGTCCGGGTTGACAAGGAAAATAGCCCCGCTCTGATGAATACCACCCAGCCGCTTCAATGCCGCCGTTTCAAGCAGTTCTTTAAAAACCTGCGGAAGTTCAATACTTCCGTAGAGCAGATCATTTACTTTTATCATGGGCTAATCGTTAGGGCCAACAAAATTACTAAAATATTTAGCAATAATAACGCCGAGTTATTAACATCCCGGGAGCCGGTCAGTCCTCTTTGGGAAGCACCTTGTTGGCCAGTCTTTTAATTGTCAGCCCCTGAACAACAATGGAAAATACCACCACAAAATAGGTAATTGATATAAGCAGCCCTTTGTATGGGCCTTCGTCCATAGATAACGCGAGCGCGATCGAGACACCGCCGCGCAGTCCGCCCCACACAAGGATTTTGATGGTGCCCGAATCAAATTTCGTTTTGAAGGGAACCAGTTTGGCCGGGATCCAGATCGACACAAACCTGGAAAACAGCACCACTACGATCCCAGCCAGGCCGACCAGCCAGTACGACCAGATATTTGGTATGATCAGCAGTTCAAAGCCAATAAACAGGAACAGGATCGCATTCAGTATTTCGTCTATAAGCTCCCAGAATTTATTCAGGTAATCTTGTGTAACTTCAGACATGGCCGTATTTTTTCCGTAATTGCCGATAACGAGTCCGGCTGCAACCATGGTAAGCGGCCCGCTGATATGAATGGCATGCGCAATCAGATAACCGCCCATTACGACAGACAGCGTAATGAGAACAGAGACCTTATAATCGTCAATCTTTCGCATGGCATTAGACGCGCCGAGTCCCAGCAGCGTGCCAAGCACAAAGCCGCCCACCGCTTCCTTTACCAGCAGCCAGCTCACATTGCCCACTGATAGATCCACTTCGCTCCCCTGAGCCAGCTGCAAAATGACCGCGAACACCACTACCGCCACACCATCATTAAACAGCGACTCGCCGGCAACCTTTGTTTCAAGTGCTTTGGGCACTTTTGCCTCCTTTAAAATACCTAGTACAGCAATTGGATCGGTCGGGGAAATGAGTGACCCGAACAGCAGGCAGTAGATAAACGGCACCTGCATACCAAGAAACGGAAACACATAATAAAAGATTGCTCCAACGGCCAGCGTCGAGATAATGACACTCACTGTTGAAAAGACCACCACCGGAAGACGCTGCTCCCGGAGGTCGACCAGATGAATATGGATTGCACCGGCAAAGAGCAGAAAGTTCAACATTGCGCCCATCAATACTTCAGTAAAGTCGACATCATTCAGCAAACCCGACAGGTGGCCCAGCGTTTTCGGGAAAATATTGCCTGTAACAACCAGGGTTATAGAAACAGCCATGGCGATGAGCATTACACCAATGGTAGATGGCAGCTTCAGATACCTGATATTCAGGTAAGCAAAGAACGAAGCGAGAACAATCAGGACAGAAAATGAGTAGTAGAGTTCCATAGAAAAATTATACAGGATCAGCAGTTAAACGAGGTTCCCGGTAGCCGGAAACGGGCAATATAACATATTCAGACGGGAAAACGGCCTGATTTTGGTACCAAAACCGTATCTTCGAAACATTCCGCACGACCTATGGCAAAGAAAAAATCCTCACATCTCAGACTGATCCTGCTTAAGCTGATTGGCGATGTGTTTGAAAAAAACAGCAATCAGCTTATGAACTACAAGCAGGTTTCTGCCAAGCTTAATCTGAACGATCAGGAATCGCGCGATACTATTTATGACATTCTTCGCGAAGAGACCGAGCGCGGCACGTTCATAGAACCGGAAAAAGGAAAGTTCAGACTAAAAGAGCTGAAAAACTTTATAACAGGAACTGTAGACATGACCGCAGATGGTTCTGCCTTTATCGTTCCTGATGATGAGTTTGAAAAAGACGTATTTGTTGCTCCCCGGAAACTAAAAAATGCTCTCCATGGCGATAAGGTCAAGGTTTACGTATTTGCAAAAAAAACCAGCGGACGCCGGAATGAGGGCGAAGTAATCGAAATTGTTCAGCGGGCCAAGATGGACTTTACCGGGGTGATTAAAATCTCCGAACGTTTCGCCTTTGTGATTGCAGATGACAAGAAAATGCTGCAGGACATCTTTGTTCCACTCGACGAGCTGAATGGTGCCAGAAACGGACAGCGTGTTCTGGTTGGTCTGACCGACTGGCCGGAGGGCGCAAAAAACCCCGTTGGCAGCGTTAAACATATTCTCGGCAATCCGGGCGAAAACGATACCGAAATGAACGCCATTCTTGCACAGTTTGGTTTCCCGCTATCATTTCCGGACCAGGTAGAAAAAGAATCGAAAGAAATAGATGAAGCTATACCCGACGGGGAGATAAAGAAACGCCGCGACTTCAGAAATATTTTGACCTTCACGATCGACCCGGCTGATGCCAAAGATTTTGATGACGCGATTTCCTACCAGAAACTGGAGAATGGCAACCATGAAATTGGGGTTCACATTGCCGATGTCTCGTACTACGTCCTTCCCGGCAGCGAACTGGATAAAGAAGCCTACAGCCGGGGTACCTCCGTTTACCTGGTAGACAGGGTCATCCCGATGCTGCCTGAGCGGCTCAGCAATGGCTTGTGCTCACTTCGGCCGAACGAAGACAAACTCTGTTTTGCCGCAGTCTTCGAACTTGATGACGATGCTAATATTGTGCAGGAGTGGTTTGGCCGTACCGTCATTCATTCCGCCCATCGTTTTAGTTATGAAGATGCTCAGGAAGTTATTGAAAACAAGTCTGGCACTTATGCTACCGAGCTCGAAACCTTAAACCGGCTGGCTTATAAACTTCGGGAACGTAAGTTCAAAAACGGGGCGATCAGTTTCGAAAGCACCGAAGTAAAATTTAAACTGGATGATGAGGGGAAGCCGCTTGGTGTATACGTAAAGGAGCGCAAAGATGCCCACAAGCTTATTGAAGACTACATGCTGCTTGCCAACAGGCGTGTTGCCGAATTTATTGGCAAAAAGCAGAAGGGAAAAAACAAACTTACATTCGTGTACCGCGTGCATGACTCCCCGAACATGGAAAACCTGACCGCCTTTGCCCAGTTTGCGGCAAGGTTTGGTTACAGGATCAGCACAAAGTCTGATAAGGAAATTGCCCGTTCGCTAAACCACCTTATGGAGGATGTGGAAGGCAAAAAGGAACAAAACGTGCTTACCTCTCTGGCTATCCGGTCGATGGCCAAAGCGATCTATACGACCAAAAAGACAAGTCATTACGGCCTGGCATTCGATTATTATACGCATTTCACTTCGCCTATCAGGCGGTATCCCGATGTCATGGCGCACCGGCTGCTTCAGCATTACCTTGACGGGGGCAAATCTGTCGATGCTGAAACTTACGAAGTGGCGTGTACACACTCCTCAGCAACAGAAAAACGCGCTGCCGATGCCGAGCGGGCCTCAGTAAAATACAAACAGGCAGAGTACCTCGAAAATAATATCGGCCAGGAATTTAAAGGCATCATTTCGGGTGTTACCGAATGGGGCATGTATGTCGAAATCGAGGAAAACAAATGCGAAGGAATGGTGCGGCTGCGCGAAATCAGCGATGATTTTTATGTGCTCGATGAAAAAAATTACTGCATTGTCGGACAAAGAAAAAAGAAAAAGTACCAGCTCGGAGACGAGGTGACCATAAAAGTGAAAAAGGTGGATCTGGGCAAAAGACAGATCGATTTTTCACTGGTACAGGATTAATTTATGTTACAAACCTATCAGGAAATCCTGAGCAAAGGGCTTCAGGAATACAAACTGCCCGATCATCCCCAAAACTTATATGCACCTGTACGTTATCTGCTTGACCTGGGCGGCAAACGTATACGACCCGTTCTCGTACTCATGGCGGCCGACCTTTTTGGCGGCGAACCGGAAAAGGCATTGCATGCAGCGCTTGCTATCGAAGTTTTTCACAATTTTACGCTGATTCATGACGATATCATGGACCAGGCGCCTATACGCCGCGGACAGCCGACGGTACACGAAAAATGGGACACCAACACCGCCATTCTGAGCGGTGATGTCATGATGGTCGAAGCTAATAAACACCTGACCAAAACCGAGGTTACTTACCTCAAACAGGTACTTGATGTGTTCAATGAAACCGCACAGGGTGTTTGTGAAGGTCAGCTCCTCGATATGGAATTTGAAAAACGTGATGACGTGTCCATTCCGGAATATATCGAAATGATCCGGCTGAAAACGGCAATTTTACTTGGCGGTGCATTGCAGATCGGAGCGATTATCGGCGGTGCGGATTTAAACGATGCGAAACTGATTTATGAGTTTGGAGTAAACCTCGGACTTGCCTTCCAGCTTCAGGACGATATACTTGATGTATATGGCGATCCGGAAAAGTTCGGAAAACAGATTGGTGGTGATATTCTTTCCGATAAAAAAACCTTTTTACTGCTCAAAGCATTCCAGTTGGCCGGTACGGCCCAAAGGGAAGAACTGCTAACGCTAATCGGCTCACAACAAGCGGACAAAGTAGCAGCGGTAACAAAAATCTATAACGATCTCGATGTGAGGGGTTTTGCCGAAACAGAGATGGACAATTTCAGCGAAAAAGCTTTTGCTGCGCTCCATGCCATCTCTGTCAGTGAAAACAGGAAAAACCACCTTCTTGAACTGGCAGAGAACATTCTGGCCAGAGAAAAATAAGCGGCCGAAGTCATGGCTGAAGCGCCATTCGTGATGCAGGACCGTTAGTCGAGGGATGAGTTATGGCGCTGTGAAGTTTTGAGTTATAGGTTTTACGTTTTAAGTTATAGGTACTAAGTTGTAAGTCTGGGCGCAGAGCCCCTCAATGGCCGCTAGCCGAACCACGAACCATGAATCATGAGTCAGTGTTGTCCGGTAAAAATTAACGTTTGTATTTTAACGGCATACCTGGCGTTTGAACAGAGTTTTTTGTTCTATTTCAATAAGTAAGCCCCCCTGTCAAGTTGCAAATAGCGTTTGTTGGTAGTCTGGTATGCCCTCATTATAACCTAAAAGGGCCT
>NZ_RXNQ01000004.1 GCF_004138205.1 Pedobacter sp. SYP-B3415
CACCCTCGATCGGATTGGTGGTGTAAATAACCTTGCGGATTACCTGATCGTATTCAAAGAATGCCGAGAGGTTGACCCAGTTGTCCAGCCAGGACTTACAGCTCAGGGGATATTTCTTACCCCATTTCTCTTCAAACTCCAGCAATCTTTCATATCCCTGCTGTTCGTTATTTGCCTGATAGATCGGTTTCATATCTGCCATTACGGCCTTCTTGTCTTTCTCAGGAACATAACGCATGGACGAACGGATCTGGTGAACAATGCATAGCTGCACCCTGGTCCGGGGAAAGATTGACTCCACAGCTTCAGGGAAGCCCTTGAGTCCATCAATGCAGGCGATCAGGATATCTTCCACACCACGTGTTTTCAGATCGGTAAGCACCGACAGCCAGAATTTAGCCCCTTCATTTTCGGAGGTATAAAGGCCTAGCACATCTTTCTTACCCTCAATATCCACACCCAGTATATTGTAGATGGCGCGGGTTTCCACCGCTCCGTTTACCCTGACTTTGAAGAACATGCAATCCAGGAACACAAAGGGATATACGGCCTCCAATGGCCTGTTACGCCATTCCTGTACCGCAGGCAATACACTATCTGTAATCCGTGAGATCTCAGCCGCAGAGATGTCCATGGCATACATTTCCTGCACATAATCACGCATGGCACGCGTACTCATGCCCATGGCATACATCGAGAGAATGTTCCCTTCCAGTTCCTCGGTAATGATCAGCTGGCGCTTGGGAACAACTTTTGGCTCAAAGGTACCCAGACGGTCACGCCCGGTTTCAAGTTCAAATTCTCCTGAACTCAGGCTACGTACGGTCTTTTTACTTTTGCCGTTTTTACGGTTAGCCTGACCGGCCAGCTTACTCTCGGAAATGTGATGCTCCAGTTCACCGGTCATCATCGATTCCAGAAAATGTTTCATCATCGGAGCCAGTACACCATCAGTGCCGGTCATCTTTTTGCCGGCATATAAGCCTGCTATAGCTTCTTTCTTGAAGCTTTCAAAGTCAAAGTCTTCTTGTGTTGCCATTGTTTATGTCGATAGTTTAAAGTTACACTATTGACACAGTTCGGGAAACACCCTCACGATTTTTAACCCTGCAGTAAATGACCCGCTTATGTACGAGCCGCACAACATTCATATTACGGAAGCAAAGAAACTTCACAAATATCTACCCGATTTTCACTTCGATTTTGAAAGATACTTTTACCAACTCGATTGTTTCCAGGCTTGAATTAATCAATTCAATCCAATTGCCGCCAACGGGACGTCGCAAATAGTAATCTGTATGATATACGGGGATAAGATCAAGAAAATATATTTAATTATCTTTCTCCTTTCAAACGAAGCTTGCGCATATCCGGAAACCTTGCTGAACCACTTGCTGCAATGAGAATTGCATCGGCAACAGCGACATATTAGCGGCTTTCACCTTCCTTCAAAACTTTAATAGTTAGTGTTCAGATTCCAAAACGTATTAAACATTTTTTGGCTTATTTCGCATTACGGCTAGCCGCAATAAGCTTGTATCGACCATTCGCAAACCTATTAAAAGCTACCATGTATATGATGCAAATAGGAACGCTACCAAAGATGGACGAACCAATCTTGATCTGATGCAACAGGTCAGAAGTTGAAAAAGACAAGCAATCCGCTGACCTTGAACAGTGATACGGAGAAAAATTGGGCCTGAGCCACTTTTTTTGATGTTTTGCTTCTTCATGTAGAAGAGCAGACGGAAATTGATTCGCATAAATGCAATCGATAAAAGGTGAACAAATCGCGTCCCGACCGTCAAGAGCGAGCTGCATCGCGATCAAGGGGAACCTTTTTGCACGATACAAATATCGATTTGCCGCCAATCTCCATCAAGATGTTTAGCTGCAAAACATGTTGATATACAATGTCTTAAAAGCTATTCGGTGCTGCGAAAATCAGCGCAGTTCCGAAGCACCGAATCAGACACCTCAAGGATGGGATTTGGTGCAAATTCTGGCACAGTCCAAAAACAAAAAACCCCGCAGATGATGTCATTTGCAGGGTTTTAAGCCATTTTGAGGTGTTTTTCAGTGATCCCGCTGGGACTCGAACCCAGGACCCCAACATTAAAAGTGTTATGCTCTACCGGCTGAGCTACGGAATCAACTTTGTTGGTAACCTTTAACCGTTTCCTTTAAAGTGGTGCAAATATAGTGAGCCAGCCTATTCCCTGCAAATCAAGACCGCATTTTTATTGTAAATAGGGGATAGGGAGTTGATTTTTAGGGGAATTAATTTTTAAACCGATGGCTTGTCAGATACGTTTGACGGGAGTAATTATCGTCAAGTGGGCAGCTCCTGGCTTCGCACGCTCGCTGCAGCAATCACTTTCCAGCCGGCAGACACCCGTTTCCACACCCGGGTGAAGCTAACCCGCTCATCAAACGCCTGCCCCCCGTAAGTGCCGGTAATGCGTTTCTTTACGGCAACGACCGCACAATCGTTGCTCAGGCGGATCTGCTGATCCGATGTCCCGATGTGCTCGATCTTCAGATTGCCCGTCCGGTGACTTTCGAGATCCATTTCTTTGGTCATTACCTGTGCAAGGTGGTTGGTGAACAGCAGCTCGTCATGCAGCAGTTCATCAAGCAATGCTACGTCGCTGTTTTTGATGGCGCCAATCAGTTTTTCTTCCAGGTCGGCGATGTTTTGAGGCTGTATCATAGGGATTGGTTTTTACTAAGGTAATGAAATAGATTTGAGACGTGGCAGTAGTATACAGGTATTCGTAGTTCGTATTCAGACGCCCAGGGCTTTGATCTTTAAACTTTTCACTTCAAACTCAGAGCGGTCTTTCGTCGTGGTGCCTTTTTTCTTTGATCTCATTGAGGGGTTAGGCGCCCGGGCTTTGGACTTTCAACTTTTCACTTTAAACTCAGAGCCAGACTTACAACTTAATACCTACAACTTAAAACCCCACCAACCTTGGCTCGCGGCTCAACCAGGGCCCACCTTCCGGCGCTTCCAAACACTTCGTGTAACAACCACACTAAGTTTCGCGAATCACTTGTAAAATCGTTAAACTAATGATATGTTTAAGGCTTAAACCAAATAATCAATCTAATCACATAATAATTTCGATGGACAAACTACAAACACTCGATTATGTTGTATTCCTATTTTACTTCATAATCGTTTCGGGCTATGGTTTTTGGATCTATAAAAAGAAGAAAAAAGACCATGCCGACTCTGCCGATTACTTCCTGGCCGAAGGATCGCTTACCTGGTGGGCAATTGGTGCTTCCCTGATCGCTTCAAACATCTCAGCCGAACAAATGATTGGTATGAGCGGCTCGGGTTTCAAACTCGGACTGGCTATTTCAGCATACGAATGGATGGCGGCAGCCACGCTGATTATTGTGGCCATCTTCTTTATGCCTGTCTACCTGAAGAACAAAATTTTCACCATGCCACAGTTCCTGCATCAGCGGTACAACGGCACGGTAGCCATGATTATGGCGGTTTTCTGGCTTATGCTCTACATTGTCGTTAACCTGATGTCTATCCTTTATCTTGGTGCACTGGCCATTAGCGGTATCTCAGGTATCAGCATTACCGTATGTATTTTCGCACTTGCCATTTTTGCCATTTTTATCACCCTCGGGGGGATGAAGGTAATTGGGTATACGGATGTGATCCAGGTCTTTTTCCTGGTGCTTGGCGGCCTTGTTGCTACTTATCTGGCACTTAACCTCATTTCAGGCAACGGCGGCATCGGTAAAGGTTTTGCCATTCTGCAGGAGGGTGCTTCAGAACATTTCCACCTCATCTTCGAAAAAGACAATCCGAATTATATCGATCTGCCTGGTTTGAGCGTGTTGATTGGTGGTATGTGGATCGCCAACCTGAGCTACTGGGGCTGTAATCAATACATTACACAGCGCGCCCTTGGTGCAAGCCTGCCCGTGGCACGCTCCGGACTTCTTTTCGCTGCCTTTTTGAAGATGCTGATGCCGGTTATCGTAGTAATTCCGGGAATCGCGGTTTATTACATAATTAAAAACAATACGGGTGGCATTAATCCGGATGCGCTTCTTACTTCGGGCGGCGTGCAGGACCCGAACAAGGCTTATCCCGCGTTGCTTGGTCTGCTGCCTATCGGTCTCAAAGGTCTGTCATTTGCTGCCCTGACAGCAGCCATCGTAGCTTCACTCGCAGGTAAAGCAAACTCGATCGCAACGATCTTTACGCTCGATATCTATAAAAAAGCATTCGCACCCGCCGCCAGCGAAAAGCGCCTGGTAGGTGTGGGTAAAGTAGCGGTTGTCGTGTCCATGCTTCTGGCGGTTCTGCTATCGCTGGTCATTGGCGATGCGCTGATGGGAGAAGGTAAACAAGGTTTCCAATACATCCAGGAGTACACCGGTTTTGTATCGCCGGGTATTTTCGCCATGTTTATTCTTGGTTTCTTCTGGAAAAAGACGACTTCAAACGCAGCGCTGTTTGCAACAATAGGCGGATTCATTTTTTCAGTTCTTCTCAAATTCCTTCCGATGTGGATGGACCTATCTTTTCTTTACGAAATCGGCTGGTCCGTACCAAATGCAGCAGGGGTCTACGAAATTCCGTTTATGGACCGGATGCTGATCGTGTTTGTGTTGTGTATTCTCGGCATGTTCATTATCAGTAAAGTAGAAAACGCCCGGGGAGTTAAACCGAACGGGCTCGAAGTAGATGCATCAATGTTTAAAGTATCAACCTCATTTGCGGTCGGCTCGCTGCTGATTGTAGGGCTGCTGGTTGCTCTTTATTCTGTGTATTGGTAGCTGCTTTATCTTTCATAATAAAGGTCCTGGTTAGCAATCAGGGCCTTTTTTTGTGCAATTTAGCCGATTTTATCAGGCAGCATCTTCACTACAGTCCGATAAATACCCGTCGTTGAGCCTGCTGGCTACCGGCTATTTTACGAAACATCACTTTTTACCTGAGCGATCAATAAAACGCAAAATTCCAACCCTTGGTGAAGCGCAGTCTGGAATCGAGAAACGGTAAAATCGTACAATAATTAGCCAAAACCGGTCAATGCGAAGTGGGTAAATCCCGCTTTATTTGTAACAACCAATGATAACCGAGAGCAAAGCACATGCTGGCAGGCGGGGCAAAATCGGGCTGTTCGTGCCCTGTTACGTTGACCAGTTTTATCCATCAGCGGCTATAGCCACCCTCAACCTCCTTGAAAAGCTGGGTTATGACGTCGGGTTTCCGTCAGGACAGACTTGTTGCGGGCAACCACTGGCTAATTCAGGTTACGAGCACCTTACCGCACCCGTAAATAACCATTTCATATCCCTGTTTGCAGGTTACGACTATATTGTCGGCCCCTCCGGAAGTTGCGTGCTGCACATCAAAGAACACTTGCATGGCATGCAGGAGGCCGAAGCCGCGAGAATCAGAAGCCGGGTTTTCGAATTGGTTGAGTTCCTGACGGATGTTGCAAAGGTGAACAGTTTGCGGGCTCATTTCCCATACCGTGTGGGCCTGCACCAGAGTTGTCATGGGCAACGTGGTCTTGGTCTGTCGTCAATGAGCGAACGTACGCTGCCGGCTTTCTCAAAACCCGCGCAGCTGCTGTCGCTTGTGGCAGGTCTTGAGCTGGTGCCACTTGACAGAATTGACGAGTGCTGTGGTTTCGGCGGTACGTTTTGCGTAACCGAAGAGGCTGTTTCTGCCAAAATGGGAAAAGACCGGGTTGCAGATCATCTGAAAAACGGCGCCGAATACATTACAGGGGCAGACTTATCCTGCCTTATGCACATGGAAGGCATTCTGAAGCGTCAGAAGAGTCAGGTAAAGGTTCTGCACATTGCCGAGATCCTGAATGCGGAAACCATACATGCAACCGTTTGACAGCTATGGGAAATACAGCGTATAAAGATCATGCGGCATTATCGGCCGGATTTAACCGTGATGAGGGCCGGGTCGACTGGCACGATCAGACACTGTGGTTTGTCAGACAGAAGCGAGACCGCCTCTCGCAGGGCATTCCGGATTGGGAAGACCTTCGCGAAGCTGCATCGGCCATTAAAAGCCACACCTTAAGCAACATTGACACCTACCTCGAAACATTTGAAAAAAATGCCCTGGCCAATGGCATACATATTCATTGGGCACCCGATGCTGTCAGCCATAACCAAACCGTTCTGGAAATTCTGCAGCGGCATAACATTTCGCAGCTGGTAAAAAGCAAATCGATGCTCACAGAAGAATGTCACCTGAACGACTTTCTGGAGCAACGCGGTCTGGAGGTAACCGATACCGACCTTGGCGAACGTATTGTACAGCTGGCCAAAGAGCCGCCAAGTCATATCGTGCTGCCCTGTATACACAAGAAAAAAGAAGAAATAGGGGAGCTGTTTCACGTACACCTGGGCACACCGGCAGGCCTTGCAGATCCGCAGCAGCTTACAGAGGCCGCCAGGCAGGATCTGCGTAAACGTTTCCTGACCCGCAGAGCCGCATTAACAGGTGTTAACTTCGCTATTGCCGAAACCGGTGAGTTTGTAGTCTGCACAAACGAGGGGAATGCAGACATGGGTGCTCACCTGGCCGACGTGCATATTGCAAGTATGGGCTTCGAAAAAGTAATTCCCGGCCGCAAGGAGCTCGGCATATTTCTTCGGCTGCTCGCGCGAAGTGCCACCGGACAGCCCATTACGACCTATTCAAGTCATTTTGCGCGACCGCGCGATGGGCAGGAGCTGCATCTGATCCTGGTTGATAACGGCCGGAGCAGACAGCTCGGGCGGGACGATTTTCGTGCTTCCCTGAAATGTATCCGCTGTGGCGCATGCATGAACACCTGCCCGGTTTACCGGCGCAGCGGTGGTCACAGTTACCATACGGCTGTCGCAGGGCCGATCGGCTCCATCCTTGCTCCAAACCTGGATATGGCGCAGTTTAAAGATCTGCCGTTTGCATCCACGCTCTGCGGTTCCTGTTCGAACGTGTGCCCTGTCAAGATCAATATTCACGAGCAGCTTTACAAGTGGCGACAGGTACTGGTCCGGCACGGTCATACTGATACAAAAAAGACTGCGGCGATGAAAGCAATGGCCTATACGCTGTCGCGGCCGGCGCTGCTGAACTTTGCAGGAAAGTCGCTCCGTTTTGCCCTTCGGTATGCACCACTGGCCATCAACAATCCGCTAAACCCATGGTATCGGCAGCGGGACATGCCGGCAGCTCCGGCTGAGACCTTCGCTGCCTGGTATCATAAAAACAGGAAAGGAGCAAACCGATGACCCGCCGGGAAATCTTTCTTGATAATGTCCGGAAGAACAAGCCCAAATCGCTTCCCTTGCCAGCGCAATTTGAACCCGACCGAAACCTTTTTGCAGATCCGGTGGAAAGTTTTGTGCGCATGGCGGAAACGGTGGGAACGAAGGTTCTGCGGGTAAATAACGAAACGGCTGTACGGGACTATGTGGAAACGGAATTGCCTGTCAAGGGCCGCGTGATAAGTCCGATGGAAGTTCTTGCCGGACTTGCAGAGCCGGTTCCCCCCGGCCTGCCTCATATGCTGCAAGATTGTGAATATGCCATTTTGCGGGGCAGGATAGGCGTGGCAGAAAATGCCGCAATCTGGCTCACAGACCAGGATATGGGCCAGCGGGTATTGCCGTTTATTACGCAGCACCTGTGCCTGGTACTTGCTGAAGATGAAGTTGTAGCGTTGATGCCGGATGCCTATGCACAAATTGCAGATGACGCATATGGTTTTGGCACCTTCATAGCCGGACCTTCAAAAACCGCAGACATCGAACAATCGCTCGTGATCGGTGCGCACGGGGCAAGAAGCCTGACCATCCTGCTTATGAACAGGAACGCATCGCGCGGAGCAGACCAGTTGATGTTTGCTGGTCATAATAACCACATGAGCCAATAAAAATCATAAATTGAAGAATAAAGCAGGTTAAAAACCAATATTGACATGATGTTTTCCCTTAAAGATAAAAGAGCAGTGGTAACCGGTGGCGGAAGCGGCATTGGCCAGGCCATTGCATCGGTTCTTGCCGCCCAGGGTGCTGAGGTGCATATCATTGAGCTGAGTGCGGAAGCTGCCGCCCAGACACTTGAAAAGATTCTGAACACCGGTCAAAAGGCTTATGCGCATGCCTGTAATGTAGCCGATCAGGCAGCCGTTGTGCGTGTATTCGAATCAATCGGACCGTTCAATATTCTGATCAACAACGCCGGGATAGCCCATATAGGGAAAGCTGACACAACGCAGGAGGCTGACTTTGATCGTGTTATGCAGGTCAACGTAAAGGGGGTCTACAATTGCCTGTACGCCGGCATCCGGCAGCTGCGAATGGCGGGCGGTGGGGTAATCTTAAACATGGCCTCTATAGCTGCCCTGATCGGTTTACCTGACCGGTTTGCCTACAGCGCGGCTAAAGGTGCCGTAAAGGCCATTACGATGAGTGTTGCCAAAGATTATATCGGCGAAAACATCCGCTGCAACTCGATCTCACCGGCACGGGTACACACGCCGTTTGTAGACGGTTTTCTGGAGAAAAATTATCCCGACCGCATACCGGAGATGTTTGAAAAACTCAGCAAAACGCAACCTATTGGCCGTATGGCGCAGCCTGACGAGGTCGCCGCACTGGCCCTGTACCTCTGCAGTGATGAGGCTGCATTCATCACCGGGGTCGACTACCCGATAGATGGTGGCTTTACAACCTTGAATAATTAAATTAGCATAAAACTTATAGCATGAAACTCATCAGATACGGCGAGCCCGGGAAGGAAAAACCAGGTGTAATGGTTGGTGAACAACTGTTCGATGTTTCCACCTATGTAGCCGATTACAACGAAGACTTTTTTGGCGGCGACGGACTCGAATCGCTCCGTACGGCCGTTGCAGCCGGAAACCTGACCGAAATACCTGCGGGCGCCCGGCTCGGCGCGCCGCTTGCAAGGCCATCTAAAATTATATGCGTGGGCCTCAACTACATGGACCATGCAAGTGAAACAAACGCTGCAATTCCGGCAGAGCCGATCCTGTTCTTTAAATCGACATCAGCATTGGTGGGTCCGAATGACGATCTGATCATTCCGAAGAATAGTGAAAAGACCGACTGGGAGGTCGAACTGGCTATTGTGATTGGTAAAAAAGCCAGTTATGTTGATGAGGCTGAGGCATTAAATCATGTTGCCGGCTACACGCTGCACAACGATTACAGCGAACGCGCATTTCAGCTGGAGCGAAACGGGCAGTGGGTAAAAGGAAAGAGCTGTGATACATTTGCACCGGTCGGACCTTTCATCGCTACGCCCGACGAAATTGCAGACGTACACAACCTGCGCCTGTGGCTAAGCGTAAACGGAGAAATGATGCAGGATGGCAACACGTCAAACCTGATCTTCAATATTCCATTTGTGGTATCGTACATCAGTCAGTTCATGACGCTCCTTCCCGGCGATCTGATCACAACCGGCACACCGGCAGGCGTTGGGCTCGGCCAGAAACCCGAACCCTGGTACCTCAAACCCGGCGACATAGTTGAACTTGGTATCGACGGCCTGGGCAGCAGTCGCCAGGTAGCAAAAGCTTACGGCACCTAAAACTTTCCGGGCATGAACAGGTACTGTCTTACGTTAGATCTGATCGATGATCCGGAGCTGATTCGTGCTTATGACGAGCACCACGCCTCAGTCTGGCCGGGGGTGCTGGAAAGCATCAAACATTCAGGAATCCTGACCATGGCTATTTACAGGTTCGGCAACAGGCTGGTGATGATCATCGAGGCCGCCGAAGATTTCTCATTCGAAGAAAAGGCGGCGGCTGATGCGGCAAATGAAGTTGTACAGGAGTGGGAAAGACTGATGTGGACTTACCAGCAGCAATTGCCCGGAAGTAAACCCGGCGAGAAATGGGTGCTGATGAACAAAATTTTTGAGTACAAATGATCGATAGTCACGTTCACTTCTGGAATTATGACCCCGTCAGGGATGCGTGGATTACCACAGATATGCAGTTGATCCGCCGGGATTTTCTGCCTGCCGATTTTCGGGCAGCAAATGCGGAGGCGGGATGCATTGCCGTTCAGGCCAGCCAGAGTGAGGCCGAAACAGACTTCCTGTTACAGCTGGCCGGAGAAGATGATGTGATACGCGGTATTGTTGGCTGGGTAGACCTGAGGGCTGCCGACGTAGGCGAACGACTGGCGTATTACCGGCAGTTTCCAATTATCAGAGGTTTCCGTCATGTGGTGCAGGGCGAACCGGCTGGTTTCCTGCTGCGACCCGAATTCCTGAACGGTATTCGCGAACTTACCGGGGCCGGCTTTACCTATGATATCCTGGTCTATCATCACCAGCTTGATGACGTAATCCGCTTTCTGGAGCAGTTTCCCGGACAGCGTTTCGTTATTGATCATGGCGCAAAACCGGGCATCGCAGCCGGCCTGATCGATGATTGGGCGGAAAAGATGCGAACCATAGCGCAGCATCCTGCTATCTATTGCAAGGCGTCAGGCTTGCTTACCGAAGCTGACTGGGCCCGCTGGAAACCGGAAACAATTTTTCCTTACCTTGATGTTCTTTTTGACTGTTTCGGTTCCCGGCGACTCATGTTTGGCAGCGACTGGCCCGTGGTGCAGGTAGCCGGCGGGTACAGGGCCTGGCTTGCTTTGCTTCAGGACTATCTGAAAGACTTTTCAGAACCGGATAAACGCGCTTTTTTTTCTGACAACGCAACTGCATTTTATAAACTATCGTGAGCTATGGATCTGAACCTGCGTGACAAAATATTTATCGTAACGGGTGGAGCCAAAGGAATCGGCGCTTCGATAGTAGGCCTGCTTGCAGATGAAGGGGCCATACCGGTCATTGTTGGTCGCAATGCGGCAGACAATGCTGCGCTGACCCGGAAACTGGAATCTCAGGGCCTTAAAGCAGACTTTGTGACAGCTGAATTAAATATCCCGGAATCCTGTGCAGCCGTTGTCGCGGAAGTCATGCGGCGATTTGGCAGAATAGACGGCTTGGTGAATAATGCCGGCCACAACGATGGCGTAGGTCTCGAAAATGGCAACTATCAATCATTTATCGCATCGCTGCATAAAAGCCTGGTGCATTATTACCTGCTTGCCCAGGCCGCGCTGCCCGCGTTGAAAGCGAGTCATGGCACCATTCTGAACATCAGCAGCAAAACTGCAGAAACCGGGCAGGGGGGCACTTCGGGTTATGCGGCGGCCAATGGGGGGCGCAATGCCCTGACGCGCGAGTGGGCGGTTGAATTACTGCCATATGGCATCCGGGTGAACGCGATCGTAGTAAGCGAATGCTGGACACCCCAATATGAAGCCTGGGTGCATAGTTTTGAAGGCGGACAGGAAAAATTAGCGGAAATTCAGAAGCGTATTCCCCTCGGACAGCGAATGACCAGCAGCGAGGAAATTGCCAATACCGCGGCTTTCCTGTTGTCAGACCGTTCAAGTCACACCACCGGACAATTGCTGCATATTGACGGCGGTTATGTGCATTTAGATCGCGCCATCCGCTAACGGCGGCTATGGTTTCGTTTCCAGTGCGGCTTTTGAGAAATAAATTTTCAAACTTCAGCACTTCATTTGCGATTTAAACGATTAAGCCTATATTTATCGAATGAAGAGAGTATCTATCAAAGATATTGCCCAGGCTGTGGGAGTTTCTACCGCATTGGTGTCTTACGTGCTTAATAACAAGGAGAAAGAAGCACGCGTAGGGCAGAAGATTGCAGAAGTGATCCGCCTGAAGGCCAAAGAACTCGGCTATCAGCCCAATCAGATTGCCAAAAGCCTGAAAACCGGGCGTTCACAGACCATCGGTCTTATCGTTGCCGATATTTCCAATCCGTTTTTTGCAAACATTGCCCGCACGATAGAAGACGAAGCGAAAAAATACAATTATACCGTGATCTTCGGCAGTTCTGACGAAGCTGCAGACAAGTCACAAAACCTGATCAATATCCTGCTCGAGCGGCAGGTTGATGGTTTTATCATTGCGCCTACCGAAGGTTCTGAAGAACAGATCCGAAGTCTGCAGGAACAGCACATTCCCTTTGTGCTTATTGACAGGTATTTTCCTGAGATCAGCACCAATTTCGTCGTCACAAATAATTATCAGGCTTCTTATCACGCTGTCAAACACCTGGCTCGAAGTGGCCGGAGAAAGATTGCCATGATTGCGTACAAAAGTGGACTGGTGCACATGAAAGAACGCGAAAAGGGATATCTTGACGCGCTTGCTGATAGCGGCATGGAGTCCGGACAGGGCCTCGTTAAGGAGATCAGCTATAACTTTATTCAGCAGGAAGTTGGCGAGGTAATGGGACAACTGATGAAAGATCATCCTGATATAGACGCCTTCTTTTTTGGCAGCAACGCCCTCTCTATGGGTGGCCTGCGTTTCCTGAACAGAAACAACTACCGCATTCCTGACGATGTTTCTGTGGTCTGTTTTGACGAGAGCGAGGCATTCGATCTCTTTTATGCACCCTTAACCTTCGTGAATCAGCCCCTGCTTGAAATGGGGAAGGAGGCCATCCGGATTCTGGCCGGTCAGATTAGTGACAGAGCGGCGGCCCTTGAGCAGGTTTTCGTAGACTCTGCACTCATTGTACGTACTGATAAGTAACCAACCATTGCCGTTTGCCGGCGTAAACCAGATATGAACCGAATTTTCCTGAGCATTTGCCTGGCATTTGCATTTTTTAGCGCCTCTGGCAGGCAGCATAGCTTACGCTCGCCAGACGGAAAGATTGTTTTCAGGCTTGACAACCGTAAGACACCGGCTTACACTGTATCCTTTCGTAAAGCGGAGCTTGTCTCCAGGTCAACGCTGTCTTTTAATTTCGCCGATGGCGGATTATTCAGTGAAAACATCGCGATAAGCAAACCACGCATGCGGCGAGCCGTTGATAAGTACCGGTTGCATGTAGGCAAGGCCTCTTCGGTCGCTATCAGCTATAATGAGATGACTGTCGATTTGCAGGAGCAGACCGGACGCAAACGCCGGGTAACTTTCACAGTCAGGGCTTTTGATGATGGAATTGCATTCAGGTATACCTTCCCTGAGCAGGCAGCAAAGCTGGATATTATTGAAGAACACACGGCATTTAATTTTTCAGGGAATCCGCAAAGCCTCACGCTTTCTTTCGCCAATTCACACAACAGCCACGAGGGTTTGTACCGCCGTTCCAATGTCCAGGCGTTAAGTGCAGACAGCCTCATCGATCTTCCGGCACTTTTTACATATCCGGGCAAAATTTATGTAGCCGTTACGGAAGCCAACCTGCGCAATTACGCCGGAATGTACCTGCGTAAAACCGGATCTGCACTGCAGAGCTCGCTGTCGCCGCTGCCCGATAGCAAAGATGTGAAGGTGCGTACAAAACTGCCGCAAAGCAGTCCCTGGCGGGTCATGCTGATCAGCGATAAGGCCGGTGATTTACTTGCATCAAACATCCTGACAAGTCTGAACGAGCCGCCGGAAGCTCAGGACTGGAGCTGGCTGAAGCCTGGTAAAACCAGTTTCCATTGGTGGAATGGCGACATCCTTCCCGATACCACCTTTGCACCGGGCGCTAATTTCGAGTTCAATAAGTACTATATCGACTTCTGTGCCCGTAATAAGATCGAATACCATTCGGTTATCGGCTACGGCGGTTTTGCCTGGTATCCGAGTAACGGGCCAAACTATGGCAATCCGGGTACGTTTTCAGACCTCACGCGGAGTGTCCCCGGAATGGATATGCAGCGTATCTGCGATTATGCAAAAAGCAAAGGTGTAGGCATTCATGTCTGGCTGCATTGGCGTGCCTTATATCCGCAGATAGACAAAGCATTCGCTCAATTCGAAAAATGGGGCATCAAAGGTATGATGGTCGATTTCCTTGACCGCGATGACCAGGAAATGGTGATGATTCAGGAGGAGATTCTTAAAAAAGCCGCCAAACATCACCTGTTTATTCAGTTCCATGGCGCGTACAAGCCTACCGGCCTGAGCCGCACGTATCCAAACGAATTTACGCGTGAAGGGACGCACAACTATGAGCAGAATAAATGGTCAAAAAAGCCGCTTGATGCCGACCACGATCTGAATATTATATTTACGCGCCTTCTTGCCGGGGCTACCGATTATCATTTGGGTGGGTTCCGGGCTGCTCTGGCGGATGCCTTCAAAACGCAGTATACCCGCCCACTGACGGGTGGTACACGTGGCCATATGCTCGCCATGTATGTCGTGCTGGAAAGTTATCTGAATATGGTTGCCGACTATCCGCAGGCCTACGAGGGGCAGCCCGGTTTCGACTTCCTGAAGCTGGTGCCAACAACCTGGGATGAAACAAGGGTCCCGACGGCTGAACCCGGCAGCCATGCCGCGGTAGTAAGACGCAAAGGCAACACCTGGTACCTCGGGGCGGTGGCGGGCAATAAACCTGTTGACGTGGTTTTTAAAGCTGATTTTCTTAAACAGGGAAGCTATCGTTCAGTTACGTGGCAGGACGATCAGGACAAAAAGGATCCGAATGCTCTTAAACGTGTTGAAGCTGGAATAGAGGCGGGCGATGACATTCGTGTTTCTCTGTCTGCAGGCGGCGGGACAGTGATGATCTTCGAAAAAAACTAGTTTTTTTTCGCTGTTTCGGTAACAGGTATGTGCGGCGGATTAAAAATCCGCTTCTCAATTATCCCGATTACAAATCGGGAGGGACGGCAAAAAGGTTGCTTACCTCCGCTGTTTTACAGCTTAGGGACCTAGCCGGCTTTTTGATCAGTGATGACACTTCACCGAATTGTAGTAGGTAAGAGGGTATGTGCGGCGGATTAAAAATCCGCTTCCCGGTCATCCCGATTAGAAATCGGGAGGGACAAGTGAGACCGCTTTCTTTCGCCAGGTTTATAGCCTTTATATCGGGCCGGCCTTTTGGCCAGCAATAACACTTCACCGAATTGTAGTAGGTAAGAGGGTAGGTGCGGCGGATAAAAAATCCGCTTTCCGGTCATCCCGATTACAAATCGGGAGGGACGAACGGGAGAAAAACAAAAACTGTCGCCGGATGTTAATTTTACCTGGTCTGGTTTGCTCAGCATCAACTATTTATCATGACGAAAACACATGCCTTTGCGATAGTTTCGGTGGCCGCCGCCGTCATTTGTGTCGCGGCCTGCAGTTCTGGCGACAGCAGCAGCGGGAAAGATTCCTTATTGACCGATTCGGCTGTCGATACGACGATGACCATGGCCGATACAAGCATGAGCAGCGACAGTGCCGTTGGTGTCATGGTCGGCGGCGCAATCATGCTCCCCGCAAAAACCATCGCGGAAAATGCTGCTGAATCCAAAGACCATACAACACTCGTTTTGGCGCTTAAATCTGCCGGATATGCACAAACGCTCCGGGAAAAAGGTCCGTTCACGGTATTTGCTCCAACCGATGAAGCGTTTAACAAATTACCAAAAGCAAAGCTCGACCGGCTTTTGTCGCCGGCAGGCGCAAAAGAACTAAGATCCTTACTAGATGACCATGTCGTGCCGGGGCTCTATAAGTCGGGCGATCTGAAAGAGGGCATGGAATTGACCACAGCGGGAGGCAGTAAACTTCGTATTTCGCTCAAAGATGGCAACTGGTGGGTCAACGACGCCCGTATTACCATCCCGGATGTGGTTTCCAGCAATGGTGTTGCTTTTGTTACCGATGCTGTCCTGAATACTAAATAGGATTTTTTGTCTCTTAAGTCTTTCACATACAGATTTTTTGTGCGCTTTAAAACTAATTTGATGTCTGTTCGTTTATATAAGCGTAACAAATTTTGAACCTATGAAAAGAACAATGTTAAGTCTTGCTTTTGTTGCCTCACTGGCTGTGGGCATCTCAGCATGCAGTTCGTCAAAAGATATGTCAAACAGTTCTGACAGCACAATGACGGACTCTACCTCAACAACGACAACTCCGGCAGACACGTCTTCAACGACTACGCCGCCAACTACACCTCCAGATACGACCAAGACTCCACCAATGTAGTCTTTCGCATTCGGAAGAACATTTAAAGCCCCGGGCATATACCCGGGGCTTTTTCCGTTTACAGATTTTTATGAGCCGGGAAAATCCGTAATTTCAGGCCTCAAAACCAAACTATGCAAACCGCTTCTTCGCGCAGGAACATTGGCTTTCTTATCCTGGTGGCCTCTCTGGGCTATTTCGTTGACATTTACGATCTGCTTCTCTTTCTGATCATAAAGAATAAAAGCCTGGCCGATATCGGCGTGCCAGTAGCAGACATAACAAAAACCGGTCTGTTCCTTATGAACTGGCAAATGGCAGGACTGCTTGCCGGTGGCTTTTTATGGGGAATTCTTGGCGATAAAAAGGGTCGGCTGTCAGTCCTGTTCGGTTCCATCCTTATGTATTCGGCAGCCAATATTCTTAACGGATTTGCTTACGATGTGACAAGTTATGCCGTACTGCGTTTCATTGCAGGCGTGGGGCTTGCCGGCGAACTCGGTGCAGGCATTACCCTGGTCAGCGAAAGCATGAGTAAGGAGAAACGGGGTTACGGAACGATGCTCGTTGCAGGAATCGGATTGAGCGGCGCAGTAGCGGCCTATTTTGTCGGCGATTTATTTCAGTGGCGCACAGCATTTTTTGTTGGCGGTGGCCTGGGGATTCTGCTGTTGCTGCTCCGCGTCGGTGTCTTTGAATCGGGTATGTTCCGCACCATGGAACGCCAGGACGTAGAAAAAGGCAATTTCTTTATGTTGCTCAGGTCCCGTAAGCGCTTTTTCAAATACCTGAACTGCATTTTGATTGCTGTCCCCTTGTGGTTTGTGGTCGGTATTTTAGTCGGTATAGCGCCCGACTTTGGCAAGGCGCTGAATGCGCGCGACTTGCTTGACAGCGGGAAAGGGGTGATGTTTACCTATATCGGCATCTCGCTGGGCGATTTCCTGACCGGCGCATTGAGCCAGATGTTTAAAACGCGCAAAAAGATTGTCTTTGTCTTTCTTACGCTCACCTTTCTCGCTATGCTTTTTTACTTATTTTCAAACCAGTTAACGGCTACGGCTTTCTATATCCTTTGCGTTGTTTTCGGGATCTTTACCGGCTATTGGGCGGTTTTTGTAACCATAGCTTCAGAACAGTTTGGTACGAATATTCGCGCCACGGTTACAACAACGGTACCGAATGTGGTGCGTGGCTCGCTCATTCCCGTCACTATGTTATTTCAGGTTCTAAGGGGCGGCTTTGGTATTGTTAATGCCGCGTTGATCGTGGCCTGCCTGACCGTTGCCCTTGCCTATATAGCACTGTATAACCTTGATGAAACCTACGGCCGGGATCTGGATTTTGTAGAAGATTAGCAATGTCAAATATTTGTATTATCGCTAACAGAACGAGTTTTTAGCCATTTTTGCGCTTACCTTTGAGTATGTTTAAAGAGAACGTCGATCAGATATACCGCAAGATACAAGACGAAATTTGCCTCGGTCTGGAACTCGCCGATGGCCAGGGAAAATTTGAAGAAGAATTGTGGAGCCGCGAGGGGGGAGGCGGTGGCCGCACGCGCATTCTTCAGGGCGGAAACATCATAGAAAAAGGCGGTGTAAATTTTTCCGCCGTTCACGGGAAGCTGCCCGAATCCGTTAAAAAGGCATTCAAAGTCGACGCGGAAGACTTTTTTGCAACTGGCGTTTCAATCGTAATTCACCCGTCACATCCGCTGGTACCGATCATTCATATGAACATCCGTTATTTTGAGATGGACGAAAATACGCGCTGGTTTGGTGGCGGAATTGATCTGACACCGCATTATGTGTTCGAGAACGATGCACGGTTTTTCCATCATCAGCTGCGCAACACCTGTGATGCGTATCACCAGACATTTTATCAGCGTTTTAAAACACAAGCTGATGATTATTTCTATATAAGGCACCGAGAAGAAACACGCGGGGTCGGCGGAATATTTTATGACCGCCTCAAACCTGAAAATACCGGGCTTGACTGGGACCAGATCCTGAACTTTTCGGTCGATGTTGGCCGGACGTTTTTACCTGTATACACAGAGTTGATTGACAGGAACCGCGACAAGGAATTTACAGAGCAGCAAAAACAGTGGCAGTATCTCCGGCGCAGCCGCTATGTTGAGTTTAACCTGGTTTACGATTCGGGCACAAAATTCGGCCTTGAAACCAATGGCCGGATCGAATCAATTCTCATGAGTTTGCCACCACAGGCTAACTGGGCATATAATTACCAACCGACTGAAAATTCTGAAGAAGCAAAAACCCTGGAATTCCTGAAAAAAGGAATCGATTGGATTTGATGCAGAATACACATCACTTAAGTAAGTTGCCGTCAGTACGTAAACTTAAATTCGTTAGAAGCTGCGATGCATTACATTCGAGCCTGGAGATTTCCAGGCTTTTTTAATGGACCAGGCAGCAATAAGCGAGTTCTTATGATTACTAAGCTCACGTATCATCTTTAGGAAAAAATGCATATAAATGTCCTATAATTAATATTATGTTAAGGTAACTGTTTCAAGCCAGGCACTCTTTCAAAAATGTGCTAAAGATTATTCTTCCCTGCGGTGATGCCAGACTAATGGGAATCTATGCTATGGAGATCAATTGTAAAGCATATATGCTATCTGAATAGATTACATTCAAATTTACAGCTGCATGAATATTACAGCTCATCATGAACGACTGAAGCGGTACGCAGCGACTACGCTTAAATGGCGATCAAATAATTTTGCATGCCCTAAAATTTCTGTTCTGATATCAGGGAAAAATCTTGGCAATGGTAAAGCTATAAAGTTTACTTGCAGCTTCGTAGATGCTCAGCTTTCGGCGTCTTTTTCCCGAAAATTTAGTTCGCCTTTTGTTGCTGCCGCTATCCTAGAGATGGTATGAATCGAAGCGCCGAAACTTACAAACCGTTCATACCAATGCGATCTGTAACCAGATTAATTGGGTTAAACCTTACCCCCCTTCTCAAACAGAAAGTCCCCTCCGTCTTCAATCACGTTGTAATCAAGCGAGGCTGTTGTTTTCCGGGACCTGCCGCAGTGCGGGTTTCCCGTCCGCCGAACTAGAGCTCCTGCAGTTTCTGCTTCAGCTCCTGAACCTTATCCAGACTGTTCTTTCGCGAATAAATTTCAATTAACAGCTGAATGGTCTGCCGGTCATTCGGATTCACCTCATGTGCATGCATCAGCGAAAGCTGTGCCCGGTTAATCAGTGAATTGAACTGTTCAATGTTCTTGTTTGTGCCTTTGATCGTTTCATTGGCGCTATTGATGTACGCCAGACCAAGTTGGTATAAGGCATCAAAATAGTTCTGGTCCAGATCAATGGCTTTGTTATAAGCAAGCTGTGCTGTCTGATTATTGTTGCGTGTGGTTTGCTGTAAATAACCGTAGAGATAATACAGCAGCTTGCTGCTCTTTTCGACTTTCAACGTTGCATCAATCACCGAGGTGGCCTTTTCAAACTTCGAGTTGTCAAGCAGCAGGTTGATGTAATCGTTATTTAAGAATGTGTTGAAAGGATTTACGCTGATGCCTTTTTCCAGGACGCGGACTGCGTCTTCCGGGAGGAACTTAGCCGAGTAAATGTAAGCCATGTTCTGGTAGACGGCAGGATTCCGAACACCATTATCTACACCGCGGTTGAAATAAACCAGCGCGTCATCATAATTTTTAAGATTTTGTGCTGCAATGGCGGCATTCACGGCCAGTGCAGTATCTTTCGGCAGAAAATCACTCACGGTGCGCAGCTCATCAAAGGCTGTTTTAAAATCGTTTTCCCTGAACGCCTTGTTACCAAGATCCTGCCTCTTGATATAGATATTGTGGACTGAAGCGGCGATCATACCCGAATTATCCTGATACCGGTCCAGGCGTTTTGCTGAGTCTATCGCTGCCTGTGCCATCTTGAAGTGGCGGTCGGCATTTGACTCGTCTTTATCCAGAATAGCGACATAAGATGCCAGGTAGGCCTTTATGGCCCATGTTTCGGGATATTTTTTTGTCTTCCTGTCCTGGCTTGCGTTCTCGCTTGCCTTGATCCCTTCGCCCAGGATGCCCAGTTGTGTTTTCTCATCAGCCTTGTTCGATATGGCTGCCTGTAACTTGCCGACTGCATTTTTTGCAATGAGCAGCTGCGTGGTCTGTGCCGCAGCCTGAATGGAAACGGCAAGTGAGAACAAAACTAAAAAGTATCGGGTATATTTCATAGGTAGCGCAGTTTTCAATGTCTTGGACCGGAGCCCTGGACCCAGTGTCCGGGTGTGTGCAAACAAATTTAAAAAAAAAGAGGGACAAGCAAAATGTCCCTCTCTCCTTTTACCTTGCCGGCAGGTTAGTTTGCTGGCAATGCTTCTATTTGTTTCTTTACCGCTTCATAGTTAGCGTTATCACTCTTAAAGCCATAGATCTGTTTTAGGCTCTCGAGTGCCGAACGGTTTTTTGGATCCAGCTCGGCCGCTTTTTTATAGTGCGGAAGTGCCTGGTCGATCAGTCCGCTCAGCTTTTTATCTGCTGCAGCAAGTTCCTTTGTCTTTTTCGGATCAAGCTTGTTTTTCGCAGCCTGAGCAGCAAGTGCCTGTTTGTAATAAACATCGCCCTTCAGATAATGATATGTTGAGTTGTTCGGCTCTTTAGCCAGCAGCTTGTCAATCATTTCTTCAGACTTGGCAATATCACCCTTGTCGATATAATATTGCGTTTCTACCTGAACAAAATAGTCCTCTGCCGGGTACTTTGCAGCGGCTTCTTTAGCTAAGGCAACGGCGGCAGCGGTATCTTTCAACTGGCTCATGTTGATGTTAACCATCTCGGTATAGATATCTTTAGCTTCTTTTGTGCCGAATGCAACATATTTTTTGAAGCTGCTCAGCGCCGCAGGGTAATCTTTGGCCATATTCGCCATAACACCTGCGTTCATAAACATGGCCGTATCTTTCGGATTTTTAGTTGCAATTTCCTCAAAATACTTCTGTGCGTTCTTATAGTCTTTCTTGTTATAAGCTGCATATGCACGCACTTTCATTGCATTCTGAATGTTCATCTCAGCAGTCTGAATAGCGTCTTTTTCTGCATTCTTCGTATCAAGCTCTTTTGTTTTTGCTACGGCATCTTCAGCAACTTTCTGGAAGGAAAGCGAATTCTCAGCATTCACCGTGTCCATTACAGCAATTGCCGAGGCAAAAAGCGCCTTATGCGACCACGCATCAGGAGCAGTTTTTGTTTTCTCATGCACACTGGCCGCTTCTGCGTGTTTCAGGCCTTCCTTCAGGTCATTCAGCTTTTTGTCAAGAGCAACCGCGTTGTTATTCGCAGAAATCTGGAACAGGTTCCAGGAGTTTTTTGCCTGCGTAATTTCACTTTTCTGTGCAAATGCCAGACTGGTTGTCCCCGCCAGCAATATGGTTAAAAGTGTTTTGTTCATCATGGTATTTTATTTTATGATATGAATTTGCAAATTATTCTTCAGTTGGCTCGTCTGTATCGGCAATTTCGTCATTATTTTCAGCATTGCCGGCTTCGTCGGCCTGATTTATTTCTGAGGCAGGTGTTTCGCCTCCGGCCGCAGCCTCGGGGTTTACCACACCGGTCTCTTCGGCCGGCTCATCTTCGTGCTCAATTTTGGCAACAGATGCAATCTCGTCATCACCTTTAAAGGTAATTAACCGTACGCCCTGTGTAGCCCGGCCCATTACACGCAGTTCGCTAACTGCAATACGGATCACAATGCCAGACCGGTTAATGATCATCAGATCTTCTGCATCAGTTACATCCTTAATGGCAACCAGTTCGCCGGTCTTGTCTGTAACGTTAATGGTTTTAACACCTTTACCGCCCCTGTTTGTAACGCGATAATCTTCAATATCTGTACGTTTACCGTAACCTTTTTCTGAAACAACCAGCACAGTTACGTCCGGACTATTCACAGCAATCATGCCAATCACCTCATCTTTTTCATGCGCAAGCGTTACACCGCGTACGCCTGTAGCCGTACGGCCCATTGGTCTGACCGTTGCCTCATTGAAGCGGATGGCACGGCCTGAACGCAGCGCCATCACAATCTCACTTGCGCCGTCTGTAAGACAAGCTTCAAGCAGCTGATCACCTTCATTGATATTAATTGCATTAATACCATTCACACGCGGCCTTGAATAGGCCTCAAGTGATGTCTTTTTAATCGTTCCCTGGCGCGTACACATAATAATGTAGTTGTTTTCCAGGTACTCCTGATCTTTGAGGTTTTTAACTTTGATATATGCCTTGATCTTTTCTTCTTTCGGAATATTGATAATATTCTGAATGGCCCTGCCGCGGCTTGTGCGGTTTCCTTCAGGAATTTCGTATACCCGCAGCCAGAAACACCTTCCGGCCTCGGTAAAGAACAGCATATAGTTATGGTTGGTAGCAACGAGCAGGTGTTCAATGAAGTCTTCGTTTTTCGAAGTCCCTCCTTTGGCGCCCTTGCCTCCCCTGGCCTGCGTACGGTATTCTGTAGCGGGTGTCCTTTTAATATAACCTTCGTGCGAGATGGTGATAACCACTTCCTCATCTTCGATGAAGTCTTCCATACTCATGTCCTCACCCGAATGCACGATCTGCGTACGGCGTTCATCGCCATATTTTTCGCGCATTTCGATCAGCTCATCTTTGATGATCTGCATACGCAGCCCTTCATCTGCCAGAACAGACTTCAGATACTCGATGGTCTTCATCAGTTCAGCATACTCTTCCTTGATCTTGTCTCGTTCCAGACCGGTCAGGCGGCGAAGCGTCATGTCGAGGATGGCACGTGCCTGTATGTCGCTCAGGCCGAATTTTTCCATCAGCCCCTGGCGCGCATCTTCCGGCGTAGCCGAACTTCTGATGAGCTGAATTACCTCATCAAGATGATCCAGGGCGATCAGCAAACCTTCAAGAATATGGGCACGTTTCTCTGCCTCTGCCAGCTCATAACGTGTACGGCGAACAATGACTTCGTGGCGGTGCTCTACAAAGTACTTAATCAGGTCTTTAAGGTTGAGCAACTGTGGCCTGCCTTTTACGAGCGCAATATTATTTACGCTGAAAGAGGTTTGCAGCGCTGTCTGTTTGTACAGGTTATTAAGTACAATTGAAGCGTTTGCGTCGCGTTTAATCTCATAAACGATCCGGATACCATCTTTATTCGACTCATCCTTGATATTCGAAATGCCTTCGATTTTCTTTTCGCCTACCAGCTCGGCAGTACGCTCGATCATCTGCGCTTTGTTTACCTGGTAAGGAATTTCGGTTACGATAATCACCTCGCGGTCGCGGATCGTTTCAATCTCCGCTTTAGCACGCATAACGACTCTGCCGCGGCCGGTTTCAAACGCCTGCTGCACGCCTGCATAACCATAAATGATACCACCTGTAGGGAAATCGGGCGCTTTGATGAATTTCATCAATTCGGCAATGGAGATTTCCGTGTTATCTATGTAATTTATGGTTGCGTCAATCGTCTCGCTCAGGTTGTGCGGCGCCATGTTTGTCGCCATACCTACGGCGATGCCGGATGCTCCGTTTACAAGCAGGTTCGGTATTTTGGCAGGAAGTACGGTTGGCTCCTGCAGCGAGTCGTCAAAGTTGAGCTGGAAATCAACCGTATCCTTATTGATATCGGCCAGCATTTCTTCGGCAATCTTCGCAAACCTTGCTTCGGTATAACGCATCGCCGCCGGACTGTCGCCGTCAATGTGGCCAAAGTTACCCTGCCCGTCAACCATGGGGTAACGAAGACTCCAGTCCTGCGCCATACGAACCATCGTATCATACACAGACGAGTCACCATGCGGGTGGTACTTACCCAGTACCTCACCAACAATACGCGCTGATTTCTTATGTGGTTTTGTACTTGTTACACCGAGGTCCAGCATGCCGTAAAGCACCCGGCGGTGTACCGGCTTAAGTCCGTCACGTACATCGGGCAAAGCCCTTGATACGATTACCGACATCGAATAATCGATGTAAGCGGACTTCATTTGTTCTTCTATATTGATCGGGATAATGCGGTCGTGTTCCTGATTTTCTAGATCTTCTGCCATATATTGTTTGGTCCCTCAAGGGGAGAATGTTGTAAGGTTTTTATAACCTTGCGAATTTAGCAAATTATTACCGTAATGCAGTATTGTTGAAAAATATTACAATAGACTAAGATGAAGTCAAGATCGTCGCTCAGATCGCTTAAAAACATGGTTTTCAGTCAATTTATTTCGCGCCTGAATGCCCCAATTTTCAAAAACTGAAAAAAGTATTTGCAGCTTGTTCCAGGATGCCTACCTTTGGTTCAGACTTTAGGGGTGCCATAGTGCTGAGATAATACCCTTCGAACCTGACGCAGTTAGTACTGCCGCAGGGAAAAGTAATCTGCCAGAGGTATGTTATCTGCATACCTTATGCTGGTCACTCCTGAAGTTTAAGAACAACAGGAATGATTATCACACTTAACAACAATTCTTTAGAAATCGAGCCGGGCATGAGCCTGGAGAATGTTGTAGCCGAACATTTTGGTTCTGATACGCGTGGCGTTGCCGTAGCCGTTAACGAAGTCGTTATCGGTCGCACAGGCCATGCCAGCTATCAGCTTCAGCCGGGCGACAAAGTTCTGATTGTTAAAGCCACGCAAGGAGGTTAACATGCAGCAAGAGAGTATGCGTACAGTACGCAAAGATGAACAGATGCCCCAATCAAACGGCATCTCGACCGGGCCGGTTTCGGGTTCCAGCAAAATTTATGTGCCGGGCAGAATTTTTCCTGACATTCGGGTCGCGATGCGCGAGATCAGCCTCAGCCCTACCCGTTTAACGAACGGCGAAACGGAAATGAATGCTCCGGTTGCCGTGTATGACCCGAGCGGTCCCTATACAGACGAAAACGCGCAGATCGATGTTCGGCAGGGTCTGCCGAAACTTCGGGAGCCGTGGATCAGGGCACGTGCCGATGTGGAGGAACTGCCCGGCATCAGTTCAGTATACGGTCGCGAACGGGCCGCTGATCCGAAGCTTGATGCACTGCGTTTTGCACACATTACCCGGCCGCTGCGGGCGCTCCCGGGCGCAAACGTTACCCAACTGCATTACGCCAAACGCGGTATCATTACCGCAGAAATGGAGTACGTGGCCATTCGTGAGAACCAGCGTGCCGATGGCCTTCGTGCGCGCGGACAGCTAGCGCACCAGCATCCGGGAAACAGTTTTGGCGCAAACACCCCGCTGAAAGAAATCACGCCGGAGTTTGTAAGGCAGGAAATTGCAGCCGGCCGGGCGATCATCCCAAATAACGTTAACCATCCGGAAAGTGAGCCAATGATTATAGGCCGGAATTTCCTGGTGAAGATTAACGCCAATATTGGCAACAGCGCGGTCACTTCATCTATCGAAGAAGAAGTTGAGAAAGCCGTCTGGGCATGCCGCTGGGGCGCAGATACAATTATGGATCTCTCAACCGGGAAAAACATTCATGAAACACGCGAGTGGATCATTCGTAACTCGCCTGTGCCTATCGGTACTGTCCCCATTTACCAGGCACTGGAAAAAGTGAACGGCAAAGCCGAAGACCTGACCTGGGAGATCTTCCGCGATACGCTGATCGAACAGGCCGAGCAGGGCGTGTCTTATTTTACCATCCACGCGGGCGTTTTGCTGCGTTATATTCCCCTGACAGCCAATCGGCTCACGGGTATTGTTTCGCGCGGCGGAAGTATTATGGCCAAATGGTGCCTTGCCCATCATAAGGAAAACTTTCTTTACACACATTTTGCAGAGATCTGCGAAATCATGAAGGTGTACGACGTTGCCTTTTCGCTTGGCGACGGACTGCGCCCGGGATCAATAGCAGACGCGAACGACGCCGCCCAGTTCGCCGAGCTGGAAACGCTGGGCGAACTGACCGCGCTTGCCTGGGAACACGATGTGCAGGTCATGGTGGAGGGACCGGGTCATGTACCCATGCACCTGATCAAAGAAAATATGGACAAGCAGCTTGCAACCTGCAAAGAAGCTCCTTTTTATACCCTCGGACCCTTGACAACAGACATTGCGCCCGGCTATGACCACATTACGTCTGCAATAGGCGCTGCCATGATAGGCTGGTTCGGCACCGCTATGCTCTGTTATGTTACACCCAAAGAACACCTGGGCTTACCCAACCGGAAAGATGTCAAAGACGGGGTAATTACTTACAAACTTGCCGCGCATGCGGCTGATCTGGCCAAGGGCCATCCCGGTGCGCAATACCGTGACAATGCCTTAAGTAAGGCGCGTTTCGAATTCCGATGGGAAGATCAGTTTAACCTTTCGCTCGACCCGGATACAGCGCGCGAATTTCACGATGAAACACTTCCGGCTGAAGGGGCAAAAATTGCGCATTTCTGCTCGATGTGCGGGCCAAAATTTTGCTCAATGAAGATTACCCAGGAAATACGTGACTCTGCTGCCGCAGGACTTTTCGATAAGGCCGAGGAGTTTAAAAAGCAGGGCAGCGAAATTTATTTGTAATGCTTGTGCTGATGGCTGATCCGGAACCCGTGGTACATGAGACCATTCTGCTGAACGACATGTTTGACGCAGGTCTGGCGCATTTCCACCTGCGAAAGCGCGCTTTTACCGCGCGCGACATGCGGAATTATGTCGACAGCATCCGTCCGCATTTCCGGTCCCGTCTGTCGCTGCATCAGCACCATGACCTGGCGGCAGATTTTGGTACAAACCGCCTGCACGACAATACAAATGCGCGGCTGGCCAGGCAACAGTTTGATGCAGAAATGATTTATTCCACATCTGTTCATAATCACGAAGAATACAACAGCCTTCCGGCTGGATACGCATATGCCTTTTTCGGGCCGGTCTTTCCGAGTATTTCCAAGCCGGGTTATGGACCAACCGGGAAACCCGGGGTTTCGCAACACGGCTCGCGGCGTACCCCGCTGATTGCAATTGGCGGCATCAAAGCCGCGAATTGCCGGGAAGCAGCCGGAGCCGGCTTCGATGGTATTGCGGTGTTAGGGGCTGTTTGGCGCAGTAGCGATCCGCTCAATGCATTTTTAACGATCAAGGAGACATGGGACAAGCAAGACCGTACGCATTAAGTATAGCGGGCTTCGACCCAACCGGCGGAGCCGGGGTGCTGGCCGATGTCAAAACCTTCGAACAATACCGTTGTATGGGGCTGGCGGCGCTTACTGCAACAACTGTGCAAACCCCGGCTGAAATGCGGTCGCTGCTTTGGTTCAGCCTCGAAGAGATACTCGCACAGGTGTCGCCGCTATTTGAAACCTGTCAGATTGAAGCCGTTAAGATCGGGATTATACCTGATCTGCAAACGCTGGATGCACTGCTGACTTCGCTTCACGCTGTGAACAACAGCATAACGATCATCTGGGACCCCGTACTGCAAAGCAGCTCAGGATACAGGCTCTTTGCTGATGCTGACGGGGAGGCAGTTGAACATGTGCTGAGCCAGATTACTCTTTTAACGCCAAATGCAGATGAAGTTCAGATTCTTGGGCGGCGGGATGACCCGTTGAAAGCTGCGGCGCAACTCTCCCTGCACACCGCTGTCTTGCTGAAAGGCGGGCACCTGTCAGAGCGATCCGGAACCGACTTTCTTTTTGCAGGCGGAAAATTGACCGCCACCTTCCCCCCGGGCCAAACCGGTGTCTGGCCAAAACATGGATCTGGCTGTATCCTGTCTGCGGCTGTTGCCGCTGGTCTTGCCAACGGGGACGATTTGTTTCAGGCATGCCGGAATGCCAAGTCATACACAGAAAAACGATTGGCCGGTAATGCCGGCCTGCTTGCTTATCACCATGAATAGAGTACAATACATATCGCAGGGGCAGGATAACCAGATGCAGATCCGACTCATCAGCGAAGTGCTCGATGCGGGCTGCACATGGATCCAGCTGCGACATAAACAGGCCCCGCTCCCTGAACTACGCGAGTTGGCAGCTGTGGTTGCAGTACGCTGTGCCCGGTACAAAGCCACTTTTATTATCAACGACTACCCTGAACTTGCCCTCGAGGTTGGTGCATCGGGCGTGCACCTCGGCCTGAATGATACGCCGGTTTGCGAAGCCAGGGCGTTGCTTGGCAACGACAAGATTATCGGCGGAACAGCAAACACCATAGAAGATATCAGGCAACGCATAACCGAAGGCTGTGATTATATCGGCCTTGGGCCATTTGCTTTCACGCCGACAAAAGAAAAGCTGAGTCCGATACTTGGTCTGCGCGGTTACAAAACAATTTTTGAGCAACTCAGCCTCGAGGAAAAAGTTACACCAATCTATGCGATCGGCGGCATTACCCTGTCTGATGTCCCTGCCCTGGCAACGACAGGTCTCAGCGGAATAGCTGTATCTGGGATGCTCAGTGTTTCATTAAATAAGCATTTGACGCTTAAACAATTAAATGAATCTTTTTTATGTCAAACTTTATAATAGCGGATAAGTCCTTTTCTTCGAGGCTTTTTCTTGGAACGGGTAAATTCGGCAGCCCGGCTCAAATGGAGCAGGCGGTGCTTGCTTCGGGATCTGAGCTTGTCACCGTTGCACTCAAACGGGTAGAGCCAGGAGAAAATGACACACTGACCAGCCGGTTGAAGCATCCCGGAATACATTTGCTGCCCAACACTTCCGGCGCCCGCAATGCCCGGGAAGCGGTGTTTGCGGCGCAGCTTGCCCGTGAGGCGCTTGAAACGAACTGGCTGAAGCTGGAAATTCATCCAGATCCGAAGTACCTGATGCCCGATGCATTGGAAACGCTGAAGGCCACTGAGGAGCTGGCAAAGCTTGGTTTTGTTGTTTTACCTTACATCCATGCCGACCCGGTCTTGTGCAAGCAGCTGGAGCAGGCCGGAACTGCTGCCGTTATGCCTCTGGGAGCTCCTATCGGTACCAATAAAGGTCTTAAAACGATCGATTTTCTTGAGATTATCATTGAGCAAAGCCGGGTACCGGTGGTGATTGATGCGGGAATAGGCTCCCCGGCCGACGCTGCGCAGGCTATGGAAATAGGCGCTGACGCGGTGCTTGTAAACACAGCAATTGCGGCAAGCGGAGACCCCGGTAAGATGGCCGCTGCCTTTCGCCTTGCGGTTGAGGCCGGAAGAATGGCATTTGAGGCGCGGTTGGCTACTGTGCGCCGGTCGGCCGAAGCGAGCAGCCCGCTGACAGCATTTTTAAACGACTAAAACGATTCAGAATGTTTACGGAAATTTTTGATGCCTGCAGTTGGGATGAAATTAAGGCGGATATCTATGCAAAGCGCCCGGCAGATGTTGAACACGCCTTGTCTGCTCAGAAACGCACGCTGGAAGACTTTAAAGCACTGATTTCGCCGGCGGCGGCGCCATACCTTGAAGAAATGGCCCGCCAGAGCAATGAGCTTACGGTGAAGCGTTTCGGTCGTACGGTACAGATGTATGTACCGATGTACCTGAGCAACGAATGTCAGAACATCTGCACGTACTGCGCATTCAGTCTTGACAATAAGATTCCCCGTAAAACATTAACTGACGAGGAGATACTAAATGAAGCCGCTGTTCTCAAACAGATGGGATATGAACATGTTCTGCTGGTTACCGGAGAAGCTAATCTTACCGTAGGGCTGCCTTATCTGCAAAATGCCCTGCGCCTGCTCCGCCCCGTTTTTTCCCAACTATCTATGGAGGTACAGCCGCTCGACCAGTCTGACTATGAGGTTCTTGTAGCTGATGGTTTGCATGCTGTTCTGGTTTATCAGGAAACCTATCACCGGGAAAACTATCGCCAGCATCATCCCAAAGGAAAAAAATCAAACTTTAATTACCGTCTGGAAACTCCCGACAGGCTGGGTAAAGCAAAGGTGCATCGCATCGGTCTCGGCACGCTGATCGGTCTGGAGGACTGGAGAACCGACTGTTTTTTTACCGCCATGCATCTCAGGTATCTTGAGAAGACTTACTGGCAAACGCGCTTTTCGGTGTCCTTTCCACGGCTACGTCCTATCGAACTTGATTGCCAGGCAAGCCACCAGGCGTTCGATACACAGATGAGTGACCGTGAGCTTGTGCAACTGATCTGTGCCTGGCGATTGTTCAGCAGTGAACTTGAAATATCCCTGTCAACACGGGAAGAAGAGCGCTTTCGGGACCACATTATCGGGCTGGGCGTGACAAGCATCAGCGCTGGCTCACGAACCAATCCGGGCGGCTACAGTAAACCTGAACAGGCGCTTGAACAGTTCGAAATATCAGACGAACGGAGTCCGGAGCAAATTGCGGCGATGATCAGAAAACGCGGATACGAGCCGGTCTGGAAGGACTGGGACCGGAGTTATGAGGCGTACTAGTTTAATGCAGCAGGATTTAGCCGGATATCCAGTTTGGCGAACCGTGTAACTTCCACCAAAGGTACACCAAAGTCTGCCACTACTTTACCCATTATCAGGTAGCAGCCCCGGCCCCTAAACGGATAACCATTGCTGCTGCCGGGAAAATGCACCGTATCAAAGAAATCTCCGGCAGCGTCCAGGAATGTACCAAACCACATCTTGCCGTTATTACGCGTCCTCACCGTTTTTTCACAGACATAGTTTCCAACCATTTTTACGGTTTGCCCTACGCAGCCTGCCAGGCGGGCGGCGGGAACATCGCCCCGGTAACTGGTTTGCAGCAGGCTGAACATGTCCATGCCCAGCGGATAACCAAGTAATTCCAGTTCGTTGTACGCATCTTCAAGCGCTGAATGCTCAAGTTCCGGGAGCCTGTAGTCTTTCTTTGCGAGCTCAAACAGTTCCGGGACTTTGCTCAGTCGCGGCTTATGGCCCAGGTAGTCGTGAATATCCCATAACAGCTCTTTCTTGCCGCGCCCGGTAAATCGCAATGCACCAAGCCTGGTTAGGATAAGCGCTTGTTCGAGCGAGGTTTCTGTACGTTTCAGGAAATCGGGCAGATCCAGGTATGGCCCGGCCTGTTTCCGTATCGCTACAATCTGCCCTGCTACCTTTGATTCAAGCCCCTGAACGCCGATAAAACCCAGCCAGGCATCGTTTCCTGAAATACTAACCTCCTGATCACTGTGGTTTACACAGGGAAGATGGACCCGCGCCCCTGCCCTTTTTAATTCGTGCACATACACCCAGCGCGGATAAAAACCTCCATAATTGTTCAGCACCGCCACCATAAATTCTGTTGGAAAATAGGTTTTCAGATAAAGGCTCTGATAACTTTCAACGGCGAATGAGGCCGAATGTGCCTTGGAAAAACTGAAACCGGCAAAAGATGATACCTGTCTCCACACCTCTGCAATGATACTTTCTTCATGACCCTGTCTGCGAGCACTGGAAAAGAAGCGCTCGACCAGTTTTTTGAATTCCTTCTCCGACCGGTACTTACCGCTCATGGCCCGCCTCAGCACATCTGAATCGGCCAGGTCCAGACCGGCAAAATAGTGACAGATCCTGATCACATCCTCCTGGTAGACCATGACGCCAAAGGTCTCCCGAAGATGTTTTTCCATGACCGGGTGCAGGTACTTTACGTTCTCGGGGCGGTGGTAATTTTCAATATAGGTCTTCATCATGCCTGAGCCTGCCACGCCGGGTCTGATAATGGAGCTGGCTGCGACAAGCGTGAGGTAGTCGGAACAATTCAGCTTGCCGAGCAGCTGCCGCATTGCCGGAGATTCAATATAAAAACAGCCGATGGCGCTTGCCGCGCGCAGGTTAGCGTTTACCTGCTCATCCCACTTAAAAGCCTTGAAATTATGCACGTCAACCTGTTGGCCGCGGTTATCAGCAATCAGCCTGACGGCTTCCCGGATATGGCCGATTCCCCGCTGACTCAAGACGTCAAACTTTTCATAACCAATTTCTTCGGCTTCATACATGTCCCATTGTACCGTTGGCATTCCCTTCGGCGGAAGGTCCAGAGCCGTATAATAAGCGAGCGGCTCTTCAGAAATGAGCATGCCGCCCGCATGGATGGAACGTTGATTCGGCATTTTTCGCAGCCGTTCATAAACGCGCTGGATGCGCTGATAGACAGGGTTTTGTTCATGAAGTCCGGCTTTGGCCGGGTCACTGAATTCATCAATTTCTCCTTTGGGCAGACCCAGTACTTTGCCAATTTCGCGTATCACCGCCTTGTCTTTGAATGTACTCATGGTACCGAGCAGGGCCACATGACCCGGGCCATACTTTTCAAAGATGTAGCGCTGCACTTCTTCACGTTCGTTCCAGGCATAATCAATGTCGAAATCAGGCGGACTGGAGCGTTGCTCGTTTAAAAAACGCTCAAAGTAAAGATCAAGGTCGATAGGATCAACATCAGTGATTCTCAAACAGTAAGCGACAATACTGTTTGCGCCCGACCCGCGGCCAACATGATAGAAGCCGCGCGACATTGAAAATCGTATCATATCCTGAACAATCAGGAAATACGAAACGAACTCCAGCTTTTCAATTACAGCAAGTTCCTTCTCAACGCGCAGCCGGGCGGTTTCATTGTCAGCAGCATAACGATAGGAAAATGCATCGTAGGTAAGTTTGCGCAGTAAATCGATATCCTGCGCCGCACTTCCCGTAAAATGTCGTTTATTCTTGCCGGAAGGGCTTTGTGAATAGGCAGACATGTCACAGGCGGCCAGCAGGCGTTTCGTATTTGCCACAATAAAGGGGTAAGCGGCAAACTTTGATTCGAGGATCGCTTCACGCTCGAAACGCTCATCGGGCGCGCATTTTTCAGCCGCGTCAACTTTACTTAACAGCGTATTGCAATCTATCGCGCGGAGATATTCATGCAGGCGGTAGTCAACCTTGTCCCGGATTGTAACCGGCTGCAGGCAAACCAGCTTTTCCTCCAGTGCCGGCGTAAGGCTGCCGTAAAGAAGATTCAATTCGTCGGGCCGGATACCGATAAATTCGTGACTGGCAAGCGCTGAGCCGGGCCGGTTTGCAAAGGGATAGACGATCCACGCCTGCCTGAACGAGGGCGCTCGTTCGCTGAACGGACGCTGGTTTAAATTATGATCGGTCAGATGTTCATTGAGTTCGCGCATGCCCTCTTTGTTGCGTGCTATACCGATGTATTTGCATGCGCCGCCATTGCGGTAATCGATTCCCGTTACCGGCTTAAGCTGGTATGCTTCTTCGAAATCCTCTTTTTCGCTCTGTCTGGTTCCGCGTGAGAGTTTTTCGCACCGACGGATCAAGCGCATGGCGCCGCTGGAGTTATTAATATCTGTGAGCACAATAGTGCCGATACCATGAAGCCTGGCTTCATCGACCAGTTCGTCAATATCCATAATGCCATAGCGAAGGCTGAATGATGAATGTACATTTAAAAACATGCCCGCATCTATTTCCGACCCGGCATATCAAGCGCAGTGGCCAGGACGAGGCTGTTCAGGCCGTACCGTTCGCGCACCCGGTCCATCGCCTGGTAAAGACTGTAGCGTTCTTCAGCCGTATGGTAAAGATCGATCTGTTCATGCCCGCTTACGAGGTGCGAAAGTTTAACCCCAACCAGGCGAAGCAGCATTCTTTTTTTGTAGACCTTATCAAAAAGATCGCGGGCTTTCTGAATAAGCAGTGAATCAAGCGAGGTATACGGAATCATGGCCTGCTGTGTGACCGTTTCGAAATTACTATACCTGATGGTTACCGTGATGCACGCTGTAAGCTTGCGCTGCTGACGCAATTCGAAGGTTAGTTCAGTCACCATACGCGCAATCAGCGCTTTCAGCTTAGGAATATCCATCGTATCGGCATCAAAGGTTTGCTGCGTACCGATCGATTTGCGTTCCTGATAAGGCACAATCGGCGACAGGTCTATACCGTTTGCCTTCTGCGACAGGCTCAGACCGTTCTTACCCAGAATGCGAAACATCAGGTCCTGCGGGATTTCTTTGAGCGTTCGCACATGTCTGACACCCATTTCACTAAGCTTCCGAAAGGTTGATTCGCCAAGCCCAGGGATTTTACTGATCAGCAAGGGATCTAAAAAAGGCTGCACCTGGGGAAACGGTACCTGGAGCTGACCATTGGGTTTACTTTCATTGGTAGCTACTTTTGATACCATTTTATTGACAGACAATCCAAACGATATGGGCAGTCCGGTTTCCCTTAGAATTTTATCCTTCAGTCCGGATGCAAATTTCATAGCGCCGAAAAAACGGTCCATGCCAGTCATATCTATATAGTGTTCGTCGATGCTTGCCTTTTCCAGCACAGGAACTTCTTCACGAAGGATTTCTGTTACAACCTGAGACTCCTTGCTGTACTCTTCCATGCTACCTTTGACAAAGACAGCCTGCGGACAAAGCTGGCGTGCCATGCGTGATGGCATAGCCGAGTGGATACCAAACTTACGTGCTTCATAACTGCATGACGCTACTACGCCTCGGTCTGAACTGCCGCCAATAATTACCGGCTTGCCAACAAGCGCCGGGTTTTTGCGAACCTCGACCGAAACGAAAAACGAGTCAAGATCCATGTGGATGACCTGCTTATCTTTCTGCATATTCCTGAATTATCAATCAAAGATATGCTAAAAATATTAGTATTACAAGGCTAAATACATCCTGATATTTGCGTGCCCGTATGGCAGCTTCCCAGTGTTTTGTATTGAAAACTATACATAAATTATTCCGAACATGAAACGAGTATTATAATCATAATTTTTCGTAAATCATTGAAAGTAACGCGTTTGTTTCAAATTGTGCCATTCTTGGCAAGATCTTTTCAATAGCGCTCCGGGAATATGGCAACAACGCCATATTTAGAGGATCTAACATATGAAAACAATTACTAAATCAGCCGTTATGCTGTCGCTTTGCGCACTCGCAACGCAGTCTTACGCACAGGAAACAACAACTTCAGAAAATACGCCCCGCGAATTCCGCACCTGGTCTATCGGGGTAAACGGCGGTGTTTTGACACCGTACACCATTTTCAGAGGCAAAACTAACGACTTTAATACACCAACCGAGAACTGGGGATACGGTGGTTATGTGAAAAAACAATTCACACCGACCTTTGGCTTACAGGCAGACTTCCTTGCAGGTAATGTTGAAGGCATGCGTGCTTCGGGTTTACCTACCGGATCGGCTGCTTACGAAGATTCACGCTTCAAAACCCACATCGAATGGTCTGCAGCATTGAAGGCCAATATCACCCTTGCTAACTTCAGCATCCTGAATGACCGGAGCATTTTTTCACCATATGTAGCAGCAGGTGCAGGATACATGTCTTCGGCAGCGACAACCCGTAATTTAGGCGTAGCCGATCAGGGTTACCAGGAAAACTGGTTTATCCCTGCCGGAGCAGGTTTTAAAATTGCCGTATCAAGAGGTGTAAACATTGATCTTGGTTATCAGGTGAACTTTGTTCGCAGCGATAGTTTTGATGGTTATGATGCCGGAAACGGAAATGACAATTTCGCTTACGGATATGCAGGTGTTGAGATTGCACTTGGCCGCCGCGATAAACCGCAATTGGCTAACCACAGTCCTATCCCCGGCTTAAGCCGCGAGAACGAAAATCTGCGTCGTGCGTTAACTGCACATGAAGAGCAAAACCGCCGCGAACTGGAAAAATATCAGCAGGATATGGGCGATGAGGACGGTGACGGTGTTGCAAACAAATTCGACAAATGTCCGGGAACACCAGCCAATACCGTTGTTGACGGTGCAGGTTGCCCGCTTAAAACACCAAGACCAACGACTGTTGTTCGTGAAAAGGTGATCGTTACAGAGCAAGACAGAAAAGTTGTTGATGAAGCCATCAGAAACCTTGAATTTGATCTTGGTAAAGCAACCATCCGTTCTAAATCTTATCCAACGCTGAACCGTGTGGCTGCACTGCTGGTTGAGAAAAACTTCAGCCTGAAACTTGCAGGACACACCGACAACACCGGTTCAATGGCGCTGAACCTGCGTTTGTCAAAAGAGCGTGCAGAGTCAGTAAAAGCTTACCTGGTTAGTCAAGGCGCAAATGCTTCACGTATCGAAGCGACCGGTTACGGACCAAACCAGCCAATTGCAAGCAATAAAACTGCAGAAGGTCGTCAGAAAAACCGCAGGGTAGAATTTACCTTGTTCTAGAAATAACCTCAATGAGAAAGCCCGCCTGAATATCAGCGCGGGCTTTTTTGTGTTTAAGGGTTGCTGAAGAAGCTATTTCTGAGTAGTATAGAGGTATTCGTAGTTCGTATTTAGACGTGGCACATTTTCAGGAGATTTGAGATATGAGACCTTTAATAGTATATAGGTATTTGTAGTTCGTATTTAGACAGGGCGCAGAACCCCTCGGCCAGGTAGGGCGATTGAGGATTAGGGCCGAGGTCTTTCATCCTTTATCCTTTTTGGTCTGTCTGCGCAAACTTTCGCCGCTGCCTCTTCGCAGGGGATCCCTCGCCGTCGCGATCCCGGAAAAAAGGGATTACGCAGGCGCCCTTCGGGATGACGGCTTGGGGCAGGGGCCGCGGCCAGCTACGGCTGACGGATTGTGCGCCCAGGTCCTTACTTATGATTCAGTGTTGTCCAGGGAAAGTGGTTTGAAAGTATATAACCCTTCGACTTTCAACAAATGTGAAACTGTGGTATCGGACCGCTCACCGCCGCGGGGCTCCTTCCGAAACCGCAAGCCAAATTGTTTCTGCTGCGAATTGTGCGGTGAGGAATCTCACCTTTGCTTGTTATAAAGTTTTTTCATCAAGGTGACGGCAATGCCCAGCACCAGGGAGATTCCTCCGCATTACACTGCGTTTGGCATGAAGTCAAGGCTGTGAATCTCTTCTTGCATAAAAGCATCAAAAGTCCGACGGCGGCGGGAAAAGGCCCGGATTGCCCTGCTCCAGACATGAAACGGGGTTATGAGCGGTTATGCAATTGTATGTCCCTGTTCCTGATTCGTTATTCCTTATTCGCAAAGAGTTCCTCTCCTTAGTTGTTCTCAACCTCCTTAAGACAGTGCAAGATTTTTAGAACTTTTCTGCGGCGAGAAGATACAAGGCCGGTCCGCACCTATCAGTGGCAGTAATCAGGCAAAACCCACATAGAAACCACCGCCTGTACGTAAAACCCGCAGACATAGCATACAGTGGGACTTGATTCAGAAGATTCAGGCAAATACTGTTTTGAGACTGTTCAGAAGGATCCTATTTCATTCAGCCAATTTTTACCGGACAACAATGACTCATGGTTCATGGTTCCCCTTCAAGTCATCCAGACAGAGCGGAGCGGGCGAGCCTGTCCCGATGGAGCCGGGAAAGGATCTGGCTCGAGATCTTTTTGTTAAATTCTTCGCTACGCTTTGAATGACCCGTGCGGGGATTACAAGTCAGATTCTTCGCTACGCTCTGAATGACCAGAGGGGGAATTACGGTGTGGGGTTCTGCGGTGTGGTCTTTCGTCCTGGTTCTTGTTTCTTTAATCTCGTTGAAGGGCTCCCCGCCCAGACTTAAAACTTAATACCTACAACTTAAAACTTAATACCTACAACTTGAAACTTCACTGATTCATCGCTCGTGGTTCGCCTAGCGGTCAATTAGGGTTTTGCGCCGTGGTCTTCCCTCCTTTTTCCTTTTTCTTTGATCTACATTAGCTTGTCTTTTATCGTTGTTCGTTCTTCTTTGATCGGCGTAAGCAATCTCCTTTCTCATAATCTAGAAAAAACCAGCGCCCGAAGTTATCTCCGCAACGCTGGTCAACCGGCTATGAGCTGCCTGTCTTATACGGTGCTGTTTACCAGCCTACATTCTGAACCAGGTTCGGGTTCTTGTTGATCTCTGCCTGCTGAATCGGCCAGAGGTAATGTTTAGGTGCAACAAATACACGTTTTTCAATGACTACACGTTTGTAGTAATTTTCGTCGGTCAGACTTGTGCCGGCACCGATATTCATGCCATGAATCTCCTTATTGTCAACCTCGGCTGCTGTTTTCCAGCGGTGTGTATCAAAATAACGGTGCGCCTCGAAAGCCAGTTCGATCTGACGCTCATGTCTGATCCGTTCGCGCATGGCCTCTTTGGTTAATCCTTGCGGCAGTCCGGGTAAACCTGAACGGTCGCGGATGGCATTCACATACTTATAGACATCGTTCACCGGTCCGTCGGCTTCATTCAGCGCCTCCGCGTAGTTTAGATACAGTTCCCCTAGCCGGAAATAGATGAATGTGTTCAGAGAGAAAATATTCCCGGGAATGTTCGAGGTCGGGTTTACGTATTTCTTTTGCAGGTAGCCCGAAACACAGTAATCCGAGCCGGTGCGCTGCCGGCCGTCAAGACCTGTAAACCAGAATTGTATTCCCCTGCCCTTCCAGATCGCGCCGTTGTAATTGATGCTGGCATAAAAGCGTGGCTCGCGGTTTACGTACATGTTCCGTATGCCCGCCGGATAATAGTTCTTTGGTCCCGCGGTAGCGGTATGCCCCGTCTCCTGATAACCCGATGCCGGATTTACGATTGGGGTGCCATTGCTGTTATAGCCGGTGATCGGACGCTCGCCATTGGCCATCTCATAGGCATCTACCAATTCCTGAGTCGGACAGAAGATAGAAAAACCACCATAGCCGACCGGGTTTGCACAGCGTTCAAAATGCGAGTTGACCGCGAGGTTTCTTGCAAACAGCACTTCTTTATTGTTTCGTGCTAAAAAGAGCTGCTGGTAATTGTTCACCGGATCATTGTCGGGTGCACGGAACAGGCCGTAACCGTTGGCTTCGCTCTGATCAATACAGGCCCGGGCTGCATTGGCAGCATTGCGCCAGCGTTCAGCATTGAACTGCGGAAAAAGCGACTCTCCATCCTTATTTTTTAACCCGGCATAATCTGGATTTCCATTCCAAAGCGGACTCGCCATGTAAAGCAAGGCCTGCGCCTTCAAGGCAAGACAGGCGACACGGGTGGCGCGGCCAAATTTGTCTGCGGTAACCTGGTAGTCCAGCATCGGTGCCGCCCGGTCGCATTCAGCTGCAATGAACGCGATAACCTGATCAATCGGCGCCCGTTTGATCTTGCTGTAGTCTTCTTCGAGCGTGAAAGTATGGTCGGCAAGGGGAATCGGCCCGTGGATACGCGCCATCATAAAATGATAATACGCGCGAAGAAAGATTGCTTCCCCTTTCCAGTTCATTTTTTCCTTCTCGTCCATCGGAACCTTATCGACGTTATCAATGAAAAGGTTGGTTTTCCTGATGCCCTCATACATGTAACCCCAGATGTCTGGCCAGTAATAATCGGCGCTCCATGCACCCGAGTTCAGCAAATGCGAGTAGGCACCGAGAAAGGTAATTTCCATCTCGTCTGATGCACCCGTAAAGGGATTTCTGGTTGCGTCGTCTGCAGCGTTTGCCATAGTGGGCAGGTTGGCATATGCAGAGGTTAAAAAGGCCTCAGCATACCGCCGTTCACTAAATACCTTGTCAATATTAAGATCTTCATCCGGTGCCTTTTTCAGGTAGTCTTTTTTACAGGCTATGCCAAGCCCAAGCAGGAAAAAGCAGCAGGTAAACCATACAAGCTTTTTTATAAGTTTTTGTTTAACAGTTGCATAAGAACTGTATATCATCTTTTCCATAATCTAAGCATTAAAATGTTAGCTGTAGTCCGCCATTAATGCTGCGCTGCAGCGGATAGCCCCCTGTACCATAATTTGACTCAGGATCAATCACCTTGATATGGTCCCAGGTAATCAGGTTCATCCCGTTCACGAAGGCGCGAACGCTTTCCAGTCCGACCTTTCGCAATCCATTTATTTTAAAACCGTATGCGATCTCTGCGCTCTTCAAACGAACATAAGCACCATTGCGCAGGTACATCGAGTTTGTGCGGTTGTTGTTCGGATTCTCCATCGGCGAGGCGCGCGGGTACCTGGCATCCTGGTTTGCAGGTGTCCAGCGGTTATCATAGTATTCCCGGAGAATGTTGTACGTTCCTTCGCCCATCTGGAAAGGATACATCGACGGTCCGTCGACAAACGTACTCACATTAGCCGCACCCGTAAAGAACAGGCTAAGTTCGAAGCCCTTGTAGCCGATCGTACCACCTGCACCGTAAACGATTTCAGGTGTTCGTGCGTACCCGATTGGCACCCGGTCAAAATCGTCGATAACACCATCGCCGTTTGTATCCTGGTATTTGATATCGCCCGGGCGCACATTAGTCATATATTTTTGCTGGGGACTCGCGTCAATCTCTGCCTGGTCTTTGAAAAATCCAAGCGCCACGAGACCAAGCGGTTGATCAATGCGCTGTCCGACGAACGACTGATAGGCATATTTCGGGATAGGATCATCATTTTTCACGAGGATGCTTCGGGCGTAAGTAAAGGTTCCGCGTACATTGTAAAAGAATGAACTTTTGAAATTCTGTTTGAACTCGAGCATTCCGTCTATACCGTGATTTTTGGCCTCGCCAAGGTTTGCATAAGGAATGGCCCATGGGTAAAAACCTGTAACACGGGGAATGACGCCGCGCTGAATAAGAATGCCGTTTCTCTTTTCTTTAAAGGCGTCTACCTGTAACGTGATGGCCCCATTGAAAAGCTCCAGATCAAGCCCGATATTGGCCTTGTTTGAAACCTCCCAGGTTACGTCCATGTTGCCGATCTGATCTTCATCATAACCCTGGAAAAATGCCTGGTTATCGCCGAAGAAAGTCGACTGACCGCCCTTATTGATGGTTGTGAGAAATAGGAAACGTCTTCCGCCAATGGCGTCGTTACCCACCTGGCCATATGAACCACGAATCTTCAGGTTGTTGATGACACGCGGATTCCAGAATTTCTCATTGCTGACTACCCAGCCCACCGACCCGGAAGGGAAGAATCCGTACTGTTTACCGTCGGGAAAGTTTTCCGAACCGTTGTAGCCCATGTTAAATTCGGCGAGATACCGGTTGTCATATGCATACGTTGCGCGCGCAGCCACACCCTGCCTGCGGTATGGTAAATTGTTTATGGATGAAACGGCGGTTAAATCAATGTATTCCCGTCGGTTATACAGCACCAAACCTGTTAACGTATGTTTTCCGAAGGCGCGGTTATAATTGATGGATGCTTCCTGGTAAATAGCCCGGTTTGCACCGTTATTCAGCCGGTAGCCGATGGCTTGCTCCTCGCGGATGTTCGGGCTGGCATATAAATCCTTTCCGGCGGCATCTTTACCGAGGTACTGCCGGAGCGCATAGGTCTTGAACCGGTCTGTCGATGCCGCATAGCTGTGGTCATAAGCGAAACGCCCTGTCACCGACAGTCCCTGAGTTAGCAGACCAGAAAGATCCCAGCGCGCACCGAAGGTCCCCTGGATGGTGTTCCGGTCCTGACGTGTGTAGCCTGAACGGGTTACGAGACCATACGGGTTGTTCTGCAGGTATGAGGTGGTCCGGCCGGCTATCGTTCCATCGGGGTTTGTCACCGGATAGTTAATAGGGGAAGTGATTTTCAGCGCATCAAAAATAGCCGGTGCTGATGCGCCCGGGTAGTTGCCCTGCTGAATGATACCGCCCACGCCCAGATCGATAGCCAGGGTTTTCGACAGGTTGATGTCAACGTTCGAGCGGTAATTGTAGCGCTGCAGCTGGGCGTTGTTGTTGTAAATGTTGCTCGGATCCTGACGGTAAATACCGTTCTGGAGCGTGTAGCCAACATTTGTATAATATTTCACAACCTCGTTACCACCACTTACGCCAAGATTGTTCAGACTTTGCCAGGTGTTTTTCTTTAAGACCGTATTTGTCCAGTCTACATTCGGATACAGGTATGGATCTGAGCCATCGTAAAATTTGCGAATTTCTTCAGGCGTGTACCTGGCAGCAAGGCCAACGTTACCGCGTGCCTCATTGATCAGGCTGGCGTACTCACCCCCATTGATGTATTCGGGCATACGAAGTGCCGTCAGGGCAGCGGTTTCGCTTCTGAAGATCACCTTGGGCTTACCAAGTGCACCGCGCTTCGTCGTAATAAGGATCACCCCATTTGCACCCTGAACACCATAAACGGCTGTTGCAGAAGCATCTTTGAGCATAGTGAGGCTTTCAACTTCCTGAACGTTTACGGTGTTGATGTCGCGCTGCACACCATCAACCAGGATGAGCGGGCTCCGGTTGGCCCAGGTGCCGAAACCGCGGATAAAGACCTGTCCGCCATCGAAACCAGGTTCACCAGAGGCTTGTCTCGTCACAATTCCCGGCATACTGCCTGCCAGCGCATTCGACAGCGAGGGCGTAGCAATACGCTGGATGTTTTTTATCGGCGCTTCCGACACCGCACCGGTAACCGACACTTTCTTTTGTTTTCCGAAACCAACCACGACAACTTCGTTAAGTTTCTGGTTTTCCTCATCTGCCTCCAGGCGGATCATGATGGTTCGGGCCGTACCAACCACTTGTTCCTTTGGTTTGTAACCAACGTAAGAGACTACCAGAACTTCGTTTTCGTTCTCAATCTCGATGATAAAATTACCATTAAGATCGGTAACCATAGCCCTGGTAGAGTTCTTGACCCGAACATTGGCGCCGGGTAAAGCTTCACCGTTTTCATCAAGGACTTTTCCCTTCAAAACCCAACTGGCGGAAGTGCCCGGAATTTCAGGAGAAGGATGTATTGGTTCATTGTTCCGGACATTTGCCCGGGTGCTGAGCGCGGAAAAAAGGCCGCACATAAACACGAATATATAGGGATGCAGGGACCTGACACAAAAAAGCCAACGGCCTTTGCGTAGAGTTTTTTTCATACATTTAGTTTGGTTAATGTTTAGGCTTGGACAGGCTACAGGTTTTCTCAGGACATGGTAGCCTGCCGCAACGTTAATCAGGTTCCCGGGCCTGGCCCGGGAATTTATGGTTTAGTAGGTTTACTTAAGCATAGGCATCAGATTAAGAGAGACGTACCGGTTTTCCGGCTAACATGACTTTTTTTACAGGTATAGTTCCGTGTACCACCTTCAGACTTGCTTTCCCGTTTTTCAGGGTAACGGTTCCGAAACCGGTGTTGGTAGATAAGAAGCTATTGAAATCGCCCACCTGAGAATCGATGTGCAGCGTTTTATCGACGGCATCGTACCTGGCGCCGGTAAGGGCCTCAAGCATGGCATAACTCGACAGAGCACGCGCGTACCAGTGTCCGCACTCGTATTCGTTAAACGGATTTCTCACCCGGCCGTCATAGCGGTCGCGGCAGGCGCGAACAATATCCAGCCCTTTTTCAACTTCACCAACCAGCATCAGGTGCGATGCCACCTGGTATTCGATGCCGGTCCATACCTCATTGCTGTATACAAACGGAAGCGAAAGCATACCGCCCTTTGGCCACGAGCACAAGAGCAGTCCGCCATCTTCACCAATGGCGAAGGTTGGCCGCTGCGGATTGGCATGCTCACGCAGATCTGGTTTATAATTATACTTATGAACGGCGACCAGGTGACTTTTAATCTTCTGGCTATCGAACGGATCTTTCAGCCCGCAGACGCGCGACATCCAGGCACCCATTACACCATCAGACAGACAGCCGGTTCCGTACTGGTATTTTGGCCCTTCCTTCTGCAGCACCTCAAGTGCTTCAGGCGTATATTGTGTATGAAACGACTGGGCCTTGGTCGGATCGGGTGCCTGCAGATCCTTCCACTGAATTTTTTGCACAAAGTATTCGCCGTCATAGAGTTCGTTTTCGATATAAGTGCGGCCTTTCGCCAACAGGGCCTCGTATTTTCTTACATCTGCATTAACGGCCTTGCCCATGGCCACCAGCGCCTGTGCGGCACCCAGGTAAAAGCTGGTCGCAAAACCGGTCGGGCCCCAGAATTCAATGTCGTAGGTGTTGTGATGCGGTTCCTCAACGATCCCCTTGCCTTTTGGGTCCCAGGTTTTACTGCAGAAATCAAAACTCTGCTTTACTTTCGGATACATGGTTTTTAACCAGGCGTTATCCCCGCTGATGCGCCACTCACGGTAAACTTTCATGATACCGCCCAGCTGTCCGTCGGCTGCCGCGTGAAAATCGTGTTTAACGGGCGTGATGGGCAGGTTTGACCTGAACATCTGGTGTCCCTCTGCATTCTGACTTTCATTGAATTCGGTCTGTCTGAGACTGCGTTCCAAAGCCGGAAAGAGGTGTGATACCGCCTGCGCATAATTCCATACGTGTGTACACGAGCCATGGCAGCTGCCCCAGGTATCTCCGCAGCCCTCCCAGCACCAAAAACGGCCGTCGTACTGGCGCATTACCGTTGGCGACTTCAGAATCGTCAGGTTCGCTGCAACCGCCTCGGTTACCTCATCAGGCAATGAGCTGTCGTAGAACGTATCTGTGAAAAGGCGGGTCTTTTTATAAAGATCGCTGTAACTGTTCTCCCAGTATTTAGCAACTTCCTGAACCGTTTTGAATTTACTGCTGTACCATGGCCGGTGGTATTGCAGGCTCGGGTCTTTATCAATCCGTGCCTGATCATCAGGGTTAACAATTCCCATACGCAGTTTCGTATTTGGGACGTACCAGGACATCATAACACGGATGGTTCGCTGCTGACCTGGTTTGAGGCTGAAAGGAACAAACAGCGACGCACCGGGCGCGTCTTTATCTACCGGCGCAACTTTTTTTGGCTCGGCATCTTGAATGGTGTTCCAGATCATGGTAAGCCCGTCAAACCAGCCGCCTCTGAACCAGCAATGATTTACAATGGCATTGCCGGCATCGGTGAAGATGGCAAATTCTCCCTGTTTCTGGGGATCATTTGTTGTGCCCTCGGCGGCAAGGATAAAGCCGTTGTCTATGCCTGTAATGTAGTTTCTGGTATCAGGCTGCCACATAAAATTGCGGCTGTTGTAAGAAAACAGGTACTCCTCTGTTTTGCTGCCGGTATTGGTAAATGTATATTCCAATGCGCCTACGGGTAAGCTGGCATTGTCTTCATCGTTCGGAATAAATGGGCTCCAGCCCTTAACGGTTGCTTTTACCGGGAAATTTCCATCTTCCAGGGCGATTTCACCAAACGGAAAACGGGCGTTGAAGACTGCGCGTTCAAACCGCGGCAAACCCCATGTTGCACCACCGGTACCACCCAGACCAGAGTCGCGGGCACCGAATTTTTTCCATTCGGGTACCATTCCCTCTACAACGCGTGCACCTTCTTTATGACCTTTTATAGAAATGGCCGCGAACATGGCTGGTTCAAGGAACATCTCCGGATTATGCCGCACGGACGCATGTGAAATTGCACCGGTTCCTTCAAGTGCGATCATACCAGCACCGATCCCGCCAATGGGGAACGCTATGCGGTTATTGAATTCGGCTGAATAAGCCGAATTGTATGCCCGGCCGCTTTTGCTTTTCTGTTGTTTAAGCGATTTGGCAGCAGCGGTTTCGGCTGCATTTGCCGTTCCGCCGGTAAAAAGCAGCGTGGGCGCTGCAGCCACTCCGATTCCGCCAATGGCTACGTTGCGGAGAAACGATCTGCGGTTATTTTTCATTGTTCAATGTTTATTGGTCCATGTGTTTGCGTTTCGCTAAAGGCGCAGAGCGCCTCGTATTTTTTGTACCGCTCCGCGTACATCCGTACACGTTTCGGTTCTGGTTTGTATTCAAGGTCGAAGCCCTTGCCCATCGCCGCCATAGCTTCTTCAACCCGGGGATAAATGCCGGCGGCTGTAGCCGCGAACATGGCAGCGCCAAGAGCACAGGTTTGTTCTGATTGATGAATGCGGATAGGCATACCCATGACGTCGGCAAGCATCTGCATGACGAAGGGCGATTTTTTTGCAATCCCGCCCACACCGATCAGCCCTTTTACTGGAATTCCTTCCGAGATAAAGCGGTCGCTGATCTTGCGGGAACCAAAACATGTCGATTCTACAAGTGCACGGAAGATGCGCGGGGCGTCGCTGCCAAGGCTTAAGCCGCCCACAGACGCCTTAAGCAGTTGGTTGGCATCGGGCGTACGCCGGCCGTTCAGCCAATCGGTCGCAATCTCTGCGTCCGCTTCTGGTTCAAGCTGTTCTGCCTGGCGGCTCAGTTCGGTAAGGATATGATCTGACAGGTCTTTAATCAGTATCCTCGCCTCGTCTGCATTTAACCGGTCTGTTTTTGCCAGCAGATTTTGCAGCGGCCAGGTAAGAAGGTTTTTGAACCAGGCATAGGCATCGCCAAAAGCAGACTGCCCGGCTTCCATACCGATCATACCCGGAATAATGGAGCCCCTCACCTGTCCGCAGATACCGCGAACAAGTGTGTCTTCAACTTCTTTGACGGGCGCAACGAGCATATCGCAGGTTGAGGTTCCGATCACCTTGCTAAGGTGATACGGTTCAATTTCTCCCCCTACCGCCCCCATATGTGCGTCAATTGCCCCGATCCCGACAACCACCTGGGTGGAAAGACCCAGACGCTGTGCCCACTCTTCAGAAAGCCGGCCGGCAGGCTGGTCAGATGTGTAGAGCGTTTTCTGCATACCGGCCGCAAACCCCGAAAGAAGCGGATCCAGCGAAGAAAAAAACGAATCAGGAGGAAACCCCCCGTGTTCGGCGGCCCAGAGACCCTTATGGCCGGCGGCACAAACACCCCGGCGAATCTCTGCCGCGCGCTTTCCACCGGTGAGCAGAAATGGAACCCAGTCGCAGTGCTCTACCCAGGTATGACAGGCTTTGCGCACCGTATCGTCTTGGCGCAGCACGTGCAGTAACTTAGACCAGAACCATTCTGATGAGTAGATACCGCCGGAATAAGCCGTATAATCAGGAATGAGACTACGGGCGTGCCGGTTGATCTCCATGGCTTCTGCAACAGCAGTATGGTCTTTCCAAAGCACAAACATGGCATTCGGGTTGTTCTCAAAAGCACTGAGCAGAGCCAGCGGTGTACCCGATTCATCTGCTGCAACCGGTGTTGAACCTGTTGTGTCTACCGATATTGCGCGGATTTTACTTTGAACGGCAGGACCTGCCTGCAGCAGACATTTTCTGATGGTCTGCTCCAATCCTTCAATATAATCGCGGGGATGCTGGCGGAACTGGTTTTGCGAAGGGTCGCAATATAATCCGTCGGCCCAGCGGGGATACACAAAAACGGCGCTCGACAATTCGGTGCCCGAGTGCGCATCCACGATAATGGAGCGCACTGAATCGGTACCGAAGTCTACACCTATACAAAAATCGTTTGATGTCATTGTTTAATTTTAGTGATGATGAACGGCCATATCTTTCGCCTCTATCTTTTTGCCGATTCCCCAGATGGCGTACCAGGCAATAAAGGCAAAGCAAACCATGGGGATGACGAAGGCGATCGACATACCGAAGTTGTCGCCGATAGCTCCCATGACCGGTGGACAAAAGGCGCCGCCGGCAACGGCCATAACAAGGAATGAGGCACCTTTTTTGGTAAGCGGCCCCAGGTCAAAGACGCCCAGGGCGAAAATGGTCGGAAACATGACCGACATGAAGAAGTAGGTAAGAAACAAAGCGATAACTGATGCCCAGCCCCATTCCATCAGCACGATTCCGACGAGGATCGTGTTCATAACGGCATAAAACCCGAGCAGCCGCTGCGGCAGGATGAATTTCATCATATATGAGCCGGAGAGCCGTCCGATCCAGAAAAGGCCCATCCCTCCTATTGCCAGGATCAGCGAAGCGGCCTGCTCCGGGTTTTTGGGCATAAACACCTCGCCAAACCAACCGAGGTTCTCCATGATACCGGCAACAGGTGTGCGTACATCAGGAATAGTCTCTGTTACATAATTGATGAAAAAGGAGTTGACACCGGTCTGCGCAGCGACATACAAAAACTGGGCGATCACGGCGAGTACAAAGGCCGGATGTTTCAACAGGTTCCGCATAGGCGGATCTTCAGTCACTTCAGTATCGCTGTCTTCTTTGACTTCCGGCAGGCGGATGATCATAAACAATACCGCCACCGCCACCACGACCATGCCGATCATCATATAAGGTTTAAGCAGCGAGTCGAACTTATTCGTCTCAGGCGAACTTTCGGCGCCGAAAATGAACAGGCCGCCCATCAGCGGACCGAGGATCCAGCCAAGACCGTTGAATGATTGCGAGATATTGATACGGCGGGCAGCATATTCTTTTGGTCCGAGGATTGTCGAATACGGGTTTGCCGCCGTCTCGAGGCAAGCCAGTCCGCAGGCCAGGACAAATAGCGCCAGGAGGAATGGCAAAAAAGACGCAATTTTTGCCGCAGGATAGAATAGGAATGCACCAATTGCAAACAGGATCAACCCAAGGATAATTCCGCGCTGGTAGCCGTACCGTTTCATAAAAAGCCCGGCCGGCACGGCCATAGCGAGGTAACCAATGTAAAGCGAAAACTGGATAAATCCGGATTGAGCTTTGGAAACGTGCAGGATATCCTGAAAGTGTTTATCCAATACATCAAGTAAGCCATGGGCAAAACCCCATAGTAAGAAGAGACTGCAGATAAATATAAAAGGGACGACATAGTTTGTTCCGTTTTCTGTACGGAATAAAGAAGCCGGTTTATTTTTTTTCATGTTTCTATTTGTAAAGTGATCCGTAAACCTGACAAGCCCTGTAATCTGAACCTTCGGGATCCATACCGAATGATGCCCATGCCGACGGCCGGAAGATGTTCGCCGGGTCTATGTTGTGCATGTTTACCGGAATGCGCAGCATCGCTGCCATTGTAATCAGATCGGCTCCCATATGACCGAAGCTGATCGCTCCATGGTTTGAGCCCCAGTTTGCCATAACGGCATACACGTCGCGGAAAGCGCCGTTGCCGGTAAGCCTTGGAACAAACCATGTGGTTGGCCAGGTAAAGTCTGTCCTTTTGTCCAGGGTTTCATGAACTTCTTCAGGCAGATCTATGGCCCAGCCTTCAGCAATCTGCAATACCGGCCCGATACCGCGTACCAGGTTGAGACGGCACATGGTTACAGGCATTTCGCCTTTCGTGAGGAACTTTGATGAATAACCGCCGCCTCTGAAATAATCCCGGTTGGCGGGATACCAGGTTGTGGCATCAAGGCAATCGGCAGCTTCCTGTTCGCTGATTTCCCAGAAAGGTTTCATAGCCGGTTTGCCGCCAAGCTGCTGGCGGCCGGAACCATCGAGCGTTGCTGATCCTGAATTGATCAGGTGAATAAAGCCATCCTTGGCCCTGCCGCTGGTTTCCCAGCCGGCAACGCGTTTTACCGCCTCGGGGCTCCAGAAAGTACGCACATCGGCAAAGATTTGTGCCGTGTTGGTAAGCAGATAATTGAAGAGCATAGAAACGCCATTGAGCGCATCGTTTTCGGTTGCAACCATGTAGGGCGCCCGGATGCCGTTCCAATCGAATGATGAGTTCAGTATCGCTTCAGAGAAATCGCCGTTCGGCAAAAAATCCGTCCACTGCCGCTGTCCCTGGAAACCGGATACAATGGCATTGTGTCCGTGAGCCTCCTCACTAAAGCCTATTTCATGCAGCTTATCATTGCCGGTCATCAGGTCCCGGATGATCAGGGTCATCTTAACAACGAACTCCCAGTCGCTGTCTTTCTCCTCGCGGGATTTTATCTTTTCTTCCCGGTTCAGATCCTGACCTTCGCGGCAATTGCTGCGGGTCCATTCAATAGCGCGCTGAAACTCTTCGCGGTCGTATATTTCCTGTTCAATACGGCGCAAGACCTCAGAAGAATCTACATATTCGTTGCGCATACCGAGGTATTGCTGAAAAAAGTCTGGATCGACGATTGAACCGACAATACCCATTGATACCGAGCCAATAGCGAGGTACGACTTGCCGCGCATCATGGCTACAGCGAGTCCCGCTTTGGCAAAGCTAAGCAGCTTGCTTTTTACGTCGTCAGGTATAACAGCGTCGCCCATGTCCTGCACATCGCTGCCGTAGATTCCAAACGCCGGCAAGCCCTTTTGGTTGTGTGCGGCCAGTGTAGCGGCCAGGTAAACGGCGCCTGGTCTCTCGGTTCCGTTAAAGCCCCAGATGGCTTTCGGCGTAACCGGATTCATGTCCATTGTCTCAGATCCATAGCACCAGCAGGGCGTAACAGAAAGTGAGACACCTACATTGTTTGCTTCAAACTTGTCTGCGCAGGCGGCAGCTTCCTTCACGCCACCAATGCAGGTGTCTGCAATGACACATTCTACAGGAGAGCCGTCGGGATACTTCAGGGTGCTGTTGTACAATTCGGCTACAGCCCGGGCCATATTCATTGTGGTATCTTCAAGGGATTCGCGGATACCGCCAAGGCGTCCGTCAATGATCGGGCGAATGCCAATCTTAGGATATTTGCTCATAGAAGGTTTTATGCTATAGGTTGCAGCATGATCGCTGCGTATTATTTTTTGAATGTTTGTTCGATTTGTGAGAGTGATACACCCAGTACCTTTTGTGCGATCGCGTTAAGACCCTGCGCGTCTCCGGTAAAATGGAATACGCTATGCCGGTGTGTCTGTTTTGCACCTGGTTTCAGGAAGGCCGGTGGCGACACGCTTTCGATCTCATAAAATGGTCCCATCTGGCTGCCGTCTGCAAGCGGGCCGTCGTTGTAGGCATTCATGGCATCGCCGCTGTAGGGTTCGCGGTCGGTACGCCACTCCTGGTTCAGATACTTAGCGTTGTTGTCTATGTCAAACAGCGTAATAGTGAGTACTTTGCTGTCTGAAGCATAACTTCCCGCTACATTTTTAACCCGGGCGGGAGGAATACCGAGTTTTCCGCGGGACTTTCCGTCCGCCTTGAAAAACAACACACCATCTTTGAAGCTGATACGGTCTTTCTCGATTTCACCAAAGTAATCGGTTGTGGCTACTTTACCGGCCGCAGATTCTACATACGGAATAACGATGACCGTGCCCGGTGAGGGGCTGAACATATCGAGGCTCCACATACATGGCGCGCCGCTTTGTTCATCCCAGGTATTGCTCCCTTTGTTGATCAGAACATTGGTTGTACGGAATGCTACTGATTTGACACCGGCCGCCGGTTTGATGCCCAGCAGGCCTGGTATGCTTCCGGTCTCTATCACTTCAATATCACGCTCAATGCCCAGCTTGATCGGTGTTCCGGCATAATTCTGAAGTTCCATGTCTTTTCGCAACGAAGCCTTTTTTTCTGTTGAGGCGGTGAGCTGCCAGCTTTCACTGTCAATGCCCGGCGGCGTATGCCAGTTGTCGAAGTCCATCTTCGCTCCGGGTTTGAAGAACAGTGAGAACTTTCCGCCTTCCGGCCCGAGCCATAAGCGGTCTTCACCGCCGTAGGCATTCATGTGCGGATCTACAGGCTGGTCAAACGCTTTGTAATTTACCCAGCCAAAACTTTTGCCGTCCATGCCGTCAGCAGTAGAGGTAAAGACCTTGCCCTGGTATTTAGCAGAAATGATCAGCTGGCCCCGGCCTGAGCTGTCTTTCAATACCACCAGGCTGTCCCTGTCTTTCAGGAAGGTCAGGTCGTAGCCAAAAGTTCCCTTTTCAAATTCGCTCATTGTTTTCTGATCGTTTTCTTTTTTGTTGCCGCTGCAGCTGGCCAGAAAAATGCCCAGCAAGCCGGCGGCAATGGTTTTTGTGTGTAGGTTGTTCATTTATTTTGATTTTGTATAGGTCGGTTTGGTTTTCCGGCTCAGGGGTTGTATTGCACGGTCTGCCCGAGCGAATAGATACTCGAAGCATAATTTACATCCTTATTCCTGGTTCTGCCAAAGAGTTTCACGATAAATCGATAAGTTTTGGTTGCGTTCGGAATATCATATACAAAACTTGCCGGCGACGCTGGTACGGTAAATTCATTAATAACGATGGTTCGAGTCGGACTTATGACCTCGGTAACCTGTATGTTGATACTCAGCGGCTGCTCAATTTCTGCCGGAATGGCGTTCGGTACTGTCCAGCCCAGCGTAATTTTTTGCGCCTGTGTTTTCTGTAAGCTCAAGTTGTTCACAGCCGGCAGGCTGACACCCGGTTTGCTGTACTCGTCTGACTTTTTACAGGCCGCGAAAGCAAGAAACAACAGACAAATGGAAAGATACTTTTTCATGGTCGTCAAATTAATAGCCCGGGTTCTGGGTGTAACTGCCTTGAGAATAATTCATTTGTGGCTGCGGAACAGGCAGGAACTCATCCCGGCCTGCTACAAACCGGCCCTGGCGGTTCCAGGCAAAACGGTCGCCCTCTTTTGAGAAATATGCGTTCATTGTCGGTTCAAGGATTCCCCAGCGCATCAGGTCAAAAAAGCGCCGGCCCTCGTTGGCCAGTTCCAGGCGGTTCTCCCAGATGAGCGCCTGCAGGGCGAACTCTTTTGTCCAGGTGCAGTTTACACCCGGTTTGTAGGTTTCGGCGCGGTAATCCATCCACAGTGTGCCATCTTGTTTTTTCAGCCGGGCTGTGCTGTTGGCAGCACGCGTTCGTATCCTGTTGATGAGCGGTAACGCTTCCTGTTCCCGACCAAGCTGGATCAGTATTTCTGCTTTCCAGAGGATCACTTCTGCATACCGGATTTCCTTTTTGTTCATCGAATTGTAGACAAAGAAGGGTTTGAATACGCAATTACAATCCGGTTGTACCTGCTCTTTAAGCGATTTAAAGTAGCCGTACTGAGCGGCATCACGCGTAGCGGCCTCTTCATATAAAAGCTGATTGTTGTACTTGAACGGATAGCCCGGAATGGCAACGGTATGACTAAGGCGCGGATCAAAACTGTGGCTTTTGAAGTAGGCAACATAGGTATTACCGCGCATCTCGGTGTTGTTGTAATTTACAAAATCAGGCAGCCCGGTATTATCGGTTTTAAATGCGTTGACCAGCGTATGTGAAGGTTTATGAAAATCACAGCAGGCAAAATATGGTGCCCAGTATGGCGCATTCAGTTCATCGCCGCGATTCAGGCGTCCATCAGTTGTGCCGTCATCGATCGAGTACTGTACCTCCCAGAGCGACTCTTTGGTGTTATTGTCATACTCGATCAGGAAATTATTGGCGAAATCAGGTTCGAGGTCGTAAGTCGAGCCGTCTTTTGCCATGATCAGATCAATGTGCGCAAGCGACTTGTTCAGCGTCTCTTTGTTGATGTTTATAACCTGGTGCCGGTCGTCTTTTTCATAAGCGCGAAATAACAGAGCTTTGGCTGCGAAAGCGTGGGCAGCATAGCGCGTAGGCCGGCCTTTCTCGGCCTGGGTTTCGGGCAGCACATTTGCCGCATCTTCGAAATCCTTGATTATTTTGTCCCAAAGCGGCAGATCGTTCTGGTTGGGAACACGGTTTGGCACCCGTGCTACACTGTCTGCATCATTTGGCGTTAGTTCGGTAATGTAGGGCACATATTTCCACCGCAACTTCATTCCGAGGTAAATCCAGCCCCTGATAAATTTCATCTCCGCAACCCGTTGTTCTTTAGCCGGGAACGCGTTCGCATCGATCCTGGAGAGAATGCTTAGCGCCGTGTTTGCACGGCTGATACCGCGATAGCCGGCAAACCAGGGACCGTCGTTGTTTCCGGTGTTTGATGTGACCGGTGCAAACAGCTCCATTTCGTGCCAGGGCGTCTGGTCGTTGAGGCCACCTCCGCCTTTGTATGCGTCGTCTGAACGGACGCTTTGTATCCATGGATTGTGCGTGTCGCCATAGCCCAGCCCCGCCATGTGCGAGTAAGCTGCGATAACAAATTTTTCGATCTGTGCCGGATCCTGCGCCTGCTCTTCAGAAAGCACGCCTTTTGGATTTACTTCAAGGAATTTTTTACAGCCCGCCAATCCTGATATCCCCAATAAAACGAGGATGCATAGTATAAATCTGATATTTTTCATGGTTAGCATTTTAAAAAGTAACGTTTAGACCAAGGAAGCCGGTAATTGGCATTGGGTAACCCGTGCCGGGGTTTTCCGGATCTCCTGCGGTAAAGCGGTCATCGCCCCAGGATTTTTTTATATTGAGGAGATTTTGACCGGATACATACACCCTTAGTCTTTTCATACTCAGCCGCTCAACCAGCCGGCCCGGCAGCGAGTAGCCGATATCAAGCGTGCGTAGTTTGATGTACGAGCCGTTTTCAAGATAATAGGATGAAAACCTTTTTTCGCCGTTTGCGTCGCCGCGCGATAAGGCCGGGATATCTGAATCGGGATTGAGCGGCGACCACGCGTCGAGAATACGCACAGGGTGGTTGCGGTCTTTCTGGATACCTATGTTCCAGAAATCGCTCGACTCTTTCCAGGCGTTGTATACCGTGTTGCCAAAAAATCCCTGGAAGAAAAAGGTGATGTCAAAGTTTTTATAAGTTGCAGCGAAGTTCAGACCGGCGGTCATTTTAGGGTCTGAAGTGCCCAGCCAGGTACGGTCATACACTTCATTAATTACGCCATCGCCATCAAGGTCTTTATACCGGATGCGTCCCAGTCCTTTTCCGTTCTGACGGGCTGAATTATCAACTTCTTCCTGTGTTTTGAAAATACCGTCTGCCACCAGGCCATAATGCGAGTTTCGCGAGCGGCCTATAATGTTGTCAAGCAGACCGTTGCCGGCGTACACGTATTTAAAACTTTCAGGCACTGAAACGATTTTGTTTCTGTATGCCGCTACGTTACCGGTTATCGTGTAACTGAAGTCTTTCGCTCGTCCTGCCCAGCTCAAAACCAGTTCGATACCTTTATTATTCATGTTGCCGGCGTTGATGAAACGATAGCCGCCTTCACCAAGTGCCGCAGGATAAGGAGGTTCGAAAAGCATGTTGGTCGTTGTCTTATCAAACCAGTCAAATGAGCCGCTCAACCGATTTTTCAGCAATGCGAAGTCGACACCAAGATTGGTTTGTGTCGTGGCCTCCCACTGCAAATCTGCATTACCAAGGCGGCGACGAAGCAATCCGCTTGGGATACTGCCCGAGGGGTTTCCCGCAATGGGATATGAGGTTCCGTTAAAGTCTGTAGCATAAATGTTAACCAGGCGGCCGGCTCCCAGCGGTTCTGAGTTGCCATTTTGTCCCCAGCTGGCGCGGAACTTCAAATCGTCAAAAATCTTCAGATCTTTCATGAACTTCTCCTCGCTGATGCGCCAGCCACCGGAAAATGCCGGGAATATGGCGTAACGGTTATTTGCTCCAAACACCGATGAGCCGTCCTGCCTGATGGTGGCAGAAAGCAGGTACTTCGAATCGAAAGCGTAGTTGATTTTTCCGAAGAAAGACGCAAGCCGGCGTTCATCTCCGCCGCCGAACTGTTCCTTCCTGTCGCCGGTAGCGGCGCCGATATACGCAAAGTCACGATCTTCTGCCTCGAGGCCGTCGCGGTAGGAATTTACATCTTCTGCGACAAAACGGTATGTCTCTACACCCGCAAGTGCGTCAATCACGCTTTTACCAAGCGTCAGGTTATACGTCAGCGTGTTGGTCCAGGTGTAGCCGAGGTTTTGGTTGTTGGTTTGTCTTACGCCGTTGATATCGCTGCCGCGCCCGCCGCCTTCCTGCCATTTACGTTGTATATCGCGCAGGTAAGACATGCTGTAATCTACGCCGAACTGGCTTCTGAAGTTGAGGTTATCAAGAATTTTGAGGTTGACATAGGCATTACCCAGCACCTTCATGAAGTTAAAGCCATTGTCTTTACTAAGTTCAAGCTCGCGGATCGGATTGTTGAAATCGTCCATGCCAAGACCCATCGCCGAACCGCCCCAGCCGCCATTGTTATCATATACAGGAACGTTTGGCGGCATGACGAGAAACTGGTAAGTACTGTTTACACTGCGTACCTTCAGGTTGGTCAGTGTCAGGTTCTCCCCTACAGTTAGCCTGCCTTTGATCAGGTCATACTCATTATTAAATCTGGCTGAATAACGTCTGAATTGTGATGTGATCTGCGTGCCGTCATTGTTGTAGTAGTTCAGGGAGAGCAGGCTCGATGAACGTTCCCGTCCGCCTGAAATGGTAACCTGGTGATTCTGCTGTAAACCGGTACGGGTACCCTCTTCGAACCAGTTTGTGTTTGCCGAGGGCATTGTTTTCTGATTGTTCAGCCACGGAACAGCTGTCACGCTATTGAGTACCGGAATGCCCTGCGCGTTCGTGGTCCAGTCATAATTGTAAATGCGGATGGTCGAGGGATCGATACCATCATTTACAGTTGCCTGCCAGAGGCCGCGGCCATATTGTTCGGCATCTAACATATCGGGCACACCATTTATTTTCTGAAGACCGAGGTAGGTTTCGTAGCTGATTTCATTTTCACCTTTTCTTCCCTTCTTGGTGTTGATCAGGATCACACCACCCGCTGCACGCGAACCGTAGATCGAAGCTGAGGAAGCGTCTTTCAAAAATTGAATTCCCTCGATATCATTTGGGTTGATGTCGCGAAGGTTGATGCTAACGGGCTGCCCGTCTAAAACGATCAGGGGCGGTGATGAGTTGATTGAAGTGATACCGCGTACCTGGATACCGATTTCTTCTGCCGGGTTGCCATTTGTTGTAATATTTACCCCCGGCACTTTGCCCTGCAGTGAACGGAGTACGTTTGCGCTGGGGTTCTTAGCGAAGTCATCGCGTGTAACGGCGGTCACCGCACCCGTGAGGTCTGCTTTTTTCTGCGTCATGTAACCGGTATAAATGCGCACCTCTTCGAGTTCGTTCGCTGCCGATTCCAGACGCACATTATAGGTCGTTCCTGATCCCAGCGTAAGCTCGCGGGTTTGCATACCAACAAAGGTGAAAACAAGCACGCCTCCTGTTTCAGGCACGCCGATTTCAAAGCGTCCCTGACCATCGGTGGCCACCCGGGTAGCGCTGCCTTTCAATTGCACGCCGACTCCCGGAAGCGCTTCACCTTGTGCATCTCTGACAACCCCGCCAACTTTTCGTCCCTGTTGGGCCTGTGCCTGCACCAGAGACGGCCAGGCAACCAGCAGCGACAAAAGCAGGAAGGCTGCCGGCAGAAACCTTCGCATTTCGTCGTACTGCCTCATAGCCAGGGCCTGTACTTTACTTTTCATAGTGGTTTAGTGTTTAAGTTGTTTGTATCTGGTTTCCGGAAAAGTGTTGCTGGTCAGGCAACGGCTCCGTTAATTTACTTCAAGCTCATCTTTCGAAGGAAGTTTTGGGAAACGCGCATGCGGCTCGCGCTGATACCAGTAGGCAACCGTAATGATATCTGATCGTTGCGCGAGATAGCGTCCCTCCGACCGCCAGCCAAGGTCCTGAACCGTTATCTTCAGGTCTTTGTCGAAGCGGATGGGATCCATAACATGCCAGCGGTACATGCCAAATCGTTGTGACACCTCGTAATGACCGTCGCCGCGTAAGACCTGGTGCAGGCCGGCAAAAGGCGTAGTGAATTCAGTGTAGTCAACAATCTCTACGCCCGAGGCTGTTTTCTTCCGGCTGTCAAAATTGTACGAGCCACAGAAATAATCTTCGGTACCGGTACCAACAATGGTTGCATAATCTTTGTCACCATCCATGAAAAACTTCAGCTCACCTTCTCCCCACCAGCCGTTGTTAGTCACTCCGATACCCATATAGGTTCCTACATAATGGCCTTTGCCTTTTATCCCATCGACAATCGTATGCAGTGAACTGGCATTATGACGGCTTCTGCGGAACTGCGCATGGAAATAAGCTTCGTCCTCGCCTACATCTGTGAGGGTGTAGTCTACCTGGTAGTACAGGTTCATTGGCCGCTCGTCAATGTTTTCCATAGTGATGCGGCATTTTTTGCGGAAAGGCATTTTCCAGTAGCTGTTAAAGGCGCTGCCCGGGTTAACTGTTACTGCCATTGAGTTGAGCGGCGAGTATCGCCCCCAGCCCATGCCGAAAAAAGCGCCGACCGGTGCTTCGACAGACGGTTCGGTTTCATCGTCCCAATAAAAGCGGATAATCGAAAAATTCCAGTTGCCGGTCGGGGTCATCCAGATATGCTGAATGGCGCCCGAGCCGCTGATCTCGGCGATTGTGATCGTCTCTTTTGCATTAATGGTGATAAAGGGGTTTACTTTCCACCCAAGACCAAGATCGCGTGAGGCCATTGCTGCATTTGCGACATTGCGCTGGCCCTTCTGCCTGACCGGGTCGGCCATGCCGCCCTTTCCCTTGGCGCCGGTAAAGTTTTCGGGACTGATTGATCTGGTCTGGGCATCAGATAGCCGGGACAGATTCCCCATGTTCATATCAAGACCGTTGAAGGTGTTCTGTTTCTGTGCGGAAAGCTGGTTTGCAAGCAGCAATAAAATGAAACAGCTGAGTAAGTTTTTTAAGTTCATTTGTGCGGTTTTAGATCTTGCCCTCCGGCGCTGCCGGCAGGCTGTTTTACATTTGGTTATTTTTAAAACCGGACGAACTGCAAAGACAATACAATGCAATATAGCTTATACGTTTAAGCTATTGGGGTAAAAAAAAGGGCTGTGTATCAGTGCGTGAGAGACAGCTCGTTCGGTTTATAATTGGTTCCTTATCTCAAACATAAGCTTAAACGTTTAAACAATCAAATAAATTTTAAACTTTTTTATGCTTTTTATAAGCAGAGTAGGTTGATGTGTTTGCTGTCATTGATATCCCTTCTGCTAAAACGATTATCCGTTTCTGATTGCTAAGCGGGCGTAGCGGATAATTTTTTCTCCGGTATTGGCCGATCGCAATCATGCCGGTGTCGCCGGGGGTCATAACCGCATACCGGTCAACGGCTGTTGGCCCGACGTCCCTCCCGATTTGTAATCGGCATGACTGAACCGCGGATTTTTTAATCCGCAGCATAAAATATACAGTCGAAAATATGACCACTGGACGTGGGTGAAAAACCTTTATCCGAACCACAAGACCATAGCTTGCTCCCCCGTCCCTCCTGATTTGTAATCGGGATGACTGAGCCGCGGATTTTTTTAATCCGCGTACAAAATATATAGTCGAAAATATGACCACTGGACCTGGGTGAAAAACCTTTATCCGAACCACAAGACCATAGCTTGCTCCCCCGTCCCTCCCGATTTGTAATCGGGATGACCGAGCCGCGCATTTTCTATCCGCAACATAAAATATGGGATAGTGAATTTAGGACTACGGGACATCGATGAATAACTTTAAATCCTCGACCCAGGACCACAGTTTGCTCCCCGTCCCTCCCGATTTGTAATCGGGATGACCGAGCTGCGGATTTTCTATCCGCAACATAAAATATATGATAGAGAATTTAGGACCACGGGACATCGATGAATAACTTTAAATCCGCGATCCAGGACCACAGTTTGCTCCCCCGTCCCTCCCGATTTGTAATCGGGATGACCGAACCGCGCATTTTCTATCCGCAACATAAAATATATGATAGTGAATTTAGCACCACGGGACATCGATGAATAACTTTAAATCCTCGACCCAGGACCACAGCTTGCTACCCCGTCCCTCCCGATTTGTAATCGGGATGACCGAACCGCGGATTTTTACTCCACTACCTAATTATACATTGCAATCAGGATCGACGGTAAAAACTTTACCGACCTACTACCCATCTCTTGCAGCCCCAGGAACCGGCGGGGTGTGTTGACCTCTTTACAAGTCCGCCGGCAAACAATTTTATCTTAATCCAAGAAATCTTCCGGATATTTATAACCGATGCAGGTTTCACCAAATACTTTAAAATGGGCAATGCGGTTCTACCCGCCCCTGTTCTTTCAGCGAATCTGGGTAATTGGCTTTGCCGCCGACTACCGAAGCGTGACAGTAAAAATTGCCAAAAGCATCTTCAATAAGAATTACAATGGCTCGATCTTCGGCGGAACGATCTATGCAGCTACCGATCCGTTTTTTGCTATTCTTTTCGATCAACTGCTGCAAAGGCGTGGCTTTAAAGTTCGTGTATGGCTTAAAAGCGCCTCAATTCAATACCTTAAGCCAGGCCGGAGTGCCCTGTATTTCACCATCCGGATTACAGACGATATGCTGGCTGAAGCCGACGCTACGCTGCGTAGCAACGGTAAATTCGTCAAAGCTTTTCCGATGGAAATTACCAACCGGGCCGGCGAGCTTTGTGCAACGGTGATGAATGAGGTGTACATACGCAACCTTCACCAGGGGGAAGCTGCCGCGGTAGCTTATTGATGAGCAGGCTCAGCGGGCGCGGCCGGAAAACGAAATTGGAGTCCGCCCTCTGTACCGCGACCTTCTGGCAGCGATTTTAATCGTAGCGCAGGCCGCAGACCTGCAACGGGCATCCGGCTGGAAAATCCCGGTGGATCCCGCCTGACGGGCATATTGCTGGCGAATTCCCGGGCCCGGCGCACAGGCATAAAATCGGCCGGGGTACCTGCCGGCGGTAACAAATGAAGGGGCGTCGCGGTAAGCGAATCACGATACGACCCGTCGTCAGCGGGCTGTTGAGCTTTAGACGCATGTGCGTATATAAATAACACAAGCATCAATCCGCCGAGTCTGTAATAAGTTGTTGCTTTCATCTGGTCTGCATGTTTAGGTCTATCAGAGAAACTCTATCATCGTTGATGCCGCCACTTGCCGGATTCCATAAACTTATTTCACTGCACGAACCATACGCTCTTTGCCATGCATATCTTTTCTCAACTCGACGCTTTTAAAGCCAAACGAATAAAGAAGTTCGACGACCGCCCTGGCAAAATTCGGATTGATCTCAAAAAATAAGGACCCGCCCGGCTTGAGGTCGGCGGCGGCAATTTCCCCGATTACCTCATAAAAGCCAAGCGGCTCATCGTCTGGGACAAAAAGCGCCATTTGCGGTTCATGCATTAATACATTGATATGCATATTGGCCGCCTCTGCATCGGGAATATAGGGCGGGTTGCTGATAATGAGGTCGAGCGGAATTTCGCCTGCGTAATCATTTATATCAGACAAGATAAACCGGATGTCTGTACGGTGCCGGTTTGCGTTCATCCGGGCAGTGCGCAAAGCCGCCTCAGAAAGATCCAAAGCAGACATGTGCATTTCAGGGAAGTTCTTTTTCAGGGCTATTGCAATGCAGCCGCTTCCGGTGCAAAAATCCATTACTGACAATGGGGTCTTTTCATTTTTTTCTGATCTGATGGTTTGCGCCACCCAGTCAACCAGTTCTTCGGTTTCCGGGCGCGGTATCAGTACATCGCCATTCACTGCAAGATCAAGACCGTAAAAGCGTGTCTCACCCGTCAGATGCTGCAACGGATATCCGCCTGCCAGTTTAATTAGCGTGCGTATTGACAGATCTATAAATCGGTCATCAATGCTTTTATTCAGCGCTGATTGAAAAGCGGCCCGGTCCAACTGCAGATGGTGCATAGCGAAGGCCGCGAAAATTGCAGCTGCTTCATCCGGCTCATACATCTCAGAAAGCTGCTTCACATATTCGTTTTGAAGATTTCGAAGTATCATGTCGTAAAAGTAAAATTTAAATCGAAGGTTTGCATATTCTGATCTTACCTTCTTTCTATACCTTTGCGCTGTGAACGACCAATTATACATGCTGCGTTGTCTGGAACTTGCAGCCCGCGGCGCAGGTCAGGTAAGTCCAAATCCACTTGTCGGATGCGTCATCGTATCAAACGGACAGGTTGTAGGTGAAGGTTATCATGAACGTTATGGTCAGGCGCATGCGGAAGTAAATGCTGTCAATGCCGTATTTGAACGTTTTGGAGAAACTGAAGCCGCGGCACTTCTTAAAACAGCTACCGTGTACGTGAACCTTGAGCCATGTGCGCATTTTGGGAAAACCCCGCCCTGTGCAGACCTGCTGGTGCGGCATGAGGTACGTGAAGTTGTGATCGGCAATACTGATCCTTTTCATGGTGTGAACGGTAAAGGCATACAAAAACTTCGTGAAGCGGGTATTTTTGTCAAGTCGGGCATTGAAAACGATGCCTGTGCCTGGCTGAACCGGCGATTTTTTACCCGGATAACAAAACAGCGGCCTTATGTCATTTTGAAATGGGCACAGACAGCAGACGGATTTTTTGCTCCGCGCGATGCGAGTCAGCGGTGGATCTCCGGACCGGAAGCAAAAAAACTCGTGCATCAATGGCGGGCTGAAGAAGATGCCGTGCTTGTTGGTAAAGGAACAGCCAGGGCCGACCGTCCGCAATTGACGGTTCGCGAAGTCCAGGGCAGAAATCCGATTCGTGTGCTGGTTGACCGCCGTCTCGAGACCGCCCCTGACAATCCGGTTTTAAACGCCGAGGCCAGAACAATCATACTGAACGAACAGAAAAGCGATGTAATCGGTAATCTGCATTATATATCTGTAGAAGACATGGACTTTTACCTGCCACAAAAGATCCTTTATCAGCTCTACCTGATGGATGTACAGTCGCTGATCATTGAAGGCGGTACGCAGATCCTGAATCTTTTTATCGGTGCCGGTTTGTGGGATGAAGCCCGTATTTTCACGGCCCCTGCAAACTGGACGGACGGTCTGCCTGCCCCGCTGTTGCCGATCGACCCGGTCGAAACACGTGCTGTCGGCGCAGACCGGCTCCATATTTATAAAAACATCATCCTATGATCCTCTTCCTACTTAGCATTATCTGCAGCGTGACCGTCTCGGTGCTGCTGAAACTCGCCAAGAGATACCACATCAGCGTGCCGCAGGCCATTACATGGAACTACCTGACGGCAATGGTGGCCAGCTGGTTTCTTTTTAAACCCGATGTAACAGCTTTAAGTAATCCGCAATCTTTTGACATTACGCTTTCACTCGCCTTTCTGCTGCCCTCCGTGTTCTGGCTGCTTGGTGCGTCCGTGCGGAATTCGGGAATTGTACGTACAGACATTGCTCAACGGCTTTCACTTTTTATTTCCATTCTTGGCGCGTTTTTTCTCTTTGACGAGCGTTTTAATAGCTTAAAGTGGATGGGGCTTGCTACCGGCCTGGCGGCAATTTGTCTTACGGTTTACCGGCCGGAGAAGGTGGCAAGAGGGAACAATAACTGGATCTATCCCTTGCTCGTATTTTTTGGTTATGGCGTGATTGATCTTTTGTTTAAAAGAATGGCGCTCATCCAGGACAGACCTTATACCACGTCTTTATTCGTTGTATTCTGCGCGTCATTCCTTGTTTCAATGATTGCGCTTATCATTATGATAGTCAGGCGCAAAACACGGCTTCAGCTTATCAATTTCTTTTGCGGCATCGTGCTCGGTTTGTTTAACCTTGGGAATATCGTGTTTTACCTGAAAGCCCATCGCGCATTTGCGGGTAACCCTTCTACTGTTTTTGCTACCATGAATTTTGGCGTGATCGCATTGGGAACAATAGTTGGCATATTTATTTTCCGCGAACGGCTGAGCAAGCTGAACTATGCCGGCCTGGCATTGGCCATTGTTTCGATCGTTTTAATCACGCTGTCACAGATCTATGCTGTTTAACGATACATACAAAACAATTGCAGCCCCGGCCGAAGGAATTTTTCGTGATCGCGGCAGCAAATTTATCGCTTACGCTTTTCCGGTTCGGAGCGAGGAAGAAGCGCGGGGTAAGATAAACGAGGTACGCGCCATGCATGCCAAAGCGAGGCATTTCTGTACGGCGCTGCGGCTCAGTCCCGACCGTTCGGTCTTTCGTATAAATGATGATGGTGAACCATCTGGTACGGGCGGGCGCCCTATCCTGAACGCGCTGCTGTCTGCAGATGTGACCAATGTCCTGATCGTCGTTGTCAGATATTTTGGCGGCACTTTGCTGGGCGTTCCGGGACTTATAAATGCTTACCGTACGGCAGCGGTGGAAGCACTGGCTACGGCAACCATCCAGGAGCGCACTGTGAATGACGTGTACCGGCTCGCATTCGGCTACCTGGAAATGAATATCGTTATGCGTCTCGTAAAAGATGAAAATATTAAAGTTCTCGCACAGGACTTTGATAACAACTGCACCATGGATGTCGAAGTAAGACAGACAGCAACAAACCGGCTACTCGACAAGGTGCAGAAGATTGATGGACTAAGAGCCGAATACATGTATTCGTACTGACTAAACTTTACCTGACCTGACCCCTGTATGATGAGCAAAGTTATTTCTGAAGCCGATCTGATTTTAAATCCCGATGGCAGCGTGTACCATCTGAACCTGATGCCTGAAGACCTTGCAGCCACTGTCATCACGGTAGGCGATCCTGAGCGCGTTGCGGAAGTAAGTAAATATTTCGACCGTATTGAGCTTGTCAAAGGCAAACGTGAATTTTTAACGCATACCGGTTACATTGGCAGTAAACGGGTTTCAGTAATTTCTACCGGCATAGGCACGGATAACATAGACATCGTGCTCAACGAGCTGGATGCTTTGGTTAATATTGATCTCAGCAGCCGTTTAGTGAAAGAACAGCTGAATTCGCTCGAAATCATTCGAATAGGTACCTCGGGATCGATTCAGGCCGACATTCCTATGGGTACGATCCTGGCATCGAGCTATGGCCTTGGCCTGGACGCGCTGATGAGATTTTACCGGTACGATCAGCATACACCCATCAGTAAGGCTTTAACTGATCACCTTAGCCCGGTAAACCTGGCCAATGCCTATATCTTTGAAGCTGATGCCGGACTATTAAGCCGAATTGGAAACGGACTGGAGCAAGGTATAACTGCGACAGCACCTGGTTTCTACGCGCCCCAGGGCAGAACCGTCCGGGCTGAAAATAAGGTCCCGGACCTTATCGCTGCACTCAACAGTTTCCGGTTTGAAAGACACAGGGTCACAAACCTCGAAATGGAAACCGCAGGCATTTATGCACTGGCAGAGGTTCTTGGTCACCGTGCGTTATCCGTCAATGCAATTCTGGCAAGCCGTCTGGAATACAGGTTTGCCAAAGAGCCGCAGCAAATTGTAGAAAAGGCAATAAAATCGGTGTTAGAGCGCTTGTAAGCTACGCGGGGATTTGTTCAACTACCATCTCCTCGCCGGCCTTGTTGTAGTAGGTCACGTTCATGAGCTCAAGATCTACAACCCATTTTTCGACACCCGCATTACCGGCATCACTGGTGAAGGTCAGGTAATCTGTCTCCCCCTTCTGATGCGCGCGCAACGCCTCCTGCAACTGTTCTACCGAAGACTCGTCAGGAATTTCACGCGGCTCATACATTGGGGCATCTTCCGTGTTCTGATCGTCTGCACCATAGTAATACGTCAGACCGTTCATTACATAAAAGTCGACCCGTTTTACCCCTAAAGATTTCAATTCGCGGGCCAGCGCCGGAAAATCTTTACCGCTTTTAACTTTGGCGTTTGCCGCATTGATCTGCTCTTCAGTAAACATATCTAGATAATTACTTTGTAAATGGTGGTTTGATAGTAGGTCTGTCCGGGCTTTAGCACGGTCGACGGGAAGTCAGCAATATTGATGCCATTGGGATGATGCTGCGTCTCAACACAGAAGGCATCAAACGGCCTGTATTCCTGGCCCTTCTTACCGTTCTGTACCTCAAGATGTTTTGCGGTATAAAAGTGTGCGACAGGCTCGGTGGTGTAGACCTGAAGTCTTAATCCGCTGACCGGATCTGTCGTTTCAGATGCCAGCGTCAGATCGCCGTATGGCTTGTCAAGAACGTAGGTCTGATCGTAGCCGGTTTCGGCGTCCCAGTTCTCCCCGATTGTTTTTCCCAACCGGAAGTCGTGGTGTGACCCTTCAACGGGCAGAAGGTTACCGGTCACCGTAAAATTGTCATCCTGCTCAAGGTATCTGGAAGCGTTCATCCGGTGAAGGTGCCCGGCAATATTTCCGCCTTCGGCTGACAGATTAAAATAGCTATGGTGCGTAAGATTAACCGCAGTAGCCAGGTCTGTTTCAGCCTGGTAGCTTAATATCAGCTCGTTATGATCCGTAAGCTCAAAAGAAAGTTGAGTTTCCAGCGTGCCGGGAAATTGCTCTTCACCGTCAGGACTGGTATACGAAAATGTAACCGATGCGTGCGGTTCAGTAGCAACCTGATCAATGTTCCAGAGCTTTTTATCAAAGCCTTCAGTTCCGCCGTGCAGCGTGGCGCCACCCGCATTTTTTGAAAGTTCGTATTTTGTCCCGTCAATCGAAAAGCTGCCGTTTGCAATCCGGTTTGCATATCTGCCTATAATGGCTCCAAAGTATGGGTAGTTAGCCAGGTAGGCATCGCTCAGATAACCGTCAATTGTATCAAATCCCAATACAATATCCTGCTTTTTCCCATCTTTATTAATGATTTCGAAGGAATTGATGATCGTGCCGTAATTAAAAATTCTTACCTTGGTACCTGTGTTATTCTCAAGGTCGATGGCATAGATCTCCGCGCCGTTAATGCTTTTTCCGGTCGGTGTTTTTGTGACATTCATGGGCATAATGAAATGACTAAATTGAATCACAATACTACAACACTTTAACTAAACCAAAAAGAACAACTAAACTTTTATTAATGGAGCAGCAATTACAAGCGGACTTTTTTAAGACATACGGAAGGGAAAACACCGAAACCTATTTTACGCCCGGCCGGGTCAACCTGATCGGTGAACACATTGACTACAATGGTGGCCTGGTTATGCCGGCGGCTATTACTTTAGGAACCTGGGTCCTACTTGCTCCGAACGCAGATAATAAAGTCCGTTTCAGCAGCATTAACTTTCCGGAAACGGCCACCTTCGATCTGACCGAGGAACTTAGTAAAACCGGTAAGGAATGGTTTAATTATCCGCTGGGTGTGTTTCATGAAATGATTGCAGACGGCAAGAAACCGGGCGGGCTGGATATGCTCTTCTTCGGGAATGTGCCAATCGGCTCAGGCCTGTCATCTTCTGCATCCATCGAAGTGGCGACGGCTTACGCCCTGAACGAACACTTTGATCTGGGTTATACCAGGCTTGAACTTGTCCAGCTTGCACAGCGTGTTGAAAACAAATTTATTGGTGTAAACTGCGGAATTATGGACCAGTTCGCCGTTGCTTTCGGCCAGCGTGACAAGGCCATTCTGCTCAACTGCGATACGCTTAAGCACAAAATGGTCGACTGCAATATCGGAGAACACGTTCTGGCCATCATCAACACAAATAAACCGCGGGAGCTGGCAGAGTCAAAATACAATGAACGTGTGGCTGAGTGCCAGCAAGCAGTTGAGGCCTTGCAGCAGGAAATCACTATTCATAATTTATGTGAACTAAATGCAGAAAAATTCGCGCTGCACAGCCACCTGATCAAGGATGAGGTCATTCTGAAAAGGGCTACACATGTGGTGAAGGAAAACGACCGTGTGCATCAGGCTGCCAGGGCGCTGAATGACGGCGACCTTAACACGTTCGGTAAACTGATGTATGCCTCACATGAATCGCTCAGGGAATTATATGAGGTTAGCGGTGCAGAGCTTGATGCTATTGTAGCCTTTTGCAGTACTTATCCCGGCGTAACCGGTGCCAGGATGACTGGTGCGGGATTTGGGGGTTGTGCGATTGCCCTTCTTCAGAAAGGTCAGGAAGATGATTTCACCGAAAAACTCACTGCAGCCTATACCAGCGAGATCGGCTATAAACCGGATGTATACATCAGTGAAATCGGAGAAGGGTCACATCAGCTTGCTGCAGTCGATGCGTAAACTTAAACTTGATGAACTAAACCGGCCGGACCTCGAAGCCTACCAGGAACAGGAAAAACTGCCGGTTGTAGTGATACTTGATCATGTGCGGAGCCTTCATAACGTAGGCTCCGTTTTCAGAACTGCAGATGGTTTTTCGATTGAACGGGTCATTTTATGCGGCATAACGGGCAGGCCTCCGCATCGCGAGATCGAGAAAACGGCCCTAGGTGCTACAGATTCTGTTGAATGGATTTACGTGCAGGACACTGCAGATGCTATAAAAGAGCTGCGCGATTCAGGATACATCATCATTGCTCTTGAGCAGGCAGAAGGAAGCACGATGCTGCATAATTTTTTCCCTGCTCAGGACCAGAAATATGCACTGATACTCGGAAATGAGGTGGATGGAGTAAGTGAAGAGGCAATGGCCCTGATAGACCATTGCATTGAAATTCCACAATTTGGAACAAAACACTCTTTCAATGTGGTCATTTCGGCAGGAATTGTTTTGTGGGATTTTTGCGCAAAGTTACGCCTGAACTATGGAAAATAAATTGCTTAAAAAACTCACGCTGAAACCCGGACAGCGTTTACTTGTTTCCCAGGCTGATGCCGATAGCGCCGTGGTGAAAGAACTGGGCGATGTAGTTGTAGCGCAGACAAATCCGGCGCCTGATGGGGTTTTGCTGTTTGCAAAGAATCAGCAGGCACTGACTACAGGAATAGAAAAGCTGATGCCTGTGTTAAAACCTGAGACTGTTTTCTGGGCGGCCTATCCAAAAAAAGATTCCGGTATACCAACCGATCTGTCGATGAACACGTGGCATGACCTGGACCGCTTTGGGCTGGCTCCATGCGCCTCGGTCAGTCTTGATGCGGTCTGGACGGGGATCCGTCTTAAATTCGCACAATCCATCAAACGTTCGGGACTCGGTAATGCTGAAATTGTGCAGAACGCTTACGGCGAATTCATAGACCCGGTGAATAAAACGGTTAGCCTGCCTGACGATCTGGAATATGCTTTTGCCGAAAATCCCGCCGCTGCCGATTTATTTTATACGCTATCGTATACAAACAGAAAAGAATACGTGATCTGGCTGCTCAGCGCCCGGCAACAAACAACCAGGGCTGCGCGTCTTCAGAAAACGATCGACAAACTGAGCGCAGGCAAGAAAAATCCGATGGAAAAATAAGCAGTTGTTCCTCAAACCTGCGGTTGTTCCAATACCTTATCCGGCGTTATTGGTAATGAGCGTATTCTTTTGCCAGTCGCGTTGAATACCGCATTTGCTACCGCTGCCGAAAATCCGATCAGGGCGATCTCGCCCATTCCTTTGGCACCCATAGGGTTGATATGCGGATCTGGCTTGTCAATAAAGATCACATCAATATCGGGAATATCGGCGTTCACCGGAACGTGGTAGTCTCCAAAGTTGTTATTCACATAACGGCCATACCTATGGTCAATAATTGCTTCTTCAGTCAATGCCATACCCAGACCGCCCACCGCGCCTCCTACCATCTGGCTGCGCGCGGTTTTCGGGCTCACAATTTTTCCCGCATCGCCAACTGAGACAATCTTGTTCACTTTGACCACGCCCGTTCGTTTGTGCACTTTGACCTGTACAAAATGGATCGAGAACGAGTACATCGAGTATTTCCCCTGTTCGGCACCGCCTTTTGATTCTTTCGTCACCTCTACAAACGGCAGGTTATTTTTTTTAAGTATGTCGGTGAATGCCGCATCGGCCTTGAGTCCGGAATTGACCGCAAGTTCCTTCAGGTTACTGATCAGTTGCACGCAGACATCGTTTACGGCTGCGCCAACTGTTGAAAGCGTGGCCGATCCGCCCTGGCTTGGCGCAGGCGGAAGCGATGAATCACCAAGCTCGAAGGTTATCTTCTCTGCGGGAATCCCGGTCACACCCGAGGCAATGCGCACCATCCCGGTTCCCGTACCCGGTCCGATATCGCTTGCCGCACTTTGCAGGACCAGGGTCCCGTCTGAACTAAACACGGCTTTAACAGTCGCTGACCGCCGGAAGGCACCAAAGACGCCGGTACTTACACCGTAGCCGAGCAGCCAGTCGCCCTGACTAAGTTTTGCGGGTTGCTGGCTCCTGTTCTTCCAGCCTATTGCCTCTGCTCCGCGCCGGTAGGCCTCCTTTACATTTTTATCAGAAAACGGTCGGTTTTTTTCCATGTCCGTATCCGGGTCATTCAGTATCCGGAAATCCAGCGGATCCATATTCAGTTTAAACGCTAGCTCATCAACGGCACTCTCAAGCGCAAAGGCCCCCGTCGCCTCTCCCGGACCACGCATCCAGATCGGCACACTCATATCGAGCGGAACGATGGCTGAAGTGGTGTTCACGTTGGGGCAGCCATACATGAACTTCGACATGCCGGTAATATTTTCCATAAAATCTTCGTACACGGACGATTGCGCGAGCGAATGATGCGTAATGCCGACGAGTTTTCCGTTTTCTGAGGCGCCAAGCCCAATCTGCTGCCACGCTGCGGGCCTGTTGCCTACCATGGTGAACATCTGGTCGCGTGTAAGCACCAGTTTTACAGGCTTGCCCGTAAGTTTTGCCGCCATGACAGAAGCGATCTCAAGAGGCCAGGTACGCAGGCCCATACCGAAACCGCCGCCAACATATTCAGAATAAACCTGGACATTTTCAGGCGGCAAGCCGAACGTTCTCGCCAGGGATGACTGCGTAGACTTCACACCTTGTGTTTTGGCATAAACGGTCAGTTTATCTGCGGCGTTCCAGAAAGCAACGATTCCATGCAACTCCATCGGGTTGTGTGTTTCGATTGGTAACGTGTACGTTGCTTCGACCTTTACCGGGGCTGTCTTATAGGCATCTTCCACTCCGCGTCTGTATTGACCTTGGGCCGGATTTTTTGGTTTTTTTATCTTATCAAGGCTATGTTCGAAATCGGTGTTAAAAGCTTCTTTTTCGTAACTAACCTCCACGAGTGATGCGGCATAAGTTGCGCGTTCAAATGTATCTGCAACCACCATTGCAACGGGCTGGCCGTTAAAAAACACCTGATCTGTATAAAAGATGCGCATGGCAGGTGCATTTTCGGCTTCGTAACCCGGCGTTTCCGGCCTGTTCACGTGCGAAACAACGGCAAGTACGCCGGGCGCATTCCCGGCGCTTCGCGTATTGATCCGTGTTATCCGGCCCCTGGTAATGGTGCTGGTCACAAGAACGGCATAACTTAACCCGGGAAGGTCAAATTCGGCGAAATAACGCGCTTTGCCGGTTACCTTTGCGACTCCGTCTACCCGGTCGGTATCATCCGGAAAACTCAATTGATCAATCATATTAACTTTGTTGGCGGGCGTCTGTCAGCGCCTGAATAATACTTTCGGCTGCCATTCTAACTTTAAAATTATTGTGTTTGTATGCTCTTGCATTTAAAACCGACCGGCTGGCAGCTTCACGGATCAGGTCATCTGTGAGTTCGCGCCCCTGCAGAAATGTTTCAGTCTCGGTTAGCCGCCATGGTTTATGCGCTACGCCGCCCATGGCAAGGCGTACCTTTCTCACCTTGCCGGCATCCATATCGAGGGCCGCTGCTACCGAGACGAGCGCAAAAGCATATGATGTCCGGTCGCGCACTTTCAGATACTGAACCCGGTGGCCAAATCCATTCAGAGGAACTTCAAGTCCCAGGATTATTTCGTTGCTCTTCAGATTGTTGTCCAGCTCGGGCGTGTTTCCGGGCAACCGGTGAAAGTCAGCAAAAGCGATTCTCCTTTCACCTTTGGTCTGGCCAATTACGACTACAGCATCCAGTGCTGCAAGTGCCACGCACATGTCGCTTGGATGTACCGCTATGCAGTTTTCCGATTGTCCGAAAATAGCATGCATGCGGTTATAACCTTCGCGGGCCGCACAGCCGCTGCCCGGACTGCGTTTGTTGCATGGCATGGCGATATCATAGAAATAACCGCAGCGTGTACGCTGCATCATATTGCCCCCCACGGTTGCCATATTGCGCAACTGTGCTGATGCACCCTTTTTAAGGGCCATAGCCAGAAGCGGCAGTTTTTCATTGACAAGCGGGTGATCGGCAACTGCAGCGTTGGTGGCCAGTGCGCCGATGTGGATCACGTCATTTCGAAGAAAGATCTCGCGCTGTGGCAGCCGGTTGATATCGATCAGTTTTTCCGGGCTCATCACGCCCTTTTTCATCAGGTCGACAAGGTTTGTCCCCCCGGCAATGAACCGGGCTTGTTTATCCTTTGCAAGCAGGGAAAGCGCTTTTTCAGCACTTGCGGCCCGGAGGTATTGAAAGTTGATCATATGTTTTCTCCTTTCTTCTGAACCTCCTCAATTGCATCGACGATATGGGGATAAGCACCACACCTGCAGATATTTCCGCTCATATACTCGCGTATGTCATCGCGGCTACCGGCATGCCCCTCCCGTACACATGCGATTGCCGACATGATCTGCCCGGGTGTACAATAACCGCATTGAAAACCATCATGTTTTATAAATGCAGCCTGCATAGGGTGCAGTGTACCATTATTGGCCAGGCCTTCGATCGTTGTCACCTCTTTGCCGTCGTTCATAACCGCCAGGCTCAGACAGGAGTTGATCCGCTGACCATCCACATGGACGGTACAAGCGCCGCACTGGCCATGGTCGCAGCCCTTCTTGGTTCCGGTCAGCTTCAGCTGCTCACGCAGCATGTCCAGCAGGGTCACGCGGGGCTCTACAGACAGCTGGTGCGACTGCCCGTTTACTTTAAGTTGAAGCGGGATCTTTTCAAAGAGCTCGGCGACGCGTTCATCGGCCTTTCCCTCGGCCGCTTTAAGCACTGCGCCCGGGGTCAGACTAAGTACCGTGATCAGCGTGCTGTCTCTGAGGAAACTGCGTCGCCCCGACGATGTTGCGCCTGATTTTTTATCGTTGTTTGCCATAAAGCGAATCAGATGGTATGAGGTTATAAAAAACCATGCCCTAAGTTCGGCAATAGGCAGCTTAAAACCAGCTGTTCCTAAAATTTAGAATGATTCCAGCTGAAACAAAAAAGGTCCCCATGAGGGGACCAGTATGGTGTTTAATTTTAGGTGCTCACTATGCATAAGCGATGGCATCTTTAGACGGTAATTTCGTAACACCCCCGTTCAGATACTCATCAACTTTTCTGGCCGCTTCGCGCCCTTCAGAGATTGCCCAGACAACGAGCGACTGGCCTCTTCTCATATCACCTGCGGTAAATACTTTTGCCATATTGGTCTGGTAAATACCTTCAGTAGCCTTCACGTTACCCCGGTTATCCAGTTCGACGCCGAGTTTCTCGACCATACCCTCATGCTGCGGATGCAAAAAGCCCATAGCAAGCAGTGCCAGCTGACATGGCAGTTCGCGTTCAGTTCCGGCAACCTCTTTGAAAGATACCGGTCTGCCGATCGCATCGATCTCCCATTCTACATCTACAACACGTAAGGCGACCAGATTATTATTTTCATCACGTACAAACTCTTTGGTATTGACAGACCAGCCGCGCTCACAGCCTTCTTCGTGTGATGAAGTGACTTTCAAAAGCATCGGGTATGTTGGCCATGGCATATGATCCGTACGCATCTCAGGCGGTAAAGGCATGATCTCAAACTGCGTAACCGACCTCGCACCGTGGCGATTGGAGGTTCCGATACAGTCAGATCCGGTGTCACCGCCGCCGATTACAATGACATCTTTACCTGCAGCAGAGATCTCGTCTTCTGCAAAGCCAATGCCTGCAACACGTTTATTTTGTTGTTTCAGAAACTCCATTGCGAAATGAACGCCGGCGCCCTTGCGGCCCGGAGCGGGTAAATCGCGCGGAACAGTTGAACCGCCGGCCAGAACGAGCGCGTGGTAGTCGCGCAGCAGTGTTCCGATCTCTACATCGGTTCCAACGTTTGCGTTGAACCTGAAGATAATGCCTTCATCCTGCATGAGCTGAACCCTTCTCTGCACCACGTCTTTCTGCAGTTTGAAGTCAGGGATGCCATAACGAAGTAATCCGCCGGCGGCGTCATCACGTTCAAAAATGGTAACCTCATGACCCACCTTGTTCAACTGGGCGGCAGCCGCAAGGCCGGCCGGGCCTGATCCGATAACAGCAACCTTTTTACCGGTCCTGATTAAAGGCGGATTGGGTTTGATGTAACCTTTCTGATAGGCAATCTCAATGATATGTTTCTCAATTTCTTCTATAGAAACCGGCGGTTTATTAATACCGAGCACACATGCAGATTCGCATGGTGCCGGACAGATGCGGCCCGTAAATTCCGGAAAATTATTGGTGCTCAGCAAGATTTCGGTAGCCTGGTACCAGTTTGCTTTGTACACCGCGTCGTTAAATTCTGGTATGACATTACCGAGCGGGCAGCCAGACTGGCAGAACGGAACGCCGCAGTCCATGCAGCGTGCGGCCTGTTTATTTAATTGCTCCTCGCCTAGCGGTGCCACAAACTCATTATAGTGACCCAGGCGCGTCTGGGGAGATTCCTTTTCAGGAGACTTCCTGTCGTATTCTAAAAATCCTGTAACTTTTCCCATGGCTATTTGATCACTTCCTGTGTTTTACGTTTGTTTAATACTGCTTTGTATTCTTTCGGGAATACCTTGATAAACTGATTGTGCTGAGCTTTCCAGTCATTTAAAATGAAGTCTGCAACCTTACTGCCTGTCAGCTTGATATGTTTCTTGAGCAGGTCAATAATCCTTTCCTCATCTTCTGATGAAAGCGGGTCGAGATCGACCATTTCCTTGTTACACTTTCTGGCAAATGTGCCATCGGTATCGTAGATCCAGGCTACACCTCCGCTCATACCGGCGGCGAAATTACTTCCGGTACTGCCAAGCACAAGTACTTCGCCTCCCGTCATGTACTCGCAGCCATGGTCGCCAACGCCTTCTACAACGGCAGTTGCGCCAGAGTTGCGCACGGCGAAGCGCTCGCCGGCCTTTCCACGAATAAACAGTTCACCGGAAGTGGCGCCATACATCGCGACGTTGCCGATAATGATGTTCTGCTCAGGAACATATTTCACATTGGCGAATGGATAGATGGCCAGTCGCGCTCCTGAAAGCCCCTTACCAACGTAGTCATTGGCTTCGCCTTCCAGGTGCAGCGTAAGTCCCTTGGTGGCAAAAGCGCCGAAGCTCTGTCCTGCCGAACCAACGAACTTAAAGTTGATGGTGTCATGCGGCAGCCCGGCACTTTTATGAACCTTTGAAATTTCATTCGATAACATGGTGCCCACAGCCCGGTCGGTGTTGATTACATCGAAGTTTGCAAATACCGGCTCGTTGTTCAGAATGGCCGGCTGGGCAGCTTCGATGAGTCTGCGGTCAAGCACCTGCTCTAGCCCATGATCCTGTACTTCTGTATTATACAGGCTCAGTCCATTATCTTCCGCTTTGTGCAGAATGCCGCTCAGGTCTACATATTTTAGTTTCCAGTCTGCATCAGGAATGGTACGCATCATCAAAAGGTCCGATTGACCGATCATTTCATTCACTGTGCGGAAACCGAGCTCAGCCATGATCTCACGCAATTCCATAGCGAGGAAGTAAAACAGGTTAACAACATGGTCTGCCTGCCCTGTAAACAGCTTTCTGAGTTCAGGATCTTGCGTGGCTACGCCTACCGGACAGGTATTTAAGTGGCATTTACGCATCATGATACAGCCTGCGGTAACAAGAGCCGCGGTGGCTACACCCCATTCTTCTGCACCTAACAATGCTGCGATAGCAATGTCCCGTCCCGTTTTGAGTTGTCCGTCGGTTTGCAGGACCACGCGGCTTCTCAACCGGTTGCGTACCAGCGTCTGGTGTGCTTCGGCGAGGCCGAGTTCCCACGGCAGACCGGCGTGCTGGATAGAAGTCAGCGGCGAGGCACCGGTTCCGCCATCGTATCCTGAAACAAGGATCACGTCAGCATGCGCTTTGGCCACCCCTGCTGCAATTGTACCTACACCCGCTTTTGAAACCAGTTTAACATTGATACGCGCTGCCCGGTTCGCATTTTTAAGATCGTAGATCAGCTGCGCCAGATCCTCGATTGAATAAATGTCATGATGCGGCGGCGGTGAGATCAGACCCACACCAGGCGTGCTGTGACGTACCTTGGCAATCCAGTCATCGACCTTATGCCCCGGCAATTGTCCGCCTTCTCCGGGCTTAGCGCCCTGAGCCATCTTTATTTGCAGTTCATCTGCATTTGTCAGGTAATAACTGGTCACGCCGAAACGTGCAGACGCGATCTGCTTGATCGCAGAACGCATCGAATCGCCGTTCGGCAGATTCTCATAACGGATCTCGTCCTCGCCACCTTCGCCGGTATTACTTTTACCACCAATGCGGTTCATGGCTATGGCCAGCGTAGAGTGCGCTTCATGAGAAATAGAGCCGAAAGACATGGCGCCGGTGGCGAAACGCTTGAAAATGTTCTCGATCGGTTCTACCTCTTCCAGGGGCACAGGTGTGCGGCTGTAATTAAATTCAAATAAACCACGGATGGTATATGCCTGCTCGGTTTGCTCGTTCACGAGCTTCGAGTACTGTTTGTAGGTCTGGTAATCGTTCCGCCTGGTGGCATTCTGAAGCATGTGAATGGTCTGCGGATTAAAGAGGTGTTTCTCACCGCGACGACGCCATTTATATGTACCGCCCGCCGGCAGGATATCTTCATGCGTAGACGAGGAATTAAAGGAACGGCGGTGTTTGATCAGGGTCTCGAGTGCGATTTCATCGAGTCCGAGGCCACCAATCCGTGACACTGCGCCTGTGAAGTATGTGTTTACTACCTGTTTGTTAAGCCCGAGAACCTCAAATATTTGCGCCCCATGGTATGACTGCAGGGTTGAGATTCCCATTTTTGAGAAGATCTTCAACAGGCCATCATCTACAGCTTTGATATAATTTTGAACGAGTTTCTCTTTCTTGATTCCCGTTTCTTTTTCCATGCAGGAAATCGTTTCGAGCGCCAGGTAAGGGTTAATGGCCGTTGCGCCGAAACCAAGCAGGGTGGCGAAATGATGTACTTCCCATACATCTCCAGCTTCAACCACGATCCCCACAGCACCGCGATAGCCCTTGCGAATCAGGTGATGGTGCACCGCCGATACGGCCAGCAACGAAGGAATGGCAGCGTGTTCAGAATCGATAGCGCGGTCTGAAAGCACGATAACCTGGAAACCGTCTTCTACGGCATCTACGGCGTAGCGACAAAGCCGGTCAAGTGCCCTGGCAAGTGATCCCGGTTTGTCATTTGCGCGAAAATACATCTGCAAGGTTTTCGATTGGAAAACACCGGTATCAATACTGCGCAGTTTCTCCAGCTCAAGATTGGTCAGAACCGGCTGTTTAATTCCTACACAGTGGCATTGCATCGGATTCTCATCAAGCAGGTTACCCGCATTACCCATAAACCCGGCAAGGCTCATGACCACGCGTTCGCGGATCGGGTCGATCGGCGGATTGGTTACCTGCGCAAACAGCTGCTTAAAATACGAGCTGAGATGTTGCGGTTGCTTTGAAAGAATAGCTAGCGGCGTATCCGTTCCCATAGAGCCGATTGCCTCCTTGCCATCTGTTGCCATCGGCTTAAGCAAAAGATCGATATCTTCCCTGCTGTAGCCAAAAACCTGCTGATATTTAAATATAGACTCCTCAGACAGCCCGGTAAAACTTACACGCGGATCAGCCAGTTCTTCCAGACGGATCTGGTACTGGTTCAGCCAGTCGCCGTAAGGCCTGCGGCTGCAAATCTCCTTTTTGATTTCTTCGTCGCTGATAATGCGGCCCTGCTCCATATCGACAACGAACATCTTGCCGGGCGTAAGCCGGCCTTTTTCAATCACTGTGCTTTGATCAATTGCCACAGCACCCGCTTCAGAAGCCAGGATCACGCGGTCATCATCAGTAATGGCATAACGTGACGGACGTAAGCCGTTGCGGTCTAACGTAGCGCCGATCAGTTTGCCGTCTGTAAAGGCGATCGCTGCCGGCCCGTCCCATGGTTCCATCAGCGAAGCATGAAACTTGTAAAAGGCTTTTTTAAGCGGATCCATATCCTCATTGCCGTCCCACGCTTCTGGAATAAGCATCATGAGCACATGCGGCAGGCTGCGACCTGTATGTAACAGCAGTTCAACTACGTTATCCAGACAGCCCGAATCAGACTGGCTTTCGTCAATCACCGGAAGCAGGATATCAAGCTCCTCCTTGGTAAAGTATGGCGAAGCAAAAGATTTAACCCTGGCGCGGAACCAGTTCAGATTTCCCTGCAGGGTGTTGATCTCGCCGTTATGTGCGATATAGCGGAACGGCTGGGCCAGCCGCCAGGAAGGAAATGTATTGGTAGCAAAACGCGAGTGTACCAGGCCAAAGGCAGATACCACACGTTTATCATTCAATTCACTAAAATATGTACGTACCTGTAACGAGGTGAGCTGACCTTTGTATACGATGGTATTTGCCGAAAAGGAAGCGATATAAAATTCTTTCCCGCCTGCAACCGTACTATAAATAGTTTTATTGAGGTAATTTTTAAATACGTAAAGCTTACGTTCAAAATCTGCGCCCTGCGCGATGTGGTAAGGCCGCGCAACAAAAAGCTGTTCGATTTCAGGCTCGACAGATAAAGCTGTCTCGCCGATATCGGTGGTGTTGACAGGTACTTTACGGAAGCCGATTACCTCGAATCCCAGTTTCTCTGCGGCGCGGTAGATAACTTCGCGGCACTCTTCACGTGCACGGACGTTTTTTGGTAAAAACAGCATGCCGACACCGTAGTCGCCATAGTCAGGCAGGCTGAAGCCGGTTTTGAGACACTCGTCATAAAGAAATTCGTGCGGCACCTGGATCATCAGTCCGGCGCCGTCTCCGGTATTGGGCTCCGCCCCACATGCACCGCGGTGGTCAAGGTTCTCCAGGATGGTCAGCGCGTCTGAAATGATCTGATGCGACTTCCTGCCCTTCACGTGTGCTATAAAGCCAATCCCACAAGCGTCGTGCTCAAACTGTTCATCATAAAGTCCTTGGTTTGGTTCCATCATTGCTCGTTCGTTTGTATTGTTAGTTAGTGTATAGATAACACTAAGATACAAAAAAATTATGGATTTTTTATAACTTTAGTATTATTTTTTCGAATACTTGATTATATGATCAGCGTGGCAGGCGTTTTTTTGCAAATCGACCAATTTTATGCGATAATATTGAAATATTGATAATTGAGAAAAATGCTTGTTTTTAACCTTATTCTAATAATTTTTAATGGGCGCAGGGCCGGCTCGGCCCGATGGTTAGCCCGACATATATAAACAGATCAAAGACGTGAAAAATAATGCGCTTATGTATCAATGATATAGCAGCCTTCAAAGCTTAATATACAGATTATTTTTCGCAGAATAAAAGGTTTTCCTACATTTGCGCCGGGCAAGTCTTTTACGACCAGCTCCCTTTGAACTCCCCCAGGGTGGGAACACAGCAAGGGTAGAAGGTTGTAGCGGTGCGATAAGAGGTGCTTGCCCTTTTTTTTAATCTATTCTGCATTTACCCGTTCTGGTGTTGAAAGTGCAAGGCCGGAAGGATAAGGCGTAAACCACTTTATATTTTAACATGAAATTTTTCATTGACACGGCCAACCTTGATCAGATCAGGGAGGCACAGGACCTCGGCGTTTTGGACGGCGTAACCACCAACCCCAGCCTGATGGCCAAGGAAGGCATCACCGGCACAGAAAATGTCCTCAATCATTATAAAGCAATCTGCGAAATTGTCGAAGACAATGTTAGTGCAGAGGTGATCTCAACTACGTATGAGGAAATCATCAAGGAAGGCGAAGAACTAGCAGCATTAAATCCGAAGATTGTTGTAAAAGTTCCGATGATCAAAGATGGCGTTAAAGCCATTAAATACCTTAGCGGTAAAGGAATCCGTACAAACTGTACACTGATCTTCTCGCCTGGTCAGGCTTTACTGGCTGCAAAGGCCGGTGCAAGTTATGTTTCTCCGTTCCTTGGTCGCCTTGACGATATTTCGCATGATGGTCTGCAACTGATTGAAGACATCAGAACCATATTTGATAATTTCGGCTACGAAACGCAAATCCTTGCCGCATCAATCCGCAGCCCTTTACATATTGTAAATTGCGCCAAACTGGGTGCTGATGTGATCACAAGTCCGTTGGCGCCTATCCTCGGCCTGCTGAAACACCCGCTAACCGATACCGGTCTGGCGCAGTTCCTGGCCGATCACGAAAAGGCAGCAAAAAAATAAAAAGTTTAGTTACCCGGACCACACTGGTCCGGGTTTACTTTCTGACTAAAAAACTACAATCGTCAGTTTTTACAATTCTGTGAACTTGTTCTCGTAAAGCGTTCGTAAACTTGCAGCATTAATTGCGCAAACCATGAAAACTCTTTACTTCGCTGCACTCGGATTCATCCTTTCGGTCAGCGGTTTTGCCCAGTCCGCCAAACAGGTACCGGCAAGACAAGCGAAAGCCACTCATCCCCAAACTTCACCTGCAAACTACACCACTGCTCTCAAAAATCACCTTGACGTCTGGAACGAACGTGACCAGGTAAAACGTCTGCGTAAAATTAAGCAAACGTATACCGCCGACAGCCGCGTGGTAACACCGGTGGCAACGGCTACAACCTACAGCGAGATTGACGCTGCCGTGAATGATGTTCAGCGCCAGCACAAGAATTATGTGTTCAGCACAGCGGGCGCTCCGGTTATTTCGGGAGACCATGTGGTATTTCCGGTAAACTTTGGCCCTGAAGGCGCTGTTCCGGTCTTCCGTGGCGAAGCGACTGCACAGCTGCGTGATGGGGCAATCAGCTACCTGGAAGTCAGGCTTCAGCGAAAGCTTACAGCATCCCGTTAGATTTTCTTCCTGAGGTTGTAAACAAAGACAAACAATCAAAGGGTAAGCATGTTGAGTGTTTAAATTAACACGAAACTATATGCCTTATCTAAACCAAAACTCGCCTGATGAGCGTCTCAATCAGGCTACACTTTACTACGAAGATTGGGGAAGCGGCGATCCTGTTGTGCTTATTCATGGCTGGCCGCTTTCGCATGAAATGTGGGAATACCAGATCGATGCGCTCGTCAGCGCCGGTTACCGCGTTATTGCTTACGACCGTCGCGGATTTGGTAAATCTTCGAAACCGTGGAGCGGTTATGATTACAATTCCCTGGCCGCCGACCTGGCACTGCTTATAGATGCGCTCGATCTCGAATCTGTATCGCTCGTCGGATTTTCTATGGGTGGCGGTGAAGTAGTGCGCTACATCAGCCTGTTTGGAATAGAAAAAATAAAAAAGGCTGTGCTCATCAGCTCTGTTGTGCCCTTTATGCTGAAAACCGACGACCATCCCGAAGGTGTGCCAAAAGCGATGTTTGATGGCTTTGCCGAGAAAATTGCAACTGACCGTCCTGCTTTTCTGGCAGACTTTGCGAAACAGTTTTATGGCGAGGGGCTACTGAGTAAACCCGTTAGTCAGGCTATTCTGAACTGGCATCAAAACCTTTCTCTGCAGGCCGGCCCCCGCGCAACGGCTCAATGTCTGGAAGCTTTCTCTACAACTGATTTCAGAAGTGAACTGGACAAGATCCGGCTGCCGCTGCTCATTATTCACGGCGACGCTGACAAAACAGTTCCGATCAAGGCGACCAGCGAAATTGTTGCCGGCAGGGTGCCGCAAGCAGAATACATTGTATTTGAAGGCGCACCGCACGGCCTTTTTATAACAGACCGCGATATGCTGAACCAAAGGCTCATTGACTTTCTGAAGCAATAAATTTCGAGTGGCATTCCGGAGCAGCCGGAATGCCAATTTCTCAGCCAGGGGCTCAGCTAACCCAACTTGCATAAGCAGCAAAAAGCGCTAACTTTGATTCTTTAAATCAATATAATGGGTGATATTAAAGAATTTAAGCCTTTTGTACCGGCAGAAAAGCAGGTGGCAGAACTAACAGTCAAATCTGTTCTGCTCGGCGCACTCGCCGGAATTATTTTCGGGGCCGCAACCGTTTACCTTGCCCTCAAAGCAGGCCTGACCGTTTCTGCATCAATTCCAATAGCTGTTCTCGCCATAACACTTGGCAAACGTTTTTTCAAAACCACCATTCTTGAAAATAACATCATCCAGACAACCGGTTCTGCAGGCGAATCAATCGCTGCCGGCGTGGTGTTCACGCTTCCGGGTTTCCTTTTTTTAAGTACGGGAATCGGTGGCCAGAGTTCGGGTGAAGCTTTCTTCAATTATATGACGATCCTGATTCTGGCCATATTGGGCGGTATATTGGGTACGCTGATGATGATTCCACTAAGGCGCTCGCTGATTGTTAAGGAACACCATACCCTTCCCTATCCTGAAGGAACGGCCTGTGCGTCGGTGCTTCAGGCTGGCGAACGCGGAGGTACGTTTGCCCGTACAGCATTCTGGGGTTTGGGTTTTTCGCTGGTTTACGCACTTTGCCAAAAGGTTTTTCACATTATTGCTGAGGTGCCTGCATGGGCTACCAAACAAACAAACAGGTTTTTACCGTCGGCACAGGTAAGCGGCGAGATCACGCCTGAATATATGGGCGTAGGTTATATCATCGGTCCGCGTATTTCAGGTATTCTCGTGGCCGGTGGTGTGTTGGCGTCGCTGGTGCTCATTCCCTTGCTGGCTACGCTGATTGATCCTGTGCGTGCGGCACAGCAGCTGGTTAAGATCGGGCTGCTGGCAGATATAAACAAGCCCGGTGGTGCGGGCAACTGGGACCCGGTTACCCGGACTTTTGCTGATTATCCGAAAGCGATTTACCAGGCATTTGTAAAACAGATCGGTGCCGGCGCCGTTGCAGCAGGTGGTTTTATTACCCTGCTTAAAACCCTGCCGACCATCGTTACCTCTTTTAAAGAAAGCATCAGCTCTGTCAAGGAGAAAAAAGACGCATCTACCATAAAGAGAACGGACCGCGATCTTTCGTTGAAAATTGTTGGCTTTGGCAGTGTCGGTCTTATTATACTTATGGCGCTGCTGCCGCAGGTACCGGGCGATACGTTTATTGGCAAACTCCTTCTGGGGCTGTTGGTTGTGGTATTCGGTGCATTCTTCGTAACCGTTGCGAGCCGTATTGTAGGCCTGATCGGCTCAAGCAACAGTCCGGTATCGGGTATGACGATTGCCACGATTATGGGTACCTGTCTGATCTTTATCGGCATGGGCTGGACGGGAAAAATCTACGAACCTATGGCCCTTGTTGTTGGCGGTATGGTTTGTATAGCGGCTGCGAACGCCGGTGCCACTTCGCAGGATCTGAAAACCGGTTACCTGGTAGGCGCCACGCCAAAATACCAGCAGATTGCTTTATTCATAGGGGTAATTGTTTCTTCTATCGTGATCGGCCTGACTGTGCGTATCCTTGATACCCCTACCACAGAAATGGTGAAACAAGGCATTACGCACGCCATTGGGACCGAAACCTATGCTGCGCCACAGGCTACGCTAATGGCAACGCTGATCAAAGGCATGCTTTCTTTCAACCTGGATTGGCAGTATGTACTTGTCGGTGTGTTCATTGCCATTACTGTTGAACTTTGTGGTATCAAGTCTTTATCGTTTGCGGTGGGTGCTTACCTCCCGCTGTCTACAACGCTGCCCATTTTTGCCGGTGGTGCCGTTCGTGCGCTGGTTGACTGGAGGCAAAAAGCAAAGGCAACCAGCTTGGAAGAAGAAGAACTTGGTACCGGAAATTTATTTGCCACCGGCCTGGTGGCAGGTGGTGCTATTGCAGGAGTAATCGTGGCAATTTTGTCGGTTATCCCGGCTGTAAACGATAACCTTCAACTGGTTAACGCTGAAGGTTGGTTATCAGGGATTCTTGGCCACGAAGGTTATGCGCTGCTGGGCGTGTTGTTCTTTGCCCTGATGGGATTTGTGCTCTATCGGGTCGCCCGGAAAAAAAATGATGTTGTACTGTAGCCAGATCGATATTTAAAGTGAAAAGCCCGGACATCCGGGCTTTCATTATTTATAAAGGTCAAATTCTGCAATGCTTACGGTGCCTGCCGCTGCGCTGGTCGTGGTAGACAATACCGTAAACCGAATGAAACGTGCCCTGGCTGGTTTCGACAGTCGAACAAATTGTTGAACAGGGTTAGCCCGGATGTTTGAAAATTCGCCCGCAGCTTGTGTATCCCAGACTACACCGTCCATACTGGTTGCAAACTCATACCGGTCAGCCAGTCCTTCAGCTTTCCCATCCTGCCGTGGCAGGTAAGAAAAGCCGGTGAAATGGCTTTCTTTTGCCAGATCAAAGACAACCTGCAAAGGTAATTTGACGCCGTCGCGAAGCCAGGCGCTGTTTTTATTTCCGTCGACTGCATTTTTGCCGCCAGACGAATCAGGCAAAATCATTTTCCATCCCGACTTTTCTAGGCCTTCAGAAATTCTGGCGTATGGCATCGCAGGGCCCGGAGCTTCGAGGAACAATCCAAAATCGCTGAGCGCCGGTGCCACGGGCGCATACAACCTGAGTCTGAGCCGGGCTGCCTGAACCGGCGCGCTCAACCTGATCAGTCTTGTGGAACCAATACTGGTAGCGGAAGCCAGTCTGTGCCAGGCACCCTTGAGATGCACCTCAACCACCGCGCTATCCAGACGCTGACCAAGTTTGATGTTTTCGCGCAGGCGGATGAGGTTAAAACGTTTAGTTCCCTTCAGGTCGATCTCTATAACCGGATGATGTACGTCGTCATCGGGAGCCCAGTAGGTATAACGGTCGTTGTCCAGAAGATTGCGCAGCTGATAGTTAGTTCCCGGCCTGGTAGAGGCGGCAAATAAGCGCGCACCGGTGGCGAGGTTTGTCGCAAATGTCTTTCGCAGTTTATCACCGAAACCCTGCAGGGACTGTACGTCGTTAGCATGTAGCCTGCCATCCTGCATGGGCGCAATACCCAGACTGAGGTTGGCGCCTCTGCCAACGCTTTTAAGATAAATATCAAACAACTGATCGGGCGTTTTCACCTGGTGGTCCTGATCGGCGTGGTAAAACCAACCCACGCGGTGCGGAACATCGCATTCTGCGGGTATCCAGAAACGGCCGTTTCGCTGACCGCTGGTCAGAAACGTCTCGACTACATGTCCCGGTGCCGGTTTTGTGCCTTCCGGGCCCACGGGCGTAAAGGTTGCCCAGGATGTTTCGCCTGCAGCACCGCGTTCATTACCTACCCAGCGCACATCGGGACCAATATCGCTGAAGATAACTGCCTCAGGCTGCATCCGGCGGGTTATTTGCCAGAGATCTTCCCAACCGTAGTATGCAGAACGGTCAATTTTCCGGGTTTCCCGGGCCCCGCCGTAATATCCATCTCCCCCGTTTGCACCATCATGCCAGCTTGTAAACAGTCTGCCATAATTCGTGTACAGCTCTTTTAATTGTTCACGGTAATGATCAACATAAGCCGCCCTGCCATATTCCGGATCATTGCGGTCCCAGGCCGAACAATACACACCGAACTCCATCCCCGCCTTACGCGCAGCAAGCATAAAGTCCCTTACCATGTCGCCTTTGCCGTTCTTCCACGGACTTTTGCTAATGTTGTACTGGTTTGTTCTGGTCGGCCAGAGCGCAAAACCATCATGATGTTTGGCTACGCTGATCAATCCACGGAAACCTCCGGACTTCACAGCGCCCGCAATCTGGTCTGCATCAAATGACCGGGGATTAAATATTTTCGGATCCGCATCGCCATAGCCCCATTCCTTATTTTCAAATGTTGTTGGCGTGAAATGGACGAGAACATACATTTCCATCTCATGCCATTTCAGCTGTGCAGCAGAAGGCAGCGGACCATATGGTTTTGGCGGCGCCGCCTGCTGTGCCGATAGCGTACTGCTCAGCAGGATCAGCGTGATACAATAGAAGAGTCGAACGACAGATTTCATAGCACAATATAGGTCAACGAAAGCAATAAATACAGGACTGTTCAAACTTATCAACTATCGGCGCTACATGTTATACAATACCGGCTACCAGGTTACCCGCGGCCAGCCTTTTTCATAGTTTAGTCGTGCGAGCAACATTTGTCGGCCTTTTTTCCGCGCATCCCGGTCTATAGCGTGAAATGCAATCCAGGTCCTTCCCTTTCTATCACGAAGAATTGAATTATGTCCTGGCGCAACCCATTTGCCACGGCTTTCCAGAATGGCGCTGCTGCCTGAGCCTGAAACCTGGCCGCGTGTTTCATAAGGTCCTTCGACTTTTATTGAACGCGCAACCAGAACCGCATAGTCGGCCTTGTCGCCGCAGCAGTTATCGCCCGAATAATACAGATAATAGTAGCCGTCATGATGGTCTATCCAGGCACCTTCGATGAGCCTGGTATAGCGGCTCTCCTGCCCTGGCGGCAACAAGTCACGCGCAGTTGAGCCAGGTGCGAAATCGCTCCAGTCTGCATTCATTTCCCGGAGGCGGATAGCCTGGAAACCGGAACCCCAGATCAGCAGATTTTTCCCGGCGGCGGAATCCCGAAGAGCGAAAGGGTCAATATTGACGAATGTCTCACCACAGATCAGCGGGCTGCCTTTATCTTTGAACGGTCCTTCGGGCTTGTCGGCATAAGCAATACCCAGGCACTTCCCGGTTTTATCATCGGTAGATTCCCCTGAGTAAAAAAGAACATACTTTTTTAAGCGTGCATCATATATGACATGTGGCGCCCAAAAATGTCCGCTTGCCCAGGATGGCTTTTCAGGTAACACATCAGGCAGTTCCTGCCAGTTCTGAAGGTCGGTTGACCGGGCAGCCTGGATATTCGATTTCCCTTCAGTTGCATACACATACCACACCCCATTGAACTGAACAACTGTCGGGTCAGGAAAATCGCGGGCAATGACCGGGTTCTGAATCTGGGCATAACCCCTGCCTAGCCCGGCAAACAACAAGATGGATAGAATGGCTATGGCTTTCATGTTAAAGGTGCATGGTACTGTCAATTGCTTATTTTATCGAGAACCGGGAATATCAGCCCTTCCGCATCTGGCATCGCCTGGTCCGGACCGCTTGTCTTGTCGAATTTCATGGGCACGATGGCTGTACGCCGCCGGCCTACGCGCTTGTTGTCATAGTGGGTATGAAACACGTAATATAATTTGTTCGCCGGCCCGGTAAAGAGGTCGCCATGCCCCGTCCCGTTAATTTTAGTAAGGCTCCGGTTCAAAATTGGATTCCCGCTGAACTTTGTAAAGGGCCCTGCCGGACTTGTAGAGGTGGCGTACCCCACTGCATAATCAGGGTTTCTGAAATCATTTGCCGTGTAAAAAAGGTAGTACAGACCTTTGTGTTTAATCGATGTCGGGCCTTCGGCAACCGGGCCGCTGTTTGTTGTGTTTTCCCATGGAAGTGTTGCAGAGACACAATGTTTCAGCGTTTCGGGTTTTATGTCTGAGAGATCGGGCAGCATTTCAGCTACGTACAAATGGTTGCCCGGGTGTACGCGGACGTGATAGAGATAGACCTTTCCCTTTTCCATATAAATGTAGGGATCGATTTGCCGTTGCCCTGAAGTAAGTGATTTTTTTTGAGTTTGCCTGAAAGGGCCCAGCGGACTGTCTGCACTTGCAATGGCAATCTGTTCGTTGGCTACATAAGCCATATGGTAACGGCCGCGGTACTTAAATATCTGGGGCGCCCAAAACCCGTGGTCGCCAAAAGATTCGCCTTTCTTAAGGGCATACCCCTGCTCCTTCCAATTTTTCAGGTCGCGGGAGGTATAGACCTTGAACCCGTCGGGCTCGCCCGTCCCATATAAATAATAAATGCCCTTTTCGGCATAGATTGTCGGATCGGCCAGCAAAACGTTGTTGGCTGGCGGGTCCTGGGCGGTGACTTTGAGGAGCGTGAAAATCAGCAGTATAAAGATGTAAACAGGTTTCATTTGTATTTATGTGTGGTATATATAGATTTCTGCTTCGCAGGATAGGCGTAAGTTGTTCTGACCAGTAAGGTTGCTGCTGGCGGAAAAGCCGCTACGCAACAATTCCTGCCGGCAGCAGACTGTTGTGCCGGCAGGATATGTTTTCTTCGTTTTTTTAAAAACGGTTAGCTGTGCTACGAGCTTTTTTGAACACCGGTAATTTGTTTGATAAAATCGGTTTCTTCGGTTTTGTAAGGTGTACCATCTTTACGGAAGATATCGTGGAACCACAAAGGAGGGTCTCCGGTATATTTTTTCTGCCAGCTATCCCATGGATAGATCGTCTGGCTTTTACCGTCTACGAAACCCCAGTTTACCATACCTACGTTGTACTTTTTTGCAATAGGCAGAAATCCCTGGAAGGTACTTCCGTTCGGCCGGGCCATATATTCGGTGCAAATCATTGGCCGGCCATAACGCTCAAGCTGATGAATGCGTTTCTCAAAATCTTCGGGCTTGTCATAACAGTGAAAGCTGATTACATCAGACTCATCAAGCTGAACCTTTTCGATGGGTGTTAACAGGGAATCGGCTGACCAATCATTTCTCCAGACACCCGATGTAAGTGGTTGGGTCGGGTTTGCTTCCCGTGCCCAGGCAAATGTTTTCTGTAGCAGTGGCAGCACGTATTTTTCCTTGTCTTTTAATTCAATCGGCCCATATGACGATGTGTTCGGATTATCCGGTTCATTCCAAACATCCCAGGCCAGAATGCGGTTGTCACCGGCAAAGTGAGAGATAAGTCCCTTCACGTAACCTTCAAGGCGCGCCTGTTTTGTTGTATCGCGCAGCACCTCCAGACCAGGGCTCTGCACCCAGCCTGAATTGTGAACAAACGGCTTCGGATCGCGCTGTTTGCCTGATTTTGGGTTGGGGTCCCAGCAAGAATCGAAAATGACGAGAATGGGTCTGATATCCTGCTGTTTAGCGAGGTCAAGGAAAGAATCAATGCGTTTAAGAAAGCCGGTTGAATCTTCCTGATATGGCAGGTCATGCAGGTATACACGCATGGTATTCATACCAAGAGACTTTGCCCAGCCCAGCTCTTTTGAAATTGTAACGGTATCAAAAGAGTCCGCCTGCCACATCTCGAGCTGGTTGATGGCTGTACTGGGTAAAAAGTTCGAGCCTACGATCCACTTCTGTTTTCCGTACCATTCGCCGGCTTCTTCTTTGGTCCAGATCTGCCGCGCTTCGTCTTTTTTTGCCGGCTGTTTGCAGCAGAACAGAAAGAGGCTGAGAAGAACCAGAAGGTTCAGGTTCATTTTTTTCATGTGTTTTAAATTAATATGTAAAGATTAGTTATTCGTTTTAAAGACAGGAATAGGTTGAGCCGTTGTGGAAGGTGTTGCACCGGATATTGCCGGCCAGCCGTCCGCCCAGGTAAGTTTATCGAGGAACAAAGCCCTGCGGTTCGGACCATTAGGGATCATCGGATTTGAGACTTCGATACCGTGGTAGATAAACCAGTCGGTGCCCGCATCATCGGTAATGATTCTGGCATTGTGGCCCGGGCCGGCTATTTTATCGTTACGTGCAATTAGCAGGGTCCCGTTTCCACGCTGGGCAATGTCCTTTCCATCCCGGTCCAGATAGGGCCCGCGCAAATTTTCAGAACGGCCGACACGCACCTGGTAAATGCTTGCGGCGCCATCGCAGCAATTGTTTTTTGAACCGAAGAAATAATAATAGTTACCTCTTTTATGAATCATAACAGCTTCGAAGTCGCCGGCGGCAATCTTGAACCTGGCATTTTTGTCTGCCACCGATTTAGCATCGGCAGCAAGCGGCACTCCCCAGGTACCGTTGTTAGCTGCAGAGCTGTAGCTGCCAAAAAACAAGTACTTTTGGCCATTGTCTTCCATATAAAACGGATCAATTGCGTTCGGAACACCCATCTCTGAGCTCAGGAAAAGTTTTCCATGGTCTGTATACGGGCCATCAGGCTTCGCAGCCGTTGCGAGGCCGATACCGGGATTTGAATCGGCCCAGACCGAATAAGAGTAGTACAGAAAATACTGCCCGTTTATAACATGTGCATCGGGAGCCCAGATACCGCCTTCTGCTTTCCAGGCGGGTTTGCTTGCGAATGCGTCGCGGATGTATACCCAGTCTGTGAGGTCCCTTGACCGGGCAATAGGAACAACTTTATGCCCCTGGCTTGCACCCCAGAAATCTTCTGTTCCGAAAACGTAAAAATAGCCGGTAGCCGGATCGCGCATGATAGACGGATCTGCCATAACAGGGATAAATACCGGGTTGGTATAAGTTGTCTTTTTGACTGGTTCAGGAACAGGCTCCTGTGTCGCCTGGTCCGTTTTTCCGCAGCCCAGCAGAATGAATAATGAAAAAAAATAGAAACGTCTGTTCATAGATATGAGTTAAAGCCGGCAGCCGTGCTGCCGGCCATATAAGTTAGTACCCCGGGTTCTGCCGGAGGTTTGTATTGTTTTCTACTTCGATCTGAGGAAGCGGCAAACGAATGCTTTTCCCGACAACGAAGTTTCTGAAATCCGGATCACGTTCAGCCACCCGGTTTACGCCAGCCTGCGTATCCAGGTCTCCCCAACGTTTCAGGTCGGCCCAGCGAACGCTTTCTCCGCATAGTTCGAGCAGTCTTTCGGTTTTCAGGCGTTCCCTGAACAAAGCCTGATCATTCCCGATGGCGGGGTAAGCGGTGGCCAAAGGCGCCATCTTTGCCCGCGCGCGAACCCGGTTTACATAGGTATACGCATCTGCAGTCTGGCCAAGCTCGTTCTGCACTTCGGCATACATCAGCAAGACGTCAGCATAGCGGATTACGCGGTTATTGATCTGGTTGAAGTAGTCTTCGTTACTGCGCATGTAATCGCGCGAGTATTTCTTAAACCAGGCCTCGTCGGCATCCCACTGCCAACTCCGGCCGTAGGTTTTTACACCGAAATCAGTTTCAGACCCGGGATAAAACAACGTATGCTGCAAACGCGGGTCAATTTGACCGTCTGTCGTTTTTTCCTTTTTAAATTCTGCTACTATCCAGTTTCTGGCCTGGCCGTCAGACCACCCGATACTCCGCGGCGCAAAGAACTGTGAGCGGTTACTGCCCATATTTGAGTTCGGATTGTCGCCCTCCGCATTCTTATTTACATCAGAGAACTGGATCTCGAAAACCGACTCCTTGTTATTTTCATTTTCCGCCCTGAAATTGTCCTGGTAGTTAACAAGGTCATAAAAGTTTCTGCCCGTGCCCGTAACCAGGTAGTCGAGAGCGGTTTTTGCCTGAGCCCATTTTTTCTGCTGCATAAGTGCCCGGCCAAGCATGGCCTGCGCAGCTCCTTTCGTAGCTCGGCCAAGGTCATTGCCTGTCCATTGCTCCGGAAGGCCTGAACTCGCTTCAGTCAGATCCTTTTCTACAAGCGCCCATACTTCAGCCAGTGTGCTTTGTTTTGGCATGTCTTCGGGACGCTGCGTTGTGGTTACGATGGGGAAATTCTCCCAGAGTACGGCTGCGTAATAGTAGTAAAAACCGCGAAGAAATTTTGCCTGCGCAATAAGCTGAGTCTTGCGGGTCTGGTCAAATTGTATATTCGGCACATTTTCAAGTACCTGATTGCACCTGAATATAGCTTTATAAAAGTCGCGGTAGGTGTTTACGTTACCTTCCCAGAAATTATAGTTTACGTATTGAAAGCGGGTCCAGTCGGCAAGCTCTACCCAGGGACTTTTACTGAAGCCTTCATCAGAGGTGAGGTCGAGTCGGAAATAAATCCAGCGGTTGAAGCCTCCGTTCTGATAAAACATGTGATAAATGGCATTGACGCCCTTTTGTGCATCTGCTTCGGTTCTCCAGAACTGATCCGTTGTTAAGGTATTCGGATTGCTCTGGTCCAGCAGGTCTTTTTTACAGCCGGCCGTGCTGACAAGCAGACCCGCAAAAAATATGATGAGAAAAGTCTTTTTCATTTTGTTCTGTGTTAAAATCCAAACTGTAGGCCAACTGAAACGGTGCGAAGATTCGGGAAGGCACCAAAATCGTAACCTTTCTCGAAAATGCTTCCGTTGCTGAATTCAGGATCTAAACCTGTGTATTTGGTAATGGTGATCAGATTCTGGCCCGAAACTGAAATCTGCGCCCGGCTGAAACCAGCCCGCTTTACAAAATCAGCAGGAAGATTGTATGAAATTGCAACATATTTCATCCTGGCAAAGCTTCCGTTCTCCAGCCAGCGGTCAGTATCGCCCCTAGAATTGAGGGTCGATGCGTAGTATGCGCGTGGTGTTGTGGTGTTGGGATTTTGCGGTGTCCAGGGTTGTATGCCGGCCGGATAGTTTGAGTTGTCGTCAAACCGCTCAATAACGCTGCGCGGGCCATTAAATACCGTCGAGCCAAAAGAGCCGAACCAGTCCATCGAAAATTCAAAGTTCTTATAAGATAAACCAAAGTTCAGGCCCAGCTCGTATTTCGGCCAGGGGCTTCCTACAACAACCTTGTCAGAATTTGTAATCTGTCCATCGCCGTTGTTGTCTCTGAAGCGGATGTCGCCTGGTTTGGCGCCAGGCTGGATGACCGTTCCCTGGGCGTTTCGATAGTTATCGACTTCTGCCTGGTTTTGAAAAAGCCCGTCTGTCTGCAGCACATACCACATACCGATTGGCTGACCAACTTCAGTCACCGTATTGCCAACATATGTTTTATTTTTATTGTAGCCCAGGTCAAGCACCTTATTGCGCAGGGTCGTAAAGTTTGCCGTGACATTGTATTTAAGGGGATTATCATTGTTTGCATAACCTGCAGTTACTTCGAATCCGCGGTTTCCAAGCGTCACACCGTTCACGCGTGGATTTCCACCGTCGTTTCCGGTCGAAATCAGCAACGGATATTCGAGTAGCACGTCTTTGGTTTTTGCAATAAAATATTCAGCGCTGACGGTAAGTTTGCTGTCAAGAAAAGCAGCATCGAACCCGTAATTCTGCTGTACCAGTTCTTCCCAGCGCAGGTCGCTGTTAGCCAGTTTCACCTGTGTTGCGCCAGGCTGAACGTTTTGCCCTGGTCCCAGCACGATGGTAGAAAATGTATTGATAAGCGGGATGTAGTCGTATGGCCCGATGTTACTGCTGCCAAGCGTACCATAACTTGCTCGTAATTTCAGGTCATTGAGCCATTTTACTTTAAAAAATTCCTCGTTACTGATCCGCCATGCAGCAGACACCGATGGGAAATTACCAAACTTGTACTCCGGTCCGAATCTCGAAACGCCGTCACGACGGAATACGCCATTGATCAAATACTTATCGGCATAATTGTATTCTGCCCGGCCGAAGTAAGAAATGATGTCTGTGCGGTTGCGGAAACCACCGGTCAAACCTTCGTTACCTTGATCCAGCACATCATAGTAACCACCGCTCGGATTCGGAAGCAGGTTTCGTTTCGTTCCCCATATCTGTGCGTAACTGTCCTGCTGGTAAGACTGCCCCGCGATCACATTGATGCTATGTTTACCAAAGTTCTCAGTAAAGGTCAGGGTGTTTTCGATTAGCTTGGTCGCAGACTCTGCCCGGTTTTCATTGGCAATAGCCGGATCAAATGCCTGGTTTAGCGTCCAGAAACCGTCTTTCTTTAAATATTTATAATGGTCTCTGCTGGTTTCGTACCCAAGATTGAGGCGGTATTTCAACGATTTTAAGATCTGAAGTTCGCCGAAGATGTTTCCGCGAAGGCGAAGGTTTTCCAGGGAGCGGTCTTCAAGATCTGCAATAGCCAGCGGATTCGTGCCGAACGTACGGGCACGCTGCTCGTCTCCGTAGCCATAACCACCCGGATTTGCCGCATTATAAACCGGAATTGTCGGCAGCATCCGGATGACGTCGATGATCGGGTTGCCTGACATTTCATCCGCTTTGGCGTTTGTGATAGCCAGGTTCTGACCAATTGTGAAAATTCCTTTTTTTCCCTGGGTGTTAACGCGGAAGCTCAGGCGGTCAAAGCCGGTACTGATCACCGCGCCTTTGTTGCCAAAATAACCTGCAGACACCAGATAGTTGCCCGTGTTCGATCCACCTGAAAAAGTGATGTTATGATCCTGAACATTTCCGGTTCTGAAGGCCACGTCCTGCCAGTCGGTATTGACGGTCAGATCAAGATTTTGCCTGTTGGCGCCGGCATTGTCATAAGCCATGAAATTGATCCTGGAAAATTCTTCGGTGCCGGCGAGATCATACCTTGGAATAGTCTGGATACTGCTTTTACCGCTGAATTCTACCTGCAGCGGACCTTCTTTCCCTTTCCGGGTTGTAATAATGATGACCCCGTTCGCCGCACGCGAGCCGTAAATTGCGGCTGCAGAGGCGTCTTTCAGGATCTGGATTGATTCAATATCGGCCGGGTTAAAGTCACGGCCTGCGTTGGTAACAAGCCCGTCAATTACATACAAAGGGTTCGTTCCTGACAGGTTTTTTAATCCCCTGATCTGGATCTGTGCTTCAGAACCAGGCTGACCGCCACCCCGAACTTTTATGCCCGACGCAAGTCCCTGAAGGGATTCGGAAACAGTTGTAGACTGGCGTTTTTTTACATCCTGCGCCCTGACAACCGAAACTGCCCCTGTCAAATCCTTCTTCAGCTGCGTTCCATAGCCTACAACAACAACCTCCTCAAGGGCCTGCTCGTCACTCTGTAAGGTTAGGGTGATGGATGTCCTGCCGCCAAGGGCCTGTTCCTGCTCTGCATAACCGATGCTGCTGAAAACAAGCGTAACCTGAAGGTCTGGTACATCGATACTGAACCTGCCGCTGCCGTCTGTGGTTGTAACGCGGTTCGTGTTTTTGATTTTCACGGTGACGCCGGGAACAGCTTCGCCTTTTGCATCGGCCACTGTACCCGTGACTCTCTGGTTCTGCGCATGTACTGCCGCTGAGATTCCGAGCCACAGAATTAAAAGGGTGAGAACGGTCTTTCCGCCGGGGAACAACCGTTTTCCGGGGCGCCAGAAGCGCCGCTGAAATGGTAAAGTTTTGCTCATATCTGGTTAGGTTTTTCAGGACGGCTTCCTGGTTGCTGGTGAAGACCGGCCGTCCGTATCTCCCAAAATGAATCATTATTTTTTGATCTTTCCGATCAAAAATTTGTCCCGGCGTGTCAAAATTAGCTATTCAGGCGCCCAGAAGGCGATTTATCAATAGTACTCGGATATCTGGCTGCAAAAGGATAAATTCGCTATCAACCAAATATAACCTGTGAAAAAACTATCGCTCATCTTATTCCTGATCATGCTGGGGGGGCTCGGTCTTCAGGCACAACCGCCGAGTTTCAGACACTACCTGGTAGAAAACGGACTGTCTTATAATTCGGTGCTTTGCAGCGTACAGGACGGTCGCGGCTTTATGTGGTTTGGTACCAAAGACGGGCTGAATAAGTTTGACGGCTACACATTCAAGGTATTCCGCAATGAACGCGGTAATCCTTCCAGTCTGGGCAGTAATTTTATTCACAGCCTGCACGTAGACCAGCAGGGCATTTTATGGGTAGGCACGCTCCGCGGCCTTTACAGCTACAATGCATTGACAGAAACATTCGCTCTCTTTGCGCCTTCCAGGAACGATGATATTCGTGATATCGAATCAGACCTCGCGGGAAACCTCTGGTATATTGCTGGCGATAACCTCACTTGTTATAATCCTGTTACCCGGATCGTCAGAACTTACCCTCCGGGGAGATATTTTAATGCCACTTCCATTTGCGTTCGAAAAAACGGTGAGATCTGGGTTTCCACAACCGACGGCTTTCTCCAGCAATACGACGCCAGGCGTGATACCTTCCGGCCTCATAACGTATTCAGAAACTCGAAGCCGGTGATTTCAAATTGGGTCGATAAGATCTACGATACCGGACGGAACTCCTTCCTCATCGGGACATCCAACCAGGGTGTAAAGCTATTTGATATCCGGAGCGGCAGTTACCGGGATGCGATTACCTACAATCAGGATGGAACCGAAATTTATGCCCGCGACTTCATACACCGCGGTGGTGATGAATACTGGATCGCTACAGAATCCGGACTGCTGATCTACAACCTGACAACCGGCGCCTATGAACAGCTGGTAAAACACCGTCCGGATCCCTACGCACTTTCAGACAATGCACTGTATACACTGTGCAAAGACCGGGAAGGCGGAATCTGGTGTGGCACGTATTTCGGCGGGTTGAACTATTGCGCTGTCCCCTACGCACCTTTTGAAAAGTTTTTTGATACAGGAGCACCTGGTGCGCTGCATGGGAACGCTGTGCGCGAGATTACCAGCGATCGCAATGGCAAAATCTGGGTGGGTACAGAAGACGGCGGTCTTAACCGGTTTGATCCGGCTTCTGAAAGTTTTGTTAACTTCCGTCCAACGGGTAGTTCCGGAATTGCACACTATAACATCCACGGACTGCTGACACACGGTAATGAACTATGGATCGGAACCTTTGAGCGTGGATTGGATGTGATGGATGTTGGCACGGGCAGGGTGATCAGGCACTATGCTGCAGGAAGCGGCCCGAACGATCTCAAAAGCAATTTCGTTGAGTCGATCTACGGGACCAGCGAGGGACGCATCCTGATCGGCACCTCAATGGGCGTTTACGCATACAACAGGATGCAGAACAACTTTGACCGGCTGCAATATTTTCCTGCCTGGTACCACTACTGTGCATTCGCCGAAGACAGCAGCGGTAATCTCTGGGCCGGGTCGCTGCGCAACGGACTGCTTTCATATAACAAAAAGTCGCGCAAAACAACTTCCTTCACCTCCGGAAGCGGCCGGCACAGTCTGAGCAATAATTCCATCAACGGTCTTTTTATAGACAGTCATGGCGATCTCTGGATAGCCACCGAACATGGACTATGCCGGTACAGGCAAAAAACAGGCGATTTTGACATATTGGATAAAAACAGCGGTTTTCCGAGCAACGTTTTTTATAAGATAGCTGAAGATAAAAAGGGAAACCTGTGGATCACGACAGCCGGTGGCCTCAGTTCATATGGGCTGCAAAGTAAAAAAATAACAAACTACAGTAAGGCCAACGGCTTGTTAAGTGACCAGTTTAATTACAATTCGGGATACACAGACAAACAAGGTAGAATGTATTTTGGCAGCGTTAATGGCCTTGTGCGCTTCAATCCTAACGCCTTCAGACAAAACGCCTACGCGGCGCCCGTCTATCTCACAGGCTTTCAAATTTATAACGACGAAGTACCGATTAAGGAAAAAGGATCACCGCTTTCGCAGTCAATCAATTTTACCAGGAAAATCAAACTCCGGCACTTGGAATCGACCTTCAGCATTGATTTTGCGGCACTTAGTTTCACAGCGCCTGAAATGACCGGCTATCGTTACAAAATGGAGGGCCTGGAAAAAAAATGGACCTATCTGAAGGGCAATCGAAAAGTTTACTTTACAAAGCTGGCGCCGGGCAGGTACACGTTCCTTGTCCGGGCAGCGACGGGCGGTGGTTCCCTGAACAGCCCGGTTACGAAACTTGAGATTGAAGTTTTACCGCCTTTCTGGCTAAGCAGCTGGGCTTATCTCTGTTATTTTCTGGCGGGCGCCTGCCTGTTTTATTTCCTGCTGCGTAACTATCATAGAAAGATAGACGAACAGAACCGAAGAAAATATGACCTGCTTGAGGCAGAAAAGGAAAAAGAGGTTTATCGGGCTAAGATTGAATTCTTTACATACCTGACGCATGAGATCCGTACCCCGCTTACCCTCATCAAAGGACCACTCGAGGAGGTCATGCGGCAGGCAGGTCCGTCTGGTAACGTGCGCGCGAACTTAGAGTCGGTTGAAAAAAACACGGACCGGCTGTTGTCATTGACAAACCAGTTACTTGACTTCCGTAAAGCCGAGCAGCGCGGATTCAGTCTGAGCTTTGTACGGGTGGATATTGCAGCCTTGCTGAGGGAAAACTGCCGGCAATTTGAGTCGGAAGCGGTAAGAAAAGGTTTCTCATTCAGTCTTGACCTTCCTGCTTCCCCGTTTGAGGCCTACGCGGATCCTGAAGCATTAAATAAGATTTTGAGCAACCTGCTCCAAAATGCATTTAAGTATGCTGATCTTCAGGTGAACGTGTCGCTGACAACATCGTCACAGCATTTTGAGATCCGGATCACAAACGACGGAGATCTGATCCCGGTTCAACTTCGTAAGCGAATTTTCGAGCCTTTTTACCGGATATCAGAGAAGGAATCGGGAACGGGCATTGGCCTGCCGCTGGCCGCTGCGCTCACGCAGTTACACGAAGGAATCCTGGCAGCCGAGGCAGATGAAGCGGGCATGAACGTATTTGTGCTCCGGTTGCCGCATCACCATACTGATGAATTTGAGTTTGCGGCACCCGGGCTGGCCGTTCCTGAACCGGGTTTTGCGATTGATGATTGCCAGGGTGACGAACGAATAAAAATACTCGTGGTTGAAGACCAGGAAGATATCCGCAAGTTCCTGATCCGCCTTCTGAGCCCTTCGTATCAGTTGTTTACCGCAGCTACCGGTGAAGAAGCGATGTCTGCTTTAAACAGTGAAGACATCTCATTAATTGTAAGTGACGTCATGATGCCAGGCATGAACGGATTCACTTTGTGTGCACAGGTAAAACAGGATACGGCCTTTACCCACATACCTGTTGTTTTGCTTACTGCAAGGAACGACATGCGCTCGCGTATAGAAGGTCTGGAGTCTGGCGCCGACGCCTATATTGAAAAGCCCTTTTCGCCCGAACACCTGCAAAAGCAAATCGTTACCCTGCTTACCGGCCGTGAAAATATCCGCAGGCATTTTGCCAGCTCGCCGGCTGCCTTGTTGCCGAGCGTAGCGAGTAACAGGGCAGATAAGGACTTTTTGGATAGATTAGACCATATTATTCAACGTTACCTGGCAGACAGCATGTTTGATATCGATCAGCTGGCCGGCCACATGAATATGAGCCGTCCGACCTTGTACCGCAAGATCAAAGCCGTGGCAGGAATGACGCCGCATGAACTCATGAACCTGACACGGCTGAAAAAGGGTGCCGAGCTCTTGCTCGAAACCGATTTCAAGATCTATCGCATTGCGGCCATAACCGGGTTCAGCTCACAATCTCAGTTTACCCGGAGTTTCCAGAAACAATTCGGACTAAGTCCGAAGGATTATGTGCAGTCGCGGAAGACGAGGGTGATGTAGCCGGCAAATGCCGGACCGTGAATGCCGGACCACAGGCACAGCGTGGAACATTACAACGGCCCGGTATACTGAAAGGTGATTGATTGTGTCTGCTGCCGGGCATGTTTCGGCGCTTCGGAACGGGTGGGAACGTCCAGGTTGGATTTATGCTCCATCGCCACGCTGCCCCCGCCCCCCTGCCAGTTCCAAAAAAGAAGCGGCTGAGGCCAAAGCCACAACCGCCATATCTAAATTAACGTGCTCATCGTAAAATTAACGTTTAAGCGACCAATCACAAAACCCTATCAGTTTTGTTACGGGCGGCTAACTTCTGATCAGGCAATCAATTGCCATCCGGTAACCATCCAGGCCGAAACCGGTCAGTACACCCTTGCAATGTTTCCCCGTGAGCGACATGTGCCGGTATTCCTCACGGGCATAAATGTTTGAGATATGAACTTCAACGACAGGTGTTTTGATAGCCGCAATCGCATCACCTATGGCTACAGAGGTATGCGTAAAGCCTGCGCCGTTCAGCACAATACCATCGTAGGTAAATCCTGTTTCATGAAGTTTATTGATCAGCTCGCCTTCAATATTGCTTTGATAATAATCAATCTGCACGTCAGGGAATATTTCTTTTAGCTGTGCAATATAGGTTTCGAAATCCATATTTCCGTATACCGAAGGTTCGCGGACACCCAGCAGGTTCAGGTTCGGTCCGTTAATTATTTGTATCTTCATGCCTCCAAACATAACTTTAAAATCACTCACTAAAAAATCTTTGTGCAGCTGGAATACTATATCAACGGCTTCAGATCTTACCTGCAACTGGAGCGCGGACTAAGCGCCAATTCCATCGCTGCTTACCTGAAAGACGTACAAAAGCTACTGTCTTACCTGGCGCTGGAAGGGAAAGATCCGGCGGCAGCCGAAATAAAACTGGACGACCTCCAAGGCCTGCTTGTTATGTTGTATGAGATGGGGATGGAAGCCAGCAGCCAGGCACGTATCATTTCGGGTCTTAAATCTTTCTTCCACTACCTCCTGCTTGAGAACGCCATTGAAAATGATCCGGCAAGCCTGCTCGAGGGACCGCGCCTGGCGCGAAAGTTACCGGACACGCTTGGTCTGGAAGAGATCAATTCTATGATTGCAACGATAGATGCTTCCCGCCCGGAAGGAATGCGCAATAAAGTCATGCTTGAGGTGTTATACGGCTCCGGGCTCCGGGTTTCTGAGCTCACCGAACTGAAACGTTCGGGGTTGCACACAGAGATCGGTTTTCTAAAGGTGACCGGTAAGGGCAACAAGGAAAGGCTCGTTCCTATGGGAAGTGTTGCGTCAAAACTGCTCGATATATACCTGCGTGAAGTTCGCGTTCATCTGGCGGTGCAAAAAGGTCATGAGGACTATGTTTTCCTTAACCGCTTCGGCAAACGTCTGTCGCGTATTTCTGTATTCAACCTGGTAAAGGCTGCCGCTCTAAAGGCAGGCATCAGGAAGACGATCAGCCCGCACACGTTCAGGCATTCTTTTGCCACACATCTTGTTGAAGGCGGCGCCGATCTTCGCGCGGTCCAGGAAATGCTCGGCCACGCCAGCATTACAACCACAGAGATCTATACCCATCTGGACAGAAACTATCTGCGCGAAGTGATTACTCAATACCATCCGCGGAGCTGATCAGCCAAAAATTTCGTGCGCGAGCCGGAAAGTATTGCAATGCGCTTCCACAATATGCCTGATGTCTTCTGAATAACCGCCGCCCATGCTTACCTGCAAAGGAATACCACGGTTTTTGCATGCCTCCAGTACAAGCCTGTCTCTTTCCTTGCAGCCGCCGCGGCTAAGCGCAAATTTGCCAAGTTTATCTGTAGCAAGCACATCGACCCCCGCTACATAAAATACAAAGTCGGGTTTTACACGCTCAAAAAGCCGTGGCAAATGGTGGTGCAGCAAGCCGAGATAGGTGTCATCATCTGTCCCGTCGGCCAGGGGAATGTCCAGATCAGAGCGCTCTTTTTTGAATGGGAAATTTTTCTCTCCATGAACAGAAAAAGTAAAAACGCGTGGTTCATTTTCAAAGATCTGCGCCGTTCCGTTTCCCTGATGAACATCAAGATCAATGACCAGAATGTTTTTGGCTTCACCGGTTTTTAGCAATACGTTTGCTGCCATGGCCTGATCGTTCAGCAGGCAGAAGCCTTCCCCCCAGCTGGTGCCGGCATGATGTGTGCCGCCGGCTACGTTAAATGCGATCCCATGATCAAAGCTATACCTGCAGGCATCGAGGGTCCCCTGTGCTATGCGTATCTCACGCTCTACCAGCTCCGCTGTAAGCGGAAAGCCGATTCGTCTTTGTGAAGCAGCAGCCAGTGTGAGTGCTTTTAATGATGACCAGTAACCGGCATCATGCGTAAGCAGTACATATTCTTCTGGCAAGGGTTCCGGACCAAACAGGTTTTCCGGGCTGATTGTGCCTTCATGCATCAGCTGCCCGGGTATCAGCTCGTATTTGAGCATCGGGAAGCGATGCCCTTCCGGCAGCGGATGAGCATAAATCGGATCGTAGGCAATCTTAAGCATGTCCTAAAATCTCACCCACATGACGTTCTATATTGTTACAGATCGTATCAACCGGCAGGTCATTGGCATCATAACCAAAGGGATCTTCAATTTCCTCAGCAATCAACTCAAGGCTGGCGAGCACATAAAGAATAAACGGAACAATCGGAATGACCCAATAACCCAGGCTGAAAACCCAGCCTATTGGCAGCGTGATGACGTATACAAAAATAAATTTTTTAATAAAGACGCTGTAGGAGAATGGGATCGGTGTGTTTTTGATCCGTTCGCAACCGCCGCAGATATCTGTAAAAGCATTGAGGTCCGCATTCAGGCTGATCAGCTGCTCCTGCGGAATTTTTCCCGCAGCCACCAACTCGTAAATTTTGCTGATCATTCTGCCGGCAATCTGGTTGGGGATATGTTTTGACTCCTCTACCTCAATCAGGATGCTGTTTTTGCCGAAATACTTTTTTTCCCGAAGATGCTCCTTGAGCGCAAAGGCGTATTTTGGGATCGCATACTCGAAAAACTCATTATCCTTCGTGTCAAGCTTCAATGCCCTGATCTTCATCGCGAAGTTCCGGCTAACGTTTGTCAGCCCGCCGAGCAGTTTGCGCCCCTCCCACCAGCGATCATATGATGAATTGGTTCGGAACACGAGCAGCATTGAGATAACAAAGCCAAGCAGGTTATGCATCATGCTTACATTTTTTACATGATCGCTCTCAGACAATTTAAGAAAATTCAATTCCAGAAACGCAATGCCGCCCGATAGCGCAGCGACGCTGATCATAAGCGGCCAGAGTTTGTAAAAAGTATCCGCACGGTGGATTCTGAAAATAAAGCTGATCCAGTCTTTGGGGTTATAATTGATCATAAAGTCTTGTTCGGTAAACCTACAGGTGATGTCATAACGAAATTATGAAACAAATAGTTTGCCGCTGTTCTCGGTGAATGCCTGACCCAGAATGAACACATCTTCAAACGAATTGTAAAGCGGAACAGGGCTCAGACGGATTACATTTGGTTCGCGCCAGTCGCCTAAAATTTGTCGCTCAACAAGTCCGTCAAAAACCTCCTTACCTCGTGCTTTTGCAATAATTGAAAGCTGCGCACCCCGCCATTCGGGAGCCTGAGGAGTAATGATCTCAAATAAGACCGAGCCATGGCTCCGGTTTACCTCGTTAATGATCCAGTAGAGGTAGGCGGTTAGTTTCAGGCTTTTTTCCCGCAAGGCGGGCATAAACCCGGCCCGCTCGAACTGCAGCAGCGACGCGTGGTAGAGACTCATTGGCATGACCTGCGTACAGCTAACCTGCCAGCCGTCTGCGCCGGCCTCGGGGACGAATCCTTTCTGCATAAGGAAACGCGTGTTTTCCTGGTAGCCCCACCAGCCTGCAAAACGTTTCAGATCACGATTACTGAAGTGTTTTTCGTGTACAAAAATACCGCTGATGCCGCCGGGACCAGCATTCTGGTATTTATAAGAACACCAGCAGGCAAAGTCCGCCCCCCAGTCATGCAGAGACAGGGGGACATTGCCCGCGGCATGTGCAAGATCAAAACCAACGAGTGCACCCACCGAATGACCGGCCTGTGTGATCTGTTTCATATCATAAAGCTGCCCGCTGTAGTAATTGATTCCGCCAAAGAGCACAAGCGCGAGCTCATTACGATGGTAATTAATTGCATCCAGAATGTCTTCAGTGCGGAGCAGGTATTCGCCCGGCCGCGGTGATACTTCAATGATACAGTCTGCGGGGTCCAGTCCATGAAAGCGAACCTGACTTTCCAATGCATACTGGTCCGACGGAAAGGCGCCTGCCTCCATGATAATCTTGAAACGCTTCAGGTCTGGCCGGTAAAAGCTGACAAGTAACAGATGCAGGTTAACCGTGAGCGTATTCATCGGGCAAACCTCAGCAGGCAGGGCGCCAACGACAGGCGCCATCAGGCGTTTTAATTCTTTGTGATAAAACATCCAGGGCTGATGGCCGTCAAACCAGCCTTCTACCGCATGCTGCTGCCAGTTATCCAATTGCGATTCAAGTGCAGCACGGGCCGACACGGGCTGAAGTCCGAGGGAATTGCCGCAGAAATACCGCACCGGTTTCCCTTCTTGCGTGGGAAACAGAAATTCATTTCTGAAGTCTTTCAGGACGTCGGCTTCATCCAGCAACTGCGCAAAGGCAAGCGTATTCTCAAAATCCATAGGTGTCAATTATAACAAAAAGATTGCGCTCATTGAAGCACCGGGTGTTTTTTGACGCTACGGTGTGGTAATCCACCAGGTATTGCCGAAGGGATCCCTTACCCCGCCGCTGCGCCCGTAAGACTGATCGGAAGGCTCCATTAAGCTTTGTGCACCGGCTTCAAGCGCCGTCTTGTAAGTCAGGTCAGCATCCTCAGCATAAATAAAAAAGCCGGCCGGCTGGGCGGGCCACTCATCAGTTGCACCTGCATACATGATGACCGTGTCACCCATCTGCAATTCGCCATGCATAACTGATTGCTGATCTTCTCTCAGTACCCGCGAATTTTCTGTTGCACCGAAAACCGTTTGTACAAAATGGAAAAATCTTTCTGCGTTTTGCAGGATCAAGTAAGGATTTACCCTGCTGTGCCCCTGCGGAATGTTTAATGCCATAATAAATTTATTGAAGTGAAAGGTTTGAATCAAATACCGCCATACGTTCCGACCACCTCAGGCCATCAGGAAGTTCATCTCCCGATAGTTCGATGTGTATAATCCGCCGCCTGCCGTGATGTTTGCTTTTTGATGAACGATGCATTAAAAGTGGTTTCATCAGCATTAGCGTACCAGCCGCTGCATAACAATTTACATACGCTGCCTGGTTGCCAAGCTGATCACGACGAACAATTCCCTTAAGGTGCGAACCGGGTAAGACCTGCAGGGCACCGTTCCTTTCATCTGCGGCATCGAGATGAAGCCGTAATGTGAACATATTTTCCAGAATCTTAACCGGCGGCTGGACCGCATACCGCCCGTGTTTGAAAGTCCAATTTGTGTAATTGGGAGAAACGATACGGTCACTAACCTGAACAATGAGATCCTGATGTGGTGCCACGAACCAGTTTGAAGCGGCAGGCTTATCGAAATAGACTGACCTCACCACAGCCGCGTACGGTGACAGGGATCTGATCAGCGATAATACCTTCGGATTAAATAAGTCTTTGGCAAGCTCAGGAGCCTGGATTAAAAAACGACGAATGGCAAAAACTTCCGAACTCTTCCGAAAGTCTTCGCCATTATCTTTAAGCGCATCAATGCGTTTGCAAATTAATCGAGCTCCGTGCTTGTATAAATATCGTTTAAGAAACAAAAGCCCTGCTCAGCAAAAGATTCGAGAGCATTCTCCGGAATTTCCATTTCCGAAGATACCAATCAGTTCAGGCAATTGCTAAAATTTGATTTTATCGTGTTCGCCCATGTCCGGAGTGGTACCTGTCACAACGGCTTTCAGCATGTTGAATAAAACAACCATCTTAGATGAACTGCTGTCCCAGTATTCGGCAACGGTTGGTGTAACTTTGATAAGTGTAAGACGTGGATCTTCTAAACCGTCGGGGAACCACGCTTTTACAAATGGATTAAAGTACGCTTCTTTACGCGCTTGGTCGTCTACCAGCTCAGCCTTGCCGTTTACCGCTAAGTACGTGTTGTCAGCGGGGTTGCTATAGGCCAGCAGCACTTCATTTTCTCTGGAAATTTCCGCTGATTTTAGCGAGTATTCATTGGTAAAGAACCAGATACTTCCATCTTCCTCAATTTTTGCTGTAGCCATAGGGCGTCCCGATAATTCGTCAGCATCTTTTGAAAGTGTGGTAAACATGCAGATGCGTACTGATTCTGCTTTCTCTTTAAGAATGGCTATGTTTTTCTCGTTTTTCATGGATTTTAGTTTAAACAGACCTATGGTCCTACCATGCAAACAATGACCCCGCTGAAAGGTTTCCGGAAATACTTTATCCCTTGTTTGGTCTACTCACATACGGGTTTCCCCGGACATAAAAACGCCAGGGTAATAAGGCATCTTCGCCTGCATAGTCGACCCCGATGCGGGGGCCCGCAACAATATCTTCAGGTGCATGCCTGATACCATGATCCTCGATCCAGATCTCTTCGCCTGTCAGATCAAGGGCATTCAGGTTCCGGTCTATGCCAAGGGACTTGGCTGCCGAGCCGGGCCCGGCGGTAAGGCCCGGCTTCAGTACCGAAGCCTTTCTTCTTCGGAGCATAATATCAAGCCCCTCGAGCGGTTCGATGCCACGTACCAGAACAGCATGTGGCTCCCCCTCAACCGAGCTGACCACATTAAAGAGACAGTGCATTCCGTAACAGAGGTAGACATAAGAATGACCTCCTTGTCTGTACATCACTTCTGTTCTGTTCGTCCGGCGCCCGCCAAACGCATGCGACGCTTTATCAGTTACACCGTTATAGGCCTCGGTTTCGACAATGATCCCTGCTGTAACTTCTCCACCGATGTTTGTGTAAAGCACTTTACCTAAAAGACTTACGGCTAGTTCAGTCACTTTATTGTTTAGGTAATAACTGAGTGGTAATTTGTGCTTATTTGTCATTCAGTATAAATGTAATGAGCTGCTCAAGATATTTAGCATCAACTTCATCGAAGGCCGACAGATCCGCACTATCAGCATCGAGGACGCCGACCACTTCTCCGTTTGAAAACATCGGAACAACGATTTCTGATCTTGACATTGAACTGCAGGCAATATGGCCGGGAAAGGCTTCAACATCGGGCACGATCAGTGTTTTCTTTTCCGCCCAGGCGCTCCCGCAGACACCTTTGCCTTTTGCTATGCGGGTGCAGGCCACAGGTCCCTGAAACGGTCCGAGCACCAGTTGCGCATCTTTAACAAGATAGAAGCCTACCCAAAGCCAGTTAAACTGTTCTTTTAGCGCAGCACAGGCGTTCGCCAGGTTGGCCGTACGATCGACTTCGCCTTCGACCAATGCGGCGATCTGAGGGAGCAGCGATTCATACTGTTCAGACTTATCGATATGATGTTTAATAATGAGATCTTCTGCCATTTGATATAGTATTTCAACAAAATTAACTATTAACCGTCGAATTTGTGCGGGCTGTAGGAATCGTGACAAGTGTTCAACACTAGGCTAACTTCTCAACACAGGTACCGGCAGCGCATAAAATTGCCTAGATTTACCGCATTATCGCTTAACATCCACTAACATGAATATAAAAAGCTTACTGGCCACTTCACTCTTATGTCTGGGTTTCTTCTCATCCGGGCTGCCACCTGAAGAGGGCATGTACCCGCTTAGTGAATTAAACAGAGTCGACCTCAAAAAGGCCGGTCTACGCATCAGTCAGGAAGACATTTACAGTACGACCGGCAAAAGCAGTCTTGTTGATGCACTGGTGAATGTGGGTGGCTGTACGGGATCCTTCGTATCTGCGCAGGGATTGATTATCACAAATCATCATTGTGCCTTCGCAGCCGTGCAACAGGCAAGTACCCCGGAACACGACTACCTGAACAAAGGATTTGTTGCCAGAGGACATGAATATGAAATTGAGGCTAAAGGCCTAACCTGCCGAATTACAGAAAGTTATGAAGATGTATCTGATCAGGTCCTTGGAGCAGCGTCACAAATCAGCGATCCTGCATCACGCCTGGCGGTCATTAACAATGCAATGAAGCACCTGGCTATAGAAGCAGAAAAGCGCGATCCAGGAATTAAAGCTGAGGTTTCGGAAATGTTTATCGGGAAAACCTACGTGCTTTTTAGATACCGGATCATCCGGGATGTGCGCCTGGTCTATGTGCCTACAAGAAGTATAGGAGAATTTGGCGGCGAAACCGACAATTGGGTGTGGCCGCGTCATACAGGTGACTTTTCTTTTATGCGCGCTTATGTAGGTAAAGACGGCAAACCTGCTGCTTACTCAAAAGACAATGTGCCTTACAGGCCAAAGAAATTTCTTAAGGTGAATCCTGCGGGAACGAATGAGGAGGATTTTGTTTTTATTCTCGGTTATCCCGGACGCACCTTCCGTCACAGACCGGCAGATTTCATTAGTTATCAGCAGAACTACCTCTTGCCTTATACAGCAGATCTTTACGAATTTGAAAACAAGGCGATGGAGGCTGCCGGCAAAAAGGACGCTGCTACTGCCTTGCGCCTGGCCACGCGCATCAAACGGAACGCGAACGTGATGAAAAACTACCGCGGAAAACTCCAGGGCCTGCAGGGCATAGGTCTGATAAATGACAAGCGCAAAGAGGATGCAGATCTCGCCGCATTTATTGAGAAAAACCCGGCACTGAAGTCTCGTTACGGAACATTGATGACCGACATCAACACCCTCTACAAGCTTATCTACAGCGATGCCGGCCGCGATATGTGGCTGGGTCAGATCTATAATTCCACAAGCCTGCTTAAAGTCGCTACGACCATAAATGGTTTTAAAACAGAGCTTGCCATGCAGACAGGTGGCAGCCGGCAGAATTGGTTTAATGACAGGCTGCCGGCATTAAAAAAAGAACTGGACAACATTTACTCCTCTTTCGATGCGGAAGCCGACCGGCGCATATTTGGACGTATGCTGGCTGATGCGTCCGCCCTTCCTCAAAATCAGCGTATTGCGCCAGTCGATCGTTTAATGGGCGCAAAGACCGGCCAGGGTGCAGATCAGTTGGCGGGGAAACTGATTACGGAAAGCAAATTAGCGGAACGAGGTGCTGTGTTGGAAGATGTCCTGAAAAGTCCTGACCGGCTGCTTGCGCTAAAAGATCCGCTCCTTGATTTTGCGCGGGAGACAGACCAGCTTATTGCCCGCCTGAAACCGGAAAAAGACCGTCGTGATGGGCTGCTGAACAAGTTAATGGGCGATTACGTCAACGTGAAAGAGCAGTTCATGAAGCGCTCTTTTATTCCTGATGCCAACAGTACGCTTCGCCTGACGTACGGCTATGTTCGCGGATATAGTCCGGCAGATGCCACCTACATGAAACCATACACCACGATAGCCGGAATATTCGAAAAAGGCGCTTCAGGTAATCCTGATTTTGTCTATCCGCCGCAAATCAAAGCGCGCTGGCAAGCGAAGGATTTTGGTGCATTTGCAAAAAAAGACCTGAACGACGTACCTGTAGCGTTCCTGTATAATATGGACACCACAGGCGGCAATTCCGGATCGCCTATTATGAACGCAGACGGCGAACTGATCGGTGTAAATTTTGACCGTGCGTATGGCGCGACCATAAACGATTATGCCTGGAATGAAAAATACAGCCGGTCAATCGGTGTAGATATCCGTTATGTGCTTTGGGTGGCGCAAAAGATCGATCAGGCAGATTTTCTGCTTCGCGAAATGGGCATAAGGATTTAAACGCATGCGGGTATTGTTAACGGTAACGCGTTTCAAAACGGTATTTATTCCTTTCGCCTTTGTCGGAATGGCGCTGCTGCATCTTCCGCTATGGCTGAACCGAAAAATCAGCTTTTACAAGCTTCTGGGTGCAGGTGGCCAGGCCCAGCCAGATGTCCCGGCGGATTACCGGCACTGGGGACTGCTGGTTTGCTTTGAAAATGATCAACAGTTAACCCGGTTCGCCACGCGATCGTTTGTCTCAGCCTGGTTCCGTTTTTTCGGGGCAGAGCAGCTTAACGTTGTTCTTGAACCGATCAGTGCGCATGGCCTTTGGGACGGCCGACAGCCCTTCATTTACAAAAAGCAGACGGGTTCATATAACGGCCAGGTCGGCGTACTCACCCGTGCAACGATTCGCGGCAACAAAATGAAAGCGTTCCGAGCCGATATAAAAAAGGCTTCTGCAGCCATGCGCGAGTCCCCGGGGTTTGTACTGGCAGCCGGCCTCGGCGAAAACCCCTTTTTCAGACAGGCTACTTTCTCGATTTGGGAGAACGCAGCGCTTATGAAAGATTACGCCTACCGCCATGTTGATCATGCTGCGGTCATCAAGCGTACCCGCGAAGATGGCTGGTATACCGAAGAGCTTTTTGCCCGCTTCAAAATTATCGCGATCGAAGGATCGTTAAACGGAACAACCTATTCAAATCAATAACAGATATGCGCGTCATTGCCGAGCTACCACATCCCGATTGTAAGATTACAATCTTCTCAATGAATCAAAAATACATTGTGAAGTTTGAACAGGGAACACTTGAACAAATTTACAAGCTTGCCGAACTTGACCTGACCGGCGGGGGTGTTGATGAGGTCTTTCAGATCATTGATGAAGCTTTTATTGCCACCGTAGTAAGTAGGTTTGCATTGATGCGCAGCGATTTCAAAGATGCTTACCAGCGTCAGCAGTATTAGATTACATAAATAGTATAAATATCTGATAATCAATCGCATTTACTTAAATACAGAATTTAATTCGGCGGCAGGGATACCCAGACTAAACTTCGATCTGTATCACGTAAAGTAGCAGATTATATTTGTTATATATTAAATTGAATATCAAAATATTATCATGTCTAGCAAAATTACATTTTGTCTTGATATATTCCATTTTTTTGGATGTGATCATCATTATTTGTCAATAAAAATACGGTCAGATAGTTTGTCAATTAATATCTTTGATTCTAATCCCTGCTCGAATGAAATCAAAGAGTAACGCTGCGATCACGTTCATATTTATCACTATGCTGATCGACTTTACAGGAGTCGGCATCATTATCCCAGTGGTACCTACACTCATTGAGCGCCTGACCGGCGGGGGCATTGCCCGTGCTGCCGATTATGGCGGCTGGTTAACGATTGCCTATTCAGCCATGCTGTTTATAAGTGCGCCAATCCTGGGCGGCTTAAGCGACAGGTTTGGCAGACGGCCGGTCCTGCTTGCTTCACTGCTTGGACTCGGACTTGACTACCTCTTCCTGGCCTTTTCTCCTACTGTTTTCTGGCTTTTTGTTGGTCGTATCACTGCCGGCATTACCGGCGCAAGTTTCAGTACCGCGCAGGCTTATATCGCTGATGTAAGTACACCCGAAACAAAAGCCCAGAACTTTGGTCTTGTTGGGGCAGCGTTTGGACTGGGTTTTATTATAGGGCCGGTTGTCGGCGGTTTACTCAGCAAGTTTGGTGTTCAGGCCCCTTTCCTTTTTGCTGCCGGGTTGTCGCTGCTGAATTGCCTGTATGGCTATTTTATTTTACCGGAATCACTCCCCGTCGAGAAGCGGCGCAGATTTGATTGGAAGCGTGCAAACCCGGTGGGCTCGCTGCGACACATGGGTCGTTATCCTTCAATTGCCGGACTTCTGGGGTCTATGGTGCTGCTATACATCGCCGGGCATTCTGTTCAATCAGTCTGGACCTATTACACCATGCACCGTTTTCAATGGAGTGAAACAATGGTCGGGTACTCACTCGGTTTTGTCGGTGTGGCCATGGCAGTCATCCAAGGATGGCTGATACGGATCATCATGCCCAAACTGGGTGCAAAGCGGGCCGTTTTCATCGGACTGTTTCTATACATAACCGGTTTTATCGGCTTCGGCCTGGCAACATCTGGCTGGATGATGTTTGCTTTCCTGGTGCCTTATGCGCTGGCGGGTATCTCCGGGCCGGCGGTACAGGGAATTATTTCAAATGTTATCCCTGACAATGCACAGGGTGAACTCCAGGGTATTATGTCAGGGCTGATGAGTCTTACGGCTATGATCGGCCCGCTGATCATGACACAGTTGTTCTCCTTTTTTATTGACAAACGTGCACCCGCCTATTTGCCTGGTGCACCGTTTTATCTAAGTGCCGTGCTGACGCTTGCCGGCTTGTTGATTTGTCTCCGTTCGCTGCGTAAATATCACAATTTGAAAAATGCTGCAATCCCGGTAGTACCGGTAACTGAGCATTAGCAAAACGGGGAGTAGTCAGCACTGGATTGTCCATGTTATGCGACGGTCCTTCTTCTGTTTACCCAAACACTGCAGATCACTGCCACAGCAAAACCGCCCGCCGTACAGGCGTCGATCAGCGGAGTCGGAAGATCAAAGCCCCATACGGTGTTCAGCCAATACTGTATAAAGGAGGCCGGCAAATTACGTTCGCCAAGTTTTTCTTTTACCTGCCACTGCCAGTCGGTAACGGGACAATAGCCCAACCCGAACCAGATGCCCAAAAGAAGCCAGGACGCTGCGGTGAGACCGGCAACAACGAGATGAAGTCGTTGGGTTCGACGCCAGAGCCAGCCGAACAGGTTAAAAAGTATAATGACCAGATGTACAGAGGTAAGCAGGATATCCAGAAACAAATACATCATTGAGTCTATTTGAATAAGTCAAAACTATATTGCGCATCCGTCCAGAACTCGTCCAGCGTGAGCATGCGCGGTTTGAAAAACGAGATCAACTGCGGCCAGTCTGCCTGGTTAAAAACACTTACCCCGCTTATAGTCTGACTGATCCGTGCTGTCGTCTTACCGTATTCATCAGTATGTTCCTGTATCCAATTCCACTCTTCGCCCAGCATTCCGTGAAGCAGCGACCGGAATGAAAGGAATTGTTCAAACATGAGCGCTCTGATTCCTTCGTCGGGATGAGCTATTTCGATCGAGATCGTAGCTTCCCGACTACCTGCTTCCATCCTGAAATAAAGATGTTTGAGGCCGGTCTTATAATTGATCCAGTTTACTTTTTGACCTTCGGCAGATGCATGCAGCCCCATATACTGTCCCAGGGCTGTCCAGAATGCCTGTCTGATGCGTTTTGCTTCGTCTTTTGAATACATGTGCAGAAATTATGCGATGGCGTGAAGCATTAAAGCAATTCGGTAGCCAGGTTCGCCAGTTCGCTCCGCTCGCCTTTTTGCAGCGTGATGTGTGCGTATAGCGGATGGTTCCTGGCGTTGTCGATCAGGTAACTCAGGCCATTGCTGGCCGTGTCAAGATATGGTGTATCAATCTGGTAAATATCGCCGGTGAATATGATTTTTGTGCCTTCCCCCGCCCTGGAAATAATCGTCTTTACTTCATGGGGTGTCAGGTTTTGGGCTTCATCAATGATAAAAAATATTTTTGTCAGCGTGCGTCCGCGTATAAAAGCCAGCGGCGATATGGTGATCTTATCTGTACTGACCAGCTCATCGATCTTTTGTGCCGTCTTGTCGTCGCCGGTAAACTGCTCCCTGATAAAACGAAGGTTGTCCCAGATAGGCGCCATATACGGATCGATCTTAGATTTTACGTCGCCGGGCAGGTAACCAATGTCTTTGTTGCTCAGTGGGACGATCGGCCGGGTTACATAAATCTGTCTGAAATCTTTGCGTTGCTCCAGAGCGCAGGCCAATGCCAGCAGCGTTTTTCCGGTACCTGCGTTGCCCTGGATGGTGACGAGTTTCAGCGCCGGGTCAAGCAGGGCATGCATCGCGAATGCTTGTTCGGGATTTCTCGGTGTGATGTTGAATGCATTGCGGTTATGAACCGGTATGAGCGTCCCGGAGGCCTGACTGAAATATGCGTTCATACCTTTGCGGCCGGCTCTGAGCGTATAAAAGTGATTGGCATCATTAACGGGTAGAGCGGCCCTGACAGCATCGCCCCCGGCAGCTCCGGCCCTGACAGCTTCAAATAACTGCAAAGGAAAGTTTTTGCAGATTGTGCGTCCGGTATATAATTCCTCGACGTTCTTTACCTTTCCGGTTTCATAATCTTCTGCCTGCAATTCGAGTGATTTTGCCTTCAAACGCAACCCGATATCCTTAGATACGAGTACCACGCGTTGTGCCGGATACCGTTCCTTCAGAACCAGCGCAGAATTTAGAATGCGGTGGTCTGCCTTTGCGTTTCCGAAGATCCTGGCGGCATCAGGACCTTCCGGCTGTTCATCGAGGGCGATCTTGAACTGACCGCTGCCGCTGCCGCTCAAAGGTATCCACTCGCTGATCAGGTGTTGACCTGATAACCGGTCAATCAGCCGGAAAAAACTTCTTGCCTCAAAATTTCGCGTCTCATTGCCATTTTTGAAATTGTCAAGCTCTTCAAGGACCTGAACCGGTACGGCAACGTCGTGCTCCATAAAACTATTTATGGCGTTATGATCATAGAGTATCACCGAGGTGTCCAATACGAATATTTTGCGCTGATTGTCCGGGCGGTTCCCGGTTTTCTTTTCGGCCATGCGCTAAAATTAGCATTTCATGCGCTTTAATAAAATGGATGACCGAATTAATTAGTGGTAGCAAAAAAAAAACGGAGAACGTCTTCTTGCGAATCTTTTCTCCGTTCGACCTTGCTTTCTTTCGTAAAATCAAGCAAGGCATCAAACCGGTCTTCACTTTGTTTCTCCTTCCGGTCAGCGCTGAGCTGCCTTCCGGTTCCAACCCGTCTTCCTGATTACTGTTCCATAGAACATTCCTCACTCCGTCGGCGTCTGTCCATTGTTGTCTGCCTCTCGGCGACTTACGGGCTTGTGCGGTAACTTTCGTTTCCGTTGTCCCAATTTGGTTTTTGAAATTCCGATACTGATCTGTCGATCAAGGTATCTTTTGGTTTTCATTCAGACAATCAAAGTACTACGTGTTTGATACTATCTAATTTCAGAACTTTTTTTCGAAGATGCAAATTTTGACTGCCTTATTTTTTTAACACGTTATCAACCTGATAAAGTCTTTTTGTTAACACATCAATTGAAATGAAATCGTTGACTTGACTTGTATACAGCAACTTTTGTTATTTGAACGATGTCGTTATTAACATTCAGAACTTCATAGCTTGTTAACATCCTTCCTGAAAAACTACCAGGCTTCAAAAGTTGTTTGTCGCTTCAAAGGTCAATTAACGCTAAAAGACTATCTTTATGCCACAACACGAAAGTCGATACATGCAGCTTCGCGAACCGGTCAGAAACATACAGGATTTTTTGCTGAGCACCTATTTTGCAGACGGGCTGCGTATCACAACAGGCGTCCTGCTGCCGCCCTTGATCCTGGCACAATTTGGTCATTTTAATTATGGCATGACACTCTCTCTGGGGGCGCTTTGTGCTAGTGTTGTCGATACGCCCGGCCCCGCCGTTCACCGGCGCAATGCCATGCTTATTACCACCGCGCTGATCTTCATATTTTCTATTTTAACCGGCTTAACGAACCGGAATACTTATTTTATCGGAATTCTGCTTGTCGTAAGCAGTTTTGCCCTGTCCATGTTCAACCTGTACGGAACCAGGGCCGCGGCAATCGGCACGGCTACGCTGCTGGTCATGGTGCTGAGCATTGACGACATCAGGCCGTGGCAGGAAGTCCTTTTACATGCCGTGCTGATCCTGATCGGAGCATTATGGTACTCGGGACTCAGTTACGTGTTTTACCGTTTACGTCCTTACCGTGTATTGCAGCAGTTTCTCAGCGACTCAATACTTGAGGTGAGCGATTTCCTTCGCGCAAAGGCTCGCTTTTATCACCAGAACGTCGACTACGATGCGCAGTATGCTGAATTGCTGAAACTTCAGGTCTCCGTGCATGAAAAGCAGGAGGCCGTCAGGGAGATCATGTTTAAGACCAGGGAAATTGTTCGCGATTCCAATCCAGAGAGCAGGTTTCTCCTGCTCGTTTTTGTAGATATGGTCGATCTGTTTGAACAGGTCATGTCTACCTATTATAACTATCGCTCGCTTCATGAACAATTTGATTCGATCGGTATTTTGCATACTTACGAACGGATCATCAACAAAATTGCGCAGTCTCTTGATGATGTGGCTTTTGCACTGAAAAGCGGTGGGCGCCCCGCTCCTCCACGGCAGCTGGCTAAAGACATCAACGCTTTAAAGGAAGAAATCGCCAATCTGGAAAGAAATGCAGCCGCGCAAAAAATAAGTACAAATGGAATTCTGGCGCTCAAGAATATTGAGGTCAACCTGGAAAATATACTTGGCCGTGTTAAAACCATTATCGGTTATTTTAAGACCAGAAACAGCCGTGATCAAAAACGTGAGGAAATTGATACGGAAAAATTTATTACCAGGCAGTCGATTGACAAAAAGCTGTTTTTTGATAACCTGACGCTTAAATCTTCCGTTTTCAGGCATTCGCTCAGGGTGGCTGTTGTCATGCTGATAGGTTTTGTGGTAGCGAAATCACTAAACTCTTCGCACAGTTACTGGATCCTGCTTACAATCCTGGTCATTTCCAAGCCTGGTTTCAGCCTGACCAAACAGCGCAATATTGAAAGAATTATCGGCACAGTGATTGGCGGGATTGTGGGCACCGTTGTACTCTACTATTTCAACGACCAGCGAACGCTTTTCGTCATCCTGCTGATCTGCATGATCGGCAGTTACAGCTTTCAGCGGAAGAACTATGTGGTAAGTGTGCTGTTTATGACGCCATACATCCTGATCCTGTTTGATTTTCTCGGCATGGGAACCATGGATATTGCGAAGGAACGCATATATGACACGCTGATTGGATCGGCCATCGCCTTTTTAGCCAGTTATTCGTTGTTTCCGAACTGGGAATCGGAAAAGCTAAAGGAAGCAATGCTTGAAATTCTGGAAGCCAACATGAACTATTTTAAGCAGGTCGCCAGGCTTTATTTTGACCGCAGTTATGACCGTACCAGTTACAAGCTTGCCCGTAAACAAGTCTATGTAAGCACCGCCAACCTTGCAAGTTTGTTTCAGCGCATGTTCTCGGAGCCAAAGAGTAAGCAACTCTATATTAAAGAAGTACATCAGTTTACAGCGCTTAATCATCTCCTGTCTTCCCATATCGCCACGCTTTCACTTTACAATAAGGAGCATGATTTCAGCCATGACCACCCGGATGACATTCGCCCCGTTTACAGCAATACACTTTACCTGCTCGAAAACGGGATGGATATCCTGTCAAAAGCCAGCGATACACGTGCAAACGTACCACTGATCAAACAGAAAGATGCACCTGCCGATGCGGGTGATTCAGAGGAATTGTTCATCGCTGAACAGTTTGACCGCATCCAGAAGATCGCTTACGACATTTACCGGCTAACTGAAAAGATCAACATCTGAAAACCAAAGTGTTGGCTGGTTGTTTAAGTACAACGATAACCTTTGGAAGAAATGGAAAAATTATATACAGCTGTTGTTACAGCTACAGGCGGCCGCGACGGGCATGTTAAATCTAACGATGGAATTATTGATTTTGACCTAAAAAAGCCAAAAGAACTTGGCGGTCAGGGAGGCGCGTCAAATCCTGAACAATTGTTCGGCGCAGCATGGGGCGCCTGTTATCTTGGGGCACTCGGATCGGTTGCCGAACGTGAAGGCGTAGACGTAACTGAAGCAACTGTGACTGCGAACATCTCGTTTAATAAAGACGGAAATGCTTTCGTCTTGTCAGCGGATCTGGATGTTCATATACCGGGAATAACCATTGAGGAAGCTCAAAAACTTGCGGATAAGGCCCACCGTGCCTGCCCTTACTCAAAAGCCACACGTGGAAATGTGGAAACACGCGTAACCGCCGTCTGATAAATTAATCAACTCAACGCCTTCGGGCAATCAACCCTGTTTATGCATACGAGCGCCCGGATATGAAAACGTCCGGGCTTTTTTTATACCTGATACCGCGGCTTCCAGTTTTCTACCGTACCATTAAACGCCGCCTGATTGATCATGTGCACGCATACGGCGGTTGTTGCACCGGTGTGCACGTTTGAGGAAGGCTGTTTGTTTTCGCGAATGGCGCGGTAAAAGTCTTCAAAGGCATAATAAGTTCCGTCTTTCGTTTTTTCAGGAAGGACAGCAATTCCGCCATCGCGTGTCCATTCAATTTTGGTTGCGCCTGATACACCATCAACTACCTGCAATTCCTTCCGCGTTTCCGGTTCGGGGTAAAACTTTCCTTCATTGACCAGCAGCGAAATCATGCCCTTGCTTCCTTTGATCTTAAATATGTAACCATCGCGCGCGTTTCCGCAGGTAGCACCAAAGTTTCCTACCATGCCTTCCTTATTGTAACGAAGCAAGGCCTGAATATTATCAAAAGTCTCCCGTCCGTCTTTGTACACATCCACACCCCCGGTAGCAAGCACCTGATCAGGATGAGTGTTAAATGCCCAGTTCACAAAATCAATCTGATGAGAAAGGAGCTCGGCCGGTAGTCCGCCTGAGAATTCCCGATACAGCCGCCAGTTAATCTGTTTGTCGTTGTAACCCGCCGGCACAGACCTGCGCCAGTCCCAATTACGGTCCCAATGGCAGTCGATCTGTGAAACTTTGCCCAGATAACCCTTTTCAATCATCTCTTTTACCTTGTAATAGAGTGGCGAGTAGCGGTACTGGTGCCCGACCTGCAGGATCTGCCCCTTATAACGGGCCGATTGTTCGACGAGCTTCAGCGCCTGCGGTATGTCGAACGTCATCGTTTTTTCGAGGTAGACATGTTTGCCGGCTTCTAGCGCCTCCAGCGCGATTTGATAGTGAAGATTCAAAGGGGTCGCAATCACCACTGCATCTATATTCCGGTCATCCAGAATACGGCGGTAATCCTTTACTTCCCGGGCAGCCGGGCTCAGTCGTTTTGCTGCGGCCAGCCTGAAATCAAAGATATCGCAGACTGCTTTGATGGTGAACCGCTCTTTCATGGAATTGATAACGTTCATCATCCCTGTTCCCCTGTCTCCTGTTCCGATAATCCCCAGGTTAACGGCCGGGCCCGCTGTCATGGAATAAACCTGGTTAAGCGGGGCATCAAATAATGCTGCGGCCGTAAGCAAGCCGGTGTTCCTGATAAATTTTCTCCTCTGCATTACCTCGTATGTGTTTGTTTGAGCAGGCGCCCGAACCCCGCTGATGCGGTATCTGCAACGCTGCCGTCTGGTTTTTTATAAATAAAATATGCTGAAATCTCGTTTTGCCGGTTTACAAAATCCATAGCTTCTTTTAATCCCATCAGCATCAACGTCTGGTCATAGCCGTCCGCCGTCATGGCATCACCGGCATGTACCGTTACACTGATCAATTCATTATTGACCGGAAACCCTGTCTTTGGATTAATGATGTGGTTGATTTGTTTTCCCCCGCGTTCGTAAAATTTGCGGTAGCTGCCGGATGTGGTGATCGCTCCGTTTTCCAGTGTAAGGATGCGCTGCATGGCGTGCTGGCCGGGGCCATATTCTACCGGGGATTCGATACCGATACGCATGGCATCGCCGGAAGGCATTTTACGCCCTGAAACAAGCAACTCGCCCCCAACCTCAACGAGGAAATTGGAGATGCCGTTTTTTTTCAGCAGAGCGGCAATGACATCTACGGTATAACCTTGCGCTATGCCGTTTAAGTCTAAACCGGCACCCTTGGTTCGCTTAATTAAACGATTGCCCGAGATAACAATTTTATCCGGACCAACAAGGCTGAGGGCAGCCTTTACCATGGGCGTATCGGGTTCCTGCTTCAGGCTGCCGGTTCCGAAACCCCAGAGCTGGGTAAGCGGCTGGATAGTCATATCAAACAGACCGTTGGTACGCCGTTGTATATCGACTGAACGTTTTACGACGCGCATCAGGTGTTCATCCGGAACGATCTGCCCGTCTCCCCTGTTGAATCGTGATATAAGTGACGATGGTTGGTATAAAGACATTGAGCCATCAATCACTGCAAGCAGGCTGTCGATCTGGTTCTGCCTTACCAGGGTATCTGCTGCGTAATAGGTAATGTGGTAGCTGGTGCCCTGTGCAGGACCTTCGAAATAAATTTTCTGCCACTGCTTCCGCCCGGTTAAGGATAGGCAAAGCAGTGCAGGCAAAATAAAGAAGCACAACTGTTTCATCTGTGGTTAGCCCAGCGGAGTGGTGTTTCGGTAAATTTACCGTTTTTTATAACCTTCAACAAACGCGACGTGTAACAACTTCGACAGCGGGCGTTTATTTCCCGAATTTCAGTTTAAGCTGTTCCAACATATCGTCTGTTACCGGACCGTCAGGTTTTGCCTTCTGCTGCTGATAGCCAGGATGCGGCTTGCGATAGGTTTTCTGCTGTTGCTGCTGAGGCCGTTGTTGTTGCTGTGGTCTTGGCTGCTGATTTGAATCAGCATCCGGCTGCCTGGCCAGGCGTTGTTCCTGCTTTTTAGCATTCCAGGCTGCCCAGCATTCATCAAGTTTCTTTTTGGTGTAAAGCGGAAAGTCGCCCTGTTTCATCCAGGCATAGTAACTGGGCTCGATATCGAATACAGCATCGGTCGTTTTGCCTTTGTGTTTACCAAAATTGAAAGTGATCTCGTTGTTTTCATTATAGACCATGCGGCCCGCAAAATCTACCGGTTTTTGCAGATTCGTAAACACATGCAGCGCTTCGACATCGTTCTTGACCGGGAAACTCCTGTTGCCCTGCTTGTCCTCGTACTCGGTCTCCGCGTATTTTTCCAGCTGGGCAAGCAGGACTTCGTAGGTTGCACGAATGTCTGCTTCTGCCGAGTGCGCGTTGATGAGGTCTGAATTGCAGTAAAATTTATACGCCGCCCGGAGCGTTCTCTGCTCCATCTGGTGAAAGATGTTTTGCACATCGACAAATTTGCGGTCGGTCATATCAAAATCTACACCGGCTCTCAGGAATTCCTCAAGCAGCAAGGGAATATCAAACTTATTTGAGTTGTAACCGGCGAGATCACTGTCTGCAAAAAAACCGGCAATCTCTGTAGCTAACGTTTCGAAACGTGGTTCATCGGCGATATGCTCATCATAAATACCATGAATCAGTGAGGATTGTAATGGAATTGGCATTCCCGGATTGATCCGCCAGCTTTTCAACTGCTCGGTTCCGTCTGGCATAGCTTTCAGTACCGCGAGTTCAACAATGCGGTCAGCGCCTACGTTCACACCTGTGCTTTCAATATCAAAAAAAGCCAGCGGACGTTTCAGTTGTAGTTTCATGCAGAATGGATTTCTGGCAGCAGGTAAAGATTTAAACTGCCCTTTCGTTTTTCAAAAATGGCAATTTCATCGGGAAATCGTTAAAAAATATTTTTTTTCCTCGTGTGCCACGATTTATCTATTGTCCTTATCTTGGCTCTGCAAACAAACTGTAATGAGAAAACTTTTATTATCCCTTTTTCTTGGGCTGGGAACCTTTGTTTCCAAAGCTCAGGACTTTGAATTTGGCCGTATGGAAGCGGTTGATGCGGAATTTGATATCCGGAAATTTGATCCGTTGGCTAATGCAGCCGTACTCAATGAATTTGGACTTTCACGAATCGATTTGGATGATGCAAAGGGACAGACAATGCTTCTTTTCAGTTATCATGCCCGGATTAAAATCCTGAATCAGGAAGGCTTTTCGAACGGCGATATTTCCATTCCGCTGTATAAGAGCAGTTCATATGATAACAACGAAGAAATTTCTGAGATTGTCGCTGCTACCTTCAACGCAGAAGACAGGGTATGGGTAAGAACGCCGCTCGATCCGAAAAAGATCTACTATGAAGATGTAAACAGAAGTTACAAACTGGTCAAATTCAGCATGCCAAACCTCAAACCAGGCAGCGTAATTGAATACAGTTATAAGATAAAATCGCCCAGGTTATTTAACTTCAGGACCTGGCAGTTTCAATCAGAGATTCCAAAGCGTACCAGTACCTACATTGCAAGGATACCGGCCATCTATAACTATAACGTCGCACTCAGGGGACCTTATAAATTAAGCAAACAGGATGCAGCGCTTGACCGGGAGTGCCTGCGCATTAATGGTGTTGCGATAGACTGTTCTAAGATCACTTACAGGATGGATTCGATACCTGCTTTTCGTTCAGAAGAGTTCATGACTGCGGCATCAAACTTTATGTCGGCGATATATTTTGAGCTGAGCGACCAGCAGACACTGCAGGGCGCTAAAATCAACTACACCAAGAGCTGGAAGGATGTCGATTATGAGTTAAAAACAGATAAAAATATTGGCACCCAGATGAAACGGGCAGACGTCTTCAAAGACGTTGTGGCTCCCCTTCTGAAAGACATATCAGATCCTTTGGCCAAAGCAAAGGTTATCTATGCCTATATCAAAAAGAATATTAAATGGAACAACTACCGGGGCATATCTTCTGACGCGGGCGTAAAAAAAGCATTTGAAACCCATTCAGGAAATGTGGCCGATATCAACTATGCATTGATCTCAGCGCTGACCGCGGCCGGTCTCGAGGCTGAGGCCGTGATGCTTTCTACCAGGGCCAACGGCGCAATAAACAAGCTGTTTCCGGTTATCAGCGACTTTGATTACGTCGTAGCCCGGCTGAATATAGGCGACAAAAGTTACCTGCTCGACGCAACCGACCCCCTGCTTCCTTTCGGTCTGCTGCCCTTACGCTGTATTAATGACCAGGGGCGTGTGATCAGCCTTAAAAAAGCCTCAGAATGGATAGACCTGAAAGCTACACAACGCGAAGCAACCCGGTATGTGCTGAACGGCGAAATCAATGAGAAAGGGAAACTCGTCGGCACCATGAACATCTATACCAACGGATATGCGGCGTTAGACAGGCGTAAACAGATAAACAGTTATAACAGTCCGGATGAGTATGTCGAAAAGTATGACGAGAAGATGCCCAAGACAAAGATCCTGAAATACGCATTTTCTAACCTCGACACGGTCGATATGGCGCTTTCGGAGATCTATCAAATTGAGATGGATATGTATGACGGAACCGATCACAATCAACTTTATTTCAACCCGTTTTTAGTTGACAGAATCCAAAAAAACCCATTTAACCTCAGTGAGCGCAACTATCCGGTCGATCTGGGTGCTCAGCGCGATGTTCGCATAGTTGCCAATATCCGGTTTCCTGACAAGTATGCGGTTGTAGATAAACCTGCCGATCTTTCAATCGGGCTTCCGGATAAAGGCGGCCGGTTCCTGACACAGACTACCTTTGAAAACAGCGTACTTACATTTTCACAAATGCTTACGCTAGATAAATCGATCTATACGCCTAACGAGTACCTCAGTCTGAAGGAATTCTATAGCCGGATTATCCAGTTGCAGAAAACAGATATTGTTCTTAAGAAAACACTTTAATGCGCTCATCACTTTACACGCTTCTCTTTAGCCTGCTTGCTGCTGTTGCAAGTGCGCAATATCCGGCAGCACAAATACCGGCCGCCCTGAAAGTAAGGGCAAATGCAGTTGTGCGGGACATGGAAACTACCGTAGACATGCGCGCACCGAATGATGTTGGTGTACGGATAAAAACAGCCATTACCATTCTGAACAAAAACGGACGCGAACACGCCCGCCTGGTGCTTATGTACAACAAAAATTCCAGCATTAAGTATGTTCGCGGTCAGGTAATTAACGAATGGGGGGCTGTAAAAGGCAAATTCAGTCTGTCTGATTTTTCAGATGAGAGTGCCGTTGACGGGGGCACGCTCTTCAGTGATGACAGGCTAAAACACTACCTGCCTGATGAGCATCTCTATCCCTACACAGTCGTATATGAGTATGAAAAACGGTACAAACAAAATCTTGTGTTGCCCGAGTGGCAGCCGATACCCGGATTTGATATCTCAGTTGAGAAAAGCCAGTATGTTTTTATCTCGCAGCCGGAAGATAAATTGCGCATAAAGACCAGCAACTTTACCGGAAAGCCTTTTGAAGAAAAGACGGAAAAACAACATAAAATAACCTGGACAGCCGAAAATCTTCCGGCTGTCAGACAGGAAGTCTACGGTCCGGATACAGAAACATTTTTGCCTGCCGTACGCATTGCTGTAGAGAAGTTTTATTATCATGGCTTCAGGGGCGAGTATCGCGACTGGACTGAACTTGGCAGATGGACCTATGAGAACTTTTTAAAAGGGAAACGGCAGTTATCGCCTTACACAGCCGCTGCTGTGGCAGACATGGTACGTGACCTACCGGATGATAAGGCAAAGGCAAAAAGATTATATCAGTACCTGCAGCAAAAGGTTCGTTACATCAGTGTGCAGATCGGCGTTGGCGGGTTGCAGCCAATGTCTGCCCAGGAAGTAGACCAGCTATCGTACGGTGATTGCAAAGCGCTTGTAAACTACATGCAGTCGCTGCTTGATGCAGCCGGCATCGAATCTTATTACTGTGTTGTTAATGCGGGAAATTATAAACAAAGTATGATGGCCGACTTTGCAGACATGAGGCAGGGTAACCACATCATCCTGTGTCTGCCGCTCAAAGGAGATACGACCTGGCTTGAGTGTACCAATCAAAAATTACCGTTTGGTTTTCTGGGCGACTTTACCGATGACCGGACCGTTCTCGCCTGTACGCCCGAGGGCGGTAAACTGCTCCGCACGCCGAAGCTAAGACCTGAAGATAATATTCAACTGCGAACTGCCTTCTTTGAGGTTGCGGCCAATGGCACACTAACCGGTACCGTCGAAACGCGTTTTGGTGGCAGTCAGTACGATGCGCACCAATATATAAGTAACAAACAGGCTGGCGAGCAGCTGGAGGCGCTCAAGGAAATCTATGATGTCGACAACATCATCGTCTCTGATATCAAATACCTAAACGAAGAAAAGCCGGTGCCGAGCTTCATCGAATCGTTCAATTGCAGACTCCCGTCGTATGCAACAGGAAGCACCAACCGGACTTACCTTGTACTGAACGCATTTAACCGCAGCGGACAAATACCCGAGTTGCGAACACGTACCATGCCGGTTTATCTGAACCGCGGCTATACCGATATCGATTCTATCGTATACACCATGCCGACTGATCTGCGGCTGGAAACGAAACCTGAAGATGTACGCATAGACAATCAATTCGGAACTTATGAGCTGAAAGTTACGCAGAGCGGGAACCGGTTGCTTTACAGAAGAAAACTGGTAATAAAGGAGGGTACATTCGCCCCGGCGGCCTACGAGGAGTTCAGTAAATTCAGGATGCGGGTTCATGAGCTTGACCAGCATCGGGCCGTGTTTATGAAAGGTACGCGCTAATCAGCTTAACAAAATTATTCCCAGACCGATGCCGATAATCATGATCAGATACATGAGAATTTCGGTCACAGCGAATTTCTTGTATTTGGTCCAGAAGGAATCGTCTGTTTTACGTGGCGTGTTTCTCACTAATGATAACGATGTTGCTGATTGAATGTGGCATGGTGGGTAGTTGAGCGGATCCCCTTGCCGGTATTGACCGGACAATCAAGATTACCCGATTCTGGCCAGAACATTTTCTACATACCGGTTTGTCAGCGGTTTTTTCTGATCTGGATTGTCATCGATGTCACCGATGTATTTAATCTCGTACTTGGATCCTTTACGTTGTAACACCACTGCTTCAGGCGTGTGCCTGATGCCAAACAGAAAAGAGTACTTAAATGCCCTGTCGGCGAGGTAAGGAAAACGAATGTTTTTTTGCTTCACCCATTCTTTCATTTTCGGCATCGCATCCAGCGGATATTTGATGGGGTCATCACCATACGGAGCTATGGCTACAACCGGATAACCCCGGCTTTTAAACTTCTGGTCGAGGGCGATAATGCGGTCTTTGTAACGGATGCAATGATCGCAGGTGTTTGACATGAATACGAGGATAAAACCTTTGGCATTCTTTTGCGCATTGAGGCTGTACATCCGATCATCTACATTCATGAGCTCAATGTTGTCGACAAAATCGCCCGCTTTCAATGCCTTCTGTGCAAAGGCCGGTGCCGCCAGGCAAAAAAGCAGGAGGAAAATAAAAGTTCTTTTCATGCTGTTATCTTGTTATATTTTTGACGGATCCGCCCCCGGTAAAAACCTTTCTATACGCAGGCAGGTTAAGATCATCGACAATGACGCCGCGTGTTGTTGAAGCATGAACAAAAAATCCGTTGTTCAGGTAAACGCCGACATGGTCAATTTCCCCGCCGCCGAATGAAAAGAAGATCAGGTCCCCTTCCCTTAAATTCGATTCAGACCGCTGATTTACCACGGTAGCCTGATCGCGCGATCTGCGCGGAAGCACATGACCATAAATCTCCTTCTGCAAAAGATAGGCGAAGCCCGAACAGTCCACACCACCTTTATCAAGACCGCCGAACCGGTAGCGAACGCCTGCCCAGTCATTGATAAACCGGTACAAGTCTTTATTGCCAATCTTTGACATGGCATCTGCGGCCATGGCAGCCTTTGTATTTGATGTTACGGGATGTCTTCTGGCACCGCAGGATGCCATTAACAGAAGGATCGGAAAAATAACTGCTAAGACGGCGTTTCTTCGTATACAGGTCATATGATGGTTTGTCAGGTCTTTATGAGGCGCTGAATCTCGTCCAGTTTGAGCAACGCTTCTACCGGAGTTAACGCATTTACATCAAGATTATTGAGGCTGTCCCTTATTTTGATAAGAACCGGATCATCGACGGCAAACATCTGAAGCTGATATGCCTGGTTTTGAACCTTTTTAATACTGTCTTTTATACTTTGCCCTTCAGTCCGGTCGATCTCCAGCTTTTTGAGAATCTCCCCGGCCCTCTGTACCAGCCGTGGCGGCATTCCTGCCATTTTAGCCACGTGGATCCCGAAGCTGTGTTCACTGCCACCCGGCACGAGCTTGCGCAGAAATATCACTTTATTGCCGAGCTCCTTCACCGAAACATTGAAGTTCTTAATGCGGGGCATAGTAGCCGAAAGCTCATTAAGCTCGTGGTAATGTGTGGCAAACAGTGTTTTTGGCCTGGCATTGGGCTGCTGATGCAGAAATTCTGCGATAGCCCAGGCTATCGAAATGCCATCGTAAGTGCTCGTACCGCGACCGATCTCGTCAAGAAGAATCAGGCTGTTATCTGACACGTTGTTCAGGATGCTGGCCGTCTCGTTCATTTCAACCATAAAAGTACTTTCGCCGGAGGATAGGTTGTCAGACGCGCCTACGCGGGTAAATATCTTATCAGTCAGGCCTACCTCTGCAGCTTTTGCCGGCACAAAACATCCCATCTGTGCCATCAGCACGATCAGACCGGTTTGTCTCAGCAATGCCGACTTACCCGCCATGTTCGGGCCTGTAATGATAATGATCTGCTGCGATTCGTTGTCCAGGTAGACATCATTCGTGATATATTCTTCGCCGGCGGGAAGGCGTTTTTCAATAACAGGATGCCTTCCGCCTTTGATATCAAGCACTTTACTTTTGCTGACGACCGGTTTTACGTAGTGATTTTTTTCCGCCAGGCAGGCAAAGCAAAGCAGGCAGTCGAGCCGGGCTATGAGCAATGCATTCTTCTGAATGGGCTTTATAAACCGGGCGGCATCATGCAGCAATTGTGCATAGAGCCGTTGTTCAATGTGCTGGATCTTCTCTTCCGCACCCAGAATCTGATCTTCATATTCTTTAAGCTCGGGGGTAATATAACGCTCTGCATTGACCAGTGTCTGTTTCCGGATCCAACTCTCCGGGACCTTGTCCTTGTGGGTATGCGTAACCTCAAGGTAATAGCCGAACACGTTGTTAAAGGCAATTTTCAGTGACGGTATACCGGTAGCTTCGGCTTCGCGCTTTTGCAATTCAACCAGGTAATCTTTCCCCCCGAAAGCGATTTTCCGGAGTTTATCCAGATCTTCATCTACCCCATCAGCGATCACGTTGCCTTTGATAAGCAGCGCCGGCGGGTCTTCCTGCAGCTGGCGGGCAATCTGCTCGTGTAATACGCTGCAGGGATCGAGCGCTGCCGCAAACTTTTGGAGATAGGCATGTTCATGATCTTTCAGCAAGGTCTTGATGGTTTCAATTGACTGTAAGGCCCTTTTTAGCTGAACGAGTTCCCGCGGACCAGCTTTCTGCAAGCCTACTTTTGATATCAGCCGTTCGAGGTCGCCGATCTGCCGGATCCGGCCAATAAGGTCTTCCCGAAGTTCGGGCTGCTGCAAAAGAAAATCGACCATCTCCAGTCGTTCGGTAATGGGCTGAAGTTCCTTGAGCGGCATGACGATCCACCGCTGCAGCATCCTTGCACCCATCGGTGTAACCGTTTGATCGAGAACGTTAAACAGCGTAACGGCATTATCATTTGTGCTGTTAACCAGTTCGAGATTGCGAATGGTGAAGCGGTCCAGCCACATGTATTTATCTTCTTCGATCCGCGTCAGCGCAGTTACATGCTGCAGGTTCCGGTGTTCCGTTTCACCAAGATAATGCAGCGCCACTCCGGCAGCTACGATTCCTGCCTGTAGTTTTTCGATGCCAAATCCCTTTAACGAGCTGACATCAAAATGTTTTGTCAGAACCTCGTTCGCATAATCGCTGGTGAAAGGCCATTCGTCCATGCCGAAGGTGTAAAACTTATCGCCGAATTCTTCAAGAAATGTTCCTCTCTTAGACTTTTGAAAGATGACTTCATTCGGCTTAAAACCCTGCAGCAGTTTGTCAACATAGGCATTGTTTCCCTGGGCGAGTAGAAACTCCCCGGTTGAGATATCGAGAAAAGAAACACCCGTCTGCGTTTTGTCAAAGTAAACGCAGGCCAGGTAATTGTTGCTTTTCTGGTTGATGATATTGTCGCTGTAGGCAACACCCGGAGTAACCAGTTCCGTTACTCCCCGTTTTACAATTGTTTTGGTAGTTTTCGGATCTTCAAGCTGATCACAGATGGCAACCCGCTGCCCCGCCCTAACCAGTTTTGACAGGTAATTGTCCAGTGAATGATGCGGAAAACCAGCCAGCTCAATATGTGTAGCAGCTCCGTTTGCCCGGCGTGTAAGCACGATTCCCAGGATCTGGGCGGTTTTGACGGCATCCTCACCGAAGGTTTCATAAAAATCACCAACCCTGAACAGCAGGAGAGCACCCGGGTACTTCGCTTTGATTGCGTTGTACTGCTGCATTAACGGTGTTTCTTTTGTCGTGCTTTTTGCCAAAATAAATGCGATTTACGAAAACCCTAAAGATAACGCCTAATTTCGGGAAGGCGCTTTATTGTTGAAAATTCGCAGCAGTGTTGAAGAAATGGCTACTGCGTGTTTTCCAGTTCTTTTATGTAAGCCAAAAACAGGTCCATAGCCCGTCGTTTCTCGGGGGTAAGACTGAAATCCAGCTTATTCATAAGATAATCTTCCTTATTGAATTCAGGAAAATCGGGAAGGGCCTGAATTACTTCTTTCCGATGGTCGAGTCCATACCTGAGCGCCTCGTTAAACTGCATTTTAAATTCGTTGCTTATTTCCCGGTTGGCGATCCAGGCGGCATATAAAAAGGGAAGCCCAGTATGTGTTTTCCAGGCCTCGCCAAGATCGTAGGCGAAACTGTGTTTGTCTTTCTGACCGAATGTACGGTCGCCGATTAATACGAATGCATCTGCCGCCACATCTCCGCTAACCAAAGACACTTCCTGTTTCCAGTGAAACTTAAGCAGCACCCGTGCGAGTTGATTGGAAGTACGCGAGTGGCTGTCGAGTCTAAGCGTTCGGATCTGATGAACGGGCACCTGACTAAAAATAAAGACCGAGTTAACGGCTCCGTCAGAACCTATGCAATAATCGGCGATGATATTTGCGTTCGGAACCAGTGGGAAAACGGCGACCGGAACAAGTCCGACGTCTACCTGACCTTCGATGAGTTTTGCCGCACAGTCGGCAGGGATATCAAGCGACAGGTCTATACTTTCTTTAACTGAGGCGTGTTCAAGTCCGTAGATAAATGGTTTTGTATTGGTATATGAAACGGCAGAGATACGGATTTTTTCCAAAGGTCTATGATTGTGTAAGTAGTTGAAGGTGATCGCTGTTGTTGGGATCGATAATATCATAAATATCGCCCGTAAGCGAAACGCGGTACAGTATTGTATTTACATGAGCAAACTCGGCCATTTGGTTTAGCGGCTTATTGAGCAAAACACAGAGCAGAATTCGCAATGCCCGGCCGTGCATGCACACAAGTACGGTTTTTTCGTTTGGCTGCGCGGCAATTGTGAGCATGGCTGCTTTGAGGCGTTCGGCTACCTCACGTGGACTTTCGCCGCCTTTCAGTTTGGCGTCGTAGTTGCCGTTCAGCCATTCCTCGACGAGCAGCCTGAAGACTTCCCGGGCCTCCTCGGTATTTGGCTGTCCCTCCCATTCGCCCCAGGCCAGTTCGTCAAGGCCGGAGAGTTGCTCCCAGGGTAAACCGGAGTCGATAAAGCCCTGGACGGTTTGGTGGGTGCGTTTCAGTGTTGAAGTATAAACTTTGTCGAACGCAACGTTTTTGTAAGTTTCATAAAAAGCTGCCGCCTGCGCGCGACCGGTATCATTCAGATCGGCATCTATTCCCCTGCCCTGTACAATGCCCAGCCGGTTTAATTCGGTCTCGCCGTGTCTTATAATATAAAGTTCCTTGTCCATGAATAATTAGTTGATTACGGGCAACTTATAGTACTGAGGTTTTGCTTCCTCTTCAAATACATAGGTCGAGTAATCAGTTACAACGTTATACAGCGTATCCCTCTCAATCGGTTTCCGGTTAACCTGTTTTATCAGGCTGGCAAGTTCGCGGGTACTCATGGCCGGTGTCTGTTCCTCTGCACCCGCCATCGAGTAAATTTTGGTTGTGTCATCCAGCGTTCCGTCTATATCATCTACACCAAAGTTCAGCGCAAGCTGGGCAGTCTCCCTGCTTATCATTGCCCAGTATGCCTTAATGTGCTCAAAGTTGTCAAGATAAATGCGCGCTACAGCGTAATTCCTTAAATCCTCGATCACAGAAACTTCACGCACATGCTCCATCTGGTTGTGCTGATTGCGGAATTTCAGTGGGATAAAGGCCTGGAAGCCCCCGGTTTCGTCCTGCAGCTGGCGCAGCCGTTCCATATGGTCAATGCGATGCCAGTAGGCTTCGATATGTCCATATAACATGGTGGCATTTGATCGCATGCCGAGGCTGTGTGCCTGCCTGTGAATATCCAGCCACTGTTCCGCATTACACTTATCGTGAGCAATCTTTTCGCGAATCTCCGGATGGAAAATTTCAGCTCCCCCGCCAGGCATGGAATCCAATCCTGCTTCTTTCAGAAATTTCATTCCGTCATAATGACTCAGCTTTGCCTTCTTGAAAATATAGTAGTACTCAACCGGGGTCAGCGCCTTGATATGCAGGTCAGGCCGGTGTGCCTTGGCCCGTCTGAAAAATTCTGCATAAAAGTCTAGGTTCTGTTTGGGAACAACCCCACCTGTTATGTGCACTTCAGTAACAGGTTCATCATCATACTTTTTCAGGGTTTCCATCATCGCGTCTACGCTCATTTCCCAGCCTTCCTCGCGCTCTTTGAGCATCCGTGAATACGAACAGAACTTGCAGTCGTAAACACAAAGATTTGTGGGCTCAATGTGGAAGTTCCTGTTGAAGTAAGTATGATCGCCGTGTTTTTTCTCCCTGATAAAGTTGGCGAGAATACCGAGATAAGCCAATTCCCCATGCTCGTAAAGGTAGACGCCTTCATCAAAACTTACGCGCTCGCCGGCTGAAACTTTCGTTGCAATGGCCCTTAACGTTGCGTCGAGAGCGGAATCTTGTATAAGCGCCTGTAGGCTTGCTGCTGATGACATAAAAATCGGTATTGGTGCGGCAAAAATACAACTATCAGGGCGAATGCGCATCATTTTGTTGTAAGCTTGCTAACGCACTGTAGCAGTAGAACAGGGTAAAGGGCGGTTTGCCCCCGGGCTTGTGCCCGCGTGCCGGATGCCACTTTTTTTGTGACCGTGCCGGCTCTTGGTGATCTGTTGGGTGACTGCCTCTAATAACGCCGAGTACCGGCACTGAGGGGGTGTAAAGCCTGATAATTTTTGCTGTCGATTCCATATTTTTTGCTGTTTTATGTCTTGCAATGGATAAGCGATGTTGCCTTCCGCTTATGCAAAGATGGGCACAGCGCAACCTGTTAGCCCGATGTTATCCGGATATATCCGTTTATATCCGGATATAAACGGATATAAGCGGGTACTTTCGAACGGGGGTGCTCTCCTGTCCGGACAGCATGTAACAAGTGCTGTATGAACGCGACTTTCTTAACTGGAAAACAAGCAGAAACAGTTCGGATCGCAGGTTGACACCTGGGTTCTTTGTGGAATATTGTCAAAAAACAGCCGCCGCTTTAAGATTAGTTGCAGCAGTTTAATCGTTGAATGATGAATCCGGAGCAGGCAACATGGGTTTCAAATTTCTTGAGCAAAAAAAAAAGCACCCGTTCAGGTGCTTGGAATAAATATGTTATCGGCGTTTTATTTTGCGGCGCGTGTAAAGTTAAGAACAACATTTGCTGTGGCGCTGCCATATTCGATCGGCGACTTCAAGACCATAGACTGTTTGTCTGCCGAAACCAGGATCAGACGGTAGCCGTCAGCAATGTCTTTTGCTTTCTGTCCTTCCATCAGTTTTTTGAACTGGAACGTTTGATCTGCCGGACTTGCAGACCAGAAGATGTTCTGTGTTCCCGATGCGCAGCCGGTGCCGCCAGTAAGCGTATATGATCCGTTACCGCTATTGGTCAGATTCCAGGTACTGCCTGTAAAGCAGGCGTAAGAGTTTTCACCAAACAGACCGCGAACTGCCTGCGCAGGAATACCTTCAAAAGTAATGTCGTTCAGTACCCAATTACCTACAACACTTCCGCGACGTACAGTTGCGGGCGTGCTTGCAGCATTTTGTGTAGAGCAGCTTTGAATGGTGAGAGCACTGATGGCGAGCGCCATGATGAACACTATCTTTTTCATTTTCAGATCATTTAAGTTTTTAAGTTTCTTATGTTTGAAGGCATCTCGACTGTACGATACCATTTTCGTCCTGAACTTTACATAAATCTTGCCAAACCGGCCTGTTTTTCGTTTTTAGCGGATACATTTGCGTAAATACAAAGCCATCCGAAACATTAACACGTTTGAGCATGAAACCAGAAACCATCAGCATCCACGCAGCTAATCTCGTTAAACCGGCTACGGGCGATGTAACGCAGCCTATCAGCTTGTCTACTACATTTTTTCGTGATGAGACGGGTGGTTATCCGGGCGGACACATGTACAGCCGGGTGAGTAATCCTAACCGGGAAGCACTTGAAACTGTGCTTGCCGCTTTGGAAAATGGCGAAGCTGCAGCAGCTTTTTCTTCGGGCAATGTTGCAGGTATGTCGCTCTTTCAGGCACTGGAGCCTGGCAGCCATATTATCGCTCCCGACGATATGTACTGGGGATTTAAAAAACAGTTGCTTACAATTTTTAATAAAACGCTGACATTTGATTTTGTTGACCAGACAGACCTGGAAAAAGTCGAAGCAGCGGTGAAAGCGGAAACGCGGCTGATCTGGGTGGAAACACCATCGAACCCTATGCTGAAGATTACTGACCTTGAAGCTATCGGACAGCTGGCAAAGCGTCACCAGCTTATTTTTGCCTGCGACAGTACCTTTGCTTCACCCGTTCTTCAAAACCCGATTGCCTTTGGCGCCGACATGGTCATGCATTCGACCACCAAGTACATTGGGGGGCACAGTGATGTACTCGGCGGCGTGCTGATTACGGCAAAACGCGACGAATTCTGGGAACGGATCAAAAATATCCAGCAGACCGGCGGCGCGGTGGCGGCCCCGTTCGATTGTTTTCTGCTGCTTAGAAGTCTGAAGACGCTGGCCTACCGCATGCGCGGTCACTGCGAAAATGCGGCTGCACTGGCAGGTTTTCTCCGCGATCATCCAAAAGTTGAGTCAGTCCTGTACCCCGGCCATGCCGATCATCCTCAGCATGAAACCGCTAAAAAACAGATGTCCGGCTTTGGCGGTACGTTCTCATTCTTGCTGAGGGGTGGCGAGGCAGCTGCCCGGCAACTGGTAAATAACCTGAAGCTTTTTGCACAGGCCACCAGCCTTGGCGGTGTAGAGAGCCTGATCGAGCACCGTTTCTCGATTGAAGGCCCGGATTCAAAAACACCACGCAACCTGGTTCGCGTATCGGCAGGCCTGGAACATATCGACGATCTGATTGAGGATATGGGGCGGGTTCTTGCTGAGCTGTAACTTTTGCCTGCGATCTATGTTTGTGGAGCCGGGATCAAGTGTCGCCGGCAACCATATCCAGATTCGCGAACACAAACGCCCAAACGTCTGCCATTTCATCGATAAGTTTTGCCGTCGGCTTTCCTGCGCCATGGCCGGCCCGGGCGTCAATGCGGATGAGCACAGGCGCTGAGCAGCCCTGCACTTCCTGAAGCGCTGCAGCAAACTTAAACGAATGTGCGGGGACCACCCGGTCATCATGATCTGCCGTCGTGATCAATGTGGCCGGATAACAGGTTCCGGCTTTGAGATTGTGTAACGGAGAATATTTAAGTAAATAGCCGAACTGTTCTCGATCGTCGCTGCTGCCGTATTCCACTACCCAGCCCCAGCCCACCGTAAACTTATGGTAGCGAAGCATGTCCAATACGCCGACTTGTGGAATCGCAACCCTGAACAGATCGGGCCGCTGGGTCATACAGGCCGCCACCAACAGTCCGCCGTTGCTGCCACCACGAATCGCCAGCTTCATTGTATTTGTATACTTCTCGCGGATCAGGAATTCTGCAGCGGCGATAAAATCGTCGAACACCGTTTGTTTGCGATCGAGCATGCCCGCCTGGTGCCAGTCCTCGCCATACTCTCCGCCCCCGCGGAGGTTGGCAACGCAATACAATCCACCGTTCTCCAGAAACACAATATTCGTACTTGAAAAGGCAGGTGTCAGGTTGACGTTAAATCCGCCGTAGGCATAAAGCAGCACCGGGTTTTCCCCGTTACGTTCAAGTCCTTTCTTTCCGGTTATAAACATCGGAATACGCGTGCCATCCTTCCCCGGATAAAAAACCTGTGTTGTCTCAAAGGCCGCAGGGTCAAAAGTAAGCCCGGGAGTTTTGTGCAACACCGATTTTCCCGTCTTGATATCGTACCTGAAAACAGTTGCCGGATAGGTGAATGAGGTAAAGGTATAAAAGAAAAAGTCCTGACCTGCTTTGCACCTGAAACCAGATGCCGTTCCCGGCCCGGGCAGCGTAATCCGGTGCTCAGGTGATCCGTTCCGGGAATATTGAATCACTTCGGTTGCCGCGTCTTTCAGGTACGATGCAAACAGCTTTCCGCCGCCGGTGCCTACTTCAATCAAAGGCTCCTCTGCTTCCGCTATGATGACCTGCCAGTTTTCGCTTCCCGGTTCAGCAGGATCGACCATCACAACCTTAAATCTTGGTGCGCCCGCATTGGTCTGGATCAGCAGTTTCCCGTCAATATTATCAATAACAGCAGCGTTCGTGCCGAACCCCGCAACTAAGGTTGTAAAGCCCGATTGATCCTCAGCCTGTAGGTCGCGCACCTTAATTTCTGTGCCGTCTGTGCCTTCGGCGATATGAAGCACCAGAAAACGTTCATCTTCCGTGAGGCTGACATCAACATACCTTAGCGGATGTTCGGGATCCTGATAGATCAGGATATCATCTTCCTGCGGTGTGCCGACCCGATGGTAATACACTTTTTGAAATTCGTTTTTGGCGCTGAACTTCGCAGCCTCATCGGCCGGGCGGTCGTACCCGCTGTAATAAAAGCCTTCATCGCCGGCCCAGCTGATCCCGGTGAATTTGACGTAAGTGATTTTTTCTGCGAGCAGTTTCCGGCTTTGAAAATCCATCACATAAATCTCCTGCCAGTCGCTGCCGGAAGCTGCAACCGAATAGGCAAAATACTTCTGCGTTTTAGAAAAAGCTGTGGCCTGAAGGGCTACGGTACCATCGTCAGAAAATGTGTTTGGGTCTATAAGTATTTCGGGCTCGCCAGACAATCCGTGTTGCACATATAACACAGCCTGGTTTTGCAGACCGGTATTTTTTGAATAAATAACAAGCTCGCCCCTTACAACAGGTGCGCTTTCGCGCGGATAGTCAGAAAGCCGGGTAAGGCGGGTATGGATCTGTTGCCGGAAAGGTAGTTTTGAGAGATAATTTTCTGTAACCTCATTTTGTGCCCTGACCCATTCTCCCGTGTCGGCCGCCTGGTCATCTTCAAGCCAGCGGTACGGGTCGCTGATAACGGTTCCGTGATAGTTGTCGGTTTGATCGGTTTTTTTGGATATGGGATATTGTACTGACATTTACATAATCATGAATTAGGTGGATAACGTGGTGTTATTCCTATGGCAACAGTAAAAATAACGAATGGCAGGCAAGTTAGCTAAATGAAATCTATCTAATCCGATTAGTCAAAAGAAAGGGACTGTACTAACCGCAATGATATTAATTGTTGGAACCATACAAGAAACCTGAATAAAGTAAAAAGAAGGCAAAAAAAAACCGCCAGGCATAAGCCTGGCGGTTGAATATCCATCTATGAAACTTAGTTGAAGCTATAACGCGCTCCGACCTGAATCTGATATCTAGAGGAAATTGATGTGTTAGGTATGAAAGTTGAATTACCGAGATTTTGACTAACTGTATATTTCGGCCTATTCGTAGCTGCGTCTCTTCCCTGGAACTGTAAAAAGTTTGCCAAGGCAGGAACTTGAGCTTGTCCCCAGTTCTTGTTAAGGAGATTACCAAAGTTCACGATATCGAGGCTGAAATTGAAACGGTTGCCATTTTGAGCGCCAAAAAGTGTTCTAACCTCTTGCATGATACGTACATCAAAACGGTTCATCCATGGATACTCAGCCCCATTGCGTTCTGCAAACGAACCACGTCTTGTGCTTAGGTACTCATCCTGGGCAATATATGAGTTTAAACGTTGCCATTGGGCATCTACTGATTCCGCACGAGTGGTAGTGCTCGCAGTTATAGGAACTAACAGTATATCGCTTTGATCACGTGGCACATACATCAGGTCATTCGAGGCGTTATCTCCGTTTGCGTCACCTGAGACAAGGTATGAGAAACGGGTATTGCCAAAGGCATCACCGTTTGGTGCACCTTCATAAATTACTCCGATGGTAGTTGGCGATTTAGGGATAATGTTAAAGTTGAAATTAACGGCAGCAATGATTCTGTCGCGGACAACAAAGCTACTATATGCAAGAACTGGATTATTTGGATCGCCGACAATCGGATTGCCTGTGAAGGCTGAATTAGCCTGTGAACCAGGCGTAGATGTGATATCTCTAGCATCACTACGTGTATAGGCTATAGATGCATCGGCAATTTTACCAAAACGCTTCTGCAATTGCGCAGTCACGTTCCATGCGTAACCCTGCGTCGTATTGTCCATAACAATAGCATTTGTAATAAATGAATTGATACGGTTAGGGCCCGTGTTGGAATTTGCCGAAGTCGTAACGCCAGGAAAATAAGGTCTTGTTTCTCCACCATTTCCGTAGGTTCCACTCGGAGTTACAAGGTTAGCATTGCGGTGATATAATTCATTCAAGGATTGAGTGTACATACCCTCAACAGTTGCAAGAATGTCACCAGGCAATCTGTAATCAACACCGAAACTCGAGCGCCAGATCTGCGGAACCTTGAAATTCGGAGCCGTTAAATTTATAGCAAAAGATGAAGGGATATTTGCATTAGCTGGGATGTACGCAGCCGGATTAGGATTGAATGGCCGGTTTGTAGGATTTGTAAGGAAATCCTGGCCAAACATCAAACCAGTATTTCCTGCTTGGTTGGTAAGCCAAACGCCTGTAGATGCACCGGTAAAAACCCCCGATCCACCGCGAAGAATCAACTTGGAATTTTTCAGGACGTCCCAATTGAATCCCAGTCGAGGCGAAAATAAAAGTTGTGTTTTTGGCAACTGACCCACATCCAGCTTCTCTCCTTCGCGAAAACTAAGTGGTGTAACACGGTCATTGGAAGGAATATCTGCTGTATAGATCGGCATGTCAAGGCGAAGTCCATAAGTCAATTTGAAATTTGGCTTGACATACCATTCATCCTGCGCATAAACTGCAACAGGCATTTGGCTGAATGTTGCAAATGGCTCAGGATCGTTACGATCAGCTGAATAAGTTAACTGATACTGTAAGGGCACTATTGACGTGTTGCCGTTTGCTGCAGCGATGAAATCAGATAAATTTCTATATCTAAACTGACCTGCAGTGAATTGGGCGAAGGCATTAGCGAACTTTTGGTAACCAAGTGTACCACCCAGGGTGATTGTATGGTTTCCGGCGAATATATTGAAGTTCTCATTCAGGGTATAGATGTCCTGATTAAGTTTATTCAAACCGCTGAAAGGCTCACCTCCAAACGAAATGTAATTTGCGCTAAAGCCATCCTCGATATCTACGAGCGGGAATGCACCACCATAAGGCTTTCTATAGTCGCGAAATGCGGAATAAACTAATTGCAGGTTATTTGCAAATTTGTTCCCGAATCGAGAGTTCAATTCAGCAGTTACTGAATTCAGGTTATTATACTGTTGATACCGAAGGTTCGAGAAAATCATTGAGTTCAGACCCGGACCGCGACCGCCGCTACCGCGAGCACCCGAACCGCTTGGTGACTTATCATCGAAAGAGTTCAAATAATTATACCGGATAGTCAGCTTTTGGGTATTACTAATATTCCAGTCTAGTCTCGCTGTAATATTATTTGCCTCAGTCTCGTTGGTGTAACCGTCAATTTGCCCTACATCATAACCATACCTAGACATCATCAAGTTCTGAACTGTTAGCATATCTGCATAAGCAACACGAGAAATGTTCGGTCCTGTTGTACCTCTATTAGCCTGAAAAGCTGAGAATGGTGCAGATCGCCTGGTTATTTCACCATTTACGAAGAAAAAAAGCTTGTCTTTAACAATTGGCCCACCTAAGCGAAAACCAAACTGTTTATACATGAAGGCACGATCCGGAGATTTTTGTTCTTCGAAGTCGCCGGTTTTGTATCCCTGAAGATTTTGATTTTTATAATATGTATAAAATGACCCGGAAAATTTGTTTGTGCCAGCTTTTGTGACCGCGTTAACGCCAGCTCCAGTAAAACCACTCTGTTTTACATCATATGGTGCCAAGTTTATCTGAAGTTCCTCGATTGCATCCAGCGTAAATGGTTGAGCTCCCGTTTGTCCGCCAGGGAGTGAGGATAGACCAAATACGTTATTCATCTGTGCACCATCAAGTGTCAAAGAGTTGAATAATGCATTTCTGCCTGCAAATGAGAAGCCATTTCCTGCTGAATTTGATTGCGGCGTTAATCTTGTAAGGTCAGTCACACTCCTCGAAAAAGTAGGGAGTTCCTCGATTTGCTTGCGGGAAACAGAATTGGCCGCACCCGTTTTCGACTTGCTCGCGCCAGATGCAGACCGAACAACAACATCGGCCAACTCTTGGGCAGAGTCAGACAGTGCTAAATTTAGAACGACGGTTTCGCCAAGCTTCAGGTAGATATCGGTCGATGTTTTTGACTGATACCCAACGTAACTTACTTCGACGGTATAGGGACCGCCAACGCGCATGCCAGCGATTGTAAACCTTCCGCCCTCGTTGGTAGTTGCATTGTAGACAGTGCCAGATGGCGTATGTCTTGCCTTGATCCCTGCGCCAGGCAACACCTGACTTCCGTCAGTAATTGTACCCGTCATCGATGAAGTCGTTACCTGGGCATCTGAGCCAAGCGTAACGCCTACAAACGCAAGTACAATTACTAAAAATTTGACTAGTAAAGATTTGTTCATGCTTGTTTTTTTAATGAATAGTTGTGTTGTTCTTTGCTGGTATTGTTTTTCACCGCTGCAAAGGTAGATATTTAAATTGCGCAAGTAAACACCCTGATATTAAATAATTGTTAAGCACCATCTTTCTTGCAATCTATTAACAATTGATCACATCTTACTGTACCCCAATTATTTAAACCACGAATACCTACCTATGTCAGCTATCAGAAGGTTCACATCGGCGTGAATTCCGGGAACGCTCCCGCTCAGCATCTGCACATATGTGTGTAATTTTTATGATGCATGGGTAACACATGCCCAACAGCCTGTTCCGGTTCTTTCGCCTAACCATCGCATATACAGCCTATTGAAACGAGACAACAAGCATTTTCAGGTCATTTTAAATCGACCATAGACAAGCGTTCCGCTGCATAACCACATTTTTTTATAATTTTGGCGAACCATCTGCGGCTGAAACAAACGCAGAGGTGAAAACTTTATTCCTTTAATAGAAGTATGAACTACGACGTTATTGTATTAGGAAGCGGTCCGGGTGGTTATGTGGCCGCCATCAGGGCTTCCCAGCTCGGGTTAAAAACCGCTATCATCGAACGCGAATCCCTCGGCGGAATCTGCCTCAACTGGGGCTGTATTCCCACCAAAGCACTCCTCAAAAGTGCGCAGGTTTTCGAATACATCAACCATGCAGCCGATTACGGCATTCAGACCGCAGAAGCAACCGCAGATTTCGCAGCCGTGGTGAAACGCAGCCGCGCAGTTGCAGACGGTATGAGCAAGGGCGTTCAGTTCCTTATGAAAAAAAATAAGATCGAAGTGATCATGGGTACCGGTAAGGTAAAACCCGGTAATAAAATAGAGGTTAAATCAGCAGACGGCAGCAGCAAAGAGGTAAGCGGCAAACATATTATCATTGCTACCGGCGGCCGCTCAAAAGAGCTTCCCAGTCTTAAGCAGGATGGCAAAAAGGTGATTGGCTATCGCCAGGCCATGGTGCTTCCTGAGCTTCCTAAATCGATGGTTATAGTTGGTTCAGGTGCGATCGGCGTTGAGTTCGCTTATTTCTACGCCACCATGGGTACGAAAGTAACCGTAGTCGAATTTATGGACAATATTGTTCCCGTAGAAGACGAAGATGTTTCAAAACAACTGCTGCGCAACTTTAAAAAGGCAGGCATTGAGGTCATGACCTCATCAAGCGTAGAGTCTGTGGATACTGCGGGAGAAGGCTGTAAAGTACAGGTAAAAACGCCTTCAGGAATGAAAACGCTTGAATGTGAAATCGTGCTTTCCGCCGCCGGTGTTGTAGCAAACATCGAGAACATCGGGCTGGAAGAAACCGGAATCAAAACCGAGAAAGGCAAAATCGCCGTCGACGAATATTACAATACATCGGTAAAAGGTTATTATGCAATCGGCGACGTGGTTGGCGGACAGGCCCTGGCGCACGTTGCATCGGCCGAAGGCATTATCTGCGTAGAGAAGATCGCAGGTCAGCATGTTGAGCCGCTGAATTACAACAACATTCCGGGCTGTACATACTGCACACCGGAAATTGCTTCTGTAGGTTACACCGAAAAAGCCGCAAAAGCCGCAGGTTATGAACTGAAGATCGGTAAGTTCCCTTTCTCAGCCTCAGGCAAAGCAAGTGCTGCAGGTGCAAAAGACGGTTTCGTAAAACTGATTTTCGATGCAAAATACGGTGAACTGCTTGGTGCTCACATGATCGGTTTTAACGTAACCGAAATGATTGCCGAGATCGTGGTTGCCCGCAAACTTGAAACAACAGGTCATGAGATGATTAAGGCTGTGCACCCGCATCCAACCATGAGCGAAGCGGTGATGGAAGCTGCCGCCGATGCATACGGCGAAGTCATTCACTTATAACTATTCATCATTTATTTAAAAGCCCCTTCGCACCACGAAGGGGCTTTTTGTTTTCTGGCGCCCTCCCCTGACTAAATTTAGTATGTTTGTTTTAAGGAGATCGTAGCATGAACTTACATACAATTGATACCGGTTTTTTCAAACTTGACGGCGGCGCTATGTTCGGCGTCGTGCCCAAATCGCTTTGGCAGCGCAGCAACCCGGCCGACGAACAGAACCTTTGTACCTGGGCCATGCGCTGTCTGCTTATTGAGGATGGCGACCGGCTCATCCTGGTCGACAATGGTATTGGCAACAAACAGGACGAAAAATTTCTTGGTCATTACGCACTCCATGGATCGGCAACGCTTGATGGTTCGCTGAAAAACCTGGGCTTCCACCGCGACGACATTACCGACGTATTTCTCACGCACCTTCACTTTGACCATTGCGGTGGCTCAATTGAACGTGCAGGAGACCTGCTGGTGCCCGCCTTCAGAAACGCAAAGTTCTGGAGCAACGAACAGCACTGGAAATGGGCTACTGAACCGAACCCGCGCGAAAAAGCTTCGTTCCTGAAAGAGAATATTCTGCCTATACAGGAAAGCGGGCAACTGAACTTTGTAAGCCCGGAAAATGACACGGCCTTTCATCAGGACATCCGGATCAGGTTTGTTTACGGGCATACTGATGCCATGATGCTGCCACAGCTCAGTTACAAGGGGCGCACCGTGGTTTTTATGGCAGACCTGTTGCCTTCGGCGGGACATATCCCTCTGCCCTATGTGATGTCTTATGATATGTTTCCGCTTAAGACACTCAGCGAAAAACAGTTGTTTTTTGAGGAAGCCCTTGCGAACGATTATGTACTTTTTTTTGAGCACGATCCGGTTATTGAATGCTGCACCCTGAAACAAACCGAAAAAGGCGCCCGGTTGGGTGAAACGTTTAGTCTGGCAGAGATTTAAGCGCTTTCGAAAAAATCTTTTTTCTGCCATAAGAATTCCCGCAACGAAATGGCTAACTTTAACTTTGCTTTACCAAATATCTAAGTTTTACCATCGTATTGAATGAGGGATCAACACACGGTTTCAGACGCGCTCACTTTTCTTGATACCGCCTACGCCACACGCACAACCGATCTCAAAAAGAGTATCAGGCTGGGCCGCAAAGCACTATCCATTGCCCAAAACGCTAAAGACACGGGCCTGGTTATTCAGTGCCTGAACCGGCTTTCGCTGTTTTACATGATTACAGGCAGTCAGAAACAGGCACTTCGCCACGCACGGCATGCTATACGGCTTTGCGAACAGACCGGCAACCGGAAAGGTATTGCTGAAGCGCATTATAATATCGGCAGCGTCTATTACAAATCTAATAACTTTGACCAGGGCCTGAAGCACCTGCTTGCCAGTTTGCGACTGTACAGGGAACTGAACGATAGCATTCAGATTGCGCGCGTGCAAAAGTCGCTCGGTACGGTTTACGAGTACATCGGCGACCAGCGGAATGCTGGCAAAGCCTATGAAGAAGCTGTTCGCATAGGCAAGCGGAAAAACGATTTAAACCTTATCTCAAACGCCTATAATCCATTATCAGGCATTTATTTAAAGAAGGGCAATATCAAAAAGGCAGCCCAACTGATCAATGAAGCCATAGAGATGAAGACCCAAACCGGCGATACGCGGGGCATGGCCTTCTCCATATACGGCCGTGCAAAGGTCTGCATGGCTCAGGGTATTTACGATCGTGCCCAGTCAGACCTGCTGCTTGCCCTTTCCATGCATCGCGAAGCAGGCGACAAACTTGGAACCGGTATGGCGTTGTATCGCCTTGGCATGCTCTTCAAACAGCAGGGCGATCCGGTTCAGGCCGAGCGGCATTTCAGCGAGGCGCTGGAATTAAGCAGGAAATACACCATGGCTTTTATTGGTTTTAAAAGCAACTATCAGCTGTACCTGCTGCATAAAGCCGGCGGAGACCGCCTCGCGGCGATGTCTTACCTGGAAGCCTACCTGGAACAAAAGGAACAGGTGATCAGCACCCAGACGCTGAAAATCATTGAGCAATATGAACTGATCTTCAGGGAAGAGGCCATCCAGAAAAAACTGCAGTCCGAGCGTGAAAAGGCGGCGATTATCATAAAAAAAGACCGGGCAGAGCAACTGGCACGTGTAAAGCAGGATTTTCTTTCAACCATGAGTCATGAGATCCGTACGCCGCTTAACGCAGTAACCAGTATTGCTACGCTGCTGCGCGGGCGGGCTGACCAGGATAACGGCCAGCTTCTGGATGCGCTCGATTTTGCCTCTTCAAGTTTGTTGATGCTGGTCAATAATATTCTCGATTTCACCCGGCTTGAAGAACAAAAGGTCATCCTGCACGAAAAACCGGTTGACCTGACCAGGCTGACCAGGCAGCTTTACCAGACCTACCTGAAAATGGCGGAGGAAAAGGGCCTGCACCTGCAGCTGGACGTACAGGGTATAGACGGCCTCGCCTTTCTGACAGACGAAATACGGTTACACCAGGTTCTTGCCAATCTGCTGGGTAATGCAATCAAATATACGGATACCGGCCGCATCAGCCTGCATGTATCGCGTAAGCCGGTTGACGATGTATTTGACGAGCTTTCCTTTTCGGTCAAAGACACTGGAGTTGGCATTGCGCCCGAGAACCAGGAAGCCATCTTTGAAAATTTTTACCAGCCGCCGTCTGTTACAACACGTCCGCAGGGTGGCTCCGGACTTGGCCTGGCTATTGTCAAAAAACTGCTCGGCGTGTTCGGTACCGAAATTCATCTGCGCAGCGCCCGCGGAAAGGGCTCGGTTTTCTCTTTCAGCCTGCGGCTGAAACGTGTAGCGGCGCCTGTATCAACTGCAGACGGTCAGGCCTATCACCTGCAAGGTAAAAAGGTTCTGCTTGCTGAAGACAATATGATCAATGCTATGGTGGCAATGAAGTTACTCAGCAGGCAGGGTATTATCTGCGAACACGCTGCAAATGGCAACGAAGCTGTAGAAAAAGCGGCCAGCCTGCAGTTTGATTACATCCTGATGGATATTCATATGCCACAGATGAATGGCTTTGATGCCGCAAAGGAAATCCGCAGCCAGAAAAAGCTTAACAAGGAAACGCCCATCTTCGCGCTGACAGCAGACGTAACCGCCAAGCATGAAAAGGATTATCAGCAGTATTTTGCAGGTTTTCTGGCTAAACCAATCCAGGTAGATCACATTTTCCAGGCAATGGAAGACTATACCGATTAACGCGAATGATAGGAAAGTGCCAGCACGCCCGAACTGAATTGCGTGACTGACTGTGCGGAGACGCTGATCCTGCGCCTCAGTTTTTTAAACAGTGGCTTTCCCTTTCCTATTGCTACCGGATGGAGCCAAAGTGTGTAGACGTCTATCAGGTTATCAGCCATCAGTTTGTTTACCAGCTGCCCGCTGCCATACACAATAATGTCGCGGCCGGGCTGTTGCTTCAGCTCGCGTATCTTTGCGATGACTGAACCCCTGCACACAATCGTATTGTTCCATGATGCCTCATCGAGTGTTTTCGAAAAAACGATTTTACGGTGCTTGTTCATCATTTCTGCAAATGCGAGGTCTTCCCTGGGGAACGAAAGGTCCTGGCTGCGTGAAGGCCAGTAGTGGGCCATGGCCTGGTAGGTAATCCGGCCCAGCAGAATGGTGTCTGTAGCCTGCAGTTGTGCAGAAAGCTCGCGGGCCATATCAGCAGACCAGGCCTCAAAATGCCAGTCGAGCTCGCAATCTGGTCCGGACATAAATCCGTCCAGGGTTACATTCATTGAAACAATTAGTTTTCTCATACCTGCCACTTCTTCCCTGCTGCCCGTTTTTCCTGTTTTCGCAGCTCCCGCTCCCTCAACATCATGTCGGTTTCGGCCATCCTGTCTGCAACGATTTTTGCGACCAGTGTATCCGGCAGCGTGGTTCCCGGTTTAAAATGAATAGCAACCAGCGTAGTCTTATAGGTTTTTAATTCGTCGCGGTAGCGGTGCATGATCTCCTTACTCATGGTATAGAGGCTGCAATGCGCCGGATAGGCTGCATAAGCCAGTAACGGTGCATCCCGGTATTTCACCGTGGGAATCTGGTAACTGATCAGTTCAGTGGCTCCTGGAACCAGGCTTGTGATCTGCGCACGTGTTTCCCTGAGCGAACGGGCAGCCTCCATACTCCGCGCACTGATGTATTCTTCGACCGTTTCCGGAAGATCTTCCTGCTTTTTCATATCAGATTGATTCGTTTGCTGTGCCGGTTAAATGTCTGATCAATGTTCTTCGTTTAGTCAGCCGCTAAACAGGACCACTTCACTTTCCCGGCCCGCTACAAATTTAGGACGGCTACAGGCTCGGGATGGGTCATGTTTGTGACCTTGACAGGGGCCGGTTGCGACGGGAGTAGCTTAAAATAATGACAAAATCTTTTCGGCTGCCGCCGGATTTGGAAATACACTGGCGGTTTCCGTAATTTTAGCAGTAATCCGGATCTGTATCCGGCAAAGTTAACCTGAGCAAATGAAGCATATCTCTATTCTGATCATGCCGGAGGCTGTGCCGGCAAGCATCGTCGACCCGCGTTACATGTTTACCGCGGTGAACGGTTTTCTGGCAGACCGCGGACTGGAGCCTGCGTTTGATGTACAGATGGTCGGTCTTACGAAAGAAATTCCGCTGAATAACGGGGCTTTTTTTGTCCGTACCGATGCCCTCCTGAAAGATATCAAAAAAACTGACCTGATTATAGTACCGGCGCTCATTGCAGATATGGACCTGGCGCTTGGCAACAATAAAAAGGTTATACCCTGGATCGTTAAGCAACACCAGGCCGGTGCGGAGGTGGCCTCTTTATGCAGCGGCGCATTCCTGCTTGCCTCTACGGGGCTGCTGGATGGCAGGAAGTGCTCAACCCACTGGCTTTTTGCCGAAGAGTTCAGAGAGCGGTTTCCGCAGATCACCCTTACTGATGGCAGTATCATCACCGAAGAGCAGGGACTGTACTCAAGCGGCGGCGCCAATTCATACTGGAATCTGCTGCTGCACCTGGTAGAAAAGTTTACAGACCGCCAGATGGCGATCCGCGCCAGCAAGTTTTTTGCCATCGAAATTGACCGGAAAAGCCAGTCGCCATTCGCCATGTTTAATGGTCAGAAAAAGCACGAGGATGAACCAATCAGGAAAGCCCAGGAATTTATAGAAAGTAATGTAACCGAACGCATCTCGGTCGAGGATCTGGCCACGCGCTTCGCCATTGGCCGCCGTCACTTCGAGCGCCGGTTCAAGAAAGCAACGAATAACACACCTGTTGAATACATCCAACGCGTAAAAATTGAGGCGGCGAAGAAACACCTCGAAAACACACGTAAGAATGTCAATGAAGTCATGTACAACGTCGGTTACACAGATACCAAGGCTTTCAGGACCGTTTTTAAACGGATTACCGGCCTCTCGCCTATCGAATACCGCAACAAATACAATAAGGAGGCTGTTGTCTGACCTTTCGACCAGAGGGCAAGAAACCGCTGCATGGCAGCCCCGGATGGCAAATAACAATCCGGGAGGCCCAAAAACAATTAATCACTCTTACGCGGCCCAGTGAAATGCCTGAATTTCTATAGTTGTCAAACTTCCCATGGATCCGTTTCAGTAGCGCACTGTTGCCCGGCTGATGATTTGTATTTTACTGTTATTGGGGAAAGTTTTGCGAAAGTATATAGTCCTTCGGTTGCCAACAACGGTGAAACTGTGGTATCGGACCGCTCACCGCCGCGGGGGCTCCTTCCGAAACCGCAAGCCAAATTGTTTTTGCTGCGAATTGTGCGGTGAGGAATCTCACCTTTGCTCGTTACATAGCTTCTTTAATCAAGGGGACGGCAATGCCCAGCACCAGGCAGATCCCTCCGCGTTACACTGCGTTCGGCATAAAATCAAGGCTGTGTATCTCTTCTTGCATAAAAGCATCAAAGTCCTACGGCGGCGGGAAAAGGCCCGGCTGTTCTCAGCTTCAGACATAAAATGGCGTTATGAGTGGTGGTGCGCCATGGTCTTGGTTCATGATTCGTTGCTCACTGTTGTCCGGGGAAAGTTTGCGAAAGCCTATAGTCCTTTGGTTTCCAATAGATGTGAGCCTATAGCATCGGACCGCTCACCGCCGCGGGGCTCCTTCCGAAACCGCAAGCCAAATTGTTTTTGCTGCGAATTGTGCGGTGAGGAATCTCACCTTTGCTCGTTACATAGCTTCTTTAATCAAGGGGACGGCAATGCCCAGCACCAGGCAGATCCCTCCGCGTTACACTGCGTTCGGCATAAAATCAAGGCTGTGTATCTCTTCTTGCATAAAAGCATCAAAAGTCCGACGGCGGCGGGAAAAGGCCCGGCTGTTCTCAGCTTCAGACATAAAACGGCGTTATGAGTGGTGGTGCGCCTGTATGTCCCTGATATAAGTTGCCCAAAAATGGGAACAAAAATTATGAGAACACAAGGAAAAATAATCAGTACACATCGGGTGTATTCGCAGGAATTTAAGCGTGAAATTGTCGAAGCCTTTGAGA